>JBOHGD010000020.1:0-74418 GCA_050699955.1 Pseudonocardiaceae bacterium | reverse complement strand
CCAGGGTGGTGGCGGTGGCGGTAACCAGGCCAACCAGGGTGGCGGTGGCGGTAACCAGGCCAACCAGGGTGGTGGCGGTGGCGGTAACCAGGCCAACCAGGGTGGCGGTGCCGGGAACCAGCTCAACCAGGGTGGCAGGGGGAATCAGGCCAACCAGGGTGGCGGTGGCAATCAGGCCAACCAGGGTGGTGGCGGTGGCGGTAACCAGGCCAACCAGGGTGGCGGTGGCGGTAACCAGGCCAACCAGGGTGGCGGTGGCGGTAACCAGGCCAACCAGGGCGCCGGTGCCGGCAACCAGGCCAACCAGGGCGCCGGTGCCGGCAACCAGGCCAACCAGGGCGCCGGTGCCGGCAACCAGGCCAACCAGGGTGGCGGTGCCGGCAACCAGGCCAACCAGGGTGGCGGTGCCGGCAACCAGCTCAACCAGGGTGGTGGGCCCGGGAACCAGGCCAACCAGGCCAACCAGGGTGGCGGTGCCGGCAACCAGCTCAATCAGGCCAACCAGAGTGCCGGAAACCAGCTCAACCAGAGGAGACCAGTCGTCCTGTTCTGAGGAAATCTGAGTTGAGGTTGAGGAGGGCCCTGCCCAGGTCCCTCCTCAACACGACTGTGCTCGGACCCGCATCAGATGGGGAGTTTCCATCACGTTCTTTGAGACTCTCGAGGTCGGCAACAGTGCCGAGCCCAAATGGCGGGTCCGAATGAGTTGGTGGAAAGCGTTGACGGCAGCCAGTTGGGTGTGGCCTGGTAGAACGGTCACGAGCGGCGGCGAGCGCGACTGGGCATCCGCTACCTGCTACGCCGATGCCACGACCGGACTCACGGCCTCGCCAGCATTGGTGATAGTTACAGTGATCCCATTAACCTACGTCCCGAGGCAGTGCTCCGATAGAGCGGGCGCGTTCAAGAAGGCGAATCCGCCGTTCATCCTCTGCGAGGTGGGCCACGCCAAATCGCCTGTAGAGCAGATACAGGGCCGCTTCGATATCCTCCGGTCCCCGATTGAGTGCATCGGCCGCTCGCCGCTCCGCACGCAGATCGGCCTTTCCGTGTGATTGTTCCACGGCACGGGCGAGCGATCGCAGCACTGCGAGGTCATCTTTCCCAAGCTGACTGGCGGTCCGGATCGAAACGTTCGCTGTCACGCCGGTCTCGCGGCGAAGCATCTTGACGGCCGAGGTAGGGGCACGGTACAGGAGGACAGTTGTACCGAGGCGCATGACATCGGCGTCCCGAAGCTTCCGTCGGCCATCTACACGTTCGCCATTCACGTATGAACCGTTGCGTGACCGTCCTTCGTCGACCAGTTCCCAGCCATCGCCCGAACGCTCCAGGTAAGCGTGAACGCGCGAAACGTCCTGATCCCAAAACAGGCTGATCTTGTTAGAAGATCTCCGGCCGATCGTGAGCGGAGATCGAGCGGCATCCAGGTCAACGATGTGCTGATCACCGTCACCACTATGGAACAAGACAAAGGGCCGCGCGCGTCGCTCCATACTGGATAGCTCTACCTGAGCGAGAATGGCCCGTTCAACTTCCCGCAGTTCCGGGCCAGGGTGGACGCCCAGATCGTTCAGTAGCTTTGTACGAGTGGACTGATAGACCTGCAACGCTTCTGCCTGCCTCCCGCACCGGTATAGCGCTAACATCAACAGTCCCCGAAAACGCTCCCGGTAGGGATGGTCGATGACCAGTCGATCCAATTCTCCAACGATTTCTTCTGTTCGACCGAGTGTCAGATCCGCGTACACTCGCGTTTCAATGACTTCCAGGTGTTTTTCTTCTAGAGTCGTGATCTCACTCTGCGCGAATGGCTCATCGACAAGGTCGGCTAACGCCGGCCCTCGCCATAATGCCAGCGCCTCGCGGAGGCGGTTGGCCGCCTCTTCGTAGCGGCCTTCGTCCAGCAAACGTCTTCCTTCGTCTGTTGCAGTCAAGAATTGCAGCATGTCGAGTTGCTGAGACGTGATCTGGATTCGATACCCTGGTTCCTGTGTGACGAGTAGCTGTTGCTCGCCTTCTGAGTGATCAGATAGCACACGGCGGAGGTTCGAGATGTAAACCTGGAGAGTGTTGATGGGATGCCCTGGAGTATCCTCGCCCCACACCTCGGAAATAAGGCGATCAACAGGAACTACGTGATTCGCGTTGAGCAGTAAGATCGCTAAGATGATACGTTGTTTACGGCCACCCAGCGGTAGTACCCGGCCCCTCATCGTCGCCTCGATCGGGCCCAGTACACGGAAATCGATCATCTTCCGCCATCCCTGGTAGGAGCTATGCCTGCTGGCCTTCCCGCTCCGCCAGACGGAGCACGTGGCGCCGAACCACCGTGCCCTGGTGGAGCGGCTCGATGGAGTTGTGGTCGCAGACCTCGCCACGATTGCTGAGGAACACCCCGTAAATTTGAACGGTGGGACTGAAGAGATGCTGAAATGCGCTGTGCAGCCCGTACTGCGGACGCCGCCAGCGCGGCGGTTGATCAGAATCCGGGATGCGGTCGGGCGGGATCCGGCCGGTGCAGGTGCATAGTCAGAGGTGGTGGCCGGGCAGGAGGTGAGCGGTAAGGCTAATTAATGCGTTTCGCGGTTCGCTGAGTAGGTTCGACCGGGCTGGTTGTCGGCTTGCCGGGCGGTGATCAGTTTGGCGATGTAGTCGGCGTCGCACCCGACACCATGCACCATCGACGAAGACAATGCGTAGAGGAAGGTCAGGCCGACAAAGTACAGCCCGGGCTGGGTCGGAACGACTTCGCGCTGGCGCATCTC
The DNA here is from genome assembly GCA_050699955.1 of Pseudonocardiaceae bacterium. Taxonomy (GTDB): domain Bacteria; phylum Actinomycetota; class Actinomycetes; order Mycobacteriales; family Pseudonocardiaceae. The sequence goes on along the minus strand of JBOHGD010000020.1, from coordinate 71,650 downwards.
CTCTTCCTACTCGAAGCCGAGGAGCTCAATCCAGGAGAAGTCCGGATCGGATTCCGTGCACCAGACGACGTTCGTGACGTCCAGGACTCGTTGGTCGGCCAGCACCGGCAGTCCGTCCCGGATACCCACGACCCTGGACACTCTTTCGATCCCGGCGGTGGCGATGTCCGCGGATTTCACTCGGATGAGCGGTCCGCCATGGGAGAGGACTTTCGGCCGCGCCTTGCGGCCCAGCGGCGTGCGCACAGTCAGGACTCGGTGGAACACGACTCTGCGGAGACGCCTTGTTGTTCGACTTCCAGTCGCGACCAGGCGCAGCACCTGCAGCCCTCGTGGGGTCAGCCGGGCGGAGCTCCCCGGAGCAAGGCGAGACCTGGTTGTGGCTCGAACCCGCACGCTCGCTGCGCCTCGTCGATCGCCTCCCGCCAGGCGCCCTCCATCTGCATGATCTCGGCGCGATGCACGAGGCACTGTCCGGCAAAGGTGACCAGGTCCGGTTGCTGCTCACACCACTGCCACCATCGCCTCGTCCAGCCACGCCCGCCCCCTTCGACCTTCCCCTTCTTGCTCTGTGCACGGCCCTGCGCGTGCCGGGCGAAGATAAGCAGGCACTCCCGCTCGACACAGTCCTGTTCCTCGCGTTCCAGCAGCCGCTGTGCCCGGGTCAGCCATCCGCGCGCACGAGCCAGTTCACCGTGTCGAAGGCGCCCCTTCCAGATCGGACATTCCGGAGCATCCTTTCTGGGCGGTTTGTTGCGAGCGATCCGAGTGGGCTCACATCCGACGTGGTGTGGAACCGCCTGCGCGGCGGTGACGGACCGAGTGATCTGGTCATTCGTGCCCTGACCTGTATCAAAATCCTGACTGAACTCTCACTAAGAGTGTCGCACCTGTCACGGAGCGAACGCACTCCCGATGGTCGCGTGGTGTCCATCGCACCGGCCATCAGAGCACCACAATCGGGAAGGGGAATCATGGCACGTTTCACGAAGACAGTGACCACCGTCGCGCTGACGGCCTCGGTCGCCGCCATCGGCTTGGGCGTGGCGAGTGTCCAACCGGCCTCAGCCGCTCAGGCCGACACTGCTGCGCAGGCACCACCTCGATGCCACACTCAGGACCTGGCCGCGATCTTCACCCAGATCGAAGGAGCGGCGGGCAACATCTACATGAAGGTGCGCCTGACCAATACGTCACTGGGTACCTGCGCCATCTACGGGTACGGCGGCCTCGAACTGGTCGGGCCCGACCCCGCCAAACCCGGCGTGCCACCGACACATCTGTTGCGGGATCTGTCTCCCGGTCCCTCGCTGGTGGTATTGGCCCCTGGCCAGGCCGCGGACAAGCAACTGCACTACAGCCAGGTACCGCATCCCGGGGACAACCAGACCGGGCCCTGCCAGGTCCGGCCGGTCCGGGCGCTCATCACGCCGCCGGATGAGACCACGTCGCTGACCGTCGACTGGCCCAGTGGCTCGGTGTGCAACCAAGGCACCATCGACGGCAGCGCCTACTTCCGCGCCGGCTGATCTGCATTCGGGCCGGAGGCCAGTGGCGACGATTGTTTCTTCGTCCTCACTGGCCCCTGGTCGGATTGGCGCCGTTGGTCGGATTGACAGCACCCGATGGTGGTTGTGGACGAGCGTCTGCCACATGAACGGGGTTGGTCCGGGTCGGCGCGTCGGTCGGCGTTGCGTGCTGGGCGCTTGACTCGTGGCCTGAGTAGTCTTCCGGAAAATTCCAGAGAATTGTTTCCGGTGCTGCTCCGGTTTGTTGTCGGTCCGCTGATGGATGGAACGGGGACCGGGATGGGCCAGCTGGTGAGCTGGACATCTCCTCGGTGCCGGCGACGAAACGGTGGCGTGGACTTACGGTCGAGGGCGACCCGGAAAGCGCGGCTCTGGCGGCGTCGGCCAGCTCGACGGCAGTGCTGAACCGCGCATCTGGGTCTTTCGCCATACCCTTCGTAATAACTGCGTCGAACTCCATGGGCACGTTTGGGTTAATCTTGCTGGGCTGTGGAGGTGGACTGAATACGTGTGCGTACATCATAGCTGGCAGGTCATATCCCGGGAACGGATGAGACCCGGTGAGACACTCGTACAACAAGCAGGAGAGTGAGTATACGTCCACGCGGCCGTCGATGCGACGATTCTGGAAGCGCTCGGGTGCCATGTAGTCAAGAGTTCCGACCGTCGCGCCCGACCTGGTCAGTGCGGTCGAGGTGGCGCCCATGGCGTGTGCGACTCCAAAATCTACCACATAGACGAAATCGCTCGCTGTCACCAGGACGTTGGATGGTTTGATATCGCGGTGCACCAATCCGTCGGCGTGTGCTGCATCCAAGGCTTCGGCGACCTGCCTGATGAGGTGGACTGCTCGTGTCGGAGCGATTGGGCCATGTCTGTTCAGGGCAGCGTAGATGCTCTCACCGTCGACCAACCTCATGTCGATGAACAGTCGGCCTTCCATCTCGCCGAAGTCGTGGATCGGTATTATATGCGGCTCTCGGAGCCCAGCAGCGACGTAAGATTCGTGGCGAAAGCGTCGTTGGTATGCGCCATCGTTGCAGAACCGGTCCAAGAGCAGCTTTACCGCAACTGATCGGTAACGTTGCGTATCGAATGCACGGAAGACTTCTCCCATACCGCCGACGCCTATCAGCGTCTCAAGCCGATACTGCCCGAACTGTCGCCCACCCATCTTCACTCCATCGACTCTGATCTTCCGTCGGGATACGTCCGAACAGATGACTTCGCCATAGTCTGAACGGGTGACCCCAGGCGGCGCATCTAACCCAGAGTAAGTCCAATGCGGGGCGAGGTAAACCGCAAGCCCGTAGTTTTGAGTACCATCCCGGTTAGGTCGTTGGTCTGCCACCTGTTCACCTGGAGGGACGCGCGGCCGGGATCACCCCAGCGGGAGGAGCGGACCGGCGGCTATGCCCCGTCATCGAACCGGTTCGCGGCCTCAGGTGGGCAGAGGTTCACAAAGCGTATGAGCTCACGGAGAGTTACCGGGGGCCGACCCGGTACACAGGCGAACCACCACGATGGGCTTCGCCGGGCAGTGCGCGCGGACCGGCGGCCGTTGGGAAGAGCGTCGTGGCTGCTTTCGGGACAAAGCACGAAAGACCGGTTGCCGAGAGGACATCAAGCGTTACGGGACTCAGGCTCCGTGGGACGTTGCTGGCCAGGCTGGGCCGAGGGTGAGGAGGGACCCTGACGCGGTCCCTCCTCACCCTCAGCCCGGGAGTACCCCGGCTTGACGATCATCGTGTGCCCTGCCCCATGATGACGGTGAGAACAAGGGGCTGAGCACAGGCCCGAGCCCGCCGGTCTGACCTTGGTGAGGCCTGGGTCAGCTTGGCTGGTCTGCTTGGTCAGGTGAGCCGGGACCGTCCTGGCTGACCATGTTCAGCAGGTTTGTCAGGTTGGCTTGGTTGCCGTCGGGTCCGGCCTGGTTGAGCTGGTTGGCTTGGTTGCCGTCGGGTCCGGCCTGGTTGAGCTGGTTGGCTTGGTTGCCGTCGGGTCCGGCCTGGTTGAGCTGGTTGGTCTGGTTGGCCAGGTTCAACTGGTAGGTCTGGTTACCCTGACCGTCCTGTTCCAACTGGTAGGCCTGGTTGTCCTGACGCTCCTGGTTACCGGGTCCGGCCTGGTTGAGCTGGTCGGTCTGGTTGGCCACGTTGAGCTGGTAGGTCTGGTTACCCTCACCGGTTCGGCCAGGTTGGTTCCCATCAGTGGCGGCCGGGACGTTCCGCGTACACGTCGTGGCGCCTGGATGCCTGCTCTTGATGCTCAGGTCCGTTGCCGGCATCTCCGCCGTGAACGTCGCCGAGGGACAGGTGGCGTCACCCGACGTCATGTGATGGTGAACCTGTGCTCCCGTATCGGCCGGTTGGGTCCAGCCCAAGGGGTCGAATCCCTTCTCGCCCAATCCTTCACTGTTGCTGTGCTCACCATCAGCGGTGGTCTGGGCGACCAGTTTCACTGTGCGTATGCCCAGCGTCGCAGTCGGTGCGTCGAGCGACGTGACGCCCTGCCCCACGACTGTTCCGCCGACGGTCGGCGTCGTGTGGACATGCGATAGTGCCGGGACGAGTACTAGGCCCGCAGCAGCAGCAACCACCACGGAAATCCGATGGATCATGCCGTCCTTCCCCTTCTTAGCAGGTATGTAAAGCACAGTGAACTGACGCCGACGCGGAAGCGGGCGGTGCCCTCTCGGCTATTACGCAAGAAGTAAACCCCTCAACCTTCAGTGCAGCCCAGAACACTCTTGACCTGAGTTAAGATCGGCTTTACGGCGCTGGAGTTGAGTCCGAACGTGCCGCGATCACTCATAAGAGACCAAAGTTCCGACCCTCACCAGAGCGTATTCCCGGGCACCCGATCGGGAAATCCGAAACCAGTTCGGGTGACACGTGTCACGGTGCGTCCTGGCCGGCAGGTCCAAGAAGACGACAGTGGGGCTCGCCGTCATCGTCTGCGCGACTCTGTCCCTGATAGAAGGACACAGGTGCTGCAGTGACGTGACCACCCGATCGGGATGTATCCCTCGGACCTGTGTTCCCGAGCACAGTGACTGATACGGAAGATACCCGGGCTGATCGCAGTCTCATCGGGCGGTCACGACCATCGCGAACCGTGCTGAACGATAGCGAAGCGTGGGAAGAAGCATACTCATGGTAGTCGAATCGTGACGCCTGCGCCGAATGCGCCTTGTGGCGCTCACTCGGTGGGACTAATGAGACGAGGGTTCCACGGCCTACGCTGCTGGGTGGGTCGTGTTTGTCGGGCTAGCGCCCCGGTTGGTGGGAAGAGAGGAGAACCTCTGAAGGTAGAGCTTCTAGCGGGGATGGCCGATAATGATCAATTTCCGAGTACTGGGTCCGATCGAGGCGATGGCAGAGGATCGTGTCCTGCCATTGGGTGGTCGGAAGCAACGAGGCGTCTTGGCGATTCTGTTACTCAACGTGAACCGCACCGTTCCTGTCGACCGTCTCATTGCCGGAGTATGGGGCGAGCACGTTCCGGGGCGTCCTCTCAATACATTGCAGGTTTATGTCTCGAATCTCCGGCGGGTTCTGGAGCCTGATCGATCGGGAGATCAACAACGGCTGCTCATCACGCAGGAACCGGGGTACCGTATCCAGCTCGCGCCCGAGCAGCTGGACATGCTGCAGTTCTTCGCTGCGACGGGGGATGGCAGGCGTTTGCTGGATGAGAACCGCTATGAGGAGGCGGCCGGCTGCCTCCGCGGGGGACTGGCACTATGGCGTGGGCTGGCGTTAGCCGACCTTGCGGATGAGCCGTTCGCCGAAGGCGAGCTCGCCGAGCTGGAGGAAAATCGCCTAGTGGCTATTGAAGCGCGCATGGAGGCGGATTTGGCACTCGGCCGGGCAGAGCAGATTATTGGCGAGCTGAACTGCTTGGTCGCCAATAATCCTTACCGGGAGCGTTTTCGGGGGCTGTTGATGTCGGCGCTATATCGATCCGGGAGGCAGGCAGAGTCCCTAGAGGTCTTCCAGGCTACGCGCAAGACCCTGCTCGATGACCTTGGAGTTGATCCAGGTCCGGAACTGAGGGAGCTTGAGCGGTCAATTCTTTCTCAGGTGGAGCTCAGTAATATGGAGCGAGGCAGCCGGCCCTTTGTCTTGTTCCATGAAGATGATGGTGAGCAGCACATCGTGGAACTGGATACAGCTCAATCTCCGCTCACCATCGGCCGGCGGTCCTCTAACGATCTCAGTCTGGCGTGGGATCAGGAGGTGTCCCGCGTTCATGCTTACCTGGAGCGCGCGGGTGACGGCTGGGAACTAGTGGATGAGGGACGCTCACGCAACGGTTCCTACGTGAATGGCGAACGTGTGGACAGTCGGCACACGCTGCGTGATGCGGACGTCATGCGCCTGGGCACTACCGTCCTGCTCTACCGAGCGCCTACCTCGGTCGTCAAGATGCGCCGGGAGACGGGCGTGACCGCGGACGTGTCGATTAGGACCTGGTACTAGTACCACCGGAAGTAGATGGTCAACGCGGATCCGGACGTCCACGTGAGCGATGTGCGGACGCTCAGGACCAAAGCAGGCCGCGTGGGAACAGTGAACCCGGACCGTGCTCTACCTTGCGGTGTTGAGCACTGTGACATCCCCGGAGTCGAGGTTCGTCACATAGGCGTGTCGTCCGTCTGGCAGCACCGCGACGCCCGTTGGGCCCGTCCCGGTAGGAATCGTCGTGGTGACTTGATCGTTCCGTGCGTCGATCACCGAAAGGGTGCTGTCGGTGTTGTTGACCACATAAATGTGCTGTCCGTCCGGGGCAAATGCGATGTCCTGGGGGTCGGCTCCGACCGGGATGGTTGCGGTCACGACATCGGCGGGAGTAGCGATAACCGAGACGTCGTTTCCGTCATAATTGACGTCTGCGACCTTCGACTGGTCGGGTGCGACCGCGATGCTGTGCGGGCTGAGTCCGACCTGCACTGTTGCCGTGACCGTGTTGCTCGTGGTGTCAAGAATGGATACCATATCGGATTGATGGTTGGCGATATATGCCAGGCGGCCGTCTTCGGAAAACTTGATTGAGTGCGGGTTCGGGCGGACGTGGATTATTTTCGCCACTGTGTCGGTGGCGGTTGAGATCACTGAAATGGTGTTCGAGTCGTGATCGGGTACGTAAACATCTCGTCCGTCCGCACTGACGGTCAAGGCATAGGGGGAACGCCCTACAGGTACTGTCGTCACGATCGTGTTGGATGCGGTGTCGAGCACCCCCACCAGGCCGTTGCTTCCGTTGCTGTTAGTGATACTGAGGTATGCGTGGCGCCCATCCGGCGCGAACGCCACAAACTGAGGTGAACCGGCTGTGACAGGAATGGTGGCTGTCACGGTGTTCAGGGCCGTGTCGATAACAGACAGCGACTTGGCATCTCGATTGGCGGTGTAGGCATAGCGTCCGTTTGGCGCCACGGCAACGGCGCCGGGTGCCGCACCTGGACCTATGGGGATCCGGGCGGCGACGACGGGCACCGCAGCGCTGGCGGCTACCGGCGTCAGGGCCGCTGTATGCGGCGCAGCGTCGGCAAGGGCAGGCGCAGTGGACGGCGCGTCGGTTGGTCCTTCGGCTGGGGCGCGGTGATTCCTTTGCTGATCGAGGACGAAGATGAAGACGAGGACGACCACGACGGCAGTCGCGGCCGCACTAGCGAGCGCCACTTTCCTGGGTCTGCGCCGACCGCTGATCGGGCTGGCGACATCGGACGGCGGTGGTGGTGGATCGGCACTGACAGTGGTCTGGTCCCCAGGGGCGACGGTCTGGCCCCCAGGGACCACCGAAGGAACTGGACCGTCCGGCCTGCTCAAGATTTCTTCGGCGCCGCTGACGACAGAGATGACTGGACGTGAGTGGGGTGCGGCCGTCGCCAGAGCGGCCCTGGCGGCCTCCGCCAGTTGACGGGAAGTGTCGAATCTCGCTGCCGGGTCTTTGGCCATGCCCTTCCCGATGACGGTGTCGAACGATCTGGGTACAGTCAGATTGATCCTGCTGGGTTCCGGTGGTGGGCTGAATATGTGTGCGTACATCAGTGACGGCAGATCCCCACCGGAGAACGGATGGGATGCGGTCAGGCATTCGTGCAGTAAGCAGGTGAGTGAGTATACGTCCACCCGGCCGTCGATCTGACGATTCTCGAAGCGCTCCGGTGCCATGTAGTCAAGGGTTCCGACCGCCGCCCCCGACCTGGTCAGGGCGGTCGAGGTCGCACCCATGGCGTGAGCCACGCCGAAATCTACCACATAGACGAAATCAGTCGCCGTGACGAGGATGTTGGACGGTTTGATGTCCCGGTGCACCAGTCCTTCAGCATGGGCGGCGTCCAAGGCTTCGGCGATCTGGCTGATGAGATGGACCGCTCGTGGCGGAGCGATTGGGCCTTCTTTTTCCAGGATCGTGTAGATGCTCTCACCGTCGACCAGCCTCATGTCGATGTACAGTCGGCCCTCCATCTCGCCGAAGTCGTGGATAGGTATGACATGAGGTTCCCGAAGTCCGGCCGCCAGATAGGATTCGCGACGAAATCGACGTTGGTAGGCGCGATTGTTGCTGAGCGTATCGGGAAGTAACTTCACTGCGACCGACCGGTGACGTTGTGTGTCGTATGCGCGGTAGACCTCTCCCATACCGCCGACCCCTAGCATGGCCTCGAGTTGATATTGCCCGAACCGTCGCACATCCATACTTCGCTCCGTCGATTACTGATCTTCCGCTGGTATGCGTCCGAACAGATGAGTGGGCTTAGTCCGGGTGGGCGATACTGGGCGGATATCTAAACCAGCGTAAGTCGGTGACGGGGCGAGGTAAAGCCCGGTGGTTTTGTCAGTCCGGCCGGCTACCTGACCCAGTCGGGGTCCGGCCAGCCTTCGCGTTGATGAGTGAACTTCCCGTCTGGAATCGTGAGGCCGGCGATCGCGTTCGCCTTCGCTCCGGTGGCCAGCAACCGTACGTAGTCGACGTCCTCGGTGGCGAGCGTGACCCTGGCTCCGGTGTCCTTGCGGGTGCAGTGCAGCAGGCCCCATCCATTCGGGATCGGTTCCAGCTTGGCGGCCAGGCACAACCGCCGGTAGTTTTCGGCGCCACCGAGGTCCGCGGGGGTCGCGAAGGAGAATTCACGGGGGATCAGGGCCATGCCTCATCCTCTCACGCTGGGTGACCTTGCTGTCAGGGCTGCGCGGGCCGTGGCTGCGGTTCCAGGGTCTCCCGGTCGCCGAGAATCAGGTTGACCTGGCTGAACACCCGCCAACAGTGAGTGGCCCACGCCGGGTCGTCGCTGACGTCCTCGACGGCGAGCCCGCCTGCCGCCTCAGGTCTGCATTCTCCCGAACGTCACGGTGTCCTCGTCCCGCTCGTCGTCTGGCTGAGTGTGTGCCAGCCACTCCCGCACCTCGACCAGACTGGTCTCGTCCCCCAGACTCTCGAGCAACTGCCACCACACCTCGTCCAGCCCACGGCTCATGGCGAAGACGAGGGTGCGATACACGGTGCACTGTGGTCGTCGGCGCCAGAATCGCCACCTTCGTTTGGACCAACCGCAGAAGGTGCACTGCCCTCGCCTGTTGACCCGATGCTGCCGCAGCAACAGGGCGGACACCGCCAGTAGCCGAACGGCTACCGCCGGCGCTGCGGTGTCCGGGCTACTGAGCCGGTCCGCCACGCTGGCTAGCTGCTCTCGGAGCAGGCGATACCGCGTTTCCCACAGACTGCTCACGGTTACCGGTCAAGCACTGGAATCGCCTGGGGGCGCGACTGTGCCGTCAACCACCGTCCCACCGTCACCGCCTCGTTCCTGTAACCGTAGTGCCATCGCTGCTGGCCGCGCTGCGAACGCGAGAGTGCGTCTTCTGCCGACGCGTGTTCTCATCCATGATGCGCATCGTCTGCGGCACGACATCGGAATTCGGCTCGGCCAGCAGTCCCCGATCTTGCCGGGTCATGCTAGTGCCTTATCGCTGCCGCCTGACTACCCACTCCCAAAGGCGACTGCGAGGCGCCGCCAGCAGCGCGGTGGCAGGTGCCGGCGTGCTCAGTGCCTGCTGTTTCTGCCTTGCCGGCACGCCATCGTCCCCGCCTTGTTGGAACATTACTGAAATGAATTTCTGCTTGACCGCGATTAAGGCTCCGGGGGTGGTGGGCGGGCTAGGCGGGGGCGACGGCGCAGATACGATCAAGGCGGAACACCCGTTCACCGCCCCGCAGCTGGCACCAGGCCCGGATCGCATCGAAGAACAGCGCTATCGGCCGAATGATCCGCTGGGTGTATCCGCCGGAGGCGCTGACGTAGTCGATGCGCACCGCTGAGTGATGCTCGATGGCGTGGGCCAGCAGCCGCGCCTGTTCCTCGTCCAGCGCACTGGCGTTGGCCTTGACCTCCTGCTCGCACGCGATGACGGGGAGCTCTGTGACGTTGCCTGCGGCGAGCAGGGCAGCCAGCAACGCGGGCGCCATCGGCTCCGGCAGGACGGGCTGCCGGGCGGGCGGTGGGTCGGGAGCCCGTCGGGGCGTCACCCGCTCGACCACGGTCTGCCCGGTCCGGGACTGCTGGACGGGGGAGTAGCCGGCGACGCGCAGCAGCCGCAGCGTCTCCGCCGCGGGCTTCGCACTGCCCAGCACGGTTGCGGAGAGCTGCGACAGCTGGAGCCCGGCGAGCCTGCGGTGGGCGGCGAGCTCGACGGCCAGCGCCGCGTCCTCGGTGCACACGGCGCAGGACACCTGACGCACCTGCAGCCGGCCATGGCGGCGCGCGGCGTCTTTGATCAAGTACTCGACCGGTTGCGGCAGCGGACGGTCGGCGATCTCGGTGAGCTGAGCGAGTACCCCGTCTGCGGTGATCCCGCCGTCCAGCGCCCTGCGCACGCTGGACGGCGAGAACCGCCAGGTCGACGCTGTGTCGCTGCTCTCCAGTTCGGCGACCGCGTCCAGCAGTCCGGCCAGATGCGCGCTCGGTGGGCCGGACACGACTGCGGTCAGGTCGGGCAGGAACGTGGCGCGATCGACCGGCGCAGGCAGGATCTGCTCGGCCGACTCGGCGAGCTCCTGGTAGCTCGCGCCGACTGCCAGCGTCCACCCCAGCGCGCTCAGCGTGGCGTCGGCTACGAGCCCGAGGCATTGCGCCTCGTGCCAGGTCGCCACGAGATGCGGGCTGAGAGCCTCGGCGCTGTGATAGCGCAGGGGATGGTGCCAGGCGATCATGTCGGCGAGACTGTCCAGATCGGTGAACGCCGTGCCGGCCGGATGCTCCGCGAGTAGCCCGAGCAGGTCGGCGCGCAGCGGCGGGCCGATACAGGTGGTGTCGGCGGGATCAAGCGCGGGCTGGGCCTTGCCTTCCGCGTTGACGCGGTATGTGGGCACGGCTTCGATCGTGCGCCACGCCATTATCAGGTCGGTGAGCTGCGCGCCCGGTGGTTTGGCCAGCCAGGTGTCAGCCGCTCCGGTGGGCAGCACGTCGCCCTCGTCGCCGGGCATGAGCAGCCCGAACGCGGCTGCCAGCTCCAGCCACAGCCGGACCTCGCCCTCGGTGCCGCCGAGCTCCTTGGCGATCCGGCGCAGCTCCCGCACACCGACCCCGCCGGCGGTCAGCTGCTGCGCCGGGGACGTTCCGAGTATGGCCAGTACCCGCTGCACACTGTGTACCACGGACACCTGTGGAGTGGTTATCGTCTCTGCCTGGGCGGTGGCGAGCACCGGGCGCTCGATGCGCAGGATCGGGTGGTAGCGCGCACCGCGCAGGGCCAGCGCGACCTCGCGAGGCATCTGACCCATGTCCCAGCCCGAGGGCAGCAGAAAGCCGTGTTGGGTCAGCCACATCACGGTGACGGGAAGGCCGTAGTTGCGGGTGCCGTACAGCGCGAACTGCACCGGTCCGTGGGTCCGTGGACTGTTCCAGACCAACTGCTCGACCATCTGGCCGACTCCTGGCGGGGCCGACTGGAGCGCCTTGGCCAGCTGCAGCGGATCGGAAAGGACGCCGATCAGCGCACACACCAAGTCTGACTTACGTTGCTGCGCACAGATATCGTAGTTCGCCGCGATCTGGGTGAGCTGCCCAACGGTGAGTTCTTCCAGTAGCTCGGCTGCGGGCGCTCCGAGCGCCAGCGGGTCGGCTGAGAGCCGGTCTATGCCGGGCGCAATGCGCAGTACCGAGCCGTCCGTCCAGACCAGCGCGAGCCGGCGCAGGCCCGCGAGCAGCTCATCGAGCACTGCGGGATCGATGTACTCCCCGACGCCCAGCAGTCGCTCCAGTTCGGCGCGCGAGCAGCCGTCGCCGAACGCCTGCAATGCCTCGGCCAGTTGAATCTGCGGCAGGGGCAGCTGGTGGAGCGCGCCGCGCACCGAGTGATCGTTGCCCAAGCGCGTCGCCAGCTCGTTGATCGTGCGGGGTTCGGGCACTGCGATGGCATCGGAGCGGGCAGTCAGCAGTGCGGCGAGCTCATCGGCGTCCATGCGCCGGAGCAGCGCTGTCAAAGCGGAGAAGGTTGTCTCAGCCTTGCGTGCCACTTGGGGAGGTTACCGCCGATCGCCGTCCGCACAACGTAGGCGCGAGGTGGATTTTGCGGAACTGTTACCACGAACGCGGTTATTGCACCCGACACGATGATCTGCGAACCGGCGGGCCCGATGGAACCTCCTCTCGGTCCCGCCATGGAGAAATTCCGATGGAATACTTCGGAAACCACCACTCCACCGATCGGTTGACCATGAGATCCACCGCTACGGTGTTCGATCATGACCCGTGGGTCGATCCACTCGCCGCCGCTGTTCCATCAGGCTGTGGGTAATCGGGTGCAGGAGGTCGGGGATGACGATCATCGAGGTACAGGAGTTACACAAGAGATACGAGGGCATCGTGGCGGTGCAGGACGTGTCGTTCACCGTGCGGCGCGGCGAGATCTTCGGGATCCTCGGGCCCGACGGTGCGGGCAAGACCACCACCGTGGAGTGCATCGAGGGTCTCCGCAGACGCGACGGTGGCGAGATCCTGGTGCTGGGGCTGGACCCGCAGCACGATCGGGTGCGGCTGCGCGAGCGGCTCGGTGCACAACGACAGAACTGCCCCTTGCCGGACCGGTTACGGGTGACCGAGTCGCTGGAGCTGTTCGCCTCGTTCTACCCTAACCCGGCCGATCCGGCGGAGCTGGTCGAACGGCTCGGGCTCACCGAGCAACGCGACGCCGCGTTCGGGACGTTGTCCGGCGGCCAGCGCAAACGGCTGTCCATCGCGATCGCCCTGGTCGGCCGGCCAGAGATCGTGGTGTTCGACGAGCTCACCAGCGGGCTGGATCCGCAGACCCGGCGCGTGACCTGGGAGCTGATCAGGCACGTGCGGGACTCCGGTGTCACGGTACTGATGGCGACCCCCCTCATGGAGGAGGCCGAACGGCTCTGCGACCGGGTCGCGTTGATCGACGCGGGTCGGGTGGTCGCCGTCGACAGTCCGGCCGAGCTCGTCGCCCGAGCTCATCCTGAGCAGCGGATCCGGTTCCGGCCGACCGCACCACTGGACATGGGCCCCTTCACCATGCTGCCCGAGGTCAGCTCGGTGTGCAGGGAAGACGGGCAGGTGGTGGTCACCGGCACCGGCGAGGTGGCGCACGCGGTGACATCCCTGCTCGCCCGCCAGGGCGTCGTCGCCGCCGAACTGCGGCTGGAGCAGGCCAGCCTCGAAGACGCGTTCCTCGCTCTCACGGGGCGGCGTCTGAGGTCCGATGACAGCGAGTTCGCCGGCATCGAGATCGCAGACGAGACCAGGGAGGTGCCATGACCGGGCGGTTCCCGCTGTCCACCCGGTTGGTCGCGCCGGCTGCGACGGCGCTGGTGGCGGGGGCGCTCGGGGCTACGCTCCTGCGCCGGGAGTGAGGCTATTGCTCAGGTCCGTGCGGCGGTACGGCATCGGCCGGTGGTCGGTGAACGGCGTGTTGAGCTGGGAGCGTCGGCTCGACGTCGCCTCCGTTGTGCTGCCGTACGTTCTGCTCACGGCCACCGGCGCGGCCAGTCTCGCGCAACCGGACCAGACCTGGGGGCACCGGCTCGGAACTCTGGGTCTCGTGGCGGTGGCGGCGCTCTGGGTTCTCGGGTTGCATACGCTGTGCCCGGCGACCCGGATGGGGCAAGGCCCGATCGCCGTGCTGTACATCGCCGGACTGTTGACCATCTCGTCCGTGGGCATGGCCCGGGATCCGCTCTTCTTCATCTTCACCATCACCGCGTTCTGGCACAGCGCCCTGTTGCAGCCGCTGCCGATGTCCTACCTCGCTGTCGGGGTCACCTCGGTGCTCATCAATACCCTCCCGTACCGGGTCCCGAACCCGACGCCTGCGCAGCTGGTGAGCTGGGCCGTGCTGATCGTGGTGCAGACCGTCCTCATCGGGTCGACCAACCTGCTCGGGCGCAAACTGGTTGAGCAGAGTGAGCAACGCCGACAGATGGTGCTGGATCTGGAGGCTGCCCTGGCCGAGAACGCGGGGTTGCACGCACAGCTGGTCGCGCAGGCTCGGGAGGTCGGGATACACGACGAGCGGCAGCGGATGGCCCGGGAGATCCACGACACCCTGGCCCAGGGACTCACCGGGATCATCACCCAGCTCGAGGCCGCCGATCAGGCCCGCGCGGTGCCCGGGGCATCGCAGCGTCACCTTGACGCGGCTCGTTCACTGGCCAGGCAGAGCCTTTCCGAGGCGCGGCGCTCGGTCCAGGCGCTGCATCCCGTGCAGTTGGAGGTCGCGCACCTGCCGGATGCCATCCAGACGATGGTGCGACGCTGGGCGCAGAGTTGCGGTGTGCCGGTGGAGTTCCGCGCCACCGGGGAGCCGCGCCGGTTGGTTCCGGACGTGGAAGCCGCGCTGTTCCGGGCCGCTCAGGAGGCGCTGGTCAACGTGGGCAAGCATGCGGCGGCGTCCCGGGTCGGGGTGACGCTGTCCTACACCGATGACGTCGTGCTGCTCGACGTCCGCGATGACGGCGTCGGTTTCGATCCGGGCAGCCTCCATCTCAACGGCGGGCCGGTGTCCGGCAACGGCACGGGTTTCGGACTCGGCGGGATGCGCCAGCGCCTGCAGCGCGTCGCGGGCAGCCTGGAGATCGAGAGCACCCCCGGTGAGGGCACGGCCGTGGGTGCGACCGTCCCGGCCGTGACCGTACTTCCCTCCGTGGAGGCGCGATGACATCGGAGCATGCGAGCCCGCCGATCCGACTGGTGATCGTCGACGATCACCCGGTGGTGCGGGACGGGTTGCGTGGCATCTTCACCGGTGATCCCGGGTTCGTTGTACTGGGGGAGGCCGCGGACGGTGCGGAGGCGATCGCGCTGGTCGAGCATGGGGATGCGGACGTGGTGCTGATGGACCTGCGGATGCCCGGGATGGGTGGGGTCGAGGCCATCGCGCGGCTGAGCCGGACCGCTCCCGGGGTGCGGGTGCTGGTGCTCACCACCTACGACACCGACGCCGATGTACTGGCCGCGATCGAGGCAGGTGCGACGGGCTACCTGCTCAAGGACACTCCTCGCGAGGAGCTGGTCCGCGCGGTCCGGGCAGCCCACCGCGGTGGCTCGGTGCTCTCCCCTTCGGTGGCCGGGCGGCTGATGGGGCGGGTGCGTGAGCCGGCCCACGAGGCGCTGAGCCAGCGTGAGCTCGAGGTGTTGCGGCTGGTGGCCGGCGGGGCGAGCAACCGGGATGCCGCCACGCGGCTGTTCATCAGCGAAGCGACGATCAAGACGCACCTGCTGCACATTTACGGAAAGCTCAAGGTCCGGGACCGGGCCGCCGCTGTGGCCGAGGGCTATAAGCGGGGCCTGCTCGGCTGAGCTTCTCGGACATCGGATCGAGCTGCGCACCACCCGGTTCGGGTGCGGCAGCCGGGGCGCGTACTGCGGCATCGTGAACCGGTCCACGCCATCGTGAACCGGTCAACGGGATGCCCAGTGCCCACGGTGACAGTGCCCACGGTGAAGGAGCAGATGTGACCGCATCAACTGACGGCACTCCCGCCCGTCTCCTGCACGCAGCCGAGCGTGTGGTGAGCAACGAGGCCACCCACCTCGAGGTGTTCGGTGTCCACCTGGAGCTGCCACCCCCGGACCAGCTCGCGTTCCTGGCCGGGGTCGCCGTGCTCGCCGTGCTCGAGCTGATCGAGTGGCCGGTTGCTGGTGTGCTGGCCGCCGGGCACCTGCTCATGCACAGTCACCACAGCAGGCTGTTGCGCGATTTCGGGGCAGCCCTGGAAGAGGCATGACGATCAGGCGCGGAGCTGAGCTCATCCGTCCTGGGTGCGGGAGATGCGGACGAACAGTTCGTGGAAGCCGGCGAAGCCACCGAACAGGCCACCGATCTCCAGCACCTCGATCCGCGACAGCGCGTCGGGGACCGGGTGCTCGATCGGGGGCAGGTTGGCCAGCGCGTTCGCAAACGCTTCCTCGAAGCTGAGATTCTTCGAGAACCCGGTGGCCTCGTCAGCACCCGGCG
The DNA here is from genome assembly GCA_050699955.1 of Pseudonocardiaceae bacterium. Classification (GTDB taxonomy): domain Bacteria; phylum Actinomycetota; class Actinomycetes; order Mycobacteriales; family Pseudonocardiaceae. The sequence goes on along the minus strand of JBOHGD010000020.1, from coordinate 55,638 downwards.
GGCGCGCCCGGTCGGCGTCACCGGTGACCGCGCGGGTGAAACCGGCCAGCTCCGGTCCGCAGTCCTCGATGCTGACCGCATCGCTGCCGTCGGCGTGATGAACCGTCACCGTCGGCTGATCCTTCGGGAACGGAACCGCCTCCGCGTACTGGTAGGGCGTGACGACCTGTGGCCAGAGTCCCGGCTTGGGGCACTGCACCAGGTCGAACTGCTGCGGAAAGATCTTGAGCAGGCTCGGTACGATGTTCACGTCGAAGCCGGGCGTGGGCACTGTGCCCTCGGCCACGATCACGATGTAGTCCTCTGCCCGAAAAGCGCGGATCAGCTTCCGGTGGGCGGGTTGGCATTCAGCGGTCATCGATGTCCCCAAACGGGTAGTGGCGTGTTTCTCCGAAGAGTCAGAGTGGTCGCGAAGCCACCCTGATACGGCGCGCGGCTCAGTACCCTCGGGCGATCCATTCCTCCAGGTGGGATGCCTCGTTGCGGACTGTGGTCGAGATCCCGTGCCCGGGCAGTACCCGGGTCTGCGGGGGCAGCGAGAACAACCGGTCACGGATCGACCTGATGATCGCCGGGAAGTCGCTGAACGACCGGCCGGTCGCGCCCGGGCCGCCGGCGAAGAGGGTGTCGCCGGTGAACACCGCATGCAGCGCGGGGACGTACAGGCACACCGACCCCGGCGTGTGCCCCGGGGTGTCCAGTACGCGAACCTCCACGGTGGCCACTCGCATCACCTCGTCGTGGGCGAGCTCCCCGTCGGGCGCCTGGTCGGGATGGGTCTGGTGCCACAGCTCGAGGTCGGCAGAGTGCAACAGGATCGGCGCCTGCACCATCTTGGACAGCGTGGGCGCAGCATTGATGTGGTCATTGTGCCCGTGGGTGCAGGCGATCGCACTGACCCGGCGTTCCCCGGCCATCACCCGGATCGGGTCTGCGTCGTGCGCCGCGTCGATGACCAGCACCTGCTGGTCGTCACCGAGTAGCCAGACGTTGTTCTCGACCTTCCATGTCCCGCCGTCGAGGGTGAACGTGCCGACGGTGACGACCCGGTCGATGCGGGGGGCCATCACCACACCACTGACCAGCAGATCGCGGAAGCCATGGTCCTCCTCCTTCTGCACCCGGGACGCGCCTGGGCCGATGGTGAGTGTCGAGAGCCTTCGGCGGTGCCGAGCGGCGGCCGGGCAGGGCTGGGCGATCGGACCACGACGAGGGGGGACCCACCCAGTGTGCCTCCATCCAGCTCAGCGTAACCCGGTGCTTGCTCACCTAGTACGGCTTCTTCGTCACAATCGGCACCTCGTGGTCGCCACGCTGTTGTGGGTGGTTGTGGAGCTCGGCGTGCCAGTTTGCGAGGGCGATGTTCACGGCGGAGTGCACATTGTCGAGCTTCAGCAGTAGGAGATCCATTGAGGGGCCGATCCGGGCGGTCAGTTCTTGGCGGAGATAGCGAACACACAGTGCTGCTCCGAGCACCAGACCCAATAAAGCTCCGATCAAGAAGATCAGCACCAACATGACCATCACCTTCCCTGGCGGGCGCACTTCTAGGTTGGTCCCTACTGGTGAGTATCCCGGAGGTGTGAGGGCCGTCAAGTCGAGTTCTAGTCGTGCTTGACACACTGGATAGCTACGCTTCACGCTCTGTTGGAGCATTCAGGGGAATCGGGCGGTAGCGCCAGGGGGAGGGTGAAGTGCAGCCACGAAACGTGAAGCTGGGAGAGGTGCTCACGAGCCTCATCGAGCGTGGGGGCTACAGCCGAAATCGGCAGGCGATTCTCGCCACAGTGGGAGTGAGTGCGGCTGCGCTGTCCCAGTACGCCCGTGATGAGACCCGGCCCAGCTTCCGCAAGCTGGTGGCACTGGCCGGCTTCTTCGGCGTCAGTCTGGACTACCTGGTGTTCGGCGAGCCGAGCCGCAAGACGGTGGACCACGGCCCTCTCGCGCGCCACGTCGACCGGGCACTGGCCGAGGTGCAGACGCGGGCGAACCGCCACTCGGCGCTGGTCACGCGGATGGGGCGGGTCCTGGCCGACCGGGTCGACGAGGTGGCTCGGCAGGTGGCCGACTCGCCCACCGCCGGACGAGAGGGCCTCATCCAGGACGACGAGACGGTCCGGCTCGAGCGGTACGGGCAACGGGTGCACATCCTGACGACGGATCTTGCGGTCGATCTGGGCGGCCCGGAGAACGAGTCGGTCGGCGGCTCACTTTTCCACATCGTGGCCGCCAACCTCCTGCGCGGGTGTGCGTACCGCCTTCTCCTCGCGCGCGGTGGCGGGCATGAATCGGCAGTTTCCTCCTTCCGTTCCCTGCTCACCTCGCAAGCGGGCGGTGACCGGGTGCATCAGTTCTGTGATTTCCGGGTCGCGGTGAGCCCGGTGATGTTCGGCGCAGGTTTCTACCAACTGGACATCGCAGCGCTGACGTTGCAGGAACCCGCACTGCACGCCCAGGTGAGTGATTATGTCGACGATGAGCGCTGGCTCGGTTGCGTGCTGCGTACCAACACCGACTCGAAGAGTGACATGTTGATGGGTCGTCAACGGGGGAAAGCAGCCCGTAAGACGTTCGATGCGCTGTGGACCGCGAGTGATCCATTGTGAACGGCTTGCCAGGATGTCCTGAGCCGAGGTTGTGCTTCCTCATCGGCTTGCGATGACCCGGCCGCGGACCTCGCCCAGCCCCATTGTGGCACCGTCGGGGCCGGGTGCCGTCGCCGTGATCGACACCTCATCGCCGTCGGCGAGGAAGCCGCGGGTGGCGCCGTCCGGGAGCGTGAGCGGGTGCTCCCCGTTCCAGGTGAGCTCGAGCAGTGAACCCCGCTGGCCGGGCTGCGTACCGCTGACCGTGCCGGAAGCGAACAGATCACCGGTGCGCAGGCAGGCCCCGTTGACGGTCAGGTGCGCCAGCTGCTGGGCGGGCGTCCAGTACATCCCGGCGAACGGTGGCCGGGAGATCGGATGGCCGTTGAGCCGCACTTCGAGAGTCAGGTCCAGGGCCCACGGCTCGGCGTCCGCGTCGTCGAGGTAAGGCAGTGGGCGCGGATCCCGTGCCGGTGGCCGGATCCGGGAGGCGTTCAGGGCGTCCAGCGGGACCACCCACGGGGAGATCGAGGTGGCGAAGGACTTGCCGAGCAGCGGCCCGAGCGGGACGTACTCGAAGGCCTGGATGTCTCGTGCGGACCAGTCGTTGACCAGGCACACGCCGAACACGTGGTCAGCGAAATCGGTCAGCGGGACCGGCTGGCCGAGCGTCGAGGGCGTGCCGACGACGAAGCCCACCTCGGCCTCGAAGTCCAGTGCGGTCGACGGACCGAAGGTGACCGCACCGTCGGGCAGGCGGCGCTGACCGCTCGGCCGGGCGATCGGGGTCCCGGAGACCACGACGGTGCCTGCCCGGCCGTGGTACCCGAGCGGCAGGTGCCGCCAGTTCGGCGGCAACGGGGGCCGGCCGGGGCGCCAGATCCGCCCGACGTTGATCGCGTGGTGTTCGCAGGAGTAGAAGTCCACGTAGTCGGCCACGGTGAACGGCCGCTGCATCGTGATCTCGGTTTCCGGCACGAGTAGCGGCGCCAGCACCTCCGCGTGCTGATCGGAGCTCAGCCAGCGGATCACCGCGGCCCGGACCGCCGTCCAGGTCGGGCGCCCGGCAGCCAGCAGCATGTCGAGACCGCCGGCCCGGAACAGTGCGGCATGCTCGGGCAGCAGGGCGGCGGCGGCCGCGGTGAGATCGAGCACCGCGTCGTCCACCGCGACCCCGACGCGCGGCTGCCGCCTGCCCGGGTGGGTGAAGACGCCGTACGGCAGCGCCTGTCGATAGGTCGTCACGGACGGCCGACCCCCCGGAGCGCTGCACATGGTGACCACCCCGGACTAGAGATTGCCGCGGTGGGCCTGCTCGCGCTCGATGGCCTCGAACAGGGCCTTGAAGTTGCCTTTGCCGAACCCGAGCGAGCCGTGCCGCTCGATGAGCTCGAAGAACACCGTCGGCCGATCCTGCACCGGCTCGGTGAAGATCTGGAGCAGATAGCCGTCCTCGTCCCGGTCGGCCAGGATGCGCAGCTCGCGCAGCGTCTCGACGGGAACGCGGGTCGCACCGGCCCACTCACCAAGAGTGTCGTAGTAGGAGTCGGGCGTTTCGAGGAACCCCACGCCCCGCTGCCGCATCGCCCGCACACTGGCGACGATGTCCCCGGTGGCCAGCGCGATGTGCTGCACGCCCGGCCCATCGTGGAACTCCAGGTACTCGTCGATCTGTGAGCGCCTGCGGCCGACGGCAGGCTCGTTGAGCGGGAACTTGACCCGGTGGTTGCCGCTGGCCACCACCTTGGACATCAACGCGGAGTACTCGGTGGCGATGTCGTCGCCGACGAACTCTTTCATGTTCGTGAAGCCCATGACCCGGTTGTAGAACGACACCCAGAAGTCCATCCGGCCCAGCTCGACGTTGCCCACGCAATGGTCCATCGCCTGGAACAGCCGGGGCCCGGTAGCCACCAGCGGTGGCCTGGCGACGAAGCCGGGCAGGAAGGCGCCGGTGTAGCGGGACCGGTCGACCAGGGTGTGCCGGGTGTCGCCGTAGGTCGCGAGTGCGGCCAGCCGGACCGTGCCGTGCTCGTCGGTGACATCACGGGGCTGGTCCAGGACCGTGGCACCCTGCCGACGCGCGTGCGCGACCGCTCGGTCCACGTCGGGCACCTCGATGGCCAGGTCGCTCACCCCATCGCCGTGCCGAGCCACCCGTTCGGCCAGCAGGGTGCCGGGCCGGGCCGCACCGGTGAGCACGAAGCGGGCCTGTCCGGAGACCAGCACGTACTCCACGGCGTCCCGGAAGCCCTGTTCCGGACCGCGGTACGCGACACAGGTCATGCCGAACGCGGTCGAGTAGAAATGCGCGGCCTGTCGCGCGTTGCCGACGGTGAACCGCACGTGGTCCATGCCGATCACCGGGAAGGCGTCGCGGCCGGGGTCGTGCGCGACCTCGCCGACGAGGGTGTCGAGGCCGGTCGTCCCGGCGTGGTTGAGTATCTGGGCCATAGCGGTGTCCTCGCCTCGACGTGCGTCTCCGAGCAGCACACCCGATATCCGAGGGCTGGGCAAGGGTGCGCTTCTGGGTTGCGCAGAAAGACCGATCTGCCCAGTGAAAGCACCACGTGACTGGACGATGTGTCCAGCCGTCGAGGGGACTGATCGCGGCCTGGCAACCGGCCCGGCTCGCCGGCGTCCAGGCCGCACCTCGGTGGCCGGGTGCCCGGTGATTTCTGGGTCCTCTACCGTCCTGACCGATGCCGATGCGCACCGTAACGCCGGGGTCCACCGTCGCGGCGAAACGTCGCCGATCAGTGGCGTCCGCCCGGCTACTGATCGGTGCGGGCGCGCTGGCCACGTTGGTACTGGTCGTGCTGGTACTGGTCAGCGGGGTCCGACCCTATGCAGTGCTCGGAAACGCCGCTCCCGGTGTCGCTGTTCGCCTGGGGGCACCCTTGCTCCGCTTGGTCAGCGACGCGGCCGCCGCGCTGTGCACGGGTCTGCTGGTCTTCGCGGTCTGTTTCGCCGGGCCGCAACCGTCGGGTCTGCTGTCCGCCCGGGCATACGCGGCGCTGCGCAGCGCCGGCCGCTGGGCCACGGTCTGGTGCCTGGCCGTCCTCGCGTTGCTGCCCTTCGACATGGCCGACGAGACAGGTGCGGGACTGTCCACAGTACTCACGCCGCAGGCCTTCACCAGTGTGCTCGGTGGGTTGGAGCAACCCAAGGCGTGGCTGCTGACCGCAGGGGTGTCCCTGGTCGTCGCGATCGGATGCCGGAGCGCATTGCGCTGGCAGCCCACCGTGGCGCTGCTGGTGCTCGCCGTGCTGGGGCTGCTGCCGCCGCTGTGCACCGGGCATTCGTCCTCCGATACCGGACACGACGTCGCCACCGCGGCCATCCTGCTGCACGTTCCCGCCGCCGCGGTGTGGATCGGTGTCCTGGCCGCTTTCCTGCGCCCGTCGCTGCGCGGTAGCTCAGGACTGCCGCCACTGGCTCGCCGATACGCCAGGCTGGCCTGGGTCTGCTGGCTGGTTCTCGCGGTCTCGGGGCTCACGGACGCCATCGTGCTCGTGCCACCGGGGGACCTGCTGCACGCCGGCTACGGGTTGTTGCTGGTGGTCAAGGTCGGGTTGGTGGCCGTGCTCGGGTTCATCGGCGTGGTGCTGCGCCGTTCGGCATTGCGTGACCTCGACAACGGCATCGGGTCCGGTCGCCTGCTGCGACTGGCGGCCGGTGAGCTGGTCGTGCTGCTGGCCACGATGGCGATCTCGGTGGGGTTGACGCACCTGGTTCCGCCCGCGTTCGTGGATCATCCGAGCACCGGGGACCAGACCCTGCTCGGGTACAACCTCGCCGGTCCGCTGACGGCGGCGAGACTCCTGCTGGACTGGCGGTTCGAGGTGCTCTTCGGCTCGCTCGCGCTCGTGCTGGCGGTCGGCTACCTGGCCGGTGTCGGCCGGCTGTGGCGTCAGGGGGAGCACTGGCCGGCCGGCCGGACAGTGGCCTGGCTGGCGGGTTGCCTGGTGGTGCTGCTGGCGACATCCTCAGGGATCGGCCGCTACGGCGCTGCGATGTTCAGCGTGCACATGGCCGGCCACATGCTGCTGTCGATGGTGGCACCACTGCTGCTCGTGCTGGGCGCGCCGGTCACGCTGGCGCGGCGCGCGCTGCCGGTCGCGGGTCCGGGGGCACCTCCGGGGCCGAACGAGTGGTTGGGCACCCTCAGCGACTCGGCGGCCCTGCGGTTGCTCACCCACCCCATGGTGGCGCTGCCGATCTTCGTGTGTTCGCCCTTCGCGCTGTACTTCACCGGCCTGTTCGACGCCGCGGTGCGTTTCCACTGGGCGCACCTGGCCATCGATGCCTATTTCCTCATTGCCGGGTACCTGTTCGCCTGGCCGGTGCTGGGCGTCGACCCGCTACCCCGGCCGCTGCCCGACCTCGCCCGGCTGGGAATGCTGCTGGCCGCGATGCCCTTCGACACCGTCTTCGCCGCCGCCCTCATGACGACGCACTCCGTGATCGGTAACGGCGACGCCGGGGCGAACATGTACCAGGCGCTGGCCTTGCCCTGGGTGCCCAGTCTGCTGGCCGATCAGCGGATTGCCGGTGAGGTCGCGCTGGGTATCGGGGAGTTGGTGCTGTTCGTCGCCGGAGTCGTGCTACTGCTGCGGTGGTTTCGCGATGAGGAGGAGGACGACCTACCGGACCTGGCCGCCATGAGCCGCCACACCGGGCAACCGCCACGGTAGGCAGCCGCGGGTTGTGCCCACCTAGTGTTATTCAGAGCCGAATCGCGGTTCTGAGCGTCCTGGCCCACGGGTTCCCCGGTCGGTCACCGCGCGGCGACCCTTGCAACCCCGATCGAGTGGACCGGACGTAACCTGGTGATCGCATCCCCTCACCGGAGGTGTACCGCCCCGGGGCGACGGCCCTGGGCATTGGGTGAGGGTCCCCTCCGGTGATTGAAGTGGTGCATGGTGGACGTTGAGGAAGCACGCACGGTCGGCAATCGGGTGCGGATGATTCGTAACGCCCGGCGCAAGTCCCAGCGGGTGATCGCCGATCTGGCCGGTTTGAGCAAGTCGCATCTGAGCCGGATCGAGCGCGGAGAACGCGCGCTCGACAGCCTCGCGGAGATCGGGGCGCTGGCCAACGCGTTGCAGGTCGCGCCGAGTGACCTCATGAAGCTGCCGGTACCCGCACCGGCCAACGGAGAGACCGACAGCACCATAGAAGCGGTTGGTCTTGCGTTAATGGCGGTCAGCCATGATCTGCCGGACGGTCAGGTGCTCCCCGTGGACCAGCTACGGGCAAGGATCACAGCGACCGTGGACGCCCTGTGCCGTTGCGAGCGGGAACGGGAGGTCGGCGCCGCCCTGCCCGGTTTGATCCGGGACCTGCATGCCAGTCTCGTCGCCGGTCGTGACGTGGCCGAATTGCTGCCGCTCTCGGCATGGCTGCATACCCAGATCACCGTGCCGTGGCTGAGCCTGTCGGGTGCTTCGGTGGACCTGCGCTGGCAGGCGGTCATGCTGGCCCAGCGCGCCGCACAAGAACACGACAGCCCGGTCCCGATGGGTCTTGTTGCTGCCGCTGGCGCGAGGGTGGCCCTCGCCAAGGGGGCGTTCGGTCTCGCCGAGGCCGCGCTGGATGCGGTGACCGTGCCGACGAACACCCCGGAGTCGACGCAGCTCTGCGGTTTCCTCGCGTTACGCCGGTCAGTGGTTGCTGCGGCTGACAGACGCACCAGGGATATCGACGCTCCACTCGAATACGCGGCTGAGCTTGCCGAGCGCACCGGAGAGGGCAACGCCTACGGTCTGGGCTTCGGGCCGATCAGCATTGACCAGAAGCGCATATCCGGATTGCTGGAGGTCGGAGACTACGAACGGGTTGTGGGCATCACGGAGGCCATGAACCAGCACGCGCATATCAACCAGTCGCGTCGAGTCGCCTACTGGACCGACTACGGCCAGGCGCTTGCCCGGGTGCGCGGCCGCCATGACGACGCGGTGATGGCGCTGCGCCGAGCGGAGCTGATCTCTCCTCATCATGTTCAGCGGGGACCGGTGGTCCGGGAAGTACTCGCCGAGTTGCTGAGCCGGTCGCGCCGCGACTCTCCGGCCGGTCGTGAGTTGCGCGGGATGGCTTACCGCGCTGGCCTACCCGTGTAGCCCATTCGGGGAAAGTCTGGGTGATGCCCCCAGGTGGGGACACCCGCTGTGTCTGTCAGGCCACGGTCGGATCATGATCGCGAGGGGTGAAGCGGAACCACCGGCTGTGATGCAGCGGGAGAACGAGCGTGGCCGAATGGTGGTGGTCGGTAAGCGCAGCGATACCGGCGAGAAGTGCACGCTGTTGGCCGTGTGGGAGGTCGGCGGGGATTGGTGTCTCTATCCGCATGGTGTGGGCACGTTGGGGGTGCGGTTATCGAGGGCTGAGGCGGCTCGGTTGTCCGTGGTTCTGGCGGATGGTCTCCGGTGAGAGTTTGATGGCGCCGGACTCGCAGTGTTGCCGATGGTGTCGGCAGTGGAGGGCCGGGTGGTGCTGACCGGACCCGAGGTCCCGCATGCTGTGTGCGTCACTGACTCTCAGCTCGCGGTCTTGTTCCGGCAGTTGCAATGGACGCTGGACGATGCGGCGCACGACTTCCCTGCGGGACGGGTCGGTGCGCAGCATCGGGAGGAGCTGGCCGGGACCCTGGAATCGTTGGCGGTCATTGTGCGTGCCTCGGTCTCCGGGCAGGAAACCGAACCGGCCGTGCAGGTCGGGCCGTGCGCCGAGGCGTCGATCGAGTTGCCCGTGTCGTCGCTCGAACCTTCCCCTCCCGGTGACCCACCGGCCCCGGCCCCGTAGACATTCCGGGCTGGTCGCTTACTGTAACTGGCTCCCCGCAACTCGATAATCCCCCCGATCGACCGCCCCAAGCCCGTCCTGGGCGGTCCCTGATCGGCCGCCTTATTTCAATTGTGTACCCGATCAGAATACAGGCGGCGTGCGGCATGACGTGCCTTCCGCAGATGGCGCACGCACGGCTCGCGATCGCCTTCTCCGGCTCCCTCACCGGCGTCGTCCTGTGTAGCTGATCAGACACACACCGTTCGACGGTACCCCTTGCCGGTGTCTGCAAACGCGACGATGGATCTCAGTTGTCCGAGGACAACGCCACCGACGATGAGAAGCAGCGGGCCCGTTCTCACCATCAGTGGGTAACGAGGTTGTCACGCCATCGGCGTTCCTGAGGACAGCTTGGTGCCACAGGGCGCAATGGCCTAGGCCGTATAGCGCCACCCCGGCGTCGCTCGTCGTCCGCAGCGGTCCGGTGGGCGCCGTCGGGCAACCAGGGTTCTCAGATCTCGACGACCTGACGAGTGTGTTCCTTAGGGTTCCCGCCGTGCAGCGCTCCGTAACCCTCGTCGGTGGCCGGTTCTGTCAGATCGGACCGTTTCGTGGTGCTCGCCGCAGCCTTGCTCGGCGGGTACGTCCGCCGTTGGGTACGGCACCTGCACTCCTGGTTGGCATCGACCAACTCGTGTTGGTCTGACCCTCACCGCCTTCCCCACTCTTGAAAGAGGTGCCATTGGTGTCCTTACGCACACCACGCTATGTCTTGCTTCCCGTTCTATTCGCGATACTGCTCACGCTGTCGACCGCCGCGACCCAGTACCGGCAGGCTCAAGCCGATCCTGAACGAACCGACGCCAGTTCTTCGGCGCTCGTTCCGGCGAACACCGGATTCGTGGGAAGTCAACCCAGCCGTGCCGCGCTGACTGACATTCCCGCCGATTATCTGGCTCTCTACCGCACAGCCGCCCCCGTGTGCTCGGGACTGGACTGGAGCATCCTGGCCGGGATCGGCAAGATTGAGACCGACCATGGCCGATCCACTGCACCCGGGGCGACGAGCGGAGAGAACTTCGCGGGAGCAGGCGGACCGATGCAGTTCCTGCAACCCACTTTCGACAGTGTCGTTTCCCGCCACACGATCCCATCGGGAGGCGCGACCCCGCCATCCCGGTACAGTCCGCACGACGCCATCTTTGCCGCCGCGGATTACCTGTGCGACTCCGGTGCGGGCCAAGGCAACGTGTCCGGCGCGATCCTCACCTACAACCACTCCGAGCAGTATCTCAACGATGTCCTCGCGCGGGCGGCGGCCTACGCCGGCACCAGCGGTGGTACGAACAGCGCAGCGAACGCGAACACCGGGGACAGCACGAGTGCTGCGACCGGCACGACCAGCACGACCGGCACGGACACCGCGGCCGGCACGGCCGGCACGACCGGCACGGCCAGCAGCGGCGACTGAGGTACCACCAAGACCGCGACCTGGCCTCACCGCGCACCTCAGAGGAGACACCTCTGGGTTCGTCGTCGGGATGTTCGTCGGGTAGTGATACGGCGATGTGCGTAGCTTCGACTCAGCCATGCAGCGCGATGAGAAAGCTCTGTGCGATGGGGTTGGCGAGCACTCCGCTGGTCTGCCCGTTCTCGACGAGCACGGCGAAGGCCAGGTCGCCCTGGTAGCCGGTGAACCAGGAGTCGGCCTGTGGTGGTGTGGTGGTGCCGTGCTCGGCGGTGCCGGTCTTGCCGAACACCGGTCCGCCGGGCACTCCCGCCAGGTTTGTCGCGGTTCCGTCGGTGACCACAGCGCGCATGAAGCCGGACACGGTGGTCAGGGCCGCCGCTGGTGGGCTCGGCGGCGGGTGCTTCGCCGGGGCGGGCTGCCCGGCGAGGAGCACCGGCGCCGGGGTGGAGCCGTGCGAAACGGTGGCCGCCATGAGGGCTTCGGACAGCGGACTGACCAGGTCGGTACCCTGGCCGAAGGCATTCGCCGCCTGGCCCACCGGGTCGTTGGCGGGCGTGTAGGAGCCGCTGAAGGAGTTGACGGGCAGCTGCCAACCGGCTTCGAAGCCGTACTCGGCGGCGGCCTGGTCGAGCGCCCCTGCGGGCAGCTTCTGTGACAGCAGCGCGAAGCTGGTGTTGCAGGAGTGCGCGAAGGCGCTGGTCAGGCTGATCGTGCCCAGGTCGAAGGCGTTCTCATTGGGAATGGTGCGGCCATCGATGGTCACCGTGCCCGGGCAGGGTACCGGCGTGTCCGGCCGCGCCACCCCGCTGTTCAGCACCGCGGTGGCGGTGACGATCTTGAAGGTAGAGCCGGGTGGGTAGCGGCCGGCGAGCGCGATGTCGAAAGGAGTGCTGTTGCTGTTGGCGACGGCGAGAATCTCCCCGGTAGAGGGGCGAACGGCCACGATCGCGGCATGCAGCCCCACCCCGGACAATGCGGCGTCAGCCGCTTGTTGCACCCGGGTGTCGAGCGTGGTGTGCAACGGGGAGCCGGGATGTCCGGCGAACTGTCCGATCTGGGCCACGGTGCCCCCGTGGGCGTCGTGAATCTCGATGGTTGCGCCGGCGATCCCGGCGAGCTGGCTGTTGAACACCTGCTGCAGCCCGGAGAGGCCGATCTGGTCCGTGGGCAGGTAGCCGGGGCCTGCCAGGTGCAGGGCTTCGGCGGTGGGCTGGCCGACCTGCCCGAGCAGCGGTTGAGCGAAATGCGGGATCGGCCCGACGAGCTGGGTTCCGGTCCGGAAGACGGTGCCGGGCAGGTCGTGGATCCGGTCCTGTACGGCGAGATAGTCAGACCGACGCAGGGTGATCACCGGCACGAAGTCGGTCAGTTTGGCCTGCCCGACGGTGTTGATGATGTCGGTGGCACTGACGTGCAGGGCCGAGGCGAGTGCGGTGGCCAGGTCGCTCAGATTGGTCACCAGCTTCGGCTCGATCCCGACGGTGACGGTGTCGGCTTCGGTGACCAGCGGGCGACCGGCGTCGTCCAGGATCGGCGCCCGCTGCGGCAGCGTTCGGTTCACCACCAACTTATCGGCGGTGCCGAGCCGGGGGTGCACATCCTGCGGCTGCCAGTGCACCCGCCACTGACCGTCGCTGCCCTGGGCCAGTGCGAGCTTTCCCTCGTATCGCCACGGTGCGGGCAGACCGGCCAGCGTCCAGGACGCCGCGAATGCCATCGTCGTCGCACCGCCGGTGCTGGTGATCGCCCCGGGGGTCAGTTCGGCGGCGGTCGGGTCCAGCGCCTGCCGGGTGGCTTGCAGCACCCGCTGCGCCGCAGCGGGATCGTCGGTGGCCTGGGCGGCGGCCGCGACATCACCTTTCGTCCATGCGGCCAGAAATGCCTGCCCGGCCTGCTGCTGGGCACTCTCGGTGCTCGAACAACCGCCCGCGGCCAGCAGCGCGATCACCAGCACGACCGCCACCGCTGACAGCCGGCCTCCGGTCATCGCTCCCCGCGGTCCTTTCGCTCGGCTTCGTTCAGTATGCCGGTTGGGATGCCTGCCCGAGTCTCCCGACCGGGGACCGGGGTGCCCACGCCGGGTGGACTACGGCTCTCGTGGGCCTGGGCCCGCCCGCCGGTCCGCTACCGTTGGTTCATGGCAACCGCGGCGGATTGACCGTGAGCGCACTCGCGGACGGGACTGATGACGCTGCGTCCCTCCGACGTGCCTCGCCCGGTCGGATCCGACGGTGGGGACGTCGGCTGCTGTGGGTGGTGTCGGTGCTGGCGTTGCTCGTTGCTGCGGTCGTCGCGCTGTTCTGGGTACTGACGCCCTCGGTGGGTGACCTGCAACAGCGGGTGGCCGGCCGGTTGGCGGCGCACGGGGGAACAGATCCGCAAGAGCTGCCCGATCCGTACCGGGTCGAGCAAGCGCTGATCGCCACCGAGGACAGCCGCTTCTACAGCCACCACGGCGTGGATCCGATCGGAGCGGTGCGCGGCGGCGTCGGCTCGCTGTTCGGCGACGCGAACACCGGAGGCGCCACGTTGGACCAGCAGCTGGCCAAGGTGGTCTACACCCCTGAGCGGACCGGCCTACTGGCGAAGGTCGAGCAGATCGTGCTCGCGCTGAAGATCGACCAGGCCTACCCCAAGAACGAGATCCTGCGGACCTATCTGGCCGCTGTCTACTTCGGACACGGCTACTACGGGCTCGCGTCGGCTGCGCGTGGGTATTTCGGTCTGGATCCCGTCGACCTGAGCTGGGCACAGGCCAGCATGCTGGCCGGCCTGGTCCAGGCTCCGAGTGCTTACGACCCGCTGCAACACATCGATCTGGCGAAGGCGCGCCAGCAGCATGTGCTGGATCGGTTGGTCGCGACCGGCGTGCTGTCCCGGGCCGAGGCGGATGCGGCGTTCGCGGCACCCCTGGGTCTTCGGCGATGACGCAGTGCCGGGTAGCCCGGTCGGGTAGCCCGGTCGGGTAGCCCGGTCGGGACGTCAGGCCGGGCGGGACCGGACGGCTCTGTCCAGGGCCTCGCGCATCGGGATGACCGGCGCTGACCGGCCGGTCATCAGTTCGACCTGCGCGGCGGCCTGGTGCAAGAGCACCGCCAGGCCGCTGACGACCCGGCAGCCGGCGGCAAGCGCGCCCGCGGCCAACGGTGTCGGCCATGGTGCGTAAACGACGTCGAGCAGCACGGTGCGCACGGACCAGCGCCGCCGTGCCACGGCGTCTGCGGCGCCGGCCGGCAACGTCGAGATGACCACGTCCGCGTCGGGTAGCGCCACGTCGGGCAGCCCGCCGCGGATCGTCGGCCGCACGCCGAGCCGATCGGCCGCCTTGGAGAGGTCCGCGGTCCGGGCAGGGTCCCGCACGAGGACGGTCGGGGTGCGATCCCCGAGCTCCCGCAGCGCGGCGAGCGTCGCCTGAGCGGTGCCACCGGCTCCCAGGACGACCGCTGCGCTCACCTGATCGAGCCCGGCTTCGCGCAGTGCGGCCAGGATGCCTGCCACGTCGGTGTTCTCGGCGCGCCGGCGCTCACCCAGCACCAGGGTGTTCGCCGCGCCGACCGCACCGGCCAGTGCTGAGACCTCGTCGGCCACCGTCAACGCCACTCGCTTGAGTGGCATCGTCAGCGACAGGCCCGCCCATTCCGGACCGAGATCGTCGACGAAGGCGGACAGGGCCGCTTCGTCGCATTCGAACATCTCATAGCGCCAGCCGGTCAGGCCAAGCGCCGCGTAGGCCGCCTGGTGCAGTACCGGGGACAGTGAATGGCGGATCGGAGATCCCAGCACAGCCGCCCGATGCCGCTCCGTACCTTCCCGGCTCATCGATGCCCGTCCTGCGCTCCCTCGTCCGGCACCCAGCCAGTATTGCCGATGCTCGCGGGACCATTCGGGCCGGGCGGCAGCGGCGCCCGAATGCGCAGACCTCAGCTCCGCGATTACCGATACCGCGACCCAGCCGAACGCGCCGATGCGCCTTGACCACGGAGTGCGCCCGACCTTGTACCATGCGTTAGGGTCTGCTAAGTAAGTGACCGGGACGGTTACTGAGAGCGCGAGGAAAACTCTAGAGCCTGCGTCGCTGGATGTCCGGTCTCGGACGGACACGGTCGCGACCGTGGCGACACCAGGCAGGCGAGGGGACGAGCGATGGAACGGCCGAGCTGGGTACCGACCGACGTAGATCTTGAGCATCCCAGCGCCGCCCGGGTCTACGACTACTACCTCGGCGGCTCGCACAACTTCGCGGTAGACCGGGAGATGGCCCGTCGAGCGATCGCACTGTGGCCGGATCTGCCGCAGGTCCTGCAGGCCAACCGGGCGTTCTTACGTCGCGCGGTGCGCTACCTGGTCAGCCAGGGGATCACCCAGTTCCTGGACATCGGCTCCGGCATCCCCACCGTCGGCAACGTGCACGAGGTCGCCCAGGAGGCGTTGCCCGAGGCCCGGGTGCTCTATGTGGATGTCGAGCCGGTGGCCGTGGCGCATACCCGGGCCATCCTGGAGGGCAACGACCGCGCCGACATCGTCCAGGCGGAGCTGTCCGACGTGGACGTGATCCTGCGCGACCCGCGGGCCGGGCGGCTGCTCGACCTGAGCGAGCCGATCGGGGTGCTCATGGTGGCGCTGCTGCACTTCGTCCCGGACGAGGCGAACCCCGCGAAGATCGTCGCCAGCTACCGTGAGCGGATGGCGTCCGGTAGCTACCTGGTCCTCTCGCACGCCACCCACGAAGGCCGACCTGACCAGGCCGGCTCACACACCGCGCTCTACCAGAGCACCACCACCCCGATGACGATGCGCTCGCGGGGTCGGGTCGAGGAGTTACTGAACGAGTTCGACATGGTGTCTCCGGGTGTCGTGTTCCTGCCCCAGTGGCGGCCGGAGTCCCCTTCCGATGTCGACGACCGTCCCGAGCGGTTCACCGGCTACGCTGCGGTAGGCCGACGAGGATGACCCGCGCGCGGCGGGAGGTGTTTGCCCAGCTATGGGCCGACGCGGTCGCTGGCACCAGCTACGTGTCGATGGGACGCGACGAGCTCGCCGCGCACCTGCTCGGGCTGACCCACCGTCTGGTCGACGCTGCGCTCGCTCCCGAGTTCGACCCGTCGGTCGCCCACGAGGTCGGCGCCGACCTGGTGGCCGCGCACTTCACCGGCACCGAGACGCTGGGTGAGAGCCTCGCCCTGATCACCGGGCGACTGGCGAACCTGCTGGAAGGCCTGACCGTATGCCCTGAGCTCGCTGCCCGTATCGCTCGGCTGGCCGGCAACATCGCCGCCGGCTACGCCAGTGCACTGCGCGAACGCACTCTCGACGAGCAGGAGGCGATCCACCGTGCCGGGCTCGTGGCGCGGATGGAGGCCGAGCGGGCGCTGGCGGCCAGCGAGGCACGGCTGCGGGCCATGTTCACCCAGGCGGCGGTCGGGATCGGGGTCGGTGACCTCGAAGGCAACATCACGGAGGCCAACCCGACGCTGCTGCGGATGTTCGGCTACACCTTGGCGGACTTCACCTCGCTCAAGGTCAGCGCGATGGTCCACCCGGAGGATGCCGCCAGCGTGTGGCAAGCCTACGCGGAACTGCTCCGTGGCGAGCGGGACCATTTCCGGGTGGAGAAGCGGTTCCACCGCTCCGACGGCGGGGAGATCTGGACGCACTTGACGGTGTCGCTGGTGCGCGATGAGACCGGTGCGCCTGCCTACCAGGTGGCGGTGCTCGAGGATGTGTCCGAACGGCACCGGCTCCAGGCCCGGTTGCAATATCAGGCCTACCACGACCCGCTAACCGGGCTGCCCAACCGCGCGATGGTCTCCGATCGACTGGCGCAGGTATTCGCCGGGCCGATCGGTTCGCGCCGGATCGGCTTGTGCTACCTGGACCTGGACGGGTTCAAGCTGGTCAACGACAGTCTGGGCCACGACGTCGGCGATCAGCTGCTGATCGCCGTCGCTTCGCGGCTGGCCGGCTGCTGCGGCGCCGGGCAGCTCGTGGCCAGAATGGGTGGCGACGAGTTCGTGATCATCGCTGAGGACTCCTGCGAGCAGGCCATCGTCGCGCTGGCCGATGACGTCCTGGCCGCACTGGCCACGCCGATCCGAATCGGCGACTACGAGCTGATCGTGACGGCGAGCATCGGCATCGTGGAGCGGCCGGTGGCCGCCACCACCCAAGCAGACCTGGTTCAGGCCGCCGACATCACGCTGTACTGGGCGAAGGCAGACGGCAAGGGCCGGTACGCGATCTTCGACCGGCACCGCAACGAACAGGAGGTGGCGCGTTTCACCCTGTCCACGACGATGCCGGCCGCGATAGAACGCGGCGAGTTCTTCGTGGAGTATCAGCCGCTGGTTGCCCTGGCGGACTGCACGATGCGGGGGGTGGAGGCGTTGGTGCGTTGGCTGCACCCGACGTACGGGGTACTCGGACCCGAGCAGTTCATCGGGCTGGCCGAGGAGACCGGTTCGATCGTGCAGCTCGGGCGCTGGGTGCTGGCCCAGGCATGCGAGCAGGCCAGCCGATGGCGGACCGACTTCGGCGACGCCGCGCCGTTCGTCAGCGTCAACCTTGCGCCCCGGCAGCTGCGCGAGCCCGGTCTGGTCGAAGATGTCCTGGCGATCCTGGCCAGTAGCAGGCTCGACCCGGCTCGCCTCCAGCTCGAGCTCACCGAGCAGGCCCTGATGGGTGACGAGGCTGATCCGGTAGAGGCGCTGGCCAAGTTGTACGACATGGGCGTGCGGATCGCCATCGACGACTTCGGCACCGGCTACTCCAACCTGCCCTACTTGCGTCGACTGCCGTTGCATGAGCTCAAGTTGGCCGGCTCGTTCGCCGTGGGCCTGCGACCCACTCACCCCGACCTGGTGGACGAGCGAATCGTGGCGACCTTGGTGAACCTGGCGCACGCCCTGGAACTGACCGTGACCGCGGAGGGCGTGGAGACCATTGCTCAGCTCGAGCAGTTGCGCACCCTGGGCTGCGACGCCGGGCAGGGATTCTTGTTCGCTCCGCCGTGCGCCCCTGACCAGATCGACGCCCTGCTGCGGGCGGCCAACCCGCTCGGCGGACCCAGCACCGGGATGGGCAGATCATGACCATGGTTGACACGGCGGTGCTGCTGCTGCGCCTCGTCGTGGGGCTGACGATGGTGGCCCACGGGTACAACCATCTGTGGGGTGGCGGCGGCTTGGCGGGCACCGCCCGCTGGTTCGCGTCGCTGGGCATGCGGCCGGCGAAGCTGCACGCCGTGCTGTCCGGGGTCGGGGAGCTCGTCGCCGGGGCCGCGCTGGCGATCGGGCTACTCACCCCGCTGGCCGCCGCGTTCATCGTCGGCACCATGGTGGTCGCCGGTGTCACCGCACACCGCCGAAACGGATTCTTCGTGTTCAAGGAGGGCTACGAGTACGTCCTCATGATCGCCGTGGTATGTACGGTGATCGGGCTGCTCGGGCCGGGCGCAGCCGCGGTGGACCGGCTGCTCGGCATTGATAACGCGCTCGGCGGTGTGGTCGGGCTAGCGGTCGCGGTCGGGCTCGGTGTCCTCGGCGCCGCGTTGCTGCTCACCCTCACCTGGCGCCCGGCTCGGGAACCGCGCCGCTGACCCGGGGGTCAGTGGCGGGCACCGCGCCGAATGGGCGCGCGTCCGGGCGGCTGTTGCGGCGCTGGGCGCTGCGGGGTGGGCGCGATGGGCAGGGTCATCGGTGTTCCGGGTTTCAGTGTGATCTGCTGACCGTGGTGCGCGGTGCGCAGCGAGTTGCCGGAGACCAGGCGGTAGACGGCCCGGTCGGAGCAGATCTCCACCGCGATTCGGCTGCCCGCGAAGCACATCCGGAACGCGAGACGGGTGAGCTCGGGCGGCAGTCGCGGCGCGAAGGTCAGCTGCCCCCCGTGGTCGCGCATGCCACCGAACCCGGCCACCGCGGCCGTCCACGCGCCGGCCAGCGACGCGATGTGCAGACCGTTGCCCACGTTGTGGTGCAGGTCGTGCAGGTCGGTGAAGGCGGTTTCGGCGAGGTAGTCGTAGGCCAGCTCCAGATGCCCGACCTCGGCTGCGACCACCGCCTGGGTGCAGGCTGACAGTGACGAGTCGCGGACCGTCATCGGCTCGTAGTAGGCCACGTTGCGGACCTTCTGATCCTCGGTGAACGCATCGCCGCGCAGATGCATCGCCAGCACCAGGTCAGCCTGCTTGACCACCTGCTTGCGGTACAGGTCGAAGTAGGGGTAGTTCAGCAGCAGCGGGTAGTGATCCGGTTTGGTCTGGGTGAAGTCCCAGACGGCGTGCTCGGTGAACGACTCGGCCTGCGGGTGCACATCCAGCACCTTGTCGTAGGGCACGATCATGTGCTCGGCGGCGCTGCGCCAGCAGGCGATCTCCTCGACGTCGACGCCGAGTGCGCGGGCCTGGTCCGGGCGCCGTTCGCAGGCCGCAGCGGCCTCGTCGAGGTTGCGCTGCGCCATCAGGTTGGTGAACACGTTGTTGTCCGCGATCGCGCTGTACTCGTCAGGCCCGGTGACGCCGTCGATCCGGAACCCGCTGTGTACGTCATGGTGGCCCAGCGAGCTCCACAGCCGGGCGGTCTCCACGAGCAGTTCGACCCCGCAGTAGGTCTCGAAGTCGGTATCGTCGGTGGCCGCGAGGTAGCGGGCGGTGGCATCGGCGATATCGGCGTTGACGTGGAACGCCGCGGTGCCGGCCGGCCAGTATCCGGAGCACTCCTTGCCGCTGATCGTTCGCCACGGGAACGCCGCACCCTGCTGCCCCAGTACCCGGGCCCGTTCTCGTGCGGTGTCCAGAATGGAGTGCCGCCAGCGCAACGCGTCGCGGGCCGCCTCCGGAACCGTGTAGGTGAGCAGCGGTAACACGAAGGTCTCGGTGTCCCAGAACGCGTGCCCGTCGTAGCCAGGGCCGGTCAGTCCCTTGGCCGGGATGGCCCGGCTCTCCCCGCGGGCCCCGGCCTGCAGGACGTGGAACAGCGCGAACCGCAGTGCCTGCTGCAACTCGGCATCACCGTCGATCTCGATGTCGGCGGCGTCCCAGAAGTCGTCGAGGTAGGCACGCTGTTCGGTCAGCAGCCCCTGCCATCCGGTCTGCAGCGCTCCGGCCAGCGCGGCATCCACCTGGGCTCGCAATGCCGGGGTGGAGCGCTGGCTGGACCACCCGTAGGCCAGCAGCTTGGTCAGCCGCAGCCTGCCCCCCTTGGGCACGTCCACGGCCGCGGTGAGCCGGGCCATGTCGCCTTCGGCGTGAATCTCGGTCCGCAGCCCGTCGGGCACATCGAGCTCATGATCCATCCCGGCAGCCATCCGCAGTCCGGACGCGCGGGTGTGGTGCGCGAGCACGGCCCGATATCGGTTGGCCGCCGCGAAGTCGGCCACCAGCGGTGTGTCGAGCGCGGCCGCCAGCCGAGGGTCGCCGGTGCGCGCTTCGACGGGCTCATTGGCCAGCAGATCGGACTGCAGCACCATCTGCAGTTGCCCATCGAGGGGCTCCACCTCGTAGCGGATCGCCGCGACGGCTCGCTGGGTGAAGGAAACCAGCCGCTCCGAGGTGATCCTGACCCGACGCCCGGCCGGCGTCACCCACACCGTGTGGCGGCGCAGCGTTCCTGAGCGGAAGTCCAGTACCCGCTCGTGCTCCGGGGCGCTGCCGTAGCGCATGTCCAGCGGCTCGTCCGCCACCAGTAGTCGGATGATCTTGCCGTCGGTCACGTTGACGACGGTCTCGCTGGCCTCTGGATAGCCGTAGGCAGCCTCGGCGTGCGGTAGCGGGCGCTGCTCGTAGAAGCCATTCAGGTAGGTGCCGGGCAACCCCCTCGGCTCACCTTCCTCAAACGTGCCGCGCAGCCCGATATGGCCGTTGGACAGCGCGAACGTCGACTCGGTGCGGTGCAGTGCGGCAAGGTCCAGGCCGCGCCAGCGCAGTTCCCAGGGGGAGACCTCGTAGCCGGGCTCAGTGGTCACCGAACCTCCAGGAGCTGCCGGATGCCGTCGGCGCGCGGTCTGCGGTCCGCGCGACGGGCTCACGGGCGAAACGATGCATGCTGTGACGCTACCTGCGGCCCAGATACTCGCGTGGGCGCACTTGGAAGTCTCTCGGGGCGAACCGGCTGGGCGGCTAGGACTGACCCAGCGTTGACGGTCGGCGGCGCTACGTGTTCACTCTTCACGGGGTACCACGGTCGGTGACTTCCGGTGTCGGGCGCACCCGCCCAATCCAGCAGGGTTCGTAGCAAGAGGAGGCTCTCGTGGTCGCGGGTCGCATTCGGCGGGGTTGGTTAGTCGGCCTGGTCACGTCCGGTCTGGTCGTGGCCGGTGCGCTGGTCGCCCTGCCTGCCACCGCAGGCGCTCCACTGGTCCCGCTCTCGCCGAGGCTGGTGCAGGAGCTGCTCACGGCGAACACCAGCCAGATGACGGTGATGGTGCACGGGGCGAACCTGGCCGACGCCGAACGGGCCGTCGATGCCACCGGGATGCAGCGGGTCAGCGCCTTCCGCAAGATCGGTGTGGTGGTGGCGCGGGCGACGCCGGACCAGGTGAACGCCGCCCGCACCGCGTCGGGCGTGACCTATCTCGAAGGCGACGAGCCCATCGAACACACCGACGCGAAGGGCAATGTGGTGACCCGCAGCCTGGCGGCGCGGCAGACCCTGACCGGCGCGGACGGTGCGCCGCTGGACGGCACCGGCGTCAGCATCGCGTTGATCGACACCGGGATCGACCCCACCCATCCCGCTTTCAGCCCCAACCGGGTGGTGCGCAACCTGAAGAGCGTGTGCCTCGACGATTCCAGCACGGCGACCAACTGCATCATCGACGTGCCCACCGTCGTCGACACCGACACCGCGTCCCTCGGGGGCCACGGCACCCATGTGGCCAGCATCGCCGCCGGAAATCCGGTCACCCTGACCGACGGTACCCAGGTATCCGGCTCCGCGCCCGGCGCCAAGATCGTCTCGCTGTCCACCGGCGCCTCCGTGATGATCCTGGCCTCCGACGCGGCGATGAACTGGGTGCTGGAGAACCACAAAGAGCCGTGCGGGACGGCGGTGCCCGCCGCGCAGTGCCCGCCGATCAAGGTGATCAACAACTCCTTCGGCCCGGACGGTGGTGGCACCTTCGACCCGAACTCAGCGACCGTCATGTTGCAGCGAAAGCTCGCGGCGGAGGGCGTGGTCACGGTATGGGCGGCAGGCAACGGCGGGGGTGACGGCTCGGCCAGCCTCACCAACCCGCCCGCGCAGGACCCGACTGGCGGGATCCTCTCGGTGGCGTCCTTCAACGACCAGGGGACCGGTACTCGCGACGGGACAGTGTCCACCTTCTCCTCCCGAGGGGCCCAGTCCGATCCGTCGACCTGGCCGGACATCTCCGCGCCCGGCGAGAACATCGTCGGGGCCTGCCGGCCCTACCTGCTGATCTGTTCCACCGGCCTCAAGCCGGAGAGTGGGCCCGGCGTTCTCGACGTCGGGACCTACAATACGATCAGCGGCACATCGATGGCAGCCCCGCAGATCACCGGTATCGTGGCGCAGCTCTTCCAGGCCGATCCGGACGCGACACCCGCCGAGATCGAGAATGCGTTGAAGTCGACCGCCTACCGCTACTCGAACGGGGCGCCGTACCAGAAGGTAGGCGCGTACTCCACATCGTTCGACAAGGGGGCCGGGCTGGTCGACGCGGTGGCTGCGGCGAAGGCGCTCAAGGCCCACGCGTCCTGACCCGACCGGGTTCCCGGTGCAGGGGCCCATTCGTGGCGCGACACGCCGGTCACTGGCGCTGCGACCGACACACAGTGCACAATGTGCTGCGATCTCCGGTTGATCACGAGGACGTTGGGGAAGACGCTCCTCGTCAATCAGCGGAGGTCAACAGATGAGCACTAGTGGGACGATCTACGTCCACTCGTCGCCGTCCGCGGTCTGTCCGCATGTTGAGTGGGCGATCGCGGGTGTTGTCGCGGCTCGAGTGGACCTGCAATGGACCGCTCAGCAGGCGGCGCCTGGTCAGTTGCGTGCCGAATGCGAATGGTCCGGAGCGGCTGGCACCGCCGCGACGGTCGTGAGCGCGCTGCGGGCTTGGCCGATGCTGCGCTTCGAGGTCACCGAGGAGCCCAGTCCCGGAGTGGACGGGGAGCGGTTCTGCCACGTGCCCGGGCTCGGTTTGTGGCGGGCCCGGACCAGCGCGAACGGTGACATCGTGGTCGGCGAAGATCAGCTGCGCGCCCTGGCGGCCACCGCACGCGGTCGCGAGGCGTTTGCGCACCAGATCGATCAACTCCTCGGTACGGCCTGGGACGACGCGCTGGAGCCCTTCCGCAGGGCCGGCGACGGCGCGCCGGTGACCTGGCTGCATCGGGTCGGCTGACCCGGCTGCGTCGCGGATGGCACAACGCCGACGCCGGTGGGCGATCCCCGCGGTGGCCGCCATGGTGCTGGCCGCAGCCGCGGGTGCCGGGGTAGGGCTGCGTGAACTGCAGCACGCCGAGGGCACCGAGGGCAGCTCCGCTGCCGGTGCCCTCTCCGGGGTCCCGTCCTTGCCGCCGGGCGTGAAGACCGTCGCCTTGGCCGCTGACGTGCAGGCGCATCCCGCGGCCGACCGGGTGCACGCGCTGTTGCAGGACTACTTCGACGCCATCAACGAGGGTGACTACCAGCTGTGGAGCAGCACAGTGACCGCCCAGCAGGCCCGGGACACCAGCAGAAGTGCCTTCCGTGACCGGTACCGGACCACCGTGGACAGCAGCATTCTGGTGCACCGGCTGGAGCCTCGGCCCGGCGGCGGGCTCATCGCGCTGATCTCGTTCACCAGCGTTCAGGATCCCACGGATGCACCATCCGATCTGCGCCTACGATGCCTGCGCTGGTGGGTGTCCTACCCCCTGGTCAGCGAGGCGGACGAGCTACGACTCGGCCTGGCCCCGCCGAGCGCGAGCCTGCGGGCACCCTGCTGACCGTTGGTGACCTCCCGTTACAGCGGGATGTTGCCGTGTGCGCCGCGACCTGCGGGAGCGGCGGCGAGTGCCTCGGCGAGGCGGCGCCGGGTCTGCGCCGGCTTCACCACGTCGTCCACCGCTCCGATGGCCACCGCTCGATCGATCCCGCCGGCGATGCGCTCATGGTGCTCGGCGAGTTTGGTGTGCAACGCCTCCCGCTCGTCCTCCGGTGCCGCGGCCAGCGTCTTGCGGTGCAGAATGCCCACCGCCGCCTTGGCGCCCATCACGGCGACCTGGGCGTCCGGCCAGGCGAAGACCTGGGTGGCACCCAGGGAGCGGGAGTTCATCGCGATGTAGGCGCCACCGAAGGCCTTGCGGGTCACCAAGGTGACCCGGGGCACGATCGCCTCGGCGAAGGCGTGCAGCAACTTGGCGCCCCGGCGCACCACGCCCTCCCACTCCTGGCCGACACCGGGCAGGTAACCCGGCACGTCGACGAGGACCAGCAAGGGCACCCCGAACGAGTCGCACATTCGCACGAAGCGCGAGGCCTTCTCCGCCGACGTGGAATCCAGGCAGCCCCCGAGACGCAGCGGGTTGTTGGCGATCACCCCGATGGTCCGTCCGGCCAGCCTGCCCAGGCCCACCACGATGTTGGGTGCCCACTTGGGCTGTAGCTCGGCGAACCCACCGGCCCTATCGGGGTCGTCCGGGGCGGGGTCGTCCAGCACGGCGCGCACCAGCGGCCGCACGTCGTAGGCTCGCTGCGGCTGCTCGGGCAGGTACTCAGCGAGGTCGACGTCCTCGCGCACCGACTGCAGGTCGAACATCCCCGGTTGGGCGAACAGTCCAGTGATGTAGCGGGCTTGCTGCAACGCGTCGGGCTCGGACTTGGCCACCATGTGCACGACGCCGGATTTCTTGCCGTGCGCGCTGGGGCCGCCGAGGGCCTCCATGCCGATCGTCTCGCCGGTGACACTGCGGACCACATCCGGGCCGGTGACGAACACCCGGCCCTCCGGAGCCATGATCACGACATCGGTGAGCGCGGGTCCGTAGGCCGCTCCGCCGGCCGCGGCGCCGAGTACCACGGAGATCTGCGGCACTCGCCCGGAGGCCCGGACCATCGCGGCGAATACCTGGCCCACCGCGTCAAGAGCCTCCACACCCTCGGCGATCCGGGCACCACCGGAGTGCCACAATCCGATTACCGGACGGCGCGCCCGGATCGCGGTGTCGATGGCCTGGACGATGTGCTGGCAGCCCTCCGAGCCCATCGCACCGCCCATTTTGGTGGCATCGGTGCAGTAGGCGATCACCTTGGCGCCATCGATGCAGCCCTGCGCGGCGAATACCCCACTGGTGTCGGGTGGTCGTAGTTGAGCCATCGTGCCGGGATCGAACAGGTTGGCGAGGCGAAGCTCCGGGTCCCGAGGATCGGTGTCCTCGGTATCGGTGGGCTGGACGTCGCTTCGGGGACGATCGGCCAGAGTGGTCATGATGGGTCTCCTCGGGTAAGGGAGCGGTTGCCTTACCTGCGGCCGGTCAGGCCGAGGTGAAGGCGAGCGCGACGTTGTGCCCGCCGAATCCGAACGAGTCATTGACGGCGACCTGGAGCTCGACCTCCCGGGCGGATCCGGTCACCACGTCGAGCTGTACGCCGGGGTCGGGGTCCTCCAGGTTCAGCGTGGGGGGCACCACTCCGTCCCGTATCGCGAGCAGGCAGGCCAGCCCTTCCACGGCGCCTGCGGCGCCGAGCAGGTGGCCGAGTGCCGACTTGGGTGCGGTGACCACCGGATGGTCGCCGACGGAGTTCCGGATGGCCGCCGCCTCCGCGACATCCCCGACGAGAGTGGCGGTGGCGTGCGCGTTGACGTGCCCGACGTCGGTCTTGTCCAGCCCTGCGGTGCGCAGCGCGTTGGTGATCGCCCGGCCGGCTCCGGTGCCCTCCGGCTCGGGTGCCGTGATGTGGTGGGCATCGGAACTGGTACCGACGCCGGCCAGCCGGCCGTGCACCTGGGCCCCGCGTGCGGCGGCGAACTCCGCACGCTCCAGCACCATCATCCCGGCGCCCTCGCCGAGTACGAACCCGTCCCGCGAGATGTCGAATGGGCGGGAAGCTCGTTCAGGCTCGTCGTTGCGGGTGCTCATGGCCCGCATCTGCGAGAAGCCGGCGATCGGCAGAGCCGTGATGCAGGCCTCCGCCCCGCCTGCCACCACGACGTCGACCTCCCCGGCGCGCAGCATCCGCCAGGCTATGGCCAGGGCCTCCGCACCGGAGGCACAGGCGGCGACCGGGGCGTGCACGCCACCCCGGGCGCCGAGGTCGAGACCGACGTGCGCGGCGGGTCCGTTGGGCATGAGCATCGGGATGGTCAACGGAGATACCTTCCGTAGCCCCTCCTGCTCGAGCAGGTCGTCCTGCCCGAGCAGGGTCAGCGCGCCCCCGATGCCGGTACCGACCACCACGGCGAGCCGCTCCGGCTCGACTCCGGGTGTACCCGCGTGCTTCCAGGCCTCCCGCGCCGCGATCACCGCAACCTGTTCACAACGGTCCCAGCGGCGGGCTTCTACTCGCTTGAGGCAGTCGGCTGGATCCACAGCCAGCTTCGCCGCGATCCGCACGGGTAGGTCGTATCGGTCCACCCACTCCTCGCCGATGGCGGTAACGCCGCTCTTGCCGGACCGTAGTGCGTCCCAAGTGGACGCGACGTCCCCGCCCAGCGGAGTGGTCGCGCCGAGCCCGGTGACGACGACGTCGATCGTCATTGCACCCCCGCGCCGAGCATGCAGAGCATTACGTCCGGGCACGGTGTCATGTGGTCTTGGCGACGTAGTCCACCGCGTCACCGACGGTCTTGAGGTTGGCCAGCTCCTCGTCCGGCACCTTCACGCCGAACCGGTCCTCCACCTGCACCGCGATCTCCACCATCGAGAGCGAGTCGATGTCCAGATCGTCCACAAAGGACTTCTCCAGTGTGATCTCGTTGGTCTCGACGCCCGCCACCTCGTTTACGATCTCGGCGAGGCCACCGAGAATCTCCTCAGTCGTCACTCCATGTTCCCTTCTGTTGGTCGTCGGCGATCAAGGCCGACGCGTTCCTGGTGTGCGGGGGTGCCCACTGTTCGTCATCCAGGTTCGTGCTGTTCACGGCAGGATCACCGCCTGCCCCGCATAGGACAGCCCGGCGCCGAAACCGATCAGCAGCGCCACCTGGCCGGAGCTGATTCGGCCCTCGGCCCGCATATGGTCCAGCGCGAGTGGTATCGACGCCGAGGAGGTGTTCCCCGAGTGGACGATGTCGTCGGCCACCACCATGTCCTCGCGCGCTCCGGCCGCCCGTAAGCGCTTGGCGATATTGTCGACGATACGCAGGTTCGCCTGGTGCGGCACAAGCACGTCGATGTCGGCCGGGCTGAGCCCGGCCAACTCCAGCGCCCGCAGCGCCACCGGTGCGATCTTGGTGGTGGCCCAGCGGAACACCGCCTGGCCCTCCTGGTGGATGAAGGAGTTGCGGTCGGCCACCACGATGGTATCGACGAGATCCCCAGCACTGCCTGCGGCGATCGGGCCGATCCCGGGCTGCTCGCCAGGACCGGTCGCGCCGACCACGGCCGCGCCGGCGCCGTCGGCGAAGATGATGCAGGTGGACCGATCCATCGGATCCACCCAGTCGGACAGCTTCTCCGCGCCGATCACCAGCACGTGTCGCGCGGAACCTGCTCGGATCATGTCAGAGGCGGATCCCAGGCCGTAACAGAAACCTGCGCACGCGGCGTTGAGGTCGAAGGCCGGAGCGGCGTGTACGCCGATGCGGTCTGCGGTTTGTCCGGCCGCGTTGGGGATGTACGTGGGCATCGTGCAGGTGGCGACCAGCACTGCGTCGATGTCCCCCGGGGCCAGGCCCGCGTCGGCCACCGCCTTCGCGCCCGCGTCGACCGCCATGTCGACCACCGACTCGTCCGCCCGGGCGAAGCGCCGCTCCACGATGCCCACCCGGTCACGTACCCACTCGTCGGTGGTGGCCACCCCGCGGGCGACGAGGTCGTCGTTGGTGACGATCTGCTCTGGCTGGCTGCTGCCCAGGCCGAGGATGCGGGCGCCGACTGCCGGGGGTGGCTGCCGCAGAGGGGGCCTCATGCCGCGGCCCCCGAGTGGTCGGCGACCAGTCCGGCCACCTTGTCGAGGTCGGCCGGTTCTTTGAGGGCCAGCGTGAAGGTGCCCTTCAGATCGCGTTTGACCAGGCCGGACAGCGTGCCCGCGGGAGGAAGCTCGACGGTCGCGGTGACGCCGAGGGTGCGCATCGTCGCCATGCAGGAGTCCCAGCGAATCGGCCTGGTCACCTGGGCGACCAGCCGGCGCAGCAGCTCGGCGCCGTCGGTCACCACCTCGCCGTCCGCGTTGGACAGCAGCGGGTGCGCCGGGTCCTTCGCGGTGAGCTGCGCGGCATGCTGGGCCAGCGCCTGCTCGGCTGGGGCCATGAACCGGGTGTGGAATGCGCCGGCGACCGGAAGTGGCGCGATGCGCGCCCGGTCGGGTTTCTGCTCGGCCAGCGCCGCCAAGGCGTCGAGCAGGCCCGCGGCGACGACTTGGCCCGAACCGTTGCGGTTGGCCGGGTCCAGTCCCAAGGTCGCCAACACCGCCAGTACCTGATCGGGATCGCCGCCGAGTACCGCCGACATGCCGGTGGGCTCCAGCGCGCAGGCGGCGGCCATCTCGCGGCCGCGGACCGCAGCGAATGCGACCGTGTCGTCGGGCGTGAGCACCCCGGCCACGGCCGCTGCCGCGAGCTCGCCGACCGAGTGCCCGACGACCGGGGCGTCGGTCGGCAGGTCCAGCCTGCGGGCCAGCTCCTCGGCCGCGAGCAAGGACAGCGCCACCACCAGCGGTTGGGTCACCGCGGTGTCCTTGATCTCGTCGGCGTCAGCAGTGCAGCCCAGCCGTCGCAGATCGAGGCCTGCCACCTCGGACCACGCCGCGATCCGATCCTCCGCGCCCTCCAACGCGAGCCAGGGTTCGAGCATGCCGGGTGACTGTGAGCCTTGTCCGGGAGCCAGGAGCGCGATCACTGTTCCACTGAACACCCTGAACGGCGGCCACGGTGATGCTGTCGTGCACCAAGTCCGTCACCGCATTCTTGTGGGGTCTCTACAAGACTCTGCTCCCAGCGGCCTCATCCAGGCGGTACTGGTTGGTCCGCGTTGTGAGATGTGCGACCCTCACGACCCGCCGGAACACCGTCACGAACCGCGTTATGACGGTCACCACAACCCCCGGGATCGGGCCAGCCGCCCGACTGCCAGGCCTACCCGCAAGACCAGAGCGTCCCGCGGGTTGCCCGGTGCCCGCCCGGTGATATCAGTGATCCGCCGCAGCCGGTAGCGAACCGTATTGGGGTGCACGAACAGTCGCCGGGCGCAGCTCTCCAGCACCCCACCCGCGTCGAAGAAGGCGTCCAGCGTCTCCTCCAGCCCGCCACCTGCCGTCGTCAGCGGTCGCATCACCTGGTCGACCAGCAACCGTTCCGCCTCGGGGTCCCCGGCCAGCGCCCGCTCGGGCAACAGCTCGGCGGACGGTACCGGGCGCGGGGCCGCGGGCCACGCCGCGACGGAGCGCAGCCCGGACAGGGCTTCGGCGGCGCTGCGGTGCGCGTCGGCCAGTGAAGGGACCGTCGGCCCCACCACCACCGGACCTCGGCCGAAGGCGTCGAGCATCCGGTCGGAGTCCTCGGACAGCTCGGCACGGCCACTGACGACCAGCACCAGGCGGGATCCCTGCACGCCGACGAGCATTCCGCGACCGGTGCGCATGGCGATTCCGCGGATGTCGGACAGCAGCCCGGGCGGTTCGTCCGGGGGCGGGTTGCCGACCAGCACCGTGGCCGGAGCAGCCGGGTCCAGTCCCAGCGCCGCGGCGCGGGACAGCAGAGACTCTTCGCCGTCCCCGCGCACGATGCCGTCCACCACGAGCGCCTCCAGCCGGGCGTCCCAGGCACCGCGGGCCTCGGCGGCACCCGCGTAGGTGATGGCGGCGGCGAAGGCGACCTCGCGGCCGTAGCGCAGCGAGGCTTCGGTGAGTACGGCGCGTTCGGCGTCGTCGGCAGCCAGTTCGGGCAGCCGCTGCTCGAACACCTGGGTGGCGACCCGGACCAGTTCGACGGTTTGCCGCAGGCTGACCCAGCGGGCCAGATCACGGGGGGCGGTGCGGAACGCCTCCACGGTGAGCTTGATCGAGTGCTGCGGGTCCTTGAGCCATTCGACGAAGTTCGCGACGCTGGTCTGGGTGACCAGTAGTACTCCGGCCCGCTGGTCGGCGGGCAGCCGCAGGAACCAGGGGTAGCGCTGCTCCATCTCGGCCACGCTCGCTGTGGCGAGCCCGCCAGAGGCCCTTTCCAGCTTGCGTAGCGTGCTGGTCGGCAGCGGATGGGCGCCGGCCCGGGTGGTCATGACGGCCAGCATCGCACGGGGAGGTGGTGACCAGGGAATGACCGGCGCGGGATACTCGTTGACGCCGCAAGAACGTGCGCAAGAATGTCAGGAATGGGTACCCGGATGGCCCGGTGCCCGAGGAGGGACGCGACAGTGAGCTCGCCGCACAAGCTCGTACCGGATATCGACGTGCGCCGGGCGGGGGACCGGACGCACACCGATCTCGACTGGCTGAGCTCCCGGCACTCGTTCTCGTTCGGTCGCCATTACGACCCGCGAAACACGCACTTCGGGCTGCTGCTGGTGAGCAACGACGATGTGGTGCAGGCCGGGATGGGGTTCGAGACCCATCCGCACCGCGACATGGAGATCGTGACCTGGGTGCTGGAGGGGTCCCTGGTGCATCAGGACTCCGAGGGCAACTCCGGGCTGATCTACCCCGGGCTGGCCCAGCGGATGAGCGCCGGAACCGGGATCCTGCACTCGGAGACGAACGACTCCTGGCGGCTGGACTCCGCTGGGCCGCAGGAGGCGCAGCCGCACGACCGGGACGTGCACTTCGTACAGATGTGGGTGCCGCCGGACACCCGCGCGGTCGAACCCGGCTACGAGCAGCTCGACATCAACGACGAGCTGGGCACGGTCGATGCCGGGTCGGGTGAGCTCGTCGTGGTCGCTTCCGGGATGGAGGCCCATCGGGACAGCCGGGCGATCTCCATCCGCCAGCAGCTCGCTGCGCTCTACGCCGCACGGCTGCAGCCGGACGCGGGTGTGAGCCTGCCGACGGCCTCCTTCGTGCATCTGTTCGTGGCCCGGGGCTCGGTGGCTCTGGAGGGCAGCGGCTCACTCGACGTCGGCGACGCGGCCCGGATCGCGCTGTCCGAGGGGCGGCGGGTCACCGCCGGACCTGACGGAGCCGAGATCCTGGTCTGGGAGATGGCTGCGCGGTTGGCATAAGCGCCGTCAGGCCACTCCCGGGTCGGAGGTCTGTGGTCCGGCCGCCTGTGGGTCGTCGATGCGGTAGCGGCGGGCGGCCTCGGCGACCACCGACCGCTGCACCTCACCACGGCGGGCCAGCGCGGCCAGGGCGCCGACGGCGATCGACTCGGCGTCGATGAGGAAGTGCCGCCGCGCTGCCGGGCGGGTGTCGGAGAAACCGAAGCCGTCCGTGCCGAGGGTGACCATGTCGGTGGGCACCCAGGGACGGATGAGGTCGGGTACCGCGCGCATCCAGTCCGATACCGCCACCAGCGGACCCGGGGCACCCTCCAGCAGCCGGGTCACGTGTGGTACCCGGGGTTCGGCATCGGGGTGCAGCAGGTTGTGTCGGTCGACCTCGACGGCGTCGCGGCGCAGTTCGGCCCACGACGTCGCCGACCACACGTCAGCCTGCACGTCCCAGTCCTGCGCCAGCATCTCCTGGGCCCGCATCGCCCACGGCAGCGCGACTCCGGACGCGGCCAGCTGCACGTGACGCCCTTCGGTGCCCGGCGCCGCAGCGAAGCGGTACAGGCCCCGCAGCAGGGCCTCGACGTCGAGACCCTCGGGCTCCGGTGGCTGCTGGTAGGGCTCGTTGTAGAGGGTGAGGTAGTAGAAGACGTTCGGATCGGAGCCCGCGCCGTCGCCGTACATCCGGCTCAGCCCGTCGCGGACGATATGTGCGATCTCGTAGCCGAACGCGGGATCGTAAGCCACCACCGCGGGGTTGGACGCGGCGAGCAGATGGGAGTGCCCGTCGTTGTGCTGCAGCCCCTCGCCGACCAGCGTGGTACGCCCGGCAGTGGCGCCGAGCAGGAAACCGCGGGTCATCTGGTCGCCCGCCGCCCACAGGCCGTCGCCGGTGCGCTGGAAGCCGAACATCGAGTAGAAGATGTAGAACGGGATCAGCGGCTCGTTATGCGTGGCGTAGGAGGTGCCAGCCGCGGTGAACGATGCGGTGGAGCCCGCCTCGTTGATGCCCTCGTGCAGGATCTGGCCCTGCTCGCTCTCCCGGTAGGCCAGCATCAGATCGGCGTCCACCGAGGTGTAGAGCTGTCCCTGCGGGTTGTAGATCTTCTGCGTGGGAAACATCGAGTCCATGCCGAACGTGCGGGCCTCGTCCGGGATGATCGGCACGAAGCGCGGCCCGATCTCGGGGTCCTTGATGAGCTCGCGGAGCTGGCGGACGAACGCCATCGTGGTGGCGACCTCCTGCTTGCCCGACCCGCGGCGCACCACCTCGTAGGCCTTGTCGCCGGGCAGCACCAGGGCCTTGAACTTGGTGCGCCGCTCGGGCACGAACCCGCCCAGCGCCCTGCGCCGCTCGCAGAGGTACTGGATCTCCGGCGCGTCCGGTCCCGGGTGGTAGTACGGCGGCAGCGCGGGGTTCTCTTCGAGCTGTGCATCGGTGAGCGGGATGCGCTGGACGTCGCGGACGTGCTTCAGGTCCGCCAGGGTCAGCTTCTTCATCTGATGGGTGGCGTTGCGACCCTCGAAGTGCGTGCCCAAGCCATAGCCCTTGATCGTCTTGGCCAGGATCACGGTGGGCTGGCCGTGATGCTGGGTGGCCGCCAGGTAGGCGGCGTAGACCTTGCGGTAGTCGTGCCCGCCGCGTTTGAGGTTCCAGATCTCGGCATCGGTGAGGTTCTTGACCAGGTCCTTGGTGCGCGGGTCACGGCCGAAGAAGTGCTCCCGGACATAGCCGCCGTCGTTGGCCTTGTAAGTCTGGTAGTCACCGTCCGCTGTGACGTTCATCAGGTTCACCAGGGCGCCTTGACGGTCGGCGTGCAGCAGCGCGTCCCACTCGCGGCCCCAGATCACCTTGATGACGTTCCAGCCCGCGCCACGGAAGAACGACTCGAGCTCCTGGATGATCTTGCCGTTGCCGCGGACCGGGCCGTCGAGGCGCTGCAGGTTGCAGTTCACGACGAAGGTGAGGTTGTCCA
Source organism: Pseudonocardiaceae bacterium (assembly GCA_050699955.1). Taxonomy (GTDB): domain Bacteria; phylum Actinomycetota; class Actinomycetes; order Mycobacteriales; family Pseudonocardiaceae. The sequence continues at coordinate 22,515 of JBOHGD010000020.1, read as the reverse complement.
GGCACTCGGTCGCGGCCACCTGGATCTGCCCGCGGGACTCCGGCTCGTCCATCTCGCCGTCGCCGAGGAAGGCCCAGACATGCTGATCGGAGGTGTCCTTGATGCCGCGGTCGCGCAGGTAGTGGTTCAGCCGCGCCTGGAAGATCGCGTTGATCGGGCCCAGGCCCATCGAGACGGTGGGGAACTCCCAGAAGTCCGGCATCAACCGGGGGTGCGGGTAGGAGGGCAGGCCGCCGCCGGGGCCCGCGTGGGAGAGCTCCTGGCGGAACCCGTCGAGCTGATCGGTGGAGAGCCGGCCCTCCAGGAAGGCGCGGGCGTAGATGCCGGGGGAGGCATGACCCTGGATGTAGACCTGGTCCCCACCGCCGGGATGGTCCTTGCCCCGGAAGAAGTGGTTGAAGCCCACCTCGTAGAGCGCGGCCGACGAGGCGTAGGTGGAGATGTGCCCACCGACGCCCACCCCGGGACGCTGCGCGCGGTGCACCATCACCGCCGCGTTCCACCGAATCCAGGCGCGGTAACGCCGCTCGGTCTCCTCGTCGCCCGGGAACCACGGCTCGTTGTCGGTGGGGATGGTGTTGACGTAGTCCGTGCTGGTCAGCGACGGCACACCGACGCCGGTCTCGCGGGCCCGCTCGAGCAACCGCAGCATCAGGTAGCGAGCCCGCTGTTTGCCCCCGGACAGCACGGCGGAGTCGAAGGACTCCAGCCACTCCGCGGTCTCCTCGGAGTCGATGTCGGGCAGGTGCGCTGCCATCCCGTCACGGATGACCCGGACGCGGGCGGGTGCCCGATTGTTCTGCGTGGCCAAGGGATCTCCTCGCCTTGAGCTGGTCGGAGGGTGCGGTGGGCGGCCGGCTACCGGGTCGCGCGGGCGGGCCGCTCATCACCATCGTGCTCCATGCTCGTCGGCCGTGCGCCAGGTGTCACCTACGTGCAGGTAACCCTTCGGAGCAATGCTGGTCCGGCGTGTCCTGCCGCTGGCTGTTGCGCTCTAGGTGGACCGCAGTGTTCGCTTGGACGCCATCGAGTATTAGATCGCTAGGCGGTCCACCCGCCTGGCTCGACGTTGTGGAGGGGTGAAACCGTGGTCGCCGCCGCGGCGGGAGACACCAGCAAGCTCGGTGTCGCCGAGAAGCTCGGGATCCAATCGGACATGGTCGTGCAGGAGGTCGGCTGGGACGACGACGTCGACGACGACATCCGCGCCGCGATCGAGGAGGTGACCGGTGCCGACCTCCTCGACGAGGACTCTGACGAGATCGTGGATGTAGTGTTGTTGTGGTGGCGCGATCAGGACGGTGATCTCGTAGACACCCTGATGGACGTCCGGGGTCCGCTCGCGGACAACGGTGTGATCTGGGTGTTCACTCCGAAGACGGGCCGCGACGGGCACGTGGCGCCGTCGGACATCGCCGAGGCGGCCCCCACCGCCGGCCTCGCGCAGACCTCGAATGTCAGCGTGAGCGAGGACTGGGCGAGCACCAGGCTGGCGTCGCCGAAGGCGGCCAAATCCAAGCGCTGACCACCATCCCCGGGGCCGGATACCCTCGGTTCCGGGCCGCACCGGCCGGTGCGCTGGCCTACCGAGTTGAGGAAGAGAGCTGAGCTGATGGCACTTGAGGTGGGGGACGAAGCTCCGGAGTTCACGCTGAAGGACCAGAACAACGAGGAGCGAACGCTTTCGGATTTCCGGGGCGCCAAGAATGTGCTCCTGGTGTTCTATCCACTGGCCTTCAGCGGTATCTGCACCGGTGAGCTGAGCCAGCTGCGCGACGATCTGGACGCTTACCAGCAGGCCGACGTGCAGGTGCTGGCGGTCTCGGTGGACTCCGTGTTCGCGCTCAAGGCGTGGTCGGAACAGCAGGGCTACGACTTTCCGCTGCTGTCCGACTTCTGGCCGCACGGCCAGGTCGCCCAGGACTACGGGGTGTTCAACGACAAGGCCGGCATCGCCAACCGGGGTACCTTCCTGGTGGACACCGACGGCACCATCCGCTTCGCCGAGATGAACCAGCCCGGCGAGGCGCGGGACCAGACCATCTGGAAGCAGGCCCTGGCAGCGTTGCCGGCCTGACCAACTTGTGCCGCGCGGTCGCTGCGCGGCACCAGGGCGCATAGCTCAGCGGGAGAGCACTCGCCTTACAAGCGAGCGGTCGCAGGTTCAAGTCCTGCTGCGCCCACCAGCTGACCAGCACAGACGCGGAGCACCGGGAGGTTGGTGCTCCCCCCGCAGGCCAGCCGCCGCAAGAGCTTGCTGGTTGGCCTGACCGAACGCCAAGCCGCGCTGCTCACCGACGGATGGGCCGCGATCCAGGCCGCATGCGCGGCGCACCGCCGACGCATGTCCTCGGCGTCGAACACACCCTCAATCCAGGAGTTCATCGACATGCGCTCGGCATCGGCGTGCCGCTTGACCGCCTCGTACGCCTCATCCGACAACCGCAAGGTGATCGTGCGCGCCAGGCCAGCAGCCCGAGCCCAGCCACGAGCGGCCGGAAGACCAGATAAACCAGTCGCACCGCCACGACCAGCGATCACCCCGACGACTATCGATGGGTCTGTTGCCTTGAGCGATCATAAGTGATCTTGGCAGGAAGGCGACAGACCGCGCAGGTGTGCTGGAGGGCAACAGATCTCAACGCGGCGGGTACACCACCGACCGACAGCGGTTAACCTGAGCCTGGACACCCGCTGCGTCCCGGGAAATGGTCACCACCCGCACTGTCACAGTGGGTAGACCATGAACCGGGCCTGGTCCGCGGCATCAAGGGACGGAGCCGATCGTGAGAAACGGGCTGTGGATAGCGCTGGGTGTGGTGTTCGTGCTCGTCGGCGCGATCTGGACGTTGCAGGGCCTGGGATTTCTGGCAGGGAGTTCGATGACCGGGGTGACGATGTGGGCGATCATCGGCCCCGTCGTGGCGATCGTCGGCGCTCTGGCGCTGGGCCGGGGAGTCCGCGGGTCCCGCGTCCGGTGACCTCGCCGCTCAACAAAACAATGTCGATGTTGGTGGATCGCGGCTTGGTTGCCAGATTCCGCTGTACGTCTGATACCTCGCCGTGTCGCGTCACGAACGGTGTTCGAACTCCGGGCAGTACGCAGTGATGGCCGCATCGACGAAGGCCTGGTTGTGCGACCCGAACGGCTCAAGGGCGGCGACCTGCGCTTGGGTGGCTGCGGGGTTCTCGGTCAGCGTGGCGCACACGACGTGCGCCTCGGTGATGGCGCTGCCGTTCGTCGAGTAGGGAACGCCACTGCCGTTGAGCTGGCTCAGGAACACTACGTCGACAGCGATCGCAACCTGTGACGGTGCGTTGTTGAACGCTTCGGAGGGGATCGTCGGCAGTCGCGCCGGAGCGAGTGGTGCTGCCTGTGATCCGCCACCGCAGCCGGCGAGCAGGCCGACGGCGGCGATGAGGGCGAGTGACAGGCGCATCAGTGGATCAACGTTACGCTCGCGCTCACCATCTCGTCTCCGCGGCTGTCGAGCGGACGACATCACGCTCGCCCCGCCAGCGCACCCGCCGAGCGTGCCCCCTCACCCCCTCCGCACCCACCGCTCCCCGGTACTCCTGACCTCAGCAAGATCCGCCCACCCCACCGGAGACACCGGGACCTTCCCGAGTAGTCCCTCCATGGTCCAACTGCCGACCGTGTTGCCTTTGAGTACGTACGCTTCAGTATCTCCCCGCTGCCAGCGAATCGTGCAACCAGCCCGGAGGTAGGCCCAGCCAGTTGGCCGGTTCACCGGCACAGCCCACCACGCTTCATGTGCCATCACCGCGGTGGTAGCTCCGTGCTTCGGTGACAGCCTGCGTCAACAGCTCGATCAAGCTGTCAGCCTGCGCAGGTTCTAAAATGGCCTCACGAAGGAACGAGGAATCAATGGACAGCCACACGGTCCCCCGGTACACCGCGACAATCACGGTGACATTCACACCCTGGCGAGGCTTCGCCGCCAGTTTCCGGTGAGTCGTATTCAGCCACGGCCTCATATGACCTCACCGTCGATACCCGAAGACCCGGCAGTGAACGGCTTCTGCTCCACCCGTGCCCGAATACGTCCGGCCAGTCGAATAAGCCGGTACCCAAAGTCCAGCTGTGCGGTCACGGACAGCGAATCAGTGAGGATGCCCCCAGTGAATGGGCCTAACGCCACACCGAGGCGGTTCAGCTCGCCCAGGAGCGCGTAATCGCTGCTTGTGTCGTCAGCACTCATCACACGACCGACGCAGACGCTCCACGTCGCTACCGAACCGCTGGGGTTCGTCCTGACTCTGAGTTCTGTCGTCATCGTGCCGAAAGCCGTCCGGGTCCTGGCCCGCTGGATCGTTCTCGTGTGCCATGCCAAACAACCCCGTTTGTCCTGTCCGCGTATGAGCGGCACCCAGGGCCGGGGTGAGCTACCCCCGAGGGGGATATCAGCGCAGCTCGGTAGCACTGCCTGCCAGTGATTCCGGAGCTTCACTGCTCAGGGGAGGATGAGCAGCGAGCCCGACTGGCAGGTACCGACCACGCCCGGGGTAGCTCGGACGTCCCGGCCCTGGGGCCTTGGACGCAAGCTAACGGGAAACGATCATCAGGCCACGAAACCACGCTTTCCCGAACGCTCTGTTCCGAACGCTGAGTTCGGCAAGTTCGGAGATGTTGTCCACGCTGTCGAACGACAAACGTGAGAGCGAGTCCAGTCGACGTCTTGCGTTAGCCACCAGCGACACGTGACATGCGGCCGTCAGTCCAGCAAGCCAATCCGCCCAGCAAACTCCCGTACCTCGCTGGCATACGACGGCTTGGCCCGCTTCGCGAGAGTACGCACCATGCCTCGGACGTCCTGCCGGTGCTGGAAGTCCTCCGGGCAGAGCTGCTCAGCAATTTTCAGATGCACAAAGACGGCCGCGTCATTACTGCGGCAGTCGTAGCATTGGGCGACCTTGTAGAGCAGGCTGGTCTTCCGCTCCAGCGATGGAGTCCGGGTAATATCCACATCGTCTGCCAGGCGCAGGGCTTCGGTTATCTCGCCGCATTCGTACTCCACCCTGACCATGTGGATGCCCACATTCGTCGGCCCGAAGACCGTCCCGTGGTGGTTGTGGCCGTCACCGACCTGTTCGGCGGCTTGCCGTGCTGGCCCGCGCAGCAGCTCACGCGCCCGCCATGGGTCGCCCGTTCGCAGCGCCGCCAAGGTGGCCACCAACTGCAACCCGCCATAGAGCGAGAAGTGCTCTGGCGTCCCGTCCGGCAGCAACGGCTCCAGGGCTTCGCTGCCTTTCATGGCGAGATCGAGCGCGCCGGACGGCATATCGTCCGACAGCATGGCGTGGCCGAGGTTCCAGGTGGCAGCCGCAACCAGCAGCGGGTCTTCAGCTTCCTCGGCGTAGCGCATGGCCCGGTCGGACACCAGCCCGCCCAGATCGACCCGTCCGAGGTACTTCAACACCGCCCGCGCTACGTGGTACATCTCGGAGGCCTGTCGGCACGCCTCACGCGAGCGCCCGGACTCGTGCACCGCCCGCTCACTGTTGACGATCAGCGCAGGCAGCATCCGCAGCACATCGCTGTACTTGTTCGGCGAGCTGCACCAAGACTGCTGTGCGGTACTGATCTGCACAGCCAACGCTTCCAACGTGGGCAGCTCATCCTTCTCACTGAGCGCCAGCGACCGGTAGGTGTAGAGCGCCCGTTCCACCTCGGCCAGACGCGGGTTGATCGAGCCCTCATGATCCTCACTCGGTGCCTCGCCGAGGAGGGCCGAACTGCGTACCCCGAGCACCTTGGCGAGCTTGCGCAGCACCGGCACCGAAGGAGTCTTGCTGTCGGCCTCGATCATCTCCAGGTATCGGACGGTGATCCCGGCACGGGTGGCCAGGGACGTGGTGCTCATCCGCCGCTCGATGCGGTACAAGCGGACGAGGGCGCCGGTGGGTATGTCAGGCACGGGACACCTCCTGCAGGGGTTGGGGTGTCTTGGGTCGAGGGTAGCGAGGAGTACGAACCACCCCTCCCTGCGCCCCCGATGCCCGGGTTGGGCTGCATCGCGTTTTCCGGACACATGATATGTAAACAGATACCGATACGGCCGACTGCGGTGTTCCCAACCCCTCGAGTACCGAGACGAACTCGCCGGAGGTGTAGTTGCTACTCCGGTCGGTTCTGTAGTCGCTGCTCAGTTCAGCAAACCGTTCCGCGCGGCTAGCTCCCGTACTTCTTGGGCATACGACGGCTTGGCGCGCTTCACGAGCGTCGTGACCAGGCTGCGGGCCATGTGGCTGCGTTGGAAGTCTTCGGGACAGAGACGCTCCGCCTTCAGCAGGTGCACAAAGACCGCCGTGTCGTTGCCCTTGCATTGATAGCCGCGCGCCAGTGCGTAGAGATGCTCGGTCTGTCGCCCTAATGACGGTATCCGAGTAATATCAACCTCATCGGCCAGTCGCAATGCTTCGGAAAGCTCACCGGCCTCCTGTTCGATAGTGACCCTATGAATCGCCACATTCGTCGGTCCGAACACCGTGTGGTGGTAGTTTTGGCCGTCGCCGACCTGCTCCGCGGCCCGTCGTGCTGGCTCACGCAGCAGCTCGCGTGCCCGCCACGGATCGCCAGTTCGCCCAGAGGCGATGGACGCCACCAACAGTAGTCCGCCGTAGAGCGAGAAGTGCGCTGCTGTTCCGTCTGGAAGTAGCGGCTCTAAGGCTTCGTTGCCTTTTATCGCCAGCTCCAAGGCCCCGGACGGCTGATCGTCGGACAGCATGGCATGACCGAGTGCCCACGTGGCTGCCGCGATCAGCAGTGGATCTCCAGTTTCCTCGGCGTAGCGCATGGCCCGGTCGGACACCACGCCACCCAGATCGACCCGTCCCAGCTTCTTCAGCACCGGCCGGGCCAACTGGTAGACCTCGGACGCTTGGCGGCAGGCCACAGCGGAACGCTCATGCTCGTGTACGGCACGCTCATTGTTGACGATCAGCTCCGGCAGCATCCGCAGCACGTCGCTGTAGCGGTGAGGCGAGGTGAACCACGCTTCCCATCCGGCATTGATCTGCTCGTTCAGCTCGGACAGCGGCAGCAGCGCAGTCGCTTCACTCAGTTGCACCGAGCGATAGGTGACGAGCGCTCGTTCCACCTCGGCCAGGCGCGGGTTGACCGGCCCCTCGTGATCCTCGCTCGGCGCCTCGCCGAGGAGGGCCGAGCTGCGTACCCCGAGCACTTTGGCGAGCTTGCGCAGGACGGGTACTGATGGCGTCTTGCTGTCGGCCTCGATCATCTCCAGGTAGCGCACCGTGATTTCGGCATGGGTGGCCAGGGAGACGGTGCTCATGCGACGCTCGATGCGATATAGCCGGACGAGGGCGCCGGTGGGCATGTCAGGCACGGGTACGCCTCCTGTGGGGGTTGGGGTGCCTTGGGTTCAGGGTAGTGGGGCATCGCAACGTAGGCGGGTGCGCAACTGGTTTGAGCCGAACGCTCCAGGCGTATATCGGCCCCGCCAGCAGCAGACTCGGCCGCGACTCCCGATAGGTCGGTTGCGAAGCTACGGACAAATCATTTGGAGGTGAGCCGGATTCGCAGCGTAAAGTGCTCAAGGCGGCGGCGAGCCAGCGGCAGTCGCGCGGGGTCGAAGACGCCAGCGACCGTCGCCTCGTCAGCTGGCTTGGTCACCGGCGCTCTTCTCCGAGTCAGTCAGTGCCAGTCCAGTGGTGGCCCTCGGGCGAATGGTTGAACAGAGTTATCGCCGATCCGTCCGCCTCGGCATCGGTCGGCGGCCCGGCCTCGTCCAGTTCCTCCAGCCACTGCCAGTCGAGCAGGTCGCCGTCGTGAATCCGCGCACCCCCGACGTACGCGCGGACCAGTCCGGCATGGGGGTTCGCGGCGTAGGGCACCAGGACGACCTGGGGCCAGAACAGGTGCGGCTGCGTCTTCGTATCGACCAGCAGGTCACGGCGGAACTGGCTCTCCGCCAGCCGACATGTCATGACGTCGTCCGACAGGGCCGCGCCGTAGCGGAACGGGTACAGCACCGCCGCGCCGAGATCGACGAGGAACGAGCCACGGGGGTGGCGCACCAAGGCCCTGGGCAACGCGCCCAGTTCGCGTCCCATCTCGTACCAGACGAAGCGCCACAGATCGGTGCCGTAGGTGTGCGAATCAGTGCGAGGCTGACCGAACTCGTAGGACTCGCCCGCCGCGCGCACCCCCGCCCGCAGTGCCCGCACGATCGCCACCCGCACCGGGCCCGCTCCGGTCACAGTGAAGATGGCGTCGAACTGGCTGCCCACCCCAGCGCCTCCTCACTTAACTCACCGCACCGAAAAGTAACAGTCCGGTCTGACAGTCCTGCTCGTCGATCCCCGAGCTGTCCAGGCCCCGGCCAGCGCGGGGGTCTTGGACGCGAAGATCAATCACCACCGAGATCATCAGCTCGCTGGCGGCCATGTGCGACTCAGACGTCGACTCGATGAAGTCCAGCCGGTGCACCCTGATCGCCTGGCCGATGAGGTCGTCGTACTCGGCGTCGGCGCGCGAATGAGGCGCGCAGGCGGGTCAGCGTTCCTGGCCAGGTGGGCTGGTGATGGTCTCGGTGAGGGTGATGTGTTCGCCCTGGGGGGTGAGGGTGATGCGCCAGCGGTCGGGGCCGGGGCGTCCGGCGTCGTGCCACCAGTGGTAGGCGCACTCGATTTCGTCCCAGAGGTTGCGGGGTCCGGATTGGTGGATGGGGTAGGTGGGGGTGTCGGGTTGATAGTGCAGGTTGGCCCAGGAATCGGTGTCGGGGTCGGTGAACCAGAGCGTGCCGGTCAGCTCGGTGGTGGGGTCGGGGACGGTGCTGACTGAACAGCCGGGGACTTTCATGCCGATGGCGAGGGAGGCGTCGTGGTCGAAGGCGACATCATCGGGCGTGAGGGTGGTGTGGCTTGCGCGAGCGGTGGTCTCGTCGCGTTCCTCGTCGTCGATGGTGGCGAAGATCCCCTGGTCGCGCCCGAATATGAGCGCCGCATCGCCGACGATTCGGCCTTCGGCGGTGCCGTCGTCGTGCACGGTGAACGAGGCCAGCGCGCCATCGTGGTAGGCGGTGTGCCAGGGGGTGAGGATCGTGCCGCCGGGTCGGGTCTGGGCGACCCACGGGTAGGGCACGTGTTGCACGGCGGCGGTGGAGATGATCCGGTCATAGGGCGCGCGGGGTGGGTGACCCGCCGCGCCGTCGCTGGTGATCACGGTGACCGGGTAGCCAGTGGTGGTCAGGGACCGGCGGGCGTGCTCGGCGAGACCGGGGTCGATCTCGATGCTGGTCACGTTCTGGATACCGAGGCGGTGGGCGAGCAGCGCGGCGTTGTAGCCGGTCCCGGTGCCGATTTCCAGGATCCGCATGCCGGGCCGGGCGTCCAGCGCGGCGAGCATGCGCGCGACCACGTCGGGCTGGCTGGCTGAGCCGGTGATACAGCGGCCCCGTCGCCCCGGCCCGGCCGGATGCCCGTCATCGACCTGGGTCACCACCGCGGCGGGACCGTACGCGTGCCGCATCCATTCCAGCGGATCTGCAGCACGCCGTAGCGGCACCAGCCCGGCGCGGTCGTCCACCCAGATCGTGTCCGGGATGAACCGGTGACGCGGCACCGCCGCGAACGCCTCCCGCCAGTCCGAGACCAGCTCACCGCTGTCGATCAACCAGGCGACCAGATCCCGGAACAGCGACTCAGGGTCAGTCATTTCTTGTCTTGCCCTGCTTCCCGGCGTCGTGGCTCCTTCAGGCTCGTGGCAATCGTGTGACATGGTATGCGCGATGAACTCGACCCAGGGTCAGTCCCCTCGAGGGAGTGGTGGTTAGGAGTTCGATGTCGCTCATCGCGGCCGCCGGCCTGGTGCCGGTGGATCAGGACTACCTGTTTCAGGCGCGTCAGATGCAGGCCCTGTCGTTCGCGGTGCACATCCCGCTGGTGTGTTTCGGGATCGCTTTCCCCGCGATCATCCTGTTCGTCGAGTGGCGGTACCTGCGTACCGGCGACGAGCTGTATCGGACCCTGGCGCGGCGCTGGACGAAGGTGATGGTCGCGCTGTTCGCGGTCGGGGTCATCACCGGCACGATCCTGAGCTTCGAGATGGGGCTGCTGTGGCCGGCCTTCACCGCGACCTTCGGCGGGGTGTTCGGTCTCGGCTTCGCCATAGAGGGCTTCTCGTTCTTCCTGGAAGCCATCTTCGCCGGCATCTATGTCTACGGCTGGGACCGGCTGTCCCCGAAGATGCACTTCGCCAGCGGAATCCCGATGGCGATCGCGGGTTTCACCGGCTCGCTGACCGTGATCTCGGTCAACGGGTGGATGAACCACCCGACGGGGTTCACGTTGCGCGACGGGCGGGTCGTCGACGTGCACCCGTTCGAGGCGCTGTTTGAGAACTCGTACTTCTGGCACGAGCTCATCCACATGTATCTGGCCGGGTACATGGTGACGGGCTTCGTGCTGGCCGGTGCCTACGCGGTGGGCCGGCTGCGTGGTCGGTGGGGCCGCTACGAGCGCACGGCGCTGGCGATCCCGTTGACGATCGCCGCGCTGGCCTCCCCGGCGCAGATCGTGGTCGGCGACTGGGCCGCCCGGACGGTGGCCGAGGACCAGCCGATCAAGCTTGCTGCGCTGGAGGGCCTGGGCCGGACCACGAGCGGGGCGCCCGAACACCTGCTGGGCTGGTACTACGCGGGCGATGTGCATTTCGGCATCGCCATACCCAAGCTGCTCTCGCTGCTCGCCTACCACGATCTGAACGCGACCGTGCGCGGGCTGAGCTCCTTCCCGCCCGACCAGCTCCCGCCGGTCAACGTGGTGCGCGTCGCGTTCCAGCTGATGGTCGGCATCGGGTCGGCGCTGGCCCTGCTCGGCGTGATCTACCTCGTGCTGCGGGCGTGGCGCAAGCGCCTCCCGGACTCACGCTGGTTCTATCGGGCGCTGGTGGTGGCCGGTCCCCTCTCGGTCGTCGCCCTGATCAGCGGCTGGGTCACCACCGAGGTCGGCCGTCAGCCATGGGTGGTCTACGGCGTGATGCGGACCAACGAGGCGGTGACCGGCGCGGCGGGGATCCCGATCGGCTACGGCACGCTCGCCGGGGTGTACCTGGGGGTGGTGGTCGCGGTGGTCTGGATCCTTCGCCGGCTGGCCGCGGCTCCGTTGCTGCTGCCCGGCCCGCCGGAGCCGCGGCCCGCGACGACCGTGGGGCGCTGAGCCGTGCTGCTGTCCTACCTTCCGCTGATCTTCGTGCTGATCGGGCTGGCGCTCTACACCGTGCTCGCCGGGGCCGATATGGGTGCCGGCCTGTGGCACCTGATGGCCGGGCGCGGGCCGTATTCGGTGCGCATCCGGGACCACGCGCACCGCTCGATCGCGCCGGTGTGGGAGGCCAACCATGTGTGGCTGATCTTCGTGCTCACCGTGCTGTGGACGAGCTACCCGACCGCATTCGGATCGATCCTCTCGACGTTGAGCGTGCCGTTCTTCATCGCCGCGATCGGAATCATCTTCCGGGGAGCGGGCTACGCGTTGCAGTCCGGCGGCTCCCCGGGACCCCGGGAACGGCGAGTGATCGACACGGTGTACGCGCTGTCCTCGATCCTCACCCCGTTCGCGCTGGGCGCCGCGGTGGGCGGGGTCGCCTCCGGTCGGGTACCGGTCGGCAACGCCGCCGGGAACCTGATCACGAGCTGGATCAATCCGACGTCGATCCTGGTGGGGGTGCTGGCCGTGATGGTCGCGGCCTTCCTCGCCGCCGTCTATCTCTGCTCCGACGCGGTCCGGCTCGGCGAGCCGGACCTCGCCCGTAGTTTCCGGGCCCGCGCGATAGGCACCGGAGTGATCACCGGGGTGATCTCGATCGCTGGGCTGGCCGTGCTGCGCGTCGACGCGCGACAGCTCTTCGACGGCCTGGTCCACGGGCCGGGGCTGGCCGCGGCGATCGTGTCCGGGCTGGCCGGGATCGCCACGTTGCTGCTCCTCGCCGGGCGCCGGAACCCCTTGCTCGCCCGGGGCACGGCCGCGCTGGCCGTCGCCGCCATCATCGCCGGCTGGGCGCTGGCCCAGCAGCCCATGCTGCTCCCCGGGCTGACCGTGGCACAGGCAGCCACCTCTGACCGCACCATGCTCGCGGTCGTCATCGCCGTGCTCGGCGGCGCGATGATCCTGTTCCCCTCGCTGGCGCTGCTGTTCCGGCTGGTCCTGCGCGGGCGGTTCGACCCGGGAGCCGCCACCGCCCCAGCGGCGGAGGTGGTACCGGCCGCCCGTCCCGCCCGAGGGCAGGGCCTTCGGGCGGGGTCGGCGGTGGGCTGTCTGGTGGTCGGCGGCGGGCTCCTGGTGCTCGCGGACCGGGGGTGGGAGCACGCCGTCGGGGTGGTGCTGCTGGCCGGCTTCGTGGTGCTCGGCTACCTCGCCTGTACACCGGCCGACATCGCCGCCGACGACCCCGGACGTTCGGCGTGACCGCCACCGGGGCCGGGCGGGTGCGGCCGACAATTGCCGTATGACTGAGGCCGAGGAGCCCGCTACGCCGTTCGCCGGGCTGACCGCATGGCGCAATCTCCGCACCCCGTTGCGCGCTTTCCTGCGCACCGAGACCGGCAGCGCTGTGGTCTTGTTGGCCGCGACGATCGCGGCACTCGTCTGGGTGAACGTCGACTCGTCGTCGTACCGGACCGTGTGGGAGATGCCGTTCTCGATCCGGCTCGGCGGTTCCGGTCTGACGCAGGATCTGCGCGGCTGGGTGAACAGCGGGCTGATGGCGTTCTTCTTCTTCGTCGTCGGGCTCGAGGCGCGCCGCGAGTACGACATGGGCGAGCTGCGCGACCGGCGGCGGCTGGTGCTCCCGCTGGTGGCCGGCCTGGGCGGGATGGCGGTGCCGGTCGCGATCTACCTGGCCGCGAACGCCGGACTGCCGTCGGCCCGCGGCTGGGGTGCGTCGATGTCGACGGACACGGCGTTCGCACTAGGGATGCTCGCCCTGGTCGGGTCACGCTTCGCCGGGCGGTTGTGCAGCTACCTGCTCACGGTCCTGGTGGTCGACGACCTCGTCGCGCTCGGGGTGATCACCGTCGCCTACAGCGAGCAGGTCGCGACCCCCGCCCTGCTGTTCGCGATCGGGATCTTCGTCGTGACCTTGCTCGTCCTGGCGGCGCGGGTGCGCTACGGCCTGGTCTACGCGGTGCTCGGGGTCGCCATGTGGGTCGCGCTGTTCTCCTCCGGCGTCGACCCGGTCGTCGCCGGACTGGCGATGGGCCTGCTGACCTACGCGCACCCGGCCGTCCGCGGCGATCTCGAACGCGCCACGGACCTCTTCCGGCTCTTCCGCGAGCAGCCGACGCCGGAGCTCGCCCGATCGGCCCGGGTCGGGCTCGGATCGGCGCTCTCGCCGAACGATCGGCTACAGGAGCTCTACCACCCCTGGACGAGCTATCTGATCGTGCCACTGTTCGCGCTCGGCAATGCGGGTATCGAGCTGAGCTGGGACTTCCTGTCCCGGGCGTTCACGTCGCCGATCACGCTCGGGATCCTGGTCGGCTACGTGGCAGGCAAGCCGGTCGGGATCGTCGGCGCCTCGTGGCTGGTCACCTGGTGCAGCCGGGGCAGGTTGCGACCGCCGGTCGGCTGGGCCGCCGTGCTGGGTGGCGGCGCGATCGCGGGCATCGGCTTCACCCTCTCGTTGCTGATCGCCACTCTCGCCTTCGGCGGCCAGCAACTTGAGGAGGCGAAAGTCGGTGTGCTCAGTGCCGCGCTCGCCGCGTCGGTGCTGAGCTGGCTGGTGTTCCGCGGGACCGCGCTGCTCCCGACGCACCTGCGGCACCGCGCCCTGCTGGGCACCGCCGACGTCATCATCGACCTCGCCGCACCGGTCGATCCCACCCGTGACCATCTGCGCGGTCCGCAGGACGCGCCGGTGACCATGGTCGAATACGGTGACCTCGAGTGTCCTTACTGTGGCCAGGCCGAGCCGGTCGTCCGCGAGCTGCTCAGCGACTTCGGCGATCTCCGTTATGTGTGGCGGCACCTGCCGCTGGACGACGTACACCCGCATGCCCGGCTCGCCGCGGAAGCGACGGAAGCCGCCGCCGAGCAAGAAGCGTTCTGGGACATGCACGACGCGCTGCTCGCCCACCAGGGCGCCCTGCGAGCGTCTGATCTGGTTCGCTACGCCCGAGATGTCGGCCTCGACGTCGAACGTTTTCGCCAGGACCTCGGCGACGGCGTGGGTGCCGCCCGGATCGCGGAGGACGTCGACTCCGCCGATGTGAGCGGGGTGTCCGGTACGCCGACGTTCTTCATCAACGGCCGACGACACCACGGTGCCTACGACATCGATGCGCTCTCGGCCGCGGTGCGTGCTGCCCGCGCCCGTGCGGGGATGACCTCGTAATCTCCGGGTGTTGCACGCTGGCTACCCGACGAGTCCGCATGGAGAACCGCCTGATGACCAGACCCGTCCTGCAGATCCTCATCGCCAGCACCCGGCCCGGGCGCGTCGGCCTGCCGATCGGTGAATGGGCACACCGGCGGGCCACCGCCCACGACGCCTTCGACGTGGAGCTGGTCGACCTCGCTGAGGTGGATCTGCCACTTCTCGACGAGCCCCACCACCCCACGCTGCGCCGGTACGAACATCAGCACACCAAGGACTGGAGCGCCACCGTCGATCGCGCCGATGCGTTCGTCTTCGTCATGCCGGAGTACAACAGCGGATTCAACGCCGCCATCAAGAACGCGCTCGACTACCTGCACCATGAGTGGCAGTACAAGCCGGTTGGTTTCGTCAGCTACGGCGGAGTGTCAGCGGGTGTCCGAGCGGTGCAGATGCTCAAGCCGGTCCTCAGCACACTGAGAATGGTGCCGCTGACCCAGGCGGTGCACATCCCGTTCGTCAGCCAGTTCTTCGACGAGGAGCGGCGCCTGCAGCCGAACAAGATCATGGAAGAGGCCAGCACGGTCATGCTCGACGAGCTGGCCCGCTGGACCGCAGCGCTGCGAGCTCTGCGACCCGTGGCCGCCGATGTTCCCTGACGAACCCGGACGGCCCCGGAGGCAGGCCCGCGAGACGCAGGAGGGTGATCCCCGGCCCGATAGCGGATATTCGATGGTGACGCAGTGTCACGGCCGGTAGGCTGGACTGCCATGGCAGCAGAAACACCCCGGATCTCGCTGACGGGCATCAAACCCACCGGCGAGCTGCATCTCGGCAACTACGTCGGCGCGATCAAGCCTGCGCTGGAGCTGGTGCGCGACTACGAGAGCATCTACTTCATCGCGGACTACCACGCCCTGACGACCATCCGTGACCCTGAGCTCGTCAAGCACTACACACGGTCGGTGGCGGCAGGCTGGATCGCCGCGGGTCTGGACCCCGATCGCACCACGTTCTACCGGCAGTCGGACGTGCCGGAGATATTCGAGCTCACCTGGGTGTTGTCCTGCATGACGGGCAAGGGGCTGATGAACCGGGCGCACGCATACAAGGCTGCCCGGGACGCGAACCGCGAAGCCGGCCTCGACGAGGATGCCGGAATCAATATGGGTCTGTACAGCTACCCGATTCTGATGGCCGTCGACATCCTCATCAACGAATCGGACGTCGTGCCGGTCGGCAAGGACCAGGCCCAGCACGTCGAGATCGCCGCGGATATCGCCGGCTCTTTCAACCACGTGTACGGCCAGTGGTTCCGTTTCAAGATTCCCGAGGCGGTCATCCCGCACGGGGAAACCGGTCATACCCTCCCCGGCATCGACGGCCGCAAGATGAGCAAGTCCTACAACAACACCATCCCGCTCTTCGCGCCGGAGAAGCAGCTCAGGAAACTGGTACGCAGTATCCCCACCGACAGCACACCGGTGGAGGCGCCCAAGGACCCGGCCGGCTCACTGGTGTTCCAGTTGCTCGCGCACTTCGCGGCACCGGAGGTCATCGCAGGCACCCGCCGCGAACTGGAGGCCGGCGGGCTCGGCTGGGGTGCGCTGAAGGGTCGCCTGGCCACCGTGCTCGACGAGCAGTTCGCCCCGATGCGCGAGCGCTACGACGCCCTGATGCAGCCGGACAGCAAGCTCGACGAGGTGCTGGTCGCAGGGGCCGAGAAGGCCCGGAAGCGGACCACTTCGGTACTGCACCGGGTCCGCGGGGCGATCGGCATTTAGCCCGATCGGGGGACCGCCCAGTCTTCCCCGCCGTATTTTCGGTGTTGCGCACGGACTCTTGGAAACGTCAGCACCGTTGCAGGGTACCGCATGTTCCGTGGCAAGATGTCAAATTTCCAATAAGATCATCTCGCGCGCGGAATCGACAGTTAGCTACGGAAAGGGCTGGTCGTGGTAATGGCGGAGTACTTCAGCGACGAGCGACATGAAATCCTGCGGCAGGAGGTCCGCAGCTTCGCCGAAGACGAGGTGCGCCCCCGGGTTCCGCAGATGGAGACGAGCAGGCACGTCGACCACACACTGTCCCGGGCCATCGGACGGACCGGGTGGATCGGGGTGACGATCCCGTGCGAGTACGGCGGGATGGGGCTGGGTCACCTCGCGAAGACGATCATCATCGAGGAGCTGGCTCGGGTCAGCGGCGCCATGGGCGCCATGGTGCAGGCGGCGCAGCTCGGCGTCGCCAAGGTGCTCCACTTCGGCTCGCGGGAGCAGCGGCAGCATTGGCTGCCGCGCTTCGCGTCCGGCGAGGCGCTGCCCACCATCGCCGTGACCGAACCCGAATCCGGCGGACATGTGCTCGCCATGAGCGGGACGGCACGCCGGCACAGCGGCGACTACGTGCTCAACGGTCGCAAGTGGTTCGTCGGAAACTCACACATCAGTGATGTGCACGGCGTCGTGTTCCGCACCGGGAAGGGCTCGGGAGGGCTGAGTGCGTTCCTGGTGGAAACCGACCGGCCGGGCTTCCGCATGGGCGAGGTCGGCACGCAGAGCGGGCTGCACGGCTTCAGCTTCGGTGAGCTCGTCTTCGAGGACTGCCGCATACCCGTGGCCAACCGGCTGGGCGAGGAGGGCCAGGGCCTCGATGTCGCCTACTCCTCCAGCGTCCTGTACGGGCGCCCCAACCTCACCGCGGTGGCGCTCGGCATCCACCGGGCGATCGTGGAGGACACGGCCCGCTTCTGCGCGCAGGAGCGGGTCATGTACGGCAAGCCACTCGCCCAACACCCTGCGGTCAACGACAAACTCGGCCGGATGCAGTCCCGGCTGATGACCGCCCGGCTGGCCGCCTACTACGCGGTCCACCTGCTCGACCGCGGGCTACCGTGCGACGCTGAGCTGATCAACGCCAAGCTGGTCAATACCGAGTACACGCTGGACTCCGCGCGCACCGCCATGGAGATCTTCGCGGCGCGGGGACTGCAGACCTCGTATCCCATCGAGCGTTACCTGCGGGATGCCCACCACATCTACGCCCCGGCAGGCACCTCCGATATCCAACGGCTCCGGCTCGGGCAGGCGGCGGTCGGCACCTACGGCCGACAGTGGTCGGTGGTGCTCGCTGACAAGCTCACCGGCAGTCCCCGGGAAGGTCTGGCTCGCCCCCTGGGCGAGACTGCCGGGTGGGTCCATGGGGGTGCCACCGATCAGCTCGCGTCCTGAGCGCTCACCACATGCCGTGCCGGCCGCGCGAGAGCATGGACAGTGCGGGTTCGCTCGGCTCGATCTGGTAGTAGCGCGGGAACTCCACGGTGATCTCTTCGATCTCTTCGGTGATCTGCTCGGTGGGCGGAACCGATTCGTCGATGTCCGCCGTGGGCCGGGGCATCGGAACGTCGACATCGCCGGCTGGGTCCGTGCTGGGGTCCGGCATGGGCCGCCCGGCCAGTCCCTTCATGGCGCGAAGGGTGGCGGCGAAGACGCCGAGATGCTGTGACTCGGGCTCCGGGCGGGGCGGCGGGTCGTCCGGTCTGACGCGGTTGCTGGTGTTCCGCAGGTGGCGGCTCATCGCGGGTGGGGTCCTCCCTGGCGTGTGAACGCCCCCCGGGTCCGCCGGAAGAGTAGGACCTGTGCGCCGGGTTGTCGCTCGTCCTGAGCAGATTGCGGCACTCGGCGGCAGTGGCTGCGCTGTGCGCCCGGCCCGCCTGCCGCCGATCGCGGGGGGTGCGCCCGCCTGGCTCCGGTGGTGTTCGCCGGACCCGGCAGCGCATGATCGAGCATCCGTCCCCGCGAGGAGGTGCACAGCAGTGCGCGAAGCGCTTCACCCACCCTTGCTGCCGACGCTGCACCGTCCCACCGAGGCCGAGGCCTTGCGCTTCGGGCCGCGTTCGGTGACTCACCGGGAGCTTGGTGCGCTGGTCGCCCCGCTGCTGCCCCGGCTGTCCGGTGCCGCCCGGGTCGCGGTCTGGGCCGCATCGGAACTGGAGACCTGTCTGGGGATCGTGGCGGCGCTGGCCGCCGGTGTGCCCGCGGTGCCGATCAACCCGAAGCTGGGCACCAGAGAGCTGGACCACGTCGTCCGTGACGCAGCCCCCGACCTGGTGCTCACCGCACCACGCGCCGAGCTGCCGGAGGCGCTCCGCGCGGTGCCCCGGCTCGATGTCCACCTGGCGCCGGGGGGCGCGGTGGTGCCGCCCGAGCCGGACCCCGAGTCGGCTGCGCTGATCGTCTACACGTCGGGCACCACCGGCCCGCCCAAGGGTGTGGTGCTGCCGAGGTGCGCGCTCGCCGCGGACATCGACGCGCTGGCCGCCGCCTGGGCCTGGACGGCTCGGGACGTGCTGGTGCACGGGCTGCCGTTGTTCCATGTGCATGGCCTGGTGCTCGGCGTACTGGGCCCGTTGCGACTCGGCGGCGCGCTGCATCATCTGGGCTCGTTCTCCGTCCAGGGCGTCGCGCGGGAGCTGGCGGGCCCGGCGACGATGCTGTTCGGGGTGCCGACGATGTATCACCGGCTGGCCGAGGCAGCCGAGCAGGACGCGGGTGTCGCCGCGGCGCTGCGGGCGGCCCGGTTGCTCGTCTCGGGCTCTGCCGCGCTGCCCGTCTCCGACCATCACCGGATCGCGGCGGTCAGCGGAGCGCACGTGGTGCAGCGATACGGGATGACGGAGTCGTTGATTACCTGCGCAGTGCGCGTCGGAGGTCAGCGCACGCCGGGCACCGTCGGGCCACCACTGGACGGGGTGGCGCTGCGACTGGTGGACGAGCACGGCGAGGTCCTCGAATGCGGCGATGACGAGACCGTCGGCGAGATCGAGGTGGCCGGTCCCACGCTGTTTCTCGGCTACCTCGACCGGCCGGAGGCCACCGCGCAGGCCATGCACGACGGCTGGTTTCGCACCGGAGACGTCGCCACCCGTGGTTCGGACGGTTCCCTGCGGCTGGTCGGGCGCCGCGCCACGGATCTGATCAAGAGCGGCGGCTACAAGATCGGCGCGGGAGAGATCGAGAACGCTCTGCTGGAGCATCCTGGGGTGGCCGAGGTGGCGGTCACCGGGGAGCCCGATCCCGACCTCGGCGAGCGGGTGGTCGCCTGGGTGGTCGCTGCCTGCGATCCGCCGCCTGCCGCCGACGAGCTCGCCGCCCACGTCGCGACACTGCTCGCCCCGCACAAGCGTCCTCGGGTGGTGCACCATCTACCCGCGTTGCCCCGCAACGAGATGGGCAAGGTCTGTAAGAGCGACTTGCGTCCCGCCGGGGGTTGAGCCCGTCGGCGGCACCGTGCACAGGTTGCGGACACACCGTGCACGGGAGGCGGACACACCGTGCACGGGAGGCGGACACACCGTGCACGGGAGGCGGACACACCGTGCACGGGAGGCGGACACACCGTGCACGGGAGGCGGACACGCCGAGGGGTGGGAGGGTCAGTATGGTGTTCGCCTTGGTTCGGACATCTGGGGGTCGACTGTGGGTGCGGAGCGCGCGGTGGGCCTGCTGCTCGGGGTCGCCGCCGATGCGGCATTCGGGGATCCGGTCCGCAACCACCCGGTGGCGGCGTTCGGCCGGCTCGCCGCCAATGCCGAGCGGGCCTGCTATGCCGATCACCGGCTGGCCGGGGCGGTCTACACGGTCGCCCTCGTCGGCGGGGCGGCGGCCGTCGGTAGCGTGCTGGAGCGGGTCGGGCGCGGCCGGACTGGGGTGCAGGTGGCCGGCACCGCGCTGGCCACCTGGGCGGTGCTGGGTGGTACCTCGCTGGCCAAGGAGGGCGCCGCGATGGCCCGCGAACTGGATGCCGGTGATCTCCCGGCGGCCCGGGCCCGGTTGCCGCACCTGTGCGGCCGGGATCCGGATCAGCTGGATGCGTCGGGTATGGCGAGGGCGGGCGTCGAGTCGATCGCGGAGAACACCTCCGACGCGGTCGTCGCGCCACTGGTGTGGGGGGCGGTGGCCGGGGTGCCCGGGTTACTGGCCTACCGGGTCGTCAACACCCTGGACGCGATGGTCGGGTACCGCTCGGCACGGCATCAGCGGTTCGGCTGGGCCGCGGCTCGGCTGGATGACCTGGCCAACCTGTTACCGGCCCGGGTGTCCGCGGGGTTGACCGTGCTCTGCGCTCCCATCGTGGGTGGCTCCGCGCAGGGGGCCTGGCGAGCCTGGCGATGTGATGCGGCTGCGCATCCGAGCCCCAACGCCGGTCAGGTCGAGGCGGCTTTCGCGGGTGCGCTGGAGGTCCGGCTGGGTGGGCGCACGGCCTACCCGCACGGTGTGCAGCAGCGCCCGGTGCTCGGAGACGGCCGCACTCCCGATGCGGGAGATCTGACCCGCGGGGTCGAGCTGTCCCGGGTCGTGAGTGTGGTGGCGGCGGCGCTCACCGCGGTGCTCGCCGCGGTGCTGGGACGGTGGCGTCGCTGAGCGCACCCGGCTGAGCGCACCCTGGCCCGGGTCGGAACGACATCCGGGTCGGCGGGGGCCGGTCAGACGGTCCGACCGTACCGGTCCGCGAGCGCGGTCTGCGGCTGCGGCGGGCCGTGCGGCTCCGGCGGATCATGTGGATCATTCGTGTCCGGCGGGTCGTGCGGGTCATTCGGATCACGCCTGCGGTTGCGCCAGTCGCGGATCCACTCCTTGCGGCGCCCCTCGGTGAGCTCCTGCCAGATGAAGTACCCCAGCCCCAGCGGGGCCATCGTCCCGAACACGATCCACTGCAGCGCGTAGGAGAAGAACGGCCCGGAGTCCAGCTGCGGCAGCGGCAGCGCCGAGAGCACTCCAGGTGTGTTGTCGGACAGCTGCACATAGCCCGATTCGAGCCGGACCCCGGTTGCTGCGTCCACGGTGTGCGAGTTGACCTCGTAGACCTGCCGCTGGCCGTCCTGCACCACGACTTCGCGGTGCCGGGGGTCCGGCTCGTCGAGGCGTAGCCGCCCGGCCACGGTCACCTCACCGCTGGGCGGCGGGGGATACCCAGGCACCTGTGCTCCCTCGGCCGGACGCAGGTAGCCGCGGTCCACCAGCACCGCCGAGCCGTCGGTCAGCCGCAGCGGCACCAGCACCTCGTAGGCAGGCTCACCCTGCACGGTGCGCATCCGGGCCACCATCTCGGCCCCGGGCAGGTAGTGCCCGGTCAGCTGAACCTGGCGCCATTCGAGGTCCGCGGTGGGGGCTGCCCCGGGGGCCACCAGTTTGCGCAGTGGCTGCGGCGCGATGGTGAAGGACCGCTCAATGGCCGCGTTCTGCTCGACCTGCTCTTTGTTGCGGCTGAACTGCCATGGGGAGAGCACGTCGAATGCGAGGACAGCGAAGCACACCACCACCACCGTGAGCGCTATCCATCCGGGACGAAGCAGAACCCGCCAATGCACCCCACTACGATAACCGGTGCTCACCCGAGAGCGGCGTGTGCGGCCGCTGCGGCGCTGGTGCCGTAGCCGCCACCGAACAGCACCGCGTGCACCAGCAACGGGAACAGCTGGTGCAGCGGGACCCGAGCCTGCCAGCCGGGTGCCAGCGGCGCGGCGGCCTGGTAGCCGGCGAGTACTCGGTGCAGGTACGGGTGTCCGAACAGGGCGAGCATCGCCAGGTCGGTCTCCCGGTGCCCGCCGTGTGCGGCCGGGTCGAGTAGCCACGCCCGCCCTCCGGCGCCGGCGTGCACGTTGCCCGACCACAGGTCACCGTGCAGGCGGGCTGGTGGCTCGGGTGGCCCGGCCAGCTCCTCGACCTGCTCGCAGACCCGTCGGACGGCGCGGGCGCCGGTCGGGTCCACCGCAGCACGGTCCACCGCAGCGCGCAGGTAAGGCAGCACCCGGTGCTCCGCGTACCACCGCGGCCACTGCGCACCGGTGACGTTGGCCATCGGGGCCTTGCCGATCCACGCCTGCCGGGGGCCTCCCGGTGGCGGGGCGCCGAAGGCAGGCGCACCGGCGACGTGCAGCTCGGCGAGCTCGCCGCCGAGCAGCTCGGCGGCCGCGCCGTCCAGCCGACCGGCTGGAATGTACTGGGTGACCAGCCACTGGTCGTCATACCCCAGTACCCGGGGCACCGGTGGCCCATCGGGTACTCGTAGCCAGCGCAGCCCGGCCGCCTCGGCTTCGGGTTGTCCGGGTTCCCCGCGTTTGGCCGCCACGGTGCTGCCATCGCCCAGCTCGACCA
>JBOHGD010000019.1:0-75182 GCA_050699955.1 Pseudonocardiaceae bacterium | reverse complement strand
CAACGCAACCACCAACGACGCCAACTCCTCATACGAGGGCAGCGGTTCGTCGGGCACGACCACCATGATCCACACATCGACTCGACAGATCAACTTGCCACGCCGACCCAGCCAGCTGACCAGTCACCCTGCCGCTATGTTCAACGAGGGCATTCCTTGGACCTGGACGACTTTTCTCGGCTACCAGGAAGCCCTGCGAGACCTTGACCCCGGCCTCAATATCGGCAGCTTCGTCGGACACACCGCACTGCGCCAGTACGCGATGGGCGCCGAGGCCTGGGAACGACCAGCCACCGACGACGAGCGGCGGGATATTGCCAAGCTGCTCGACGCCTGTCTCAGGGACGGATCTGTCGGCCTGTCAACGTCATTCTTCGACGAAGACGCCGCCAAGCGCCCTGTGCCAAGCCGGCTGGCCGACGAAGCCGAACTTATCGCGCTACTCGCGGTGCTACACAGGTACGGTCGAACCCTCACGTTCATTCCGAACGTCTCGCATCACGCTGCGATGTTGACAGACGTCGAACGAATCGCTTCCCTTTGCCAAAGGTGTGGTGTCACGGCCACCTGGAATGGCCTCTTCCACGACGAACGGAAGCCCGAACGTAGCGCTGAAGCGCTCGAACAGGCGGCTCAACTTCAGGCAGGCGGCGCACGAATCTACCCGCAAGTCTCACCGCGGAGTCTCGACTTTCGAGTGAACTGGGATGGCGGTATGTCGTTCTACAGCCTCGCCCCATGGCATCGCGTCGTCCAGGCAGAGGGCGCAGAGAAGCGGCGGCTCCTCGCTGACCCGGAGTGGCGTAGATCAGCGCGTGAAGAATGGGATGCAAAGCCACGGACGCTGATCAGGCATAAAGAGCTTGACAGAATCCGCCTGGCCTCGGTGACGCGAATGGAACACGGCCCGTGGCTCGGGCGGACCCTTGCAGACCTGGTTGCACACTACAGCGGTCATCCTTCGGATGTACTAGCCGACTGGGTGCTTGCGAACGATCTCAATCCAGGGATCGTCGGTGTTGGAGTCGCCAACGCTGACCCCAATGGCGTCGCCAGCCTCCTCACCCATCGCGCGGCGGTCATCTCCAACAGTGACGCAGGCGCCCACGTCCAGATGATGTGTACCGCCGGAGACTCCACTCTCCTACTCACGCGCCACGTTCGCGAACGCGGTGACATGACGCTCGAAGTAGCGGTACGGGCGTTGACGAGCCGCCAAGCCGAACTCCACGGCCTGCGTAGCCGTGGCTTGATCACACCGGGCGCTGCAGCCGACCTGACCGTCTTCGATCTCGCGGAGCTGTCGTGGGAGCGCGACGTGCTCGTGCACGACTTGCCCCAGGGTGCGGCGCGGCTTCGTCGAGCACCCGGTGGCTACCGAGCCACTGTGGTCGGCGGGGTCATCGTGCAGCAGGACGGCCATCTTACCGGCCAGAGAGCCGGTGTTGTGCTTGACTCGAAGGCGCTCGGTCTCTGACTCTCCGCCGAAAGGACTACCTCCGCCACCGTGCTAGCCTGCCGCCCGACGTAACTACCGAGCCCGGCCAAGGGGACATGCAGATGCAGGAACGCACTCTCGTCATCATCAAGCCTGATGCCTATAAGCGTGGCCTGACAGGCGCAATCCTGGCACGGTTCGAGCAACGCGGCTTAGCGTTGGAGGAAATACGGATAAGTCAGGGCGAATACAAGGTCCTCGAAGACCACTACCCACGGACTGAGGAATGGCTCTCGACAGTCGGCGGTAAGACGTTGGCCGACTACGCCAAACTCGGCCTCTCCGCGAGAGAACGACTGGGCACCGACGACCCTGCTGAAATTGGACGGACAGTACGGAAGTGGCTAGTCGACTTCATGCTGAGCGGCCCAGTCGTAGCGCTGGTACTCTCGGGTAACCGTGCAATCGAGACCGTTCGCAAAATTGTTGGACATACACTGCCGGTCCTAGCGGCACCCGGCACCATCCGTGGCGACTACAGTTCAGACTCGGCGGACCTCGCAAATGACGAACTCCGACCGGTGCTTAATCTCGTCCACGCCTCTGGTGATCCCGACGAGGCCGCGAGGGAGATCAAGCTCTGGTTCCCTGAGCTGGGATAAATGGCAGCCAGTTGGACCCTTGAAGGCGAGTTGGACAAGCTCGCCGGCACAGACGATCTCGCGTCTGCTCTGGTCAACCTCGGAATTTCCGAGCCCGGCGAGGACTTTATGATCGCCACCGTCCGAGACTGGTACCGATCCGGCGCAGAGACCTATTCCTTACGTTTCTCCATCTCGAACCGGTCACGTCGATGCGAGTTCATGATGAAGGCGTGTGTTGCTTATAGAGGCGGACAATCACTTGAGGATATTTTCGCTAGCTGGCTGTCCCGGCGCAGCGTCCTTGACAGGCTGGGTGTGAACACACCAAGACTCCACGGAGCGGGCAACGCGGTTCTCGTGGAGGAGTACATTCCTCAGGACCTCGTTGGGGCTCTCGCGCACGGTGAGAACCGTGAGGCCATCTTGCGCTCGATCGGCCGGACCGCTGGCCTGCTTGTCTCCGCTGGCTTCGTACCGCTGAGCGCCCATGATTGGCGCTCACGGGGCCACGACGTCGTGCTAGTCGACTTCGGTCAGGATCTCGGGCCGCCAGGGGTCCAGCATGGATCAGAGGCCGGGCTACTTTCGGAGGTGCTGGACAATGTGGACCGCGCTGGCATCAGCCTATCGCCCGCCGAACTCGTTCTAATTAGTGCCTACTATGAATCATCACTGTCAGGTCAGTGATGTGGCCGTTTCCTGACTGCTGCCTCGCGAACGCCCGGCACGAACGCACTCGTATAGCCGGCCACGCCAACCCTCAGGACACACTCCGACCACACCAGGTAGGAGTACGGGGCCGGCGACCGCGATTCGGCTCCGAATGACGGGGGCAGGTAGCGGTACCGCTCTCCGGAGGGTATCCGGGCAGGTCAGCGCCTGTCTAATGGGGACGGCGTGTGGATCGCTCGGGAATGCGTGGGGACAGACTTACCCCACATGATTGCTCCCCCGGTGGGACGGCCGTCCCGCTCGCCTCCTCGCGTCCCTACGGCTCTTGCCGACGACGAGCGTGCGTGCGCCCATCACGGAAAGTAAGTCAATGGAATGGATCGAAACGCTGCCCAGTGGCAACTACTGCGCGGTAGCGCGCGACCCGGTCAGTGAGAAGCGGCGCCTAACACGTTCGGCCTCGAGTTCGCCGACGAGATCCGCGTCCGGAAGTGGATCACCGGCACCGAGGCCGACTGAGGCTGTGCGATGAGCGGTGTGCCGTTTTCTTGACCGCATAGAACCCGGCAGCGCCGCAACACGAACACGGGGTTGCTCACTCGGCGACCGGCCCCGGGTGGCCGCCCAGGACAGGGTCCCACGTGACGGGGTCGGTCCGTTGTCGGCCATTTTTTATACATCGCGACATGAATTCCGCTATCCTCCTGCTCTTTGAGGCTTATGCAGAACTCCAGGACGGGACCCGCGAGACCTCGTTGACCTGCGAGGACACAGTTGTCGATCTCGCTGTCAAGGAGTTCTGCATAAGCCTCTTTGTCCCGCCCATTTTCTGTGACATGGAGTTCTTTCCCCATCCCTCCCGCTGCCGGTGCTCACCGCTGGTCAACCTGCCGGTGTAGAAACGCGCACGATGGAGGCCAGAGATTCGAGAGTCCCGGCGAGCTCTTCCCGCTGCTGCGCACTCACCCGCCCTCTCGGCCAGTCGAAAGCCGCGTCACCCAGCGTCCACTGAACCTGGCGTAGCAGGATCGCCAGTTGCGAATCGGTGATCTGCCGGTCAGGCCCCGGCCGGTCGCCGGGAGGGGCGAGCGATGCAGCGCTCGACCGGCGACCGGCCGGAGTTTCGGCAGCGGGGTGGACCGGCTCGGGCACTCCCAGGCCGTCCGATGTCTCCGGTGTCACTGCCCCGCCCTCCACCGGTGGCAGGCCCGGCAGTAGCCGGATTCCTCCGCCGTCAGGCTCGACGCGAGTACCTCGATACCGCAGCAGGCCACATAGCACCCGAGGCGGCGCCCGACCGCCATTGCCTCATCGGTCACCAGATGTGCGATGCTGGTCCTGGCGTCGGTCACCGCCCGCAGCGTGACCGAGTTCCCTACTGTTATGTCCTGCCTCACCATGGTTAGTGAGGGTGGCCGCGCCGTAGCTGTGCGTGTCGTTCCAGGCAGACAAACCGGCAAGTGTCTCTATCGGGCGACACCACCCAAAGATGTCCTACCCGAGCAGACCGGCCCGGCGAGCCATCCCCCGCAACTCCTGGTCCACCGGTGAGCCCCGGCGCGAGTGCTTGAGCAGCACGGCGAGCACGTTGCGGATAATCGGATTCCGCTGGATGCTGTGGGGAGATATCAGCTCGGCTCGGCGTAGCGCCACCACCGCGTCTTCGTGGCGTCCCCGCAGCAGGGCCAGCCCCCGGCCGTAGTTGGACCAGTACCCGGCTTGACCAGATCGGTTCGGGTGTAACTCCGGGTTCAAACCTTCCGCAATCGCCACTGCCCGTTCGTGGTCACCAACCTCGACCAACCCCCACATGCGCCACATACCGACATTGGTGGGTCCGAAGCCCAGGCCGTAGGCGTTGCCCTCACCAGTGCGCGCGGCCAGGTCGGCGGCGTAGTCCAAGGCCGCATCCGCGTCGGCTGGCCGCTTGTCCGCTGCGGCTACCAGTGACCGGCGCAGCGCAAGAAGTCCTGCGAGCTGCATCGTCTCCGGGGTGTTCGTCGGCACGGTCACCGCGTCCAGCCCTGCCTCGGCGATGCCGAACGCCCCTTTGGCGAGCGCCACCCTCGCCCCTGCGGCAGCGACCAGGCCCATCGGGGACGCGGTGTTGCGCTCGTGGGCGGCATGCCGTGCCAGCATGACAGCCTGCCCCCGCAGGTCCACCGGGGCGGCCGACAGGCTCAGCCACGGCACGGTGGCCTGAGTGTGCAGCCACGCCGACAACTCGAGCAGCTCGGCGACATTCCGGCCCGCCGCGATCGAGGTGTGCAGGTCCCGGATCAGTCCGGGTAGCGCTATGCCGACCTCACTCCTGCGCTCACAGTGGCACAGCGTGTCCACCGTCGCCGTGACCCTCGCCCGCAGCAACTCCACCGGCAGCACCCGCCCACCGGGCACGTCTTGCCCGGCAGCCATCAACGCCAGATCCACCGCCGCTATGGCGGCATCGGTGTGCCCGTTGGCCGGTGCGGGAAAGGGAAGCCGGGTCAGCTCCGACACGGATGTCTGCAGCGCCTCTGCGAGGGCGTGAAGCTGGGCCAGGGTCGGGGACAACAGGCCACGCTCAATGCGGTTCAGGGTGTCCTTGCCCATCCCCGCCAGGTCCGCGACCACCCGCAACGACTGGCCCCGGTCGTCGCGGACCCGCCACAGCGCCCAGCCGATCGCGCGGGCTTCCTCGTTGTCCATGAAGGACCTCTCCTCACCTTCGCTCCTCACCGATGCCCCGGAGAGTTACCCCGGAGCGGGAACCTCGGTGAGGAGGTGACTCCAGGCTACGACCCATCCCACCCGATCGGGTGCGGGGGAACGGTCCCGAGCAACCTGCGGTTTCGCCGCAGCCGATTGTAGGTTCCCGCAGGTCAGCGCATCGCACCCGCGATTCGGCTCCGAATGCCGATGGGCGGAGTGCCCGGAGTCAGCGAGGTGCGATCGGTGCGGCCAGCGTCGCGGTTGCCAGGGTGCGCATCTCCGGCTCCCCGGCGCTGCCGGTGATCAGCAGCCGCACCGCGCCGAGATCGGCGACCCAGACCCGCTCGCCATTGGGTGCGGTGTAGACCGCCCAGTTCGTCTGCCGCACCCGGACCGCTCCGGTGGCCGTCGGCCGAGCCCCGATCTCGCTGGTCACCAGGTCGGCTCCCGACGCGGAGGACTGGGAAAGCCGCAGGTAAGCGCTCCTCGGAGTGAGCCAGCCGACCCACACCGCAACCGGTGAGTTCGGGGCCTTACCCACCCGATCCCGATCCGCCGACGTGGCCTGCCAGCCCGGCGGCAGCTGGGGCACCCGCACCGGGAACGCGGCTGCCCGAGCCAGCCCGTGCAGCTCCGCCTGGGCATTCACGGTGGGAGCCACGGCGCCGCTGATGTCCGGTCCGCCCGGGCTGAACGAGCACTGACCGGCCAGCCCGGCCAGCGCCAGCGCCACCAGAACCAGCAGCGTCAACGACACCACCATCCCGCGCACGGTCTGCACGCTGCGCGGCCGGCTGTCCGGGGGCTCGGTCACAGAGGCCATCCTTTCCGCCGGTTCGCACGGCACTCTGGGAGGATGCAGTGTTGCGCAGTCCACTCCGGGAGGGACCCTAATGAGTACTGTCACGACCTCACGCCAGCAAGTGACCAGGGAAGAACCCGATCGTAATCTCGCGCTCGAGCTGGTGCGGGTCACCGAGGCCGCGGCGATGGCGGCAGGCCGCTGGGTCGGGCGTGGCGACAAGAACGGCGGTGACCAGGCGGCCGTCGACGCCATGCGCAAGCTGGTCGGCTCGGTGTCCATGCGCGGCGTGGTGGTGATCGGTGAGGGGGAGAAGGACGAAGCCCCGATGTTGTTCAACGGCGAGGAGGTCGGCAACGGGGAGGGACCGGAGTGCGACGTCGCGGTCGACCCGATCGACGGCACCACGCTGATGAGCAAGGGTATGCCCAATGCGCTCGCCGTGCTCGCGGTCTCCGAGCGGGGCACGATGTTCGATCCGTCCGCGGTGTTCTACATGGAGAAGCTGGCCACCGGGCCGGAGGCAGCCGACGCGATCGACCTGTCCGTACCGGTGGCGGAGAACATCCGGCGCATCGCCAAGGCCAAGGACTCCGACGTCTCCGACATCACGGTGTGCATTCTGGACCGGCCGCGACACCAGGATCTGGTACGCCAGGTCCGGGAGGCGGGTGCCCGGATCACCTTCATCTCCGACGGAGACGTCGCGGGTGCCATCGCCGCTGCCCGGCCGGACACCGGCGTGGACCTGCTGGTCGGCATCGGCGGGACCCCGGAGGGCATCATCACCGCGGCCGCGCTGCGCTGCATGGGCGGCGCGATCCAGGCCCGGCTGTGGCCCCGCGACGACGCCGAGCGCCGGGCGGTGCTGGACGCCGGGCACGACCTCGACCGGATTCTCACTACCGAGGACCTGGTCCGCAGCGACAACGTGTTCTTCTGCGCGACCGGGATCACCGACGGGGAGCTGCTGCGCGGGGTGACCTACCGGGCAGGCGGCTGCAGTACCCAGTCCATCGTGATGCGCTCCAAGTCGGGCACCGTGCGGATCATCGACAGTCACCACCGGCTGGCCAAGCTGCGCGCGTACTCCGCTGTGGACTTCGACCAGTTCCCGCCCGCTGCCGAATAGGCCCAGTGGAGCAGACCCGCTCGGCGGGACCTGCGGGCATGGCATACCGTGCCCGCAGGTCGGGCGGTGTGCCGGAGGTGGCGTTGGGCGGAATGCGAGCAGGTGCGGTGGCGGTGCTCGGGCTCGTGGCCGTCGCCGGTGCCGCGGTCGCCGGTATGGAGAAGGCTCTGACGCCGCCCGCCGTGCCGGATTCCCCGGCGCCCATCACGGCGGCCGCGCCCGCGCCTGCCGCGGTGGGCCCGGCGGACGCACAGAGCCGAAGGGCCGGGCCCCCGTGCGCGCCGCCCGTCCGGATCTGCGTGCGGCTGTCCGGCTCCTCGGCCTGGCTGCTGACCAGCAAGGGCGCCGTGCTGGGTCCGGTGCCGGTGCGCCACGGCAGGCCGGACTCACCGACCCCGGTGGGCCTGTTCCCGGTGCAGGCCAAGGACGCCCACCACGTGAACAGTGTGACCGGCTCCCCGATGCCCTACGCGATGTTCTTCGCCGGGGATCTCGCGATCTACCAGGCAGAGCTCAACCAGCCCTCAGTCGGTTCGGTGCGGCTGCCTGCCGGGCCTGCCGCGCAGTTCTTCCGCGAAGCGTCCGTCGGCGACCTGATCCAGGTGGTGCCCTGAATGGCTGACCGGTTCCGTACCGAACACGACACCATGGGTGAGGTGCAGGTGCCGGAAGGTGCCTTGTACCGGGCCCAGACGCAACGTGCCGTGGAGAACTTCCCGATCTCCGGGCGCGGTCTGGAGCGCTCGCAGATCCGTGCGCTCGGGCTGGTCAAAGCTGCCTGCGCGCGGGTGAACGGAACGCTCGGCGTGCTCGACGCGGACCTGGCAGGCGCCATCGCCGCAGCCGCCGACGAGGTCGCGTCGGGCGAGCACGACGCACAGTTCCCGGTCGACGTGTTCCAGACCGGCTCGGGCACCAGCTCGAACATGAACGCCAACGAGGTGATCGCCACGCTGGCCGCGGTCGCCACGGGCGTCGACGTGCACCCGAACGATCACGTCAATGCGTCGCAGTCGTCCAACGACGTGTTCCCGGCCACGATCCACCTCGCCGCCACCGAGGCGCTCGTCCGGGATGTGCAGCCCGCACTGGCCCACCTGGCCACGGTGCTCACCCGCAGGTCCGAGGAGTGGGCAGAGGTGGTCAAGGCGGGTCGCACGCACCTGATGGACGCGGTGCCGATCACGCTCGGGCAGGAGGCAGGTGGGTGGGCGGCGCAGGCCGGCCGCGGCGTCGAGCGGCTGCAGAGCTGCCTGCCCCGGTTGGCCGAGCTACCCATCGGTGGCACGGCGGTGGGCACCGGGCTCAACGCGTCGCCGGGTTTCGGCGCCGCGGTCGTCGTCGAACTGCGTCGCTCCACCGGCCTGGACATGCTCGTCGAGGCGCCCGATCATTTCGAGGCGCAGGGCGCCCGGGACGGTCTGGTCGAGTGCTCCGGTGCGCTGCGCACCGTCGCGGTGTCGCTGTTCAAGATCGCGAACGACATCCGGTGGCTGGGCTCAGGACCGCGCACCGGCCTGGCCGAGCTGCGGCTGCCCGATCTGCAGCCCGGCTCGTCGATCATGCCGGGCAAGGTCAACCCGGTGATCTGCGAGGCGACGATGATGGTGGCGGCGCAGGTGATCGGCAACGACACCACGGTGGCGTTCGCAGGCTCGCAGGGCACTCTGGAGCTCAACGTCATGATGCCGGTGATGGCGCGCAACGTGCTGGAGTCCGCCCGGCTGCTGACCGCCACGGCTCGGTTGCTCGCGGACAAGGTCGTCGACGGCATGTCGCCGGACGTGCAGCGCTGCCGCGAGCACGCCGAGTCCTCCCCCGCGATCGTCACCCCGCTGGGCCGCTACCTGGGCTACGAGGAGGCCGCCTCGATCGCCAAGCAGGCACTGCTGGAGCGGCGCACCATCCGCGAGGTGGCGCTCGAACGGGGTCACGTCGAGGACGGCACACTCAGCATCGAACAGCTCGACGATGCCCTCGACGTACTGCGCATGACCCGCGGTCACTGATCCGCTGCCTCCCGGAGCCATGAGCAGCCCTCAGGTGTCAGCGGCGGGCTCAGGGTTTGCGGCCGACGGCGCCGACGATGCAGTGCTGCACGGGAGTGAGCGGCTTGAGCCGGGGGCCGTCCGGCCACCAGTCGGCGCATCGGACCAGGCCGGGCTCGACGAGTTCGAGTCCCGGGAACATGGTCACGATTTCGCTGCGGGTACGAAACCACCCGCAGCCCAGCGGGCTGTGCAGGAAAACCTGTTCGATCCTTCGGGCGAGCTCGCTGTACTCGCTGGCCTCAGGGTCGAAGAAATGGCTGATCGCCACATAGGAGCCTGAGGGAAGAGTATCGACATACTCTTGCATGATATCACCCGGGCTGCGGTCGCCGTCATAGTGGTGCAGCGTCCCGTTCTGCAGCAGCGCGAGCGGCTCGGAGAAGTCGAGGTACCTGCGTACGTCGTCGTTGTCGATGACCTGCCGCGGTGTGAAGATATCCGCTTCCACGAGGTGGACCTGGTCGTTCTCCTCAAGCAGGACCCGGCCGTGCGCGAGCACAGTCGGATCGTTATCGACATACACCACACGCGCGTCCGGCTGGATTCACGATCCTGCGAAGGAGCTCACGGTCGACCTCGTAGTTGTCCTTACCGTTCAGCGCCGCGTCGTAGGCCCTGGCGATGCTCGGCTGGGTGACGTCGATCCGAACCCGGGTGTCCTCATCGGGGGTGTCATGGAAAAGAGGTGAGTCGACGGCAGGCATCAGGACCTCAGAGAGCATTGCGCGGCGAAACCAGGGCACCGCCAGCGTAGTACACAGCCGCACTTCCACATTGTGGAGTGGCTGCCTCCCCGCGCCGCCCGCCGCCCCCAGCCCCGGCTACCTCAACCGGAACCGAATCGCGGTCTCGAGTGGCCCTCCGAGTGCAATTCGGCGCCGAATCGCGGTCGCGGAGGGCCACCAGCCGGGTCAGTGCGCGTAGCCCTCCAGCATCTCGGTGACCAGTGCGGCGATCGGAGAGCGCTCCGAACGGGTGAGGGTCACATGGGCGAACAGCGGATGCCCCTTCAGCTTCTCGATCACCGCGGCCACCCCGTCGTGCCTACCGACCCGCAGGTTGTCCCGCTGCGCGACGTCGTGGGTGAGCACCACCCGGGACCCGCTGCCCAACCGGGAGAGCACGGTGAGCAGCACGTTGCGCTCCAGCGACTGCGCCTCGTCGACGATCACGAAACTGTCGTGCAGGGAGCGGCCGCGAATGTGGGTCAACGGCAGTACCTCGAGCATGCCGCGGTCGATCACCTCGTCGATGATCTCCTGCGAGGCGACCGCGCCGAGGGTGTCGAACACCGCCTGCGCCCACGGCTGCATCTTCTCGTTCTCGCTGCCCGGCAGATAACCGAGCTCCTGGCCGCCGACGGCGTAGAGCGGGCGGAAGACGACGACGCGACGATGCGCACCGCGTTCCATCACCGCCTCCAGACCGGCGCACAGCGCCAGCGCCGACTTACCGGTGCCGGCCCGCCCACCGAGCGAGACGATGCCGATGGCCGGGTCGAGCAACATATCCAGCGCCACCCGTTGCTCGGCGGAGCGCCCGTGCAGCCCGAACGCCTCTCGGTCCCCGCGGACCAGCCGAACGTGCTTGTCCGCGGTGATCCGGCCCAGTGCGGTCTTGGTGCCTGCGAGCAGCCGCAACCCGGTATTGCACGGCAAACCAGCGATCTCCGGATGCTCGGTGAGCTCGGCGCCGCCCTCCTTGTAGAGCACCTCCAACACCGCAGGGCCGACCTCCACGTCGGTCATCCCGGTCCAGCCCGAGGGCACCACGTTCTGCGCGCGGTACTCCTCGGCGGGCAAACCGACCGCTCCGGCCTTCACGCGCAGCGGCATGTCCTTGGTGACGAGGATGATATGGGAACCCTCGGCGGCCAGGTTCAGCGCGCAGGCCAGGATCCGGGAGTCGTTGGTCTCGGTGCGGAACCCGGCGGGGAGCACCTGGGGGTCGCAGTGGTTCAGCTCGACGTGCAGGGTGCCGCCGAACTCACCGATCGGGACCGGGACATCCAGCCGATTGTTGGCCAGCCGCAAATCGTCCAGCAGACGCAACGCCTCCCGTGCGAACCAGCCGAGCTCCGGGTGGTGTCGCTTGCCTTCCAGCTCCCCGATGACAACGAGAGGAAGTACCACGTCGTGCTCGTCGAACCGGAACATCGCCCACGGATCGGACAGCAGGACCGACGTGTCCAGCACATAAGTGCGGGTACCGGGGACGGTGGAGCGGGGCTTGCGAGCGGCGTTCACGACAGCTCCCTGGCGAGCGTGGCACCCACGCGCGCTCCTCGGTGGGCCGGCTGACCCTGGCTGACCGTTCCCGCAGCGACCCCGTAGGGTCAGCGGGACCAACCACGAGGGTCGGGTGCCGACCCTCCCGTGCGCGTCACGAACGGTGGATCCGCCCAACCGACAACAGCCACGACCAGGGCCTCCCGTGGCGTGACGCCTCCGGCACGTCCCGCCGTTACCGCACGCTACCTGTGCACGGCCCTGACGGGGGGCATCCACCCAGGTGAATCAACCGCATCGTTTCCGTAACTGATTCTGCTCGAAACGTACCCAGGCCCACCCCGAACGGGGGATCCTCACCCTGCCAGCTCCGCGCGTACCGCCGACGGGACGAGCGGCTCGTCGAGTAGCCGCAGGTATCGCTGCCCGAGCGACTCGGTCTCCGGACGGGCCTCCAGCCAGGTGCGCAGCAGCCGATAGCCCTCCACATAAGTGGTGGTGTAGGCCCGCCACAGCGGGTCGGAGAGGAATCGCAGCATCTGCTTGGCGCGTTGTTCGCTGACCAGCAGCCATCGTTGCAGATAGGCCAGCACATCCTGCGGGTCGGCACCCTGGTCGTGCAGCATCAGCGCGGCGTCCTGGCGCACACCGAGCAGGCCCGCCGCAGCCACCTCGAACCGCTCGGCGAGCTCCCCGTCCATCCGCAGGCCCAGATCGCCGAGGACTTCCTCGGCCCATGGCCCCCATCCGGGGCCCACCGCCGCGTGTAGCCCGAGATCGGCCAGGCCCTCGGCCATCAGGCATTGCGGCGTGTTCACCAGGAAGATCGTCTGCTCGCCGTGGCGCTCGGTGCGCACCAGGCCGGCCTCCTTGCGGCAGTGCTCGGTGTGGTGGCCGGGGTACGCCTCGTGCGCGACCAGATGCGGCAGGTTGGCCATCCGGTGCCCGAGGTCGGCGTTGATCGCCACTCGGGAGCGGAAGTCCCCGAGGTAGTAGTTGAATCCACTCCAGGGTTTGTCGGTGACCACCTCGTACTGCACGGTCTCCTCATGGGGCAGCCCGATGCTGCCGCGGACCCGGTCCCGCAATGCGCTGGACAGCGCATACACCGCGGATTCCAGCCGATCCGGGGCGATCTCGTCGCGCACCCGGTGTGCGGTCAACCGCCCGGCCAGCGGGCCATCGCCCGGCAGCAGCCGGTCCATCGCCGCATGCGCCGCGCAGTAGACGTCAGGGTCGCCGGGTTCGATCACCACGTCGAAATAGGCCGCCACCTCCGCCACGAACCCGACCGGTTGCCCGGCCAGCGCGCGCCCGCTGCACTCCAACGCGGTGAGATGCGCGGCCAGGAAACGCTCCCGCGACTCGGGCAGACCGGCCGCCGGTAGCTCGGTGCGCAGCTCCAGCGCCCGATGAGCCAGCGCCGCGGGATCCGGCCGAGGCTCGTTGGCGACCCGCCTGCGCAGCGCCGGGTCACCGGTGTAGGCGTCGACGAATCCCTCGATGAGGCGATCGAACCGCAGCCCGAGCAACAGGTACTCGCGGACCAGATCGGTAGTGTCACTCATGGTCGGGACACTATGCGCTGCGCACCCTCACGAGCCGTACCGGCGGTGCCGTGCGGCGTAGTCGCGCAGCGCCCGCAGGAAGTCCACCTTCCGGAACTCAGGCCAGTAGGTGTCGCAGAACCAGAACTCCGAATGCGCCGACTGCCAGAGCAGGAAACCCGAAAGGCGTTGCTCCCCCGAGGTCCGGATGACCAGGTCGGGGTCGGGCTGGCCCGAGGTGTAGAGGTGCTCGGCGATCTGCTCGACGCTGAGTACCTCGGCGAGCTCTTCCATCGTGGTCCCCGCCTCGGCGTGTTTGAGCAGCAGCTTGCGCAACGCGTCGGCGATCTCCTGACGGCCGCCGTAGCCCACCGCCACGTTGACCACCAACCCGGCGCGGTCCCGGGTTCGCGCTGCCGCCGCGGCGAGCCGCTGCGCCGTCTCCGGCGGCAGCAGGTCCAACGCGCCGACCACCTGCACCCGGTAGGTGGTGTCCGGCGCGCACAGTTCGTCGACGACATCAGCGATGATCGCCAGTAGCGGCGTCACCTGGTCCGGCGGGCGGTTGCGCAGGTTGTCCGGGGACAGCAGCCAGAAAGTGGCGATGTCGACACCGGTCTCCCGGCACCAGCCGAGCAGCTCGATCAGCTTGGCGGCACCGACGCGATGGCCGTCACTCACATCGGCGAACCCGGCCTCCTTCGCCCAGCGCCGGTTTCCATCCATGATCACCGCGACATGGCGCGGGCCATTGGCTGCGGCCAGTTGTCGCCGCAGCCTGCGCTCGTAGACGGCGTAGACCAGGTCCTGCAGCCTCACAAGGCGGTAAGGCTACGCCGCCACAGCGAACAACCTCACCCGACGCAGCGACCCGCTCGCGAATCTCTCGACACCTGTTCTGGGCGCGACGCCGCCGCCGTGCTCCTCGACGGAGGGCAGCGACGAAGATCGCGTGGCAGCACTCGCCGAGCAGTGCGGCCTGCACGCCCGGCACATCCGTAACGCCATCGACTTCGCAGCCGCGCACCGAGAGGACATCGACGCACAGATCGCAGCTAGGGGTCGACGCCCGTCCGGACCGGGAGGTCGCCGCAGCCGGAGGCGCCGAAGCCCGACGCGCTGGTTTGTCGGTGGCTAGCGGTACAACGACAGCATGGACACCGACTCAGCATCGATCGCCGAGGGCTACCTCAGCGAGCTACAGGCCACGCTGACCGCGCCGCGCGAGCGGGAATGTCTCCCGTGCTACGTGGGCCGGATGCTGGCTGAGTTCGGCTGCTCCGGCACCCTGCGCTGGAGCGAGCACTGGCGGAATATCTGCGCGCCCCGGGCGACCGCCCTGGCCGACCGGTTGGCCCGCCGGGGCGGCTTCTGCGACTGTGAGGTACTGCTGAATGTCTACCCCGAGAAGCTGGCCGAGGAAGATGAGCCGACGTCGGCGTGTACCGGGGTAGCACGCCGCGGATCGACCCGGCCGTGCCGTCCGGTATAGCCGTGGACGCCGGTTCGAGCAGACAGCGCTCGGTCAGTACATCGTTGCTCTGAGACGCCCCCGCCATCCGTTCGGCTACAGCTCTGGACCACGGGCCCGCAGGTCATCGACGGTGGCCATGGCCTGTTTGAGCTCACCCAGCCACTCCTGGGCGTGCTCACCGACCAGGCGCACCGCCCAGGCGAGCGCCTCGGATCGGGACCGGGCCACCCCGGCGTCGACGAGCGTGTCGAGCACGAGACGTTCCGGCTGCCGCAGCCGGGTCATCACCGGCGCTGAGAGCGTGGTGAACATCTCCTCGGTGGCCCCGAGCCGCACGCCCCAAGCCACCTTCCGCTGATAACGGTGCTCGGCCTGGCGGGCGATCTCGATCCGTTCATCGCGGGTGTCCTCGCGGAACCGGCTGATCCGGCCCGCTTCAGCCGCAGCCCGCTGCGCGTCATCGGCGAACTCCTCACTCAGCGCAGGCAGCTCACCCAGCACGATGATCTCTTCGCGGTCCACGCTGAGCTCGACCTCACCGCTGAACCAGTCGTCCGGAAGGCGGCCGGCGAACCAGGCCTTCGCGTCGTCGATGGACGGCAGGTCCGCCTGCTGCCAGCCACCACGCCCCGTCCAGCGACCACCGGAGCGTGTTCCGGGTTGCCGAGGTTGTCTGGGTTGCCGTTCGCGTCCCACCATGGCGCCATCCTCTCCATCTGTTGCAGCAATTACACCATTACTTAGATGCAGAGTCGAGAGGATGTCCGTTCCGTCGACGGCGAACACCGGTCGACGACACACAAGGGCCGGACACACCGGGCATGAACGCCTGACACACCGGACTAGGGGTGACGGAGCTGAGCCTGTAGATCCTCCGGGGTGCTCGCCGGGCGCTCACAGACGAATCCGCGGCAGACATAGGCCGCCGGGGCGTCCTCGATCAGGCCTCGTCCGGCGAGCATCGGCGCGTCCGCGCCGGGTTCTCCGGCCAGCACGACCGCCCCGCCAGGGGCGGACCACCGAGCCGCGGCCTCCAGCGCCACGCGCGCCGCATCCCCGCTGCGCCCGATCACCGCGATCTGCACCGGTCCGTGGGCCAGGGCCTCGGCGGCGGTCAGCCAGTGCCCGGCGGCCCTCGGCGCCTTGGCAGGCACCAGCCCGGCCCGCGCCACCGCAGCCTCGGCCGCGGAGCGGTAGGACTCCGAGCCGGTCAGGGCCGACGCGGTGAGCAGCGCGTTGGCCAGCGCGGAGGCTCCCGCAGGCGTCGCACCGTCGGTGGGGTCCGAGGGGCGGCGGAACAGCGCCTCCGCGTCCGCCGCGGTGTCGAACCAGGACCCGGTGTGATCCGGGTCGGCGAAGCGTTCCCTGGCCTGTTCCAGAATCTGGGTCCCCGCCGCCAGCCAGCGGTCCGCGCCGGTGGCCTGGTGCAGCGCCAGCAGGCCCTCGGCCAGCCAGGCGTGGTCGGCCAGTACCCCGGCGGCCGCGCCCACCTCACCGTCCCGCGAGCTGCGGCGCAGCCGACCTTGCACCACGTGCCGGTCCAGCAGCAGGTCCGCCGCCGCCGCCGCGGCCGCGATCCACTCCGGACGCTCCAGCACCGTTCCCGCCTCGGTCAGCCCGGTGATCGCCATCCCGTTCCACTCGGTGACCACCTTGTCGTCCCTGGCGGGCTGCGGACGGGCGGCCCGCGCAGCCAGCAGCGCGGCGTACACCCGCTGCCACCGGTCCGGATCATCGGGATCGACCGGTAGCCGCAGCACCGAAGCGCCGTGCTCGAACGTCCCGGCCGGGGTGACCACCAGCAGCTCCGCCGCCCACCGGCCGTCGTCGGGCCCGAGGGTCTCGACGAGTTGGCTGGGTGTCCACACATAGGTGGCGCCCTCGTGGCCCCCGGTGTCGGCGTCCAGCGAGGCCGCGAAACCACCCTGCGCGGTACCCAGGCCATCGAGCAGGAACACCGCGGTGTGCTCGGCCACCCGCCGAGCGGTCGCCGACCCGGTCAGCCGGGCCAGATGGGTGTAGACCCGCAGCAGCATCGCGTTGTCGTAGAGCATCTTCTCGAAGTGCGGCACCACCCAGGCGCCGTCCACGGTGTAGCGGGAGAAACCACCGGCGAGCTGGTCGAATATTCCACCGCGGGCCATCGCCTCGCAGGTGTCGGAGGCCATCGACAGAGCCTGCTCCGAGCCGGTCCGCTCGTAGTGGCGCAGCAGGAACTCCAGCAGCATCGACGGCGGGAACTTCGGTGCGCCGCCGAACCCAGCGTGCTCTTTGTCGTACTCTCCGGCCAGCGTGTCGACCGCGGTGGCCAGCACTCGGTCGTCCACCGCCGACTCCACCAGCGGCGCGGCCCGTTCGGTGAGCGTCCCGACGACCTTCTTGGCCGCCTTCCGCACCTCGTCGCCACGCTCGGCCCAGGCCCGGCGCACGGCGATGAGCAACTCGGGGAAACCGGGCAGGCCGTGCTTGCGGGCAGGCGGGTAGTAGGTGCCGCATTGGAACGGCTCGCCGGTGGGTGTCAGGAAGCAGGTCATCGGCCATCCCCCATGGCCGGTCATCGCCTGCGTGGCCTCCATGTAGATGGCGTCGACATCGGGGCGCTCCTCGCGGTCCACCTTGATGTTGACGAAGTTGGCGTTCATCACCCGGGCGGTGTCTTCGTTCTCGAACGACTCGTGTGCCATGACGTGGCACCAGTGGCAGGCGGCGTAGCCGATGGACAACAGGACAGGCACGTCACGCTGAGCCGCTTCGTCGAACGCCTCGGCACACCACGGCCACCAATCGACCGGGTTGTCGGCGTGTTGCAGCAGATACGGACTGGTCGAAGTGGCGAGCCGGTTGGTCATGGCGGTAATCCTCCCGCGAACTCCTCAGCGCGCGCGGCGCCCCCGATGAGTGCCGCCCGCGTGCTGTCCACGCCTCACTCACTCACGACGCGTCGTGCCCTCATCATCATCGTCGATGGACTCGGGTTTATCGAAGGACCGCGGTTTGTCGAAGGACCGGGGTTTGTCGAAGGACCGGGGTTTGTCGAAGGACTGGGGAACCCGGCGTAGGTGCTTGTTCATCGAACGCACCAGCAACGCCACGACGACCAGCAACAGCAGCAGGACCACCAGTCCCGCCGGCGATGACTTGCCGAAGGCTTCGCCCTGCCCGCCAGGATCCTTCGGCGGCGGAGTGGGCTGCTGAGCCAGCACGGCGCCGGTCACGGCAGGTGCCGAGAAGGTGGTGGGCAGTGACAACGTCATGCGTGCACCCGTTCCCGAACGCCGGAGAACAGATCATCCTCAGGTACCGTGGTGTCCACCAGCGAGCGCGCCAGTTCGTATTCCTCGGTCGGCCACAACTCCCTTTGTACCGCGTGCGGCACCGCGAACCACCGGCTGGCCGGGTCGATCTGGGTGGCATGGGCCCGCAGCGCCTCGTCCCGCACCTCGAAGTACGCGCCGCACTCCACCTGGGTGGTGACCCGCTCCAGCACGTCCGGCCGCGAGGAGTCCCACCTCTGCAGCCACTCACCGAACGGCGACTGGGCACCAGCGGCCAGCAGCGCTTCGTGGAACAGCTGCATTCGCTTCCGGGAGAAACCGTGCGAGTAATAGAGCTTCAGCGGCTGCCACGGCGCTCCGGCCTCCGGGTAGCGATCCGGGTCACCCGCCGCGTCGAATGCGGCGACCGACACCTCGTGGCACCGGACATGGTCGGGATGCGGGTAGCCGCCGTTCTCGTCGTAGGTCACCACCACATGCGGGCGGAACTCGCGGACCAGCCGGACCAGGTCCGCCACCGGCATCTCGAGCGGCACCGCCGCGAAGCACCCCTGCGGCAGCGGTGGCATCGGGTCCCCCTCCGGAAGGCCGGAGTCGACATACCCGAGCCAGCGGTGCCGCACGCCGAGGATCTGCGCGGCGCGGGCCATCTCCTGCCTGCGGACCGCGGCCATCTCCGGCGGACGCTCGGCGAGGTCGGCGGGCTCGAACGACGGGTTGAGGATGCTGCCACGCTCCCCCCCGGTGCAGGTCACGACCATCACATCGTGACCGTCAGCGACATAACGAGCCATCGTCGCGGCGCCCTTGCTGGACTCGTCGTCCGGGTGTGCGTGCACCGCCATCATGCGCAGCTGCTCGGCCATCGGCGCCTGTTCATCCCTTCTCCCCCGCCCGCCAGGCCTGCTCTGTGCGGTGGGAATACTCCTGCACTGTTGGGTGTCTGGTGCTTGTCCGGTGCCTGTCGGACCCGTACTGGACCATTTGCCAGGCCCTCATCAGA
Source organism: Pseudonocardiaceae bacterium (assembly GCA_050699955.1). GTDB lineage: Bacteria > Actinomycetota > Actinomycetes > Mycobacteriales > Pseudonocardiaceae. Next base: position 56,225 of record JBOHGD010000019.1, on the reverse strand, counting down.
CCTATTGTCCCCGGCAGACCGACAAACACGTCCAGGAGGTGGAACACCGTGACCACCGGTGAGCTTCCCACAGGTCGCTACGGGACTCGGGACTCCGGTCACCGGACCCGCTGGGCCCGGCCACTGGTGATGGTGCTCGGCGCGCTCGTCGGGCTGGCGGTGGCCGTGGTCGCCTATCACAACCTCGCCCAAAACCCCCTGCAGACCCAGGTACTGGGCTTCGACGTGCAGGCAGGGCAGCCGGACGCGAACGCGGTGTCGCTGCAGTTCTCGGTGATCAGAGACGATCCGTCCCGTCCCGCGGTGTGTATCGTCCGGGCGCGCTCGTACGACGGGCAGGAGACTGGGCGCAGGGAGGTCTACGTGCCGCCCGCCGCAGGCCCGGTCGGACTGACCACGGTGATCCAGACCTCCCGGCCGTCGGTCACCGCCGACGTCTACGGATGTTCCCTGCAGGTGCCCGCCTATCTGGTGCCGCACTCGGGATCCCGATGAACAGCGAGTCCTATAGAGCAGCGGGCCCTGATCCCGCAAGGACCTTGCTGAACAGGCACGATCCAGAATCGTTCACCCGTAAGACTGAGGCTCGGCATCACACATCGTGTTACGGTGGAAATCACGCACGGCCCCGGGGCGGGCCGTGTTTTTCCGTTCCGCACGCCGACGCGCCATGCCGGTGACCCGGTGCGGTTCCGTCCCCCGCAAGGCGGATGTCGGACAGAGGAGGAGTGGTGACCGTGAGCGAGACCCAGGTAACCTGGCTGACCCAGGAAGCCCATGACCGGCTCAAGCACGAACTCGACGAGCTGGTCGCGAACCGCCCGGTCATTGCAGCGAAGATCAACGACGCTCGCGAGGAGGGCGACCTCAAGGAGAACGGCGGGTATCACGCGGCCCGCGAGGAACAGGGCCAGCTCGAACTGCGGATCCGCCAACTGCAGGAGCTACTCCGAGTCGCCAAGGTCGGCGAGGCACCCACCGAGTCCGGCGTCGCCCAGCCCGGCATGGTCGTCACGGTGCGCTACAACGGTGACGAGGGGACCGAGACCTTCCTGCTCGGCTCCCGCGAGGAGGGCACGCACGGCACCCTCGAGGTGTACTCACCGAACTCCCCACTGGGCAAGGCGATCATCGGCGCGGGCGAAGGCGAGGACCGCAAGTACGAGCTGCCCAACGGCGGTTCCATGACCGTCACGCTGGTCAAGGCCGTTCCCTTCCGCGGCTGAGCTCGTCGCCGGTCAGCCGTTCCAGCAAGGGGCGGAACCGGGGCGGCACGGGGGTGGACAGCGCGATCGACGTGGAGGTGCGCACCACACCGGGGACCGCGACCACCGCGTCGATCACCCGCTGCAGGTCGTCGTTGGAGCGGGCCACCATCCGGACCAGCAGGTCACCCTGCCCGGTGGTGGCGTGCACCTCGCAGACCTCATCGATCGCGGTCAGTCGATCAGTGACCGCGACCCGGTGACCTTGGGCGATCTCGAGCACGGCGAACGCGGTGAGCCCGTACCCCATCGCCGCCAGGTCCAGCTGCGGGGGAAACCCGCGCAGCACTCCGCCGGCCACCATCCGATCCAGCCGGGCCTGCACGGTGCCTCTGGCCACCCCCAGACGCCGCGAGCACTCCAGCACGCCCAGCCGGGGCTCGTCGGACAGCAGTAGCAACAGCCGCCCATCCAGCGCATCCAGTTCCGGCGGCACGGGCACCCTCCTAGTTCACCCGGTAGCCGAGCGCCCCGAGCTCGGCGATGAGCTCCTGACAGTGCTCCGGGCCCCGGGTCTCCAGGCTCAGCGCGACCACCACATCCCCGAGCGCCAGGCTGCCGGAAACCCGTGAGTGGGACACGTCGACCACGTTGGCGCCCGTATCACTGACCCGCGCCAGCAGTGCGGCCAGCTCGCCCGGCCGGTCCGGCACGGTCACCCGCAGCGCCAGGAAGCGGCGCCCGGCGCTCAAACCGTGCTGGATGACGTGCATCAGCAGCAGCGGGTCGACATTGCCACCGGAGAGCACCGCGCAGATCGGACCGGGGAACCGCACCGGACGCTCCAGCAGCGCGGCGACGGCCACCGCACCGGCGGGCTCGACCACCAGTTTGGCCCGCTCCAGACACAACAGCAGAGCTTGGGACAGCTCCTCCTCTCCCACCGTGAGCACCTCGTCGACCAGCGCGGACACATGGGCGAAGGTCACCACACCGGGTTCGGCGACCGCGATGCCGTCAGCCAGGGTGTGCGGCGTGCCGAGTCGCACCGGCCGGCCCGCGGCCAGTGACGCGGGCCAGGCGGCGGCTCCTTCGGCCTGCACGCCGATCACCCGCACATCCGGTTTGACGCCCTTCACGGCGGCGGCGATCCCGCCGACCAGCCCGCCACCACCGGTCGGAACCACCACGGTGCCGACGTCGGGCAGCTGCTCGAGGATCTCCAGGCCGACGGTGCCCTGGCCGGCGAGTACGTCGGGATGATCGAACGGATGGATGAACACCGCCCCGACGGTCTCGGCGAACTCCAGCGCCGCGGCCAGGGACTCCTCGAACACCGCACCGACCTGATACACCCGCGCGCCGTAGTCCCGGGTCGCGGCGAGCTTGGGCAACGGTGCGGTCACCGGCATGAAGACCGTCGCCGTGGTGCCCAGCATGGCAGCCGCCAGCGCCACGCCCTGCGCGTGGTTGCCCGCGCTGGCCGCCACCACGCCGCGGGCCCGCTCGACTGCGGAGAGCCGCTGAATCCGCAGGTAGGCGCCCCGGAGCTTGAATGAGCCGGTACGCTGACGGTTCTCGCACTTGAGGTGGACCGGGACGCCGCAGCGTTGTCCGAGTACCCGGAAGCCGGCCATCTCGGTCCGCCTGACCACCCCCCGCAGCACCTCCCGCGCGGCCCTGATCTGATCGAGGCCGACCAACTCCATGGCCGGTGATCCTGCCAGGTCCCCAGAGCAGTGCGAGCGGGGTGCGACTCCGGCACGGCGTGCCGGGTCGAGAGTAAGGTCGAATTCGGCAGGGTGTCACGGAGGTGGGAATGACGCGCAGCACCCGCTGGATGCCGATCGCTGTTACCTCAGCGGTCGCCGCACTGTTGACCTGCGCGGCGGTCTTGACCGCCAACCAGGCGGGGTGCAACGTGCCAGGCAGCTATGTGCTCGCGCCCGGTGGCGTACAGCTAGTCGGTGGCTGCCTGAACAAGGACGACCTGCCGGTCGCGCCGCCACCGGATCACCGGTTCCCGCCACCGGCGCCCGCCCGGTCCCTGGGCGACTAGCTCAAGCCAGTCACCCGCGGGCTCATCGGCCGAGCGCCTGCAGGAGATCGTCGACGAGATCCCCGGCATCCTCGATGCCCACCGACAGCCGCACCAGCTCGGCAGGCACCTCCAGCTGCGAGCCCGCGGTGGACGCATGGGTCATCCGTCCGGGATGTTCGATGAGGGACTCCACCCCGCCCAAGGACTCGGCCAGGGTGAACACCCGGGTCCGGGCGCAGACGGCCAGCGCGGCGTCGATCCCACCGCGTACGGTGAACGAGACCATCCCGCCGAAGCGGCGCATCTGCTTGGCGGCCACCTCGTGGCCGGGGTGGGTGTCCAAGCCCGGGTACCGGACGCTGGTCACGGCCGGATGCGCCTGTAGTGTCGCGACGACCCGTTCGGCGTTGTCGCAGTGCCGCTCCATGCGCACCGCGAGCGTCTTGATCCCCCGCAGGGTGAGCCAGGCGTCGAACGGCCCGGGAATCGCACCGGCTCCGTTCTGCAGGAACGCCAGCTGCTCGGCCAATTCGCCGTCGTCGGTCACCAGCGCGCCCCCGATGACGTCGGAGTGCCCGCCGAGATACTTGGTGGTCGAATGCAGCACCACGTCCGCGCCGAGCCCGAGCGGGGTCTGCAGGTAGGGCGACGCGAAGGTGTTGTCCACCACCAGCCGGGCACCCACCTCGTGCGCGGTCGCGGCGAGCACCGGGATGTCCGCCAGGTTCAGCAGCGGGTTGCTCGGTGTCTCACACCACACCAGCCGGGTGGCCGGGCGCACCGCCGCCCGCACGGCGTCCACGTCGGACAACGGGACCGGGGTGTACTCGACTCCCCAGTGCCGGAACACCTTGTCGATCAGGCGGAACGTGCCGCCGTAGGCGTCGTCGGGGATGACGATGTGGTCACCGGGACGGCAGGTCGCCCGCAGCAGCGCATCGGTGGCCGCCATCCCGGACGCGAAGGCCCGGCCGTAACGCCCGGTCTCCAGGGCGGCGAGACAGGTCTCCAGCGCGGTACGGGTGGGATTGCCGGTACGCGCGTACTCGTACCCGTCGCGCAGTCCGCCGACTCCGTCCTGCGCGAACGTGGACGTGGCGTGGATCGGGACGACCACCGAGCCGGTACCGGGATCCGGATCCTGACCGGCGTGGATGGCGCGGGTGGAAAAGCCTCTCACCCCGCTAGCCTACGGATCAGCCGACGGGACCCTGCTCCCGGCCTGACGCTCCTGTGCGGCCTCGGCGCTCAGGCCTCGACGCGGACCACAACGGTGCCGACGATCTTGTCCGCGAAGGTCTGCCGCCGCTCGTCCCAGAGTGGCCACAGGTACCCGATACCGAACTCCGCCGCGTGACAGAACTGGCGCAGCAGCGCCATGCCGAACCCGATCGGCGTCCCGGTGTCGATCTTCACCAGCTTCGTCCTGGTCACCCGCCTGCCGAGGCTCTGCCCGGTGAGCCCCTGCTCATAGCAGGAATTCGAGAGCCAGAACGCGACCAGCCCGAACAGCCCCACCGCGGCGAGCACCACGATCAGCACGAAACTGTTGACGACGTAGCCGATCAGCAGCAGGACGCCGAAGACCAGCAACGGAGCCACCTGGTCGATCATGGAACTGATCACCCGTGCGCCGAAACTCGCCATCGACCGGGATCCGTCGTCGCACTGCGGCTCGTCCGATACCCGCTCGACCCGCTCCTGCTGGTCTGGACCGGCCTTGCCGGGCTGCAGGCTCGGATGCGGGTAGCGCGGCGGCTGCAGCTGCGGCTGTGGTTCCGGCGGTGGCTGTGGCGATGGCGGTGGCGGTGATGGCGGTGGCTGCGCGGGCCGGGCGTAGGGCCGGCGGGGTAGGGCGTAGGGCTGCGGAGGCTGGGCGTAGGGCTGCGGGGGTTGGGCATAGGGCGGCGGCGGCGGTGGTCCGAGCGGCGGCCCGTGCCGTGGTGGCGGCGTGGGGACCCCGATCGCCCGAGCCCGAGGTGCGGGCGGGCCATACGGATGCCGGAACTGCCCCGGTGGCTGAGCATGCTGCGGTGGGGGCGGCGTGGGGGGCTGGCCCTGTGGTGTGGCCGGCCGGGAACCCACCGGCGGCGTCGGATGCCGAGGCGGCGGGGCCGGGAGGTCGGCGAGCGGCCGGGCCGGTGGCGGCGGTGGGCCGGGAGGTCGCATCGAACTGGTGGAGATCCGCTGGGTGACCTCCGGCGACAGGTCGGGTGCGGCGTGGGCTGTCGGCGTCGTATCGTCCGGCCGGTCAGCTACCGCGGGCACTGCGGAGTCCGGTCTGGGCGGCGCCGAGGGCGAGGTGGAGTCGCGATACGCCTCGGCGGGCCCGGTACCGTTGGTGCTGCCAGCCGGAATCTCGCCGGGTTCTGGGTAGAGCTCATGGTTCGGCGGCTGGGGAGTGCTCATCGGGTCCGAACCCCCTCACTAGCTGACCGGCTGCATCGTGGGCCGCCACACGCTAGCGGATTACCGCACGTCATCAGTGTGCAGCCAGGAATCCGAGGACGTCCTGACGGGTGATGACGCCGGTGGGTCTGCCATCGATGAGGACCAGCGCGGCGTCGGCATCAGCCAGCGCCCGCATCACGGCCCCGATCGGCTCGCCCCCGCCGATGGTCGGCAGCGGCGGGCACATGTGCCCCTCGATCCGGTCCGCGAGCTCCGCGTCACCGGCGAACAGGGCCTGCAGCAGGGTGCGCTCGTTGACCGCTCCGATCACTTCGGCCGCCATCACCGGCGGCTCGGCGGACACCACGGGCAGCTGCGAGACCCCGAACTCACGCAGAATCGTGACGGCCTCGGCGACCGTCTCGTTCGGATGGGTGTGCACCAGCTGCGGGGTACTGCCGTCCTTGCGCAGCAGCACGTCGGCGGCCGTCGCCCCCGAGGAGTCCGGAGGCAGGAATCCGTGCGAGGCCATCCAGGGGTCGTTGAACACCTTGCCCAGATAGCCCCGGCCGCCGTCGGGCAGCAGCACCACCACCACGGCGCCGGGATCCGCCCTGCGCACGACATCCAGTGCGCCGACCACCGCCATCCCGCAGGAGCCACCCAGCAGCAACCCCTCCTCCCGCGCCAGCCGTCGGGTCATGGCGAAGGAGTCGCGGTCGGAGACCGGGACGATCTCGTCACAGACGTCCGGATCGTAGGTGCGGGGCCAGAAGTCCTCCCCCACCCCCTCGACCAGATAGGGTCTGCCGGTGCCACCTGAGTACACGGACCCCTCGGGGTCCACCCCGACGACCCGCACCCGCCCGTCGCTGACCTCCTTGAGGTAGCGCCCGGTCCCGGTGATCGTCCCCCCGGTGCCGATGCCTGCCACGAAATGGGTGATCTGTCCGTCGGTCTGGGCCCACAGCTCAGGACCGGTGCTGTGATAGTGGCTGGCCGGGTTCTCCGGGTTGGTGTACTGATCGGGCTTCCAGGCCCCGTCGATCTCCACGGCCAGCCGGTCGGACACCGAGTAATAGGAGTCGGGGTGGTCGGGATGCACCGCGGTGGGACACACGACGACCTCGGCGCCGTAGGCCTTGAGCACGTCGCGCTTGTCCTCGCCGACCTTGTCAGGGCAGACGAACAGGCAGCGGTACCCCTTTCGCTGGGCCACCAGGACCAGCCCGACCCCGGTGTTTCCCGATGTCGGCTCGACGATGGTGCCGCCCGGGCGCAGCTCACCGGATCGCTCCGCGGCCTCGACCATGCGCAACGCGATCCGGTCCTTCACGCTGCCACCCGGGTTGAGATACTCCACCTTCGCCAGGACGTGTGCCGGGATACCCTCGACGACCGAGTTCAGCCGCACCAGCGGGGTGTCACCGACCAGGTCGACAATGTGTTCGGCGTAACGCACTGGTCTCCTCGGGATAGGGCGGATCGCGGGTCGTCAGCCTAATCGTGTCTGGTCAACCAGTCGTGGATCACGGAACGGCAACGCCCTGTACCGAGTTGGTTCGTCTGGCGTATACCAGAGACTGAGGCTCTTCGCAGAAACCGCGTTGAGGAGGTGGGATCAGTGCTAGGTCCGTTGCGAACGATGGCCGTGCTGGTCGGCGCCGGGGGCGCGATGGCGGGCGCCGCGTACGGGATGCTCAACCGGCAAGGGCAGCGGGCTCGGCGCACGCTGGCGATCCCGGACTGGGTCCCCTTCAACGCGGACGGGGTGTACCTCCCGGACGGGACCGGCCCGCTGCCGCCGTCCGCACCTACCGGGGATGTGCTGTGTTTCACGGTGCTCGGCGACTCCTCCGCGGCCGGCCTCGGCGTTGACCGGCCCGACGAGCTGCCCGGCGTGGTGCTGGCCCGTGGACTGGCCGAGGAGGCGGGGCAACCGGTCCGGCTGGACACCCTGGCGATCTGTGGCAGCACCACTCGCGGCTTGAGCGGCCAGGTCGATGCCGCCCTGGTGGGCCCTCCGGAAGCGGTCCTGATCATGATCGGCTCCAACGACGTGCTGCGGCGGATGCCGCCGGGACGCTCAGCCACGCTGCTCGGCGACGCAGTGGCGAGGCTGCGGACCGCAGGCACCGCGGTGGTCGTCGGCACCTGCCCCGACCTCGGTTCGATCCAGGCGATCCCGCAGCCGCTGCGGGCCATCGCGCGGACCTGGAGTCTCGCGCTGGCCCGCCTGCAACGGGCCGCGGTGCTGCCCGCGGGCGGGCTGCCGGTGCCGATCGCGGACCTGCTCGCCCCGGAGTTCTCGACCCAGCCCGCGTTGTTCAGCCGGGACCACTTCCACCCTTCGACCGCGGGCTACGACGCCGCCTGCTCGGTGCTGCTGCCCGCGCTGTGTTCGGTACTCGGCGTATGGGGCGGCAGGCCTGTGCCACAACCCCGCGGACTGAGCACCGGGGTCCACGCGACAGTGGCCACCGAGCACTGCGCCGACGCCACCGAGCACTGCGCCGACGCAGCGTCCGCGGACACCGCCGCAGCTCCCAGCGGCTGGAGCAACTGGGCCACGGCGGCGCTGGACCGGGGAATGCGGCGGGTGCGCGCACAGGCCCTGGGGGTACGACCATAGCGTCCGGTCTGACCTCTTCGTCACTTCCGGCCCGGCACCTTTCGTCCGGTGAGGAGCTGCGATGCCAGCGGCTGTGATCGTCGCTGCCGCTCGGTCCCCCATCGGGCGGGCGGGCCGGGGCTCGCTGGTGGACCTGCGCGCGGACGACCTGGCCGAGCAGGTGATCCGGGCCGCGCCGGACCGGGTGCCCCAGCTGGATCCCGCCGACATCGACGACCTGATGCTCGGTTGTGGTCTCCCCGGTGGCGAGCAGGGCTTCAACCTGGCCCGGGTGGTCGCGGTGTTGCTGGGCTACGACACGCTGCCCGGCACGACCATCACCCGGTACTGCGCGTCGTCGCTGCAGACCACCCGGATGGCCATGCACGCCATCAAGGCAGGCGAGGGCGACACGTTCGTCTCGGCCGGGGTGGAGATGATCTCCCGCTTTCACCAGGGGGACGTCCGACTCGTGGCTCGGCACCCACAACCCGGCCTTCGCCGACGCCGAGGCGCGCACTCGCACCCTGGCCGAGCAGGACACCGATGAGTGGACAGACCCCCGGTCGCTGGAGCCGGTCCCCGACATCTATCTCCCGATGGGCCAGACCACGGAGAACCTGGCACGCCTGCGGGGGATATCCCGAAGGCCGCAGCACTGGGCATCACGCGGCTGGCCCGGGTGGTCTCCACCGGGTGTCCGGGCTGTCCCCGGAGATCATGGGCCTGGGGCCGGTGCAGGCCACTCGACACGCTCAACGTCAACGGGGGCGCCATCGCGATCGGGCACCCCTTCGGCATGACCGGTGCCCGGATCACCACCACGCTGCTCAACTCACTGTCCTGGCACGACAAGACCATCGGCCTGGAGACCATGTGCGTGGGGGCGGTCAGGGCATGGCGACGGTGCTCGAGCGGCTCTCCTGACGGCTGCTCCGGACGCGCCCACCAACCACAACGGGGCCGGGTCCGTCATGGACCCGGCCTCGGGTGACGCTACGAAGGGGTGGGCTACTGGCTGCTCTGGAGGTAGGAGAGCAGGCGCAGGATCTCCAGGTACAGCCAGACCAGGGTCACCGTGAGACCGAAGGCGATGTACCAGGCGGTCTTCTCCGGCGCGCCGGCCCGGATCGCCCGATCGGCGGCGTCGAAGTCGAGCAGGAAGCTGAACGCCGCGACCCCGATGCACACCAGGCTGAAGACGATCGCCAGCGGGCCACCACTGCGCAGGCCGGGGTCCACGCCGAACAGGTTGAGAACGAGGTTCACCAGCATCAGGCCGACGACACCGATCATGGCGCCGATCAGCCACTTGGTGAACCGTGGCGTGACCTTGACCGCCCCGGTCCGGTAGACCACGAGCATCCCGGCGAACACCAGACCGGTGCCTGCGATCGCCTGGAAGATGATCCCAGGATCACCGACCCGAGCTCCGATCACACCGCTGATGCCGCCGAGGAACACACCCTCGACGGCGGCATAGGTGAGGATCAGCGGGGGGCTGACCATCCGCTTGAAGATGATCACCATCGCCAGGACGAACCCGACCAGCGCGGCCGGGAGAGCGAGCGCCCACACTCCGCTGAGGTACGTGAGCGTGCCAGTCGCCAGCACGACGGCCAGGGTCATGGCGGTCTTGGTGACCACGTCGTCGATGGTCATCGGCCTGCCGGTGGCCAGTGGCCCGCCGGCGTAACCCGGTTGAGCGCCCCCGAGGCCTGCGGGAGCCGAGTTGAAGGCCGCATAGCCGCCGCCCCCGGTGGGAAGGTTGCGGAATGCTGGATTGCTGGTGGAGCGCACCGTGTTCCTCCTGGTGGCGTTGCGGGACGCCGTCACCGGGTTCAACGCGCCTGCGGCGAGTCAGGTTCCCGGTCCGGCAAAACGGACTTTACCCCCGTCCGGTGATGCTCAGACAACGATCGGCCCCTTGCCACGTTACTGTGCGCGCAAGAGGTACTCGGACCCGAACGGGGGCGGAGGCGGCAATGGACTGGTGGGTCTGGGTGATCATCGTGGTGGCCATTCTGGTGGTGCTGGCTACGCTGGCCGTCGTAATCCAACGTAGGCGCCGTCGCGGCGGGGTGATCGGGCTCGGCGACGCCGGAAGGAACTCGCAGTGACTGCCCCCGCCCTGTTGCTGCGCGCCCGTGAGCTGACCGGCCGCCCGGTGGTGACCCTGGACGGCGAACTGGTCGCGGAGATCAAGGACGTCGTCTTCGAACGCGCAGGTGGCCAGATCGCCGGCTTCACGCTGCGCAATCCGGGACTGTTCAGCCGTTCCCGCAAGGACTCGTTGCCCTGGGACGGCGTGCACGGGGTGGGCCGGGACGCCGTGATGGTGGCCGACGAGACCGTGCTGGTGGCGAGCAAGGAACTCGCGACTCAGCAGGAGTCCCGCAAGGGCAACGTGCTGGACAACCGGGTGCTCACCGACAACGGCCGCGACCTCGGCCGGGTGGTGGACGTCGTGCTGCAGAGTGGGACCAGCCTGGAAGTCGTGGGCTACGAGGTGGAGGCCAGTGAGGCGCTGGCCTCCGCGGGGCGCCGGGTCCTCATCCCCCGGCCCGCTACCGTCGCGGTGTCCGGGGAGAACCTCATCGTGCCCGCGACGGCCGCTGAGTTCGTCTCGGAGGATCTGTCCGGGTTCGGCGCGGCGGTGGACGCCTTCCGGGCTCGACTGCAGGAGGGGCCCAGCTGATGCTGTTCAGTCAAGCGCGCAAGCAGCAGGTGGTGAACACCGCCACCGCGACCCGGGTGGCCAGGGTGGACGGATTCGTGGTGCGCCCTGGCCCGCCCAGGGTGGCGCTGCTGCGCTTGGGCAAGGTCAGCGGTACCGGCACCTTGTTGGCCTGGGAGGACGTGCGGGGGTTCGGGCCCGACGCGGTGACGGTGACCGACGAGGCCGCGATCCGTGCCGCTGGCGACGCGCTGGAGCACCGGGCCGAGAGCAATGAGCTGGAGATCGTGAGCAAGCGGGTGCTCAGCGAACACGGCACTGAGCTCGGCACGGTCACCGACGTGGACTTCGACCCGGAAACCGGCGCGGTCACCACCTTGATCACCACTAGCGGGGTCATCGTCGGGGACCGGCTGATCGGGCTGGGCGGGTACGCCGTCGTCGTCGCTGGTACCGAGCTGGACGATTGACCGACAGCGGGAATGGGCCCGGCCGGTTACTCGGAGGGACAGCACCATCACCGAGGGCTACAGTAACGCGGGCAACTCGTCACACGGCGTTCCCAGCCGAGCCCGGGAGCAGCCCAGGTGCTGAGCCGAGACGCGGCAAGTAGCAGGAGGGCATGCTGGTGCCAGCGCGCGGGAAGAACGACTCCGAGTCCAACCGTGGAAAGGACGACTCCGAGTCCAACCGTGGAAAGGACGACTCCGAGTCCAGCCACGGAACCGACGGCGCAGTATCCGACACCGGTCACCACAGTTTGATCGCTCAACCCCACACCGACGCGGAATGCCCCATTGCGGACTCGGAAGCCGACGCCGCCCAGATCCGGACCAAACGGCGACCGCTCGGCGTACCCGGCGAACCACTCAATCGCAGATCCCCGTTCTTCATCGGTGTCACCGCTGCGGCGGGTATCGCCGTCACCGCCGGGCTCGTGGCGGCGATCGTCAGCATCAGCAGTGACCTGGTGCTGATCGGGCTGTCACTGTTCCTTGCGATCGGCATGGAGCCCGCGGTGTCCTGGCTGGCGCGACGCTGGATGCCGCGGTGGGCCGGGGTCACCCTGGTCTGCGTGGGGTTGGTCGCCGCGGTGGGCGGATTTCTCGCCATCGCCCTCACTCCGTTGATCGAGCAGGCCGGCGCGTTCGCCGGGCAGGTCCCCAGATATCTGCAGACCCTGCAGGACCACAGCTCACTGGTCGGACGGCTCAATGACCGGTTCCACCTGCAACAGAGCATCGAGAAAGCCGTGACCGGAGACCAGCTGGGCCTGGCACAAACTGTGGTCGGTGCCGGTGTGGCGGTGGTGAGCGGGTTGATCGACACGTTGATCGTGCTGGTCCTCACGGTGTATTTCCTGGTTTCCATGCCGCAGTTGCGCAATGGGCTGTACCGGCTGACACCCCGGTCCCGTCGACCTCGTGTGATCCTGCTCGGCGACGCGATCTTCGTCAGGTTCAGCGGTTATATATTGGGCAACCTCGTGGTCTCACTGATCACCGGTATCGGGACCTACATCTGGTTGCTGATCTTCGGAGTGCCCTACCCGCTGGCGCTGGCGATCCTGGTCGCGCTGCTCGACCTCATTCCGGTCGTCGGATCGACCGTCGCCGGCATCCTGGTGTCGCTGGTGGCGCTGGCCGTGTCGGTCCCGGTAGCCATTGCCACCGCCGGATTCTACCTCGTCTACCGGTTCATCGAGGACTACCTCCTCTTTCCGAAGATCTTCGGGAAGGTACTGGAGGTTCCCGGGCTGGTCACCGTCCTGGCGTTGCTGATAGGCGGCGGGCTGGGCGGCATCATCGGTGCTCTGGTCGCCCTTCCGATCGCCGCGGCGTTGCTACTCATCGTGCAAGAAGTGGCCTTCCCCCGACTCGACCAAATTTGATGTCACCGCCACACCGGGGTCGGTAACAAGGCGCAGCCCGCTCGGCGGAGCTGCCCGTACACGTGCACTGTACGGCCATCCGAGGCAGGATACCCCTGGTATATCCAGCCTCTACGGAGAGGGGATACCGCCGTGTCCGACCCGACGAGCGCTACCACAGCAAGCTTTACCGAGAGCGCGTCCGCGCTGCCGTTGACCCTGTTGGACGAAGCGCTTCTGCACTTACAGGACGCGCGCTCACAATGGAACGTGCAGCTCGAACTGGGTACGGATCACCAGGTGGACGAGAATGCGTTCCGGAAGGCTGTGCTGATCTGCTGCCGGCGTCACCCGATCGCCCGGGCTCGAATAGCACCGTGGAAGAAGACCGACAGCTCATATCAGTGGGACGTAGTCGACGAGCTGGATCTCGATCCGGTCCGGGTGGTCGACTGCCCTGACCCCGGAGCGCTGCAGCACCTTCGAGCCGAGCTCTACACTCCGCCGATCGAGCTGGATGCCGCCCCGGGGCTGCGAATTGCGTTGGCCCGGCGGCCCGGCGGTGATCTCGTATTGTTGTCGGCCAGCCATATCGTGGCCGACGGAGTCGGTGTCCTGCGCCTGATGCAGACGATCGCCAGGGCATATCGGGGCGAGCCGGACCCACCCGACCCACTACCGCTCGCTCAGGCACGTGATCTCGGCTCGTTCCTGACCCCGAAGAATCGCAGCGAGAAATGGGCGCGACAGTTGGAAGCGCTGCGGCGAGTTCGGGAGGCGTTCGATTCGCCGGGCCGGATCGCCGTGGTCGGTGGCACCGACCGCGACGGCTTCGGTTTCGTCTTCCGCACTCTCGACGTCGGCGACACCACGACGCCACGACTGGTACAGCGAGAATCCGGGACGACGATCAACGACGTCCTGCTCGCCGCACTGCACCTCACCGTGCAGTCCTGGAACACCACGCAGAATGCACCTACCGATCGGGTAGGAGTCATGATGCCGGTCAACATCCGCCCCACTGACCGCTTCTGGGAGGTGGTCAGCAACATCACGTCAATGGTCACCATCTCCACGACGCCGGACGACCGAGCGGACCTGGCGACCGCCACCGCGGCGGTGGCTGCGCAAACCACTCAAATGCGCAGGGAGAACCGCGCTCACGGCTTGTACGACCTTCTCAACCTCACCAAGAAGACACCCCTGCCGCTCAAGCGAGCGGCACCCAGACTGCTACCACATACCGGTGACCGATTCGTCGACACCGCGATGCTGTCCAATATGGGCCGCATCCCGGAGGTACCCAGCCTCGACACCGAGCCCGGCTCCGGCTCTCCGTCACCCGAGCTGTGGTTCTCCCCACCGTGTGACCCGACCTGCAGCGTTGCGGTCGGAGTCATCACCAGTGGGCAGCGCCTCTCGCTGGTCACCCGCTACCGCCACGAACAGTTCGACACCGCCGCGGCAGAGGAATTCACCGATCTGCTGATATCTCACCTCACCGCCCCGCGATCGCGATTCGGCTCCGAAAGGCGCCCGCCGGGGTAGCTGAAACCGCGATTCAGCTCCGGATGACGATGGGTGTGGCTGGGGGCGGGGTGAGAGGGGGCCGCTCGGGCAGCTCCCGTACGGCGTCCCCCACTGGTGTCTGGGGGAGCGGCGTGCCAACCTACTCGACTCCCCGCTGATTTTGTCCGCACACCCACGCTGAGCTGCGGAAAGTCTGTGCTACGACATGTGATATCCGCACGAACGGCACGAAAGTACTTTTTCATCCGCATCCACGGGGGTACTCTCCGTCGACCATGCCACGTCCTCGTACTCCAGATCGGGTAATGGAGTCCGGGAGCGCGGCAACAGTGGGCGACGATGCCTGTGGGAGGCTCCGGGGATTGCGCCCGGCGGCACCCTCGCGGCTCGCGCCATCACACGAGGAGGCATGCGGTGAAGCAATGGTTGGTGGGGATCATGGCCGGTGGGCTGGTACTCGCCGGTTGCGCTGGGTGTGGGGGCAGTTCAGCGAGCGCGCCGACGACGTCGGCGCCGCCGCCGAACGCGCAGGTGACGGTGTTGGCGGCCGCATCACTCACCAACGTGTTCGGCCAGCTGAAGCCCGAGTTCGAGAGGGCCAACCCCGGTGCTGACCTGCGGTTGAACTTCGGTGGTTCCTCCGATCTCGCCCAGCAGATCGTGAACGGGGCGCCAGCCGACGTGTTCGCTTCGGCCAACCCTAAGCAGATGAGCGTGGTCAGCGACGCCAAGCTGGCCGACGGTCAGCCGCAGACCTTCACGAAGAACGTGCTCACCATCGTCGTGCCGAAGGGCAACCCGAAGGGGATCAAGACCTTCGCCGACCTGGCCCGCCCAGGGGTGACCGTGGTGCTGTGTGCTCCCCAGGTGCCCTGCGGCTCGGCGGCCCAGACGATCGAGAAGGCCACCGGTACCACACTCAAGCCGGCCAGTGAGGAACCGGATGTGCGCTCGGTGCTGTCCAAGGTCGCCGCGGGCGAAGCCGATGCCGGCCTGGTCTACGTCACCGACGCACGCACCGCGAAGGGGAAGGTGGAGCAGATCGACTTCCCCGAGGCGAGCAAGGCGATCAACGACTACGTGATCGCGGCACTGAAGAACTCCAAGCAGAGCAAGTACGCGCACGAGTTCGTGGACTTCGTGCTCGGCCCGCAGGGGCAGCAGGCGTTGGTCGACGCCGGCTTCAGCAAACCCTGACCCGCAGCAAACCCTGACCCGCAGCGTACCCGCGAAGCGGGAGCGTGCTCGATGACGAGCGCCCCCGCTTCGCGGGTACGTGTCGGCGACAGCTCACCGGACGAGGCCCGCACGGCGTCGAGCGCTTCGGTCTCTTGGCCTCGTTCGTGCAGGTCAGGGGACCGTTGTGGGTGATAGCGACGGTGCCCCCGGTGGGATTTGAACCCACACTGAGGCCCTTTTAAGGGACCTGCCTCTGCCGGTTGGGCTACGGGGGCGCTTGCGCAGGGTATCCGCGCGGCCGTGCGGTGTGGTTCAGGACGTCTCAGCGGTGGCCCGGGCGAACTCCGCCTTCGGGTCGTTGATCTGACCCAACGCCACCACCTCCCGAGGGAAGAACAGGGCAGCGGTCCAGTCCGCGACGATGCGAACCTTCCGGTTGAAGGTCGGCATGCGGGTGAGATGGTAGGTGCGGTGCAGCCACCACGCCGTGATGCCCTTGAGCTTGATCCCGTAGATCTCAGCGACACCGCGGTAGAGCCCCAGGCTGGCCACCGAGCCCGCGTAGCGGTGCTTGTACACGGTGAGCGGCTTGCCACGTAGGTAGGCGACGAGGTTGCCGGCCAGCAGTTTGCCCTGCCGTACCGCGTGCTGCGCCGACGGGCCGGTGGTGGCGCTCGGATCGGGCGAGGTCAGGTCGGGCACCGCCGCGCAGTCCCCAGCGGAGAAGGCGTCCGGGCAGTCCACGACCTGCAGGGTTGCCGTGCATCGCACCCGCTTGCGCTCGTCCAGCGGCAGGTCGGTCCGTTGCAGCAGCGGGTTGGCCTTCACCCCCGCGGTCCACACGATGGTGTCGGCGCTGAACTCGGTGCCGTCGTCGAGTACCACGTGCCCGCCCACCATCGAGGTGACCCGGGTCTTCAGGAACACCTCGATGCCGCGCTCCATCAGCCGCTCCGCGGTGTAGCGGCCCATGGGCTCGCTCACCTCCGGCATGATCCGTTCGCTGGCCTCCACGAGCACCCAGCGCATGTCCCTCGGCTCGATCCCCTCGTAGTAGCGCGTGGCATAGCGCGCCATGTCTTCGAGCTCGGCGAGTGCCTCGATTCCCGCATACCCTCCACCTACCACCATGAAGGTGAGCAACTTGTGTCGCAGTTCCATGTCATGCGTGGCATCTGCCGCATCCAGTCTGGACAGCACATAGTTGCGCAGGTAGATCGCCTCACCGATGGTCTTGAACGCGATCCCCTGCTCGGCGAGTCCCGGAATCGGCAGTGTGCGGGCGATGGAGCCCGGCGCGATCACCAACACGTCGTAACTGCGCTGCTCGATGTCCCCGGCGCAGTTCTCGACGGTGGCAACCCGATGGGCATGGTCGACGCTGGTGACCCGCCCGGCCAGCACATGGCATCCCCCGAGCACCCGGCGCAGCGGCACCACCACGTGGCGTGGTTCGACCGAGCCTGCCGCGGCCTCCGGAAGGAACGGCTGGTAGGTCATGTTCGGCTGCGGATCCACCACCATGACCGACGCCTCGCCCTTGCGCAGCTTCTTCTGCAATCTCAACGCCGTGTACATACCCACATAGCCACCACCGACGACGAGGATGCGTTGGGGGTCTTCGTGCTGAGCCATGCTTCCGATACTCCTCCCGCACCCGCCCCGCGGACGAGCTCCCAGGCAGTGATCCTGATGGTCATCGGCCCGGTGCGGTGCCTATCCCGGGACTATCCCGGCCAGTTCGGCAGCTCGGCGCAGTACCGCGACCAGCATCGCGGGGGTGAGACGTCCGGTGAAGGTGTTCTGCTGGCTGACGTGATAGCAGCCGAGCAGGTGCAACCCGTCCAGGGCCAATTCGGCACCGTGGGCGAAGCGGGGTCGCGGACTCGGGACCGGCCAGCCCGCGGCGGTCAGCGCAGGCAGCAGCGCCTGCCAGCCGAAGCCGCCGAGTACGACCACGGCGCGCAACGTCGGGCGGAGCAGCTCGAGCTCCCGGACCAGCCAGGGCCGACAGGCATCCCGCTCAGCGGGGGTGGGCTTGTTGGCCGGAGGCGCGCACCGGACCGGGGCGGTGACCCGGGTACGATGCAACGTCAGCCCGTCGCCGAGGTGCGTGCTCACCGGCTGGTTGGCCAGGCCGACGGTGTGCAGCGCGGCGTAGAGCACGTCGCCAGAACGGTCTCCGGTGAACATCCGGCCGGTCCGGTTGGCGCCGTGCGCGGCCGGGGCGAGCCCGACGATGGCGAGCGCGGCGTCCGGTGGACCGAACCCCGGTACCGGGCGGCCCCAATAGGTCTGGTCCCGGAAGGCGGCTCGCTTCTCCGCCGCGACCCGCTCCCGCCAGGCGACCAGCCGCGGGCAGGCCCGGCACCGGGTCACCTCGTCGTCCATCGTGGACAGATCTGGGAACTCGGCCATCCGACGCGGTGCTGCCACGGCTGACCCTAACGCGGACCACCCCGTGCCCCGGTCCGGGTTAAGGTCAGCCGGTGGCCCGGGACAAGGAGACGGAGAAACAGCAGGACAGCGATACCACCGGTGAACCCGCCGACGACCTGGTGACGACCTCACACACGCTGACCGTCGAGGGGCGCGCTCTCGGCTACACCGCCACCGCCGGGCGCATCGTGTTGCGTGAGGAGAACTTCTCAGAGGGCAAGTTCGAGGGTCACGCGCCGCGCGCCGAGATGTTCGTCGTCAGCTACACACTGCACGGGGCCGAGCCAGCGACCCGGCCGGTGACCTTCGCGTTCAACGGCGGGCCCGGATCGTCCAGCGTGTGGCTGCACCTGGGGCTGTTCGGGCCGCGCCGGGTGGTGATGGGTGATGCCGGGTCGCCCACCCCGCCGCCGTGGGGGCTCACGGACAACATGGAGAGCCTGCTCGCGCACTCCGACCTGGTGTTCATCGACCCGGTGTCCACCGGCTACTCCCGGACGGTCAAGGGCGGCAAACCTCGCGACTACCACGGTTACGCCAAGGACATCGAGTCGGTGGCCGAGCTGGTCCGGTTGTGGACCTCACGCTCGGGGCGGTGGCTGTCACCCAAGTTCCTCGCGGGCGAGTCGTACGGGACGCTGCGCGCGGCTGCCCTCGCGGCCCATCTGCAGCAGCGACACGGCATGTTCCTCAACGGGCTCATCCTGATCTCTTCGGTGCTCGACATGGGCGCGGTCCGGTTCACCGAGGGCAACGACCTGCCTTACTCGTTGTTCCTGCCGACCTACGCGGCGATCGCGCACTACCACGGACGGCATGACCGACGATCTCTGCGGGAGGTGCTGGACGAGGCCCAGGCCTTCGCGTCCGGGGACTACCCGCTCGCGCTGGCCCGCGGCGCCCGGATGCCCGAAGCGGACCGGGCCGAGGTCGCGCGGCGGGTGGCGGCGCTGACCGGGCTGTCCGCGGACTACGTCGCACGGGTCCGGCTACGCCCGGAGCACCTGCGTTTCTTCCGCGAGCTGCGCCGCGCCGACGGTCTCGTGGTGGGCAGGTTCGACGGCCGGTTCACCGGATGGGACGCCGACGACGGGGGCGAACACCCCGCCACGGATCCTTCCTACGCCGCGCTCGTCGGCCCGTACACGGCCGGGCTCAACCATTACGTGCGCGCGGAGCTCGGGTACTCCTCGGACCTGCCCTACGAGGTGCTCACCGACCGGGTGCTGCCCTGGTCGTACGCCAGCTTCGAGGGTCAGCAGGTGTCCGTCGCAGGCAAGCTCGCCGAGGCGATGCGGGACAACCCGCATCTGCGGGTCCACGTCGGCGCCGGCTACCACGACGGCGCGACACCCTACTTCGCCGCTGAGCACGTACTGGCCCAGCTGCCGATTCCCGACCAGCTACGCGCCAACATCGAGATCCGCTACTACGAGGCGGGCCACATGATGTACGTGCACGAGCCATCGCGGATCCAGCAGTCCGCCGATCTCGCCGCCTTCGTCTCCGCCGCGACCCACCCCTAACCCACCCCCGGCGTGTCAGGCGTCCATGCACGGCGTGTCAGGCACTCCTGCACGGCGTGTCAGGCACTCCTGCACGGCGTGTCAGGCACTCCTGCACGGCGTGTCAGGCACTCCTACACCGAGCCGGTCACGTGGCGGGATGGCTCAGGCCAGGCCGAGGGCGATCCCGTCGAGGATGTCGTGCTCGCTGACGACGAGTTCCCCGATGCCCGCACGGGCGTGCAGCTGCTCGGCGAGCACCTGCACGATCAGCGCACCGCCGCCGATCACGTCGACCCGGCCAGGATGGATGACCGGTGCACTCGCTCGCTGCTCATGCGTCGAGGCCAGCAGCTCCGCGGCCGTGCAGCGCAGCCGTTCCAGCGACAACCGGGACAGGTGGGTGCGCGCGGCGTCGTATTCGGGTAGCTGCTGCGCGAGGGCGGACAGGGTGGTGACGGTGCCCGCCACTCCCACCCACGTCCTGGCCTTGTCCACCGGCACCTCCGCGAAAGCCTCCTGCAGGGTCAGCGCCGCGAACCGCTCAGCAGCACCGACCTCGCCGGGCGTCGCGGGGTCCGAATGCAGGTGCCGTTCGGTGATCCGCACGCATCCGACGTCCACCGACCGCGCCGCCACCACGTCGGCCCGCATCCCATCCCAGTGACCCAGCACCACCTCGGTGGACCCGCCTCCCACATCGACGACCAGAAACGGCCCCTCGGTGGGATCCAGGTCGCCGACCGCGCCGGTGAACGACAGCCGGGCCTCCTCGTCGCCGCTGATCACCTCTGCTTCAGTACCCAGGGTGTCCTGGACCATCGCGAAGAAGTCATCGCGATTGGCCGCGTCGCGGGTCGCCGAGGTCGCCACCATCCGGAGCCGCTCGACAGCGGCGCGGCGGGCGAAAGCGGCGTAGTCGGCCAGCGCCACACGGGTGCGCTCGAGCGCCTCGGGAGCCAGCCTGCCGGTGGCGTCGACACCCTGCCCGAGCCGGACGATGCGCATCTCCCGCCGTACGTCGCGCAGCACCGGCCTGCCGTCCTCCGGTACCGCCAGGTCGGCCACGAGCAGGCGGATCGAGTTGGTTCCGCAGTCGATGGCGGCCACCCTGGTCATGTCTCACCTCCAAGGTTCGGCAACCACCGTAGCCAGCGTGCACTCCTGCGCACTCGGCGGGCTGATTGAGGTAACCGGGCACCGATGGGGCCCGCTCAGCGGGGGTTACTCTCCAGTACATGACCGCGATGCACCCGCGGAGCAGCACCCACGAGGTGAGCAACCAGCCGCCGCCGCTGGATGGCTTCGACCCGTTCGCCTGTGACCCCGCGCTCGCGGATGCGGTGACGCGGTACGTGGGACCCGGCGCTGCGGCCGCGCTCGGCGAACTCGGCAGACAGGCCGGCTCGTCGACGGCACGCGAGCACGGCAGGCTGGCCGACCGGCACCCTCCGGTGCTGCACACCCACGACCGTTACGGGCAGCGCATCGATGAGGTCGAGTTCCACCCGTCCTGGCACTGGCTGATGAGACGTGCGGTGGCGCACGGGCTGCACGCGGCACCGTGGGGACCCGACGCGGAACCGGGAGCCCACGTGGTTCGCGCGGCCGGTTTCTACCTCTGGACCCAGGTCGAGGCCGGCCACGGCTGCCCGCTGTCGATGACCTACGCGGCGGTACCCGCCCTGCGCCGGACACCCGCGTTGGCCGCGCAGTGGGAACCGGGCCTGTGCTCTCGGCGCTACGACCCGGGGCTGCGCGAACCCACCCGCAAGGACGGACTGCTCGCCGGGATGTCGATGACCGAGAAACAGGGTGGATCTGACGTCCGCGCGAACACGACCACTGCGAGACCCACGGCTGATGGCGCATACCGGATCATCGGGCACAAGTGGTTCACCTCGGCACCGATGAACGACGTCTTCCTCACCCTCGCTCAGGCACCGGACGGCCTGACCTGCTTCGCGGTCCCCCGAGTGCTGCCCGACGGCACCCGCAACGGCATCCGGCTGCAACGGCTGAAGGACAAACTGGGTAACCGGGCCAACGCCTCGGCCGAGATCGAGTACGAGGACGCGCTGGGCTGGCCGGTGGGCCCGGAAGGCCGCGGGGTGGCCACCATCATCGAGATGGTGTCGATGACCCGGCTGGACTGCGTGCTGGGTTCGGCCTCCACGGTCCGCGCTGCCCTGTCCGAGGCCGCCCACCACGTCGCGCACCGCCGCGCGTTCGGTGTTCGGCTGGCGGACGCGCCGCTGATGGCGGCCGTGCTGGCCGACCTCGCGGTGGAGAGCGAGGCGGCGACCGTGCTGGCTCTGCGGCTGGCCGCAGCGGTCGACCACGCCCAGGACCACGCGCAGCGAGCTCTGCTGCGGCTGGCGTTGCCCGCCGGCAAGTACTACGTCGGTAAGCGGGCGCCCGTTGTGGTGGTCGAGGCACTGGAGTGTCTCGGTGGCAACGGGTACGTCGAGGACTCCGGGCTCCCTCGGCTGTACCGGGAGGCTCCGCTGAACTCCATCTGGGAAGGCTCGGGCAACGTGACGGCGCTGGACGTGCTGCGCGCGCTGTCCCGAGACGGGGACCCGGCGGAGGCGTTGCTGACCGAGATGGAGCCCGCCGCAGGCGCGCATCCCGGCCTGGACCGCGCGCTGCACCTGCTGCGCGCCGAGATCGCCGATCCGAGGCCGGAGCGGGCCCGACGACTCGCCGAGCTCATCGCATTGTGCCTGCAGGGGTCGCTGCTGCTGCGGCATGCACCGAGCGCAGTGGCCGAAGCATTTCTCGTCTCCCGGCTCGGCGGGGACGCCACCGGCCGGACCCTGGGCATGCTGCCTGCCGGAACGGATACCCGTGCGCTGGTCGAGCGGGTCACCCCGCGATAGCCGGCCCTTGTCCGCACGGCCTGACACACCGGGCACCAGGGCCTGACACACCGGACACCAGGGCCTGACACGCCGGGGTGGAGGTCAGGTGCAGGGGCCTGCGGTCCACCAGTCGCCGATCTGGGCTAGCACCTCGTCGCCGAACGGGTTCAGCCCCGGCCCTCGGGCCAGGGCATGCGCGACGTGGACGTGCAGGCATTTCACTCGCTCCGGCATTCCCCCCGCGCTGACCTGCGTCCCGAGCGGTTCCAGCGAGTCCCGCTCAGTGAGGTAGGACTCGTGAGCGCTCCGATAGGCCTCGGCGAGCCCGGGATCCTCGATGAGCCGGTCGGTCATCCCCCGCATCGCGCCACTGGCTTCGACCGTGCTGACCAGCCCGGTCAGCCTGGCACAGGTCAGGTAGTAGAGCGTGGGGAACGGGGTACCGTCGGCCAGCCGGGGATGGGTCTGCACCACGCTGGGCAGCCCGCACGGACAGCGGTGCGCGACCGACCGCACGGCCCGCGGTGGACGCCCGAGCTGGGCGGTGACGGCATCCTGATCGGCGGGATCCACCCCGGCCGGCTGCTCAGCCACCGGCGATCGAGTCCCAGAGCCACGTGTACCACGGTTCCCGGGACGTGTCGTCGGTGCGGGGCGTGGGCGCGGCGGGAGGCAGCTGCACCACGTACGGCGTTTCTCCCGGCCGCACGTAGCGCAGCCGCTCGCGGGCCTGCGTCTCGACATGTCGCGGATCCGCCAGCTGGGCGCGCCGCCGCTCCAGCTCCGCGACCTTGTCGGTCAGGATCTGCTGCTGCTCGTGCACCGCGGCCAGCTCGCTGCGTTGGCTCAGGTAGTTGCGCAGCGGCACCGTCACGCTCAGCGCCACCGCGCAGACAACCAGGGCGAGTATCGCGGCCCGGCGAGGGGAGGTGACGCCCAGCGCGTGGCCGATCCGCATCCGACTCAGCCCGCCGGGGCCAGCCGGGTGAACGCCAGCTCCCCGGCGTAGCGGGCCGCGTCTCCGAGGGCCTCCTCGATGCGCAACAGCTGGTTGTATTTCGCGACCCGCTCCGAGCGGGCCGGCGCGCCGGTCTTGATCTGGCCGCAACCGATCGCCACCGCGAGGTCGGCGATCGTGGTGTCCTCGGTCTCCCCCGAGCGGTGGCTCACCATGCAGCGGTACCCGTAGGACTGCGCGAGCGTCACCGCGTCGAGGGTCTCCGACAACGTGCCGATCTGGTTGACCTTGACCAGCAAGGCGTTGGCCGCCCGGCGGGTGATGCCCTCCTCCAGGCGTTCCGGGTTGGTCACGAACAGGTCGTCGCCGACCACCTGGACCCGAGCGCCGAGCTCCGCGGTGAGCCGGGTCCAGCCGTGCCAGTCGTCCTCGGCCAGCGGGTCCTCGACGGACACCAGCGGGTAGGCGTCGGTCAGCTCGGAGTAGTAGGCGATCATCTGCTCAGCGCTGCGCTTGGTCTTCTCGAAGGTGTAGGCGCCGTCGGCGAAGAACTCGGTCGCGGCGACGTCCAGGGCGAGCGCGATGTCCTCGCCGAGGGTGTAACCGGCCTTCTCCACCGCGGTGACGATCAGATCCAGCGCATCCCTGGTGGTGGGCAGGTCAGGGGCGAAACCGCCCTCGTCGCCGAGCCCGGTCGCCAGCCCCTGGGACTTGAGGACCGACTTCAGCGCATGGTAGGTCTCCGCGCCCCAGCGCAGCGCCTCGCGGAACGAGTCCGCGCCGATCGGGGCGATCATGAACTCCTGCACGTCGATGCCGGTGTCAGCGTGCGCGCCACCGTTGAGGATGTTCAGCATCGGCACCGGCAGCACATGGGCGTTGGGACCACCTACGTAGCGGAACAGCTCCAGGCCGCTGGACTCGGCTGCCGCCTTGGCGACCGCCAGGGACACCCCGAGGATCGAGTTGGCGCCCAGCCGGGACTTGTCCGGGGTGCCGTCCAGTTCGACCAGCTTCTCGTCCACCACGCGCTGCTCGATGGCATCGATGCCGGCGATCTGGGGCCCGATCTCGTCGAGCACCGCCTGGACCGCGCGTTCCACGCCCTTGCCGAGATAGCGCTGCGGGTCACCGTCACGCAGCTCCACCGCCTCGTGCTCGCCGGTCGACGCCCCGGAGGGCACCGCAGCACGGCCGAGCGTGCCGTCGTCGAGGGCGACCTCGACTTCGATGGTGGGGTTCCCGCGTGAGTCCAGAATCTCGCGGGCTCCGACCTGTTCGATGACGGCCACGGGGTGCGCTCCTTATCTGCTGCTGGGGAACTCGCCGGGGCGGTTCCAAGCCTAACCACCAGGCCGTGGCGCCCGCGGGAGGCGCGCACGTCGGTCCAGCCGGTGATCGATTGTCAAGACTCGTGCGACACCGCATCGCCGCGTAACGTTGGTTCAACCATGACCGCTGCCGACCCCCCCGCGGACGTCGTCGAGCAGTTCCGGCTTGCTGAGTCGCTGGTCTCCGAACGGCGTCCGCTGGAAGCCCTCCGTGAGCTTCGACCCGTGCTGGCCGTCGAGCCCGACGCACCGAGCGTTCAGCTGCTGGCCGGACGGGCCTACCTTCAGTCTGCCCAGCTGCACCGCGCGGAGGAAGCATTCGTTCGAGTGCTTGAGCATAACCCGTCTGATCACTACGCCCGCTTCGCGCTAGGCCGGACGTTACAGCGCCAGAGCCGGCTGAGTGAGGCGCGTGCGCAGCTCGCGATGGCTGCGGCGATGAACCCCACCCCGGACTACCAGGAAGCGCTCAATGAAGTGCGGATGCGGTTGGCTGTCCGGGAGGGCTGAGGGCACCCGGGAGGGCTGAGGGCACATCGGCCGCCGACCCGAACCTCAACCATATCCTAGGGCGCTGCGCGCATAGCCCTGCGACGCGGTATAGACGTCCTGCACGTACTGAACGGAGTTGTTGTAAGACATTATCGCCTGCAGCCAACCCTCGCCGCTGGCCAGGTTTCGGTTATTGGCGCACAGGTACCGTGCTGCGGCCATCGCGGAGTCGTCGATGTTCTGCGGATCCGCTTTACCGTCCCCGTTTCCGTCCGACTGCCAGGCCGCCCAGGTGGACGGGATGAACTGGAAGGGCCCGATGGCGTGATCCCACATCGGGTCGTGGTCGAAGTAGTAACCGGCAGGGGTGGCCGCGATGCTGCGCACGCCGGGCGCACCGTTGAGCGCTACCCCGATGATCGGCGACGATTCGCGTCCGTCCGGGAGGACGGTCCGGCCCCCGGTGGTGCCGTGGTTGGACTCGACCCGGGCGATTCCGGCCAACGTCACCCAGGTGATCTGGCATTTCGGCTGCGTGGCGGCCATCGCGGCGTGGGCGATCCCGTAGGCGCGCAACGCGCGAGCCGGGATGCCGGTGAGCGTGGCCATCTTGTCGGCCCACGCGGAGAACGCGACCTGCGGTGCCGCGGACTGCAGGTCCGGCTTGAGCGGCTGCTCGGCCTGTGGTCCAGGTTGCGACTCGGCCTGCCCCGCGGCAGCCGCAGCAGGCTGCCGCGGCACGGTCTCGGTCCGCACGGGCTCCGGAACAGAGGGCAGCGCGGCGGGCGCGGCGATCGCCGCCGGAGTGAGCTGGGCGACCCCGCGGTCCGGCAGCGGGGCGGCCACCTCACCCAGGGTGGTCAGGACAAGGCCTGCGCAGGCCAATGCCCCGGCTGACAGCACACCACGAAACAGGTAGCCACCCACCCCGGCGACCCCAGAACCACGGCGGCCAGCCACCTTGTCATCGGCTTGACCGGCACGCTCATCTCCACCCATTGCCATACCAACGACGGGTCGACAACGGAGATACGCCGAATGGCACTACCGCGACCAGTGCTCTCGCCACTGCTCGGGGGTGAGCGCGGCCGGGTCCAGCCCGCAGGCCCGGGCGGAGTACTCGGCGGCTCGCACCTGCTCGACAAAGCGCCGGGCGGCGCGGCGGAGCGCCGCCTCCGGGTCCTCCCCCGCCAGCTTCGCCGCGCCGGCCAGCGCGAACAGCGCCGCGCCGGTACCACCGACGGCCCCGGGAAGCAGGTCAGCGGGCAACCCGGCCCGCGCCGTCCGAGACACCAGCTTGGCCGCCAACGCCAGCGCCGGCTGGGCCAACGGCACCCCGTCGACGCTGGACTCGCGACATTTCTCGACTCGCTTGAGCTGCTCCCAGCGGATTTCCTGCTCGGCGGCGCTGCGTACCTGCTCACTGCCCGCGAACACGTGCGGGTGCCTGCCGACCAGCTTGGTCACCAGCCCGGTGGCCACCGCATCGATGTCGAAACCCCCGTCGACACCCACCGACCTCTCCTGCGCCACCCGCGCGTGGAACAGCACCTGCAGCAGGACGTCACCGAGTTCCTCGCGCAGCGCGTCGACGTCACGGTCCTCCAACGCCTGATACAGCTCGTAGGTCTCCTCGATCAGGTAGGGCATCAGCGACTCGTGGGTCTGCTCGGCATCCCACGGGCAGCCACCCGGGGACCGCAGCCGGTCCATCACGCCGACCGCATCCAGCAACCCGGCGCCTGGAGGTTCCGGGGTGCTCAGCACAGTGGCGCCGGCCGCCACCCAGCGCGCCGCCATCCCGGTACCGGGCTCCATCGTGAGCAGCAGCCCCCGCACCTCGTCACCGACCGGATCCGCCCCGTACCGCCCGGCCAGCTCCGCAGAGAGATCGGTATCGGCCAGCAGTGCCGCCCCGTCCCGCAGCACGCGGACCGCGGCAGCGGGCAGCACGGCACCGAGCCGGCCGGACAGCACCACGACGGTCGGGGCCGTGGACGTCACGTCCGGGGGCCGGCACTCAGCGGTACGACGACACCGCCGACCTCATCCTTGTTCGACACGGCCTTCAGGTTCACCTGGTCCCACACGCCGTACCGGGGGTTGAGCCGTACTCCCAGATCCTGCGCCACCTGACCAAGCTGCCGCAGGCCTACGGATTCGAGCACGGCGGGGTCGATCTGGTTCGGATCGGGCGCCTGGGCGGATGGCTGGGCATCCTCGGTGCGGTTCCTGATCACGGTGATCAGCCAGGGCTGGTTGTCCGCGAGCTGGAAGGCGACGACGTTGTTCGTGGCGACGCCGAACGCCGGGCTGGCGGCGAAGATCGGATCGTCACCACCGACGACCCGCTTGCTGACCAGGGCGTCCTTCTTGGCGTTGACGTCGGCGATGACCATGGCCCGGGCCTGCCGAGACCCCGCCGCGGCCAGCTCGTCAGCCCGCTGCAGGGCGGCGGTGCGGGTGGCGGCGGTGGTGTAGTCGAAGGTCACCGCGGTATGCAGGGTCTTGCGGCCGAGCTGTTGCATGAGTAGCTCGTCACGGGCCTGCACACGGAACCCCTGGGCATCCCAGATCGTCCCGCGGGAGGCGACTTCGGGGCCACCTTTGTCGTAGAGCAGCTTGCTGACCTGCGCCGCGTCGACGGACAGACCCTCCCGCCTGGCCACGGTCTTGATCAGTTCATGCCTGATCAGCAGGGTCACGATCTGCCGGGACACGTCGTCGAGCTGGCGGCCGGCGACCAGCTGCGCCCGGACCTGCTTACCCTCCTTGTTCAGCACCGTGTCGAGCTGGGTCTGCACCTGCTCGACCGAGACCGCGGTGCCGCCGACGATCGCGGCCGCACCGGGTTGGCTGGGACCCGAGCCTGCGCAACCGCCGATCAGCAGAGCCACGACAAGGGTCCCGGCGGCGGCCAAGCGCGCGCTGCCGGCGGCACGGAGGAGGCTTCGCACGGCGTTACTTTCTCACGCTCGATCAACGCCCGGCCCCGGTGGGTTCGCTGCCCTACCTTTCCATGGGCTACGACGGCGCCCGATGCCCGGTCAGCGGGACCGTACGGAAGCGAGCAGGCGTTGCGCACCGTCGCCGAGCCGCTGCGGATCGGCCGGGCCTACGGTCAGCCGGTCCGGGTCGCCTTGCTGCCTGCTGACCGTCATCTGGTAACGGCCGTCCGGGTTGTCGCACCAGCGCAGGATGTCCGAGCGGCGCACCCGGCCGGAGGCGTCCCGCGCGTTGGCGGCGATCTGCCCGGCTCGGGTGTGGGGCTGTTCCAGGATGGCGGTCACTGCCGTGTTGGACCGCTGCGCGCCGGCTCGGCCGCCGGATACGGAGACCAACAGACCGGGCGAATCGGACTCCGTGCGCCGACCTCCGGCCGATTCCAGCGCCACGCTCACCGCCGGGCTCCGGCCCGGCGGGTGCGCGGGGAGCTTGCCCACCACCGCGGCGACGAGACCCGCCGCGGGGATGGCCTCCAGCAAGGTCGCGCCGGGCCGCTCGGGATGCTGCAGCGCGCAGACCGCCCTGTTACCTGCCTGCGCCACCACCACCCGCACCGGCTGCTCGGCCGAGGCGTCGGGCAGCCACACCGAGTCCACCCAAGCGGCCGGCCAATGCAGCAGACGCAGGGCGGCCTCCAGGTCAGGCTCCACCCGGCCGGCCCGCAGTAGGCCGAGCTCGCCGAGCTCGACCTCCACCGCGGCCTTGATCCGAACACGTTCGGTCTCGGTCCGCCCGTGCGAACGCACCTCGATCGGCGGTGGGTAGGCATCCAGGCCGCGCTCACCGGGGAACAGTGCCGCGGTGAGCACGTCCCACTGCGCGGCGCTGAGCTGCCATCTCATCGGCCGCCACCCCCTCGGCACGCCATCAGCGGTAGTACTCGGGCGGGGCCTCGCCGATCACCGGCGGGGCCACCTTACGTCCGTCGTTGAACACATCGTCCATCTCGATCAGGTAGGAAGGACGTCGATGCTCGGCGTCCTCGTCCCGGCCCCGGCCGGCACCCATACCGCCCATCGGCATATCCCCTGCCCCGCCGCGACCGGCTGCCGCGCCGCCGCCCAGCCCGGCGCCGGGCCGGGCCTCCGCAGCCTGCGCGGCGGCGGCACTCGATCCACGTGGCCCGAACCCGGCACCACCGCCGGCCCGCTCGCTGAGGTTCGCCCGCCCACCGAGGCCACCGGGCAGGCCGGCCCGGCCGGGCACAGCGCCGCGACCGGCCCGGGGGGCCCGCTCGAAGTCATCGATCGCCCCACCGCCCGCCATCGGAGCCATGATCGGGACGTCCGCAGCAGCAGCAGCGGCACCGGCACCCGGGCCTGCACCGGGGAACTGCGGCCCGGCGCCCTGGCTGGACACCGACGGTGGGCCCACAGTGTTCGGATATCTCGCGCCACCGGGGCTCGATATCCCCTGCAGACCGGCCGACGACGGCGGCAGCTGACGGGAGGCGGGGTAACCGCCGGGCACCGGATCGCCGCCGACGGGCAGTCCCGGCCCCGACCGGCTGGGACCGGGTGACGGCCCGCCGATCGGGGCAGGATCCGGCCGCTGCACGGTGGGGTCGGCGAGCTGCGGGTAGGTCGGCACCGCGGCCCGGCTCTCGTTGATCGGGGCCGAGTACACGTTGGTCATGATCCGCACGGCCTCGGCGCGCGACTGTTCCTGCGCATGGTGCTGCCCGACCGCGTCGATCATGCCACCGGCCGGTCCGAGCAGCATGGTGGTGCCCAGCGACTCCGCCCAGTTGTGCGAGGGCGCGGCCGGCACGGTGGCCTTCGCCTGCCCCGCGGCCGAGCCGGACGCACTCATGAGCTGGGTGGTGTCGCCCGCGGCACCATGCACACTGCCTGCCCAGTCGTTGATCGGCGCCAGGCTGGCGGTCGCCGCGCCAGCCGATTGGCCGCGCCAGCCATTCGACACGATGCGTTGCAGGTCTGTGGTGCAGCTCGTGATGATGTGCTGGAGGGCCGGGCCTTGTGTCCCCCACAACCGGGCGACCTCATCGATGTTGCCCGGGTTGACCGTCTGGTCCAGCATCGAACGAATCTCGGGGTGTCCCCACGCCGCCCAGTTGCTCGACCCGTGGTCGTTCCCGCTCGGGTCACCGACACCGAACGCCCCGGCCACGGCTTTTACCGGGTCGGTCACCGCTCCCTTCACCCCGTCGGCGATGTTGCCTACGACGTCACCAATCCCCATGTCAGGTCCCCACTTTCGGCAATCGAGGCTCAATCATCTGCGCGATCCGCAACGCCTGCCCACACGGATCGAACGGCGTACCGTAAGACATTCCCGACTGCGCCACCGCCACGGTCAATGACACCGAACCACCGTCCATCAACTGCGCACAATCCGAGCGGTCACTCCTTACCGAGAGCTGAATCCCGGCGCGGCCGTTGACCTTGTTGTCTGCGAAGTACGTGAACGCCGGACTCGCGCGGCGCGCGTCATACTGGGTGATCGTGTCCTTGTCCCGCTCCAGGCGTAGAGTGAATGGGTCCCCCAGCCACCCGCAGCCCACCAAACCGAGCTTGTTCTCCGGTTCACGGGTTTCCGGCTTGATGCCCAACTGGGTCAGCTCCGGGTTGCTGAGGATAGTGCACATGTCGACCTTGGCCGCATCGGCCACCGCAGCCGGCGCCGGTGTCCTCGAGCCCCCACCCCCGCAGCCACCCGCCACCAGCCCGACCACAGCCAGCACCACCAACCGTCCGGTGCCCCGTCTCATTCGGACCGGCCCTTCAACGACTGCTCGCTCGCCGAATCAGCCTCGCCCGCTGTCCGCCCAGCCGCCCGGAACGTCGCCGCCATATGCCTGAACACCTGCTGAGCCTGCCGCACCGTGGCGACATACTCCCGCCCGGCATCGAAGAAGCGCTGCGCGGCGGCGTTACCATCCTTGTTGTCGCCGAACTCGCACGTCTGGGCGAGCGGGTCCGCGTCTCGCAACCATTTGTCGATCTCGTCGACCGTCTGCTCGCAGCGCTTTGCCGCTGCTTCGGCTACTCCAGCCTCCATCCACAGCTGTCCGGCATCGACTGCGGCTCGCAGACCTTTCTGCTGCTGGTCGACACCATCCAACTGCACGGCAGCCTGGTGGAAACCCGATGCGCCCGCCATAGCGCCGCCTCCTCCCTCTCACCCCGGGTGAACGTACTATGACGCACACCAACCGGGCAGCGGTTCCCTGGAGTCCGCAGCACCGTCGGCGATGTGGCCTACAACGTCATCCAACCCCATGTCAGGTCCCCGCTTTCGGCAATCGAGGCTCAATCATCTGCGCGATCCGCAACGCCTGAGCACACGGATCGAACGGCGTACCGTATGACCGTCCTGACTGCGCCACCGCCACGGTCAACGACACCGATCCACCGTCCATCAACTGCGCGCAATCCGAGCGGTCACGGTCAACCGAGAGCTGAACCCCAGCCCGACCGTTGACTTTGTTATCTGCGAAGTACGTGAACGCCGGACTCGCGCGGCGCGCATCATACTGGGTGATCGTGTCCTTGTCCCGCTCTAGGCGTAGAGTGAAGGGCTCCCCCAGCCACTTGCAGCCCACCAAGCCGAGCTTGTTCTCCGGTGCACGAGTGTCCAGCTTGATACCCAACTGGGTCAGCTCCGGGTTGCTGAGGATGGTGCACATGTCGACCTTGGAGGCATCGGCCACCATAGGCGGCGCTGAGGTTCCCGACACCGCGCCCTCACAACCACCCGCCATCAGCCCGATCGCGGACACCACCGCCAGCCACCCGGCGCCACGTCTCATTCGGACCGGCCCTTGAACTGCTGCTCGCTCGCCGAATCAGCCTCGGCCGCTGTCCGCCCAGCCGTCCGGAACGTGTCCGCCATATGCCTGAACACCTGCTGAGCCTGCCGCACCGTGGCGACATACTCCCGCCCGGCATCGAAGAAGCGCTGCGCGGCGGCGTTACCATCCTTGTTGTCGCCAAACTCGCACGTCTGGGCGAGCGGGCGCGCGTCTTGCAGCCATCCATCGATCTCGTCGATCGCTTGATCGCAGCGCTTGGCTGCCGCTTCGGCTACTCCGGCCTCCATCCACAGTTGCCCGGCATCGACTGCGGCTCGCAGACCTTTCTGCTGCTGATCGACGCCATCCAACTGCACGACAGCCTGATGGAAACCCGACGCCCCCGCCATAGCGCCACCTCCTCCCTCTCACCCCGGGTGACCGTACTATGACGCACACCGACAGGGCAGCGGTTCCCCGGAGTCCGCAGCACCGGAAGGGCCGTCACCGCAGTTCGGGGAGCACGCACCGCCAGCACATCGGGCTAGCGGGCGCGTCGTGGACGACGAGACTGGCGCT
Organism: Pseudonocardiaceae bacterium; assembly: GCA_050699955.1. Lineage (GTDB taxonomy): Bacteria > Actinomycetota > Actinomycetes > Mycobacteriales > Pseudonocardiaceae. The sequence continues at coordinate 23,793 of JBOHGD010000019.1, read as the reverse complement.
GGGCAGGCACTGACCACACAACGCCTCCACCCACGCACGAGCCCGCGCCAGGTCGACCTGCCCTGGGTCCATGGCATGAGAGCGCCAGTCCTGCCGGGAGCTGGCCCATCGCGCGGCGGCGGCGCCTCGGCGGTGGGCCACCACCGTCACGCCGCAGGCCACGCACAGTCCGCCCGGTGGCACGTCGGACAGGTCCCCAGCCAGCAGCCGATGCCCGCACAGCGCGATGAACACACCCCACGGATGATCGGCGTACTCGTCGACGGCGTGCGCCCGATAGTCCAAAGGGGACAGCGCCCATCGCGGCGCCCGGACGTCTGACCTGCGCGGATTCATGGCGGTCCCCATTGACTCGAAGGAACGCCGCCCGGCCCGGTTTCGGGTCACGGGCCGGGCGGCCGGCCGCCGTTCCTCGGGGTGGGATGGCGTCCGCCCCCGGCGACCTCGGCGGCACCGTCGACGGGCACCGCCGCGCCGAACCTTATATATGTAACGTTACAGTTGACAAGTGCCGAAAGCGACAGAGCTCGCCACGGTGATGATGGTCAGACCCGAAGCCGGCCGCAGCCGGATGACTCAGCCGAACTGGCCAGACCGGACACTGCTGAGGAACGCGCACCACTCGTCTCGGGGGAACGTCAGCACCGGCCCAGTGGGGTCCTTCGAGTCACGCATCGCGACCTGATCGACCAGCTCGGCGACCTCGACGCAAGCGCCGTCGACACCGCCGTTGCTGTGACTGCTCTTGCGCCAGGTGGCACGGGACAGATCGGACGAACCCATGGTGGTCGCCTCGTCAGTTCTCGGTGGTTACAGCTCGGCGGCCAGCCGCTCGACGAGAGCGTTCGAGTCCTGCGGGCTCAACGCCTCGGACCGCAGCCGGTCGAACACCAGGTTACAGGTGCTGACCTCGGCTTCCTTCTCCAGATGAAGCGCGCTCGCGGTGTGCTCGATGTAGGCGATCTCGGGTTCATCGGGCTCGGCGAACCCGAGCATGATGAACGAGCCGTCCAACCCGGAGTGCACACCGAGCGACGCGGGCAGTACTTGCAAGCACACTGACGGCAGCGCGGCCCGCGCCACCATGTGCCGGAGCTGAGCCCGCATTATCTCCTGCCCGCCGACCGGGCGGTGCAGCACGGATTCGTCGACGATCGCGACAAGTGCCAACGCGGGTTCCTCGGTCAGCCGTCGCTGCCGGAACAGCCGGACCTGCACGTCCCGGTCGATCTCGGCCTCGGTGCGGCGCTGTCGGGAGTTGCGGAACAACGCGCGCATGTAGTCCTCGGTCTGAAACAGTCCCGGTACATAGGCGAGCTGATACTCGTGCACCACCGTCGCGTCCGTCTCCAGTCCGAGATAGCCCTGGCCGCTGATGCCGTAGGCGTGCCACCAGCCCTTTCGCCGGGTCTCCCGGACCAGGTCGATGATCTCGGTCCAGCGGTCGCCGCCCACGTCGTAGAGGTCGAGCATGCTGCGCACGCCGTGCACGTCCACGCTCTGCTGCCCGGTCTCGATGCGGCTGAGCTTGCTGGTGGACCAGTCCAGCTGGGGCGCCGCCTCCTCCAGGGTGAGCCCGGCGTCCTCGCGCAGCCGGCGCAGCTCCCGGCCGAGCCGGCGCTGCCGCAGGGTCCCGTTGCCGCGCACCCCCACCTCCGTCGTCCGCGTCGATCATGACCGTGGGAAAGCCGAGGCGGGAACCCACTTTCCGCCTCCCAGCGGTGTGTTCCCGTGCGGAGACTAGGCCGCTCACCCCACCGATCGAGGGAGGAACGAGCGGAATGACCAGTCAGCAGCTCGGCTGCGCGGTACCCGAGGTGATCGCGCTGCGCCGGTTCGATGACGACGACGAGGTGGCCGGCTGGGCGATGGTGATCGGCAAGCGCGTGGTGGCCTACGTGCCGGAACGCTTCGGCGTCATCGGAACCGGGCTGCACAACACCTACTCGTCGCTGGACTCCGCCAACCGACTGCTCCGCTACGCGGGCCTCTACCTGGACACCGACCAGCCGGAGCCGCCCGATGACTCCGCTGCCCACTGATGTCTGCGATGGGTCGGACGAGGTTCCCAGTGTCACATCGACGGCGATTCCGGGTCTTGGCGATAGTGCTCGGATCTACCGCGTTTCTCGTGGCGGTGCTCTTCTTCCTCGCAGCAGTGGGAAGATCCTACCGAGATGATGCCACCAACGGGCTCGCAAGTCGTCCGCTGCTCATCCAGAAGGTCCGGCCTGGCGTCGCCTACCGATACGGGTCCGCCGGTATCTACAACGCATGTTCACTCGTGACGCTCGACGATCTGCGCACACAGGGACTGACTCCCGATCCTGACCAGTATCTGGACGAGTACTACCCGGTAGTCGACCAGCCCGAAAAGACATTCGATCCGGAATGGGTGAGCATCCAGGGTCCCAGCAGATGCGGTATCTTTGTACAGGGAAATGGCCATGTCAATGTAGAGGTCCTACAGTACCCATACACCGACATAAAAGGCATCGAGGAGCATCTCCTTCCCTATGAGGTGCGCGGTGGAACCACCTACTCCCTGGGCGACGCGAAGGTCATGCTTCGACCTATCACACCCGCAGAGGAGAATCGCCGGATCGCCGGCGCGGTCATCATCAGCTCCGCATCACAGATGATGGTGAAGATTGACCTCAACCTCAAAGTACCGTCCGACCCCACACCGATACTCAAGAGACTGGTCGGGTCTGCCGTGCCGCGCCTGTCTGTACCGCCAGCTCGGGAGATGGAGCTGTCGTACTCCCCGTCTGACGGTGACGGGCCAGATGCCTGTGATCTTCTGAGTGCAGAGGACGTCACGGCTCTGGTCAAAGGACCAGCGGACGGATTCGCGCATCGCATAGCTGATCTGGCAGAAAAGCGCATCTACCTCAACAACGGGGAACAAACATACTACACGGAGACCATCTGTGAACGAGTGCTGGCATCATCATCAGGACCTGCTGAACTCGACGGTCCACAGGCTTCCTTCACGCTGGATACTTATCACGATGCAGCGTCGGCCGAGCTGACCATGCGTCAAAAACTTGATCCACACGGCAGTTCCTTCGGGCCTCCGGTGGTGTTGCCGACAATAGGCGACGACCTGGGCGTGGTGACGGCGCCGGTCTACGGCGACCGCAAGGTTGTCTTCCATGTCGGGCGATACATCGGAGAACTGGACTACCGCGACGGTACCGCGAGTGCGGAGTCTCCCGACGTACTCGCCCATCGGGTGACACCCGTCGCGCAAGCGATCGCACATCGCCTGAGATGATTCGGCCTCTTCGGCAGCGGGATAGCTGCTAGCCTCCGCCCACATGAGACGCGCCGGGCATGGCAGGCGAGTTGCGGCCTTCACCTGGGCTGCGATAGCCGAGGTAGGTCTTGCGGGGGTTCTCTATCGTATGGCTGATCAGCCCGTCCGCCGCTGAGACGGCTGGATACGGATCCCCGCTGTCAACGATTCTGCTGGTCGTGTCGATGCTGCTCACCGCAGTCGGGGTGGGGGCAGTCCTGGCCGCACCCCGTTCGCGGCGGAGAGCGGGGGCTACGGCCTCCTGCTCGTCCTGGCCGTGATCGGTATGGAGTTCCTCGCTGTGCACACTCCGACCGGGCTCACGCTGCGGGGGGTGGCCCGAGGACGCCGGTGACCAGGCTGGTGCACCAGTCGAGCAGCTCGCGGTCCCGCAGCGGCGGGGCTCCGATACGGTCCGAGCCTTCGGTGGGGTGTGGCACCGAGAGGGTCTTGACCGTGGGTTTGTACACCGCTTTGGGGTAGATCCGGCTCAGCCGCACGACCTGCGAGTCACGCAGCTCTACCGGGGCGAAACGCAGCATGGCGCCCTGCGCGGTGACCTCGGCCACCCCATGCGCCCGGCACACCTGGCGGAAGCGGGCGATGTCGAGCAGCGTCAGCACCGACTGCGGCAACGCGCCGTACCGGTCGACCAGTTCGTCGGTGACGGCGGCGAGCCCTTCGGCGTCCGCCGCCTCGGCGATCTTCCGGTAGGCGTCCAGGCGCAGCCGCTCGCCGGGGATGTAGTCGTGCGGCAGGTGCGCGTCCACCGGCAGCTCGGCTCGTACCGGCACGGGGACCGACGCCGCGCCGTCGGTGGGTGCCGCGCCCGCCGCGGTGCGGAAGGCCTCCACGGCCTCGCCGACCAGCCGGACGTAGAGGTCGAACCCCACCCCCGCGATGTGCCCGGACTGCTGGCCGCCCAGGATGTTCCCCGCGCCGCGGATCTCCAGGTCCTTCATCGCGACCGCCATGCCCGCGCCCAGTTCGGCGTGCTGGGCGATGGTGGCCAGCCGGTCGTGCGCGGTCTCGGTCAGCGGCGTCTCCGGCGGGTACAGGAAGTAGGCATAACCACGCTCCCGCGCTCTGCCCACCCGCCCGCGAAGCTGGTGCAGCTGGGCGAGCCCGAGCAGGTCGCCCCGCTCGACGATGAGCGTGTTGGCATTGGAGATGTCCAGCCCGGTCTCCACGATCGTGGTGCACACCAGTACGTCGTACTCGCGCTCCCAGAACCCGGCGACGGTGCGTTCGAGCTGGTCCTCGTTCAGCTGACCGTGCGCCACCGCCACCCGTGCCTCGGGCACCAGCTCGCGGATGTGCCGGGCGGCCTTCTCGATCGAGGACACCCGGTTGTGCACGTAGAAGACCTGCCCGTCACGCAGCAGCTCACGGCGGATCGCGGCACCGATCTGCTTGTCGTCGTAGATCCCGACGTAGGTGAGCACCGGATGGCGCTCCTCCGGCGGGGTCAGGATGGTCGACATCTCGCGGATCCCCGCCAGGCTCATCTCCAGGGTCCGCGGGATCGGGGTGGCCGACATGGTGAGCACGTCGACGGCGGTGCGCAGGGCCTTGATGTGCTCCTTGTGCTCGACGCCGAAGCGCTGCTCCTCGTCGACCACGACCAGCCCGAGGTCGCGCCAGCGCACCCCGGTCTGCAGCAGCCGGTGGGTGCCGATCACGATATCGACGGTGCCGTCGGCCAGACCGGCCAGTACCTCGGAGGCCTGCGCCGGGTCGGTGAACCGGGACAGGCCGCGCACGATGACCGGGAACGAGCGCATCCGCTCGGCGAAGGTCTGCAGGTGCTGCTGGGCCAACAGCGTGGTCGGGACCAGCACCGCGACCTGCTTGCCGTCCTGCACGGCCTTGAACGCCGCCCGCACGGCGATCTCGGTCTTGCCGTAGCCGACGTCGCCGCAGACCACCCGGTCCATCGGGACCTCCCGGCGCATATCGGCCTTGACCTCGTCGATCGCGGCGAGCTGATCGGGGGTCTCGATGTAGGGAAAGGCATCCTCGAGCTCGGCCTGCCACGGGGTGTCCGGCCCGAACGGGTGCCCTGGTGAGGACTGCCGTGCCGCGTAGAGCTGCACCAGCTCGGCGGCGATCTCCTTGACCGCCTTGCGGGCCCGGCCCTTGGTCTTGGCCCAGTCCGACCCGCCGAGCTTGTTCAGCGTGGGCAGCTCACCGCCGACGTAGCGGGTCACCTGGTCGAGCTGGTCGGTGGGGATGAACAACCGGTCGCCGGGCTGGCCCCGCTTGCTCGCCGCGTACTCCACCAGTAGGTACTCCCGGGTGGCTCCGCTGACCGTGCGCTCCACCATCTTCAGGAACCGGCCGATCCCGTGCTGCTCGTGCACCACGTGATCCCCGGGTTGCAGGGCCAGCGGGTCCACCGCATTACGGCGGCGGACCGGCATTCTCGACATGTCCCGGCTGCCGGTGCCGCCCCGCGCCCCGGTGATGTCGGTCTCGGTCAGCACCACCAGCCCCAGTGCGGGGGCCAGGAAGCCGTCCTCGCAGGTGCCGCGCACCACGGTGACGGCACCCGGGGCGGGCGGCGCGATCAGCCCGTCGGCGGCGTGCACCGTGGGCACCTCGGCGTCGCGCAGCTGCTCGCAGGCGCGCTGCGCGGTGCCGGTTCCGGGCACCACCAGCACCGCGGCCCCGCCGGTCGCGGTGTGCGCCCGCAGCTGGGCGAAGGCGCGTTCGACGTCACCGTGGTAGGACTCGGCGGGGGCGATCCGCAGTCGCAGCGGGCCCTCGGTATCGGTGGTGAGCGGGCTCAACGTCCACCAGGCCAGACCGATGTCGTGGGCGTGCTCGGTGACCTCGCGCAGGCCGCGATAGGCCGACGCGGACAGGTCCAGCGCCGCGACGTCGACCGGGGCCGAACCGCCGCCCGCGGCGACCATCCACGATGCCTCCAGAAACTCCTCCCCGGTGCGCACCAGGTCCGCGGCGCGCGTCCGGATCCGCTCCGGATCGGCCAGCAGCACATGGGTGCCCCTCGGCATCACGTCGGGCAGCAGTTGCAGCTCGGCACCCGCGAGCACCGGAATGAGCGACTCCATACCTTCCGCGGGGACTCCGGCGGCGACCTTCTCCAGCAGCTCACCGACCGGGCCGGGCGGCGCGTGCGCGGCGAGCTCGGCCGCCCGACCCCGCACCGCATCGGTCAGCAGCAGCTCCCGGCACGGGGGCGCGTACAGCTCGTCGGCCGGCTGCAGGGTGCGCTGGTCGGCGACGGCGAAGGAGCGGATCTCGGACACCTCGTCGCCCCAGAACTCCACCCGCAGGGGATGGGCGGCGGTGGGCGGGAAGACGTCGATGATGCCGCCTCGGACGGCGAACTCGCCGCGCCGATCGACCATGTCGACCCGGCTGTAGGCAAGGTCGGTCAGCCGGGTCAGTACACCGTCGAAGTCGTGCTCCTCGCCGACCCGCAGACGCACCGGGGGGGTCTCACCGAGACCGCTGATCATGGGCTGGATCAACGATCGCACCGTGGCGACGACGACCCGTAAGGACGGGGCCGCCGGGTCGTCCTCCGGGTGGGCCAGCCTGCGCAGCACGGCGACCCGGCGCCCCACGGTGTCGGCCCGGGGGGACAGCCGCTCGTGTGGCAAGGTCTCCCAGGAGGGCAGATCGGCCACCAGGCCGTCGCCGAGCAGGTCGGCCAGTTCCGCGGTCAGCTCGCTGGCCTCGCGGTCGGTGGCGGTGATGGCCAGCACCGGATGACCTGCGCGAGCCAGGGTGGCGATGGCCAGCGGGCGGGTCGCGGATGGGCCTTGCAGGTCGAGCGTGGGAGCACCGGCGCGCTGGACCAGTTCGCGTAGCGAGGGATCGGGCAGCACGGCGTCGAGCAGACCGGACAGACGAGCGGATGTGGAAATCGGTAGCGGGGTCGCTACTGGCACCAGAGTCAGCCTTTCGGGCCAGGCACGGTTGACATGAGGGACTGCATCGGCATGAGCCAAGCACACAGGTGTACCGACCCATGATAGAGGGCCGATGACGGGTCACTCTGCGTGGTCGCCTGAGGCCTTTCCCAACCCGACTAGATCCGTTTAGAGTGGCTGCAGGGGGAGGGTCGCCGGTCTGAGGTGACTCTCGAAGGCTACATCTATTGGGGGGCTCTTGTGGTCGGGGCAGAAACACGACATCATGTTCCCGATACTGAACATCGTTGCCAGGTGACCGCGCTCGACGGGCGAACACAGGCCGTGCGATGTGGACATTGCGACTGCCGGGACGCTGCTGATCTACGTGCTTTGTTTCACGATCTCAGTAATCACCTGGCGACATTCTCCATCATACTGGAAACTGTCGACGACGACCTGATGCCGGCGGCGAACCGGTGCCATGTCCTCATGATGAGGACTCAGACAGAACGGATGCTCGCGCTTCTCAGAGATGCTGTGGAGCAGGACATGTCGCCGGAACCGGTCGACGTGCGAGCCCTCATCGAAGAAGTCGTATCGGTGGCCAACGCCCGACGCCAGGCCGTGGTGACAATGGAACACGGCGCGCCGCGGTGGCTGCGCACGCGCCCAGCCGCATTGTGGCGAGTGGTCGCCAATGTGGTGGACAATGCGGTGCGCGCAGCGGGCCCGACCGGCCGGGTCGAGGTCACCGTGCAGGACAGATCACGCAACGTGGTGATCGAGGTGGCCGACAACGGCCCCGGATTCGGCAAGGCGCCCGCCGGCACCGCTTCGCTGGGGCTAGGAATAGCGGCCTCCCTGGCGCGGAAATGCGAGGGGAGAATGGAGATATTTTCGACTTACCCGCGTGGAGTGCGGGTACGGTTGGAATTTCATGACCTGGAACCGGACTTGGCACCCCTCGACCTCGATGTGCCCACCGGGCTGTTCGCCGGCGCAGCTGCCCAGAGCGGCAGATGATGACGAGTATCGTGCTCGGCGACGACCACACGATCTTCGTGGAGTCATTGGTCTCGGTCCTGCTGGCCGAGGGGTTCAGCGTGCCCGCAGCGACCGCGAGTCTGCAGGAGACGATCGATGCGGTCCACACCCATAGACCTGAGATATGTCTGCTGGATCGCCATTTCTCCGACGGGGACGGCGTGGCTGCGATCAGTGATGTCATGGCGGCGAGTCCGGATACCCGGGTGCTCATACTCACCGCGGACCGCGATACCGACGCGATGCTGCGGGCCATCAAAGTCGGAGCCACCGGCTACGTGCACAAGACGTGGGGTGTGCACGCGCTGATCGAGGCCCTCAAACAGGTCATCAACGGGGACATCGTGATCGACGCTCCTCGGCGCGACCGGCAGCGACCTCTCAGTGCTGAGTCGCGCCGGCTGGCCACCCACCTGACCGCCCGCGAACGAGAATGCCTTGCGTTGCTCGTCGAGGGTCTCGACACCCGCGCGATGACCGACCGGCTGGGCGTCTCGTCCACCACGATACGGAGTCACGTCCAGGGGATCTTGACCAAGCTCGGGGTGCATTCCCGCCTCGAGGCCGCGTCGCTCGCGGTGCGCTACGACCTGGTCGAGCACGATGGCCTGATCGAGCACGATCCGCAGGCCGAGCACGATCCGCAGGCGGGGGCACCGTCGACGGAGGGGTACCCCGGGGAGCTCGGGGGATGACCGGCGTCCGGGTGCTCCTGGTCGACGACCACGAGATGCTGACCGACGCGCTGGCCACCCGGCTGTCCGCCACCCCGGACATCCACGTGGTCGGGCGGTGCACCACAGAGGACTCGAGCTCGGCCGGCGCGGCAGCCGTGGCACCGCCCGACGTCATCACCATCGAGGTCATCGCAGCCCGCGACGCCGCGGCGCTGCTCACCCGGCTCCGCGGCGCATGGCCGGGGGCACACATCGTGGTCCTGACCGCGAGCCAGGACCCGGAGCAGGCCATCGAGGCCGCCAGAGCGGGAGCTGACGGGTGGGTGTCGAAGGAGTCGTCGGTCGACGCGTTCGCCCAGGTCGTGCGGTGTGCGAGTCGCGGGCACGCCTGCTTCCCGCCCGAGCAGCTCGGCCCGATCCTGCGGGAGCTGCGCAAGGACGTCGCCCGGGCGCACCGCCCGACCGGTCCGCTGGAGGCGCTGACCACGCGGGAGCACGGAGTGCTGGTGGGCCTGGCCGGGGGCCACTCCGCCGCGGAGATCGCCGATGAGCTGGGAGTGTCGCCGAACACCGTGCGGAGCCACACCAACAAGATCTTCAGCAAGCTGGACGTGCACAGCCGCCTGGAGGCCGCCAGCGTCGCGCGCCTCGCCGGCATCAACCCGGAGGCCGCGCCTCCCCCCGCACGGCGTAGGCGCGATACCGCCGATGACGGAGGACCTGGCGACGGGTCGGTGCGAAGGTCGTCTGGTTCACCTCAGCAACACGGCGAGGGATACCCAGCAGGGAGGGGATGTTGACGGCACATCGGGCTGCACTCGCCATCGACCGTCGGGGGGGCGTGTCGATCGACACCACGACCCCGGCAGTGGTCCTCAAGCTCGACCGCACCGCCATGCACCACGGCGGGCTGGGTGCGATCCGCAGTCTGGGGCGCCTCGGCGTGCCGGTCTACGGGGTATACGAGAGCTCGCTGGCTCCGGCGGCCAACTCACGCTATCTGTCCGGGCGATGGTTCTGGCGTCCTCCGGCCGACGACGTACAGCGGTTGCGGGCGGGGCTGGTGACCCTCGCCGAGCGGATCGGGCGCCCGTCGGTGCTGATCCCCACCGACGACGCGGCGGCGATCTTCCTCGCGGAGCACGGCGCGGATCTGCGGCAGTGGTTCCTGTTTCCGGACCCGCCCAAGGACCTGCCGCGCCGGGTCACCGGTCAGCACACGCTGTACCAGTTGTGCCGCGAGTCGGGCGTGCCGTGCGTGGCCACCGCGCTGCCGAGCTCCCTGGCCGAAGCGCAGGACTTCGCCGCCCGGGTGGGTTTCCCGCTGATCGCCAGGCCTGCCCCGGCCGGCCCGCCGCGGTCGTCCGGCCGGCGATCGCGGCCGGACAGCACGTCGATCCTGCAGACCCCCGGCGACCTGGCCCGCGCCTACGAAGCCGGGGTCACGACGCCGGGAGCGGGCCTGATCCTGCAGGAGTACATCCCCCGCTGCCCCAGCCAGGACTACTTCTTCTACGGCTACTGTGACGCCCGCTCCCGTTGCCTGCCCGGCTTCATCGGGCTCAAGGAGCGCTGCTACCCGGCCCATACCGGTCGGACCAGCCTGGGACGCTGGGTGGACGATCCGCGGCTGCACGAGCAGGCCACCGAGCTGCTGGCCCGCTTGGGCTTCCAGGGCATCGTGGCCCTCGACTATCGGTGGGATCCCCGGGACGGCAAGCACAAACTGCTGGGCTTCAACCCACGCCTGGGCGAGCAGTTCCGGCTGTTCCAGGACGGCGCGGGCGTCGACGTGGTGGTGGCGTCGCATCTGGACCTGACCGGCCGGCCGATCTCGTCCGGCGCACAGCTGACCGGCCGCCGCTTCCTCGTGGAGAACCGGGACCCGGTCGCCGCGCTGGGGTACCGGCGCAGCGGAGAGCTCAACCTGCTGTGGTGGCTGATGTCGCTGCGGCTGGTCGACGAGATGGCCTGGTTCGCCCGGGACGACCTCAGGCCGTTCGGGCTGATGTGCCTTCGAACGGGCTGGCGGGCGATGGCCCCGATCACCCGTGGCCTGGCCCGGTCCCGTTCCACCGCCGGTGCCGCCGAGCCGCCTCGTTACCGGCCGGGTCGCGCCGCACCGCACCCCGAACCCGCCGAACCCGCCGAACCCGACCAGTCCCTACCCACGCTGCGGCTGCCCAGACCGCTGCGCAAGGTCCTGACCAGAACGGCGCACATATGACCGGCCCAGACACGAACGACCCAGCCGACGTCGCCGCCGTGAGCGCGGGTCGGTGCGGCTGGTCGTCCGGCGCGCACCGGCGCGCGGCAGGGGCGCACCCGGTGCGCAGGGGCGAGGCCCGAGCCGTGGGGGGTGCGGCTCGGGCCCGTCCCACATCGGACGTGGCGTTCCTGCGGGTCCTGCTGATCGACGGCCACCGGATGCTGACGGATGTGCTGACGGCGCGGTTGTCGGTGGTCAGCGACATGTGGGTGGCCGGTACCTGCACAACCGACGATCCGCGACTGACCGACCTGGTCCGGACGCTACGGCCGGACGTGATCACCACCGAGGTCGGCCGGGTACCCGTCGAGACCGGCCGGATACTGCGCACGCTCGGCGTTGCCGAGCCCGCGGCACGTCTCGTGGTGCTGACGGGCAGCCAGGACACCGCTCATGCGGTAGCGGCCGCCCGCGAAGGTGCCGCCGCCTGGGTGTCCAAGGAGAGTTCGGTCGAGCATCTGGTCGGGGTCCTGCGCGCGGTGCGGAAGGGTCATGCCTGCTACCCGCCCCGGCAGCTGGGCGCGGTGCTCCGCGAGCTCCGCGACGACGTGCGGCATGCCCAGGATCGCAGCGAGCGGCTCGATGTGCTCAGCGACCGCGAGCGCGAGGTGCTGTTCGGCATGATCGATGGCAAACCCGTGGGCCAGATCGCCGTCGAGTCCCGCATCTCCCCCAACACCGTCCGGACCCACGTGCGCAGCATCTTCACCAAGCTGGATGTGCACAGCCGACTGGAGGCCGTGCGGGTCGCCCGCGGCGCGGGTCTGCGGCCGTCGGTCCAGGCGGCCGACGGCGGTCGATCCGCGCTGGCTCTGCCTGAGCGAGAGCTGGTGCCACGGCCTCGCCGCGCGTCGCAGTGAGGCGCTCGTGAACACCCGCCGGACACCGGCGCCACCCGGGTCAGTCCCCGTCGTGCAGTTCCCACCCGGGCCGAGTCTGCTGCGGCGGGGTGCCGGCCCGGTTGCCCGACCTGAGCTTCACCGGTTCGCCATGTCTGGGTCGATCGAGACGCTGCCGGTCACGCAGTTGAATCAAGTAGCCCACAAAGAAAGCCAGCACAATTGCCAGCAGGACCCAGGCGAGGATCCCGAGCCCGATAGCTAAGGGCGTACTCATCGGAACTCCAGAGTTGTGGTGACGGGCCGACCCTAGCCCCACATCGGCGACCGCGCGCGACGAACGTACAGCCGCCCACGGCGGAGGTACCGAATATGTACTACTTCCGGTTTGCCCCAGCTGATCACGGACAGATCACGGCCCGGAACAATAACGCCCCAACCGTAAGAGGCAGCCGGCCCGGCGCCGGCCGGAGAGAAGTGCGGACCTCGGAGACCACCGACGTCCGGTCGGGCCAGAGAACCCATTCGTGTCACGCAACGTTAGCTACGCTCGCCTGCGAGGCAACGCAATTAGCTAAGATGGCCGCAAAGAACTCAGGGGTATCGGCATAAGAGTCACCTTCCGTGCGACTCATGCACCCATATGGGTGTGATGCAGGTCAGATCCACACCGTCGTCGGGCTGGTGCCCGTCATGGTCCGCGCCCCGAACGGAAGGAGCCGCTACCGCCGTGAACCTGCCCATGACCGTCCTGGACACCCCCGACATCGTCGTCGCCGATCCCCGCACGGACCCTCGATGGCGACAGCTCGCCTGCCGCCCGCGCAGCAGCCTGTTCATCTCACCGCCCTGGATCGAAGCGGTGTGCGGCACATACGGATTCGATGCGGTGTGCCGGATCGCGATGGGCGCGCACGGGCCGCTCGGCGGCCTCGCCTGGGTACCGATCAGCGATATCCGCGGCGATAGGTACGCCAGCCTGCCGTTCTGCGACCGGGCCGACCCGCCGGTCGACGACGCTGTGCACTGGACCGCGCTGCGCGACGGAGTGACCGGGCCGGACGCGCCATTCACCGTGCGGTGCTTCGACACCGCCTTGCCCGCTGCCGACCCGCAGCTGCGCCAGATCGGCTCCGCCGCCTGGCACGGCACCTCGCTGGACGCGGACGTCGACGAACTCCATCGGCGGCTGAGCAAGCACGCCCGGCGCAACATCGCGATCGCCGAGCGCGGCGGCGTCCGGATCGAGGCAGGCACCGGGCTCGACGCGGTGCGCAGCTTCCACCACTTGCACGTGCAGTTGCGCAAGCGCAAATACCGGTTGCTCGCCCAGCCCTTCGAGTTCTTCGAGCGCATCTGGCAGGCGTTCTCCGGCGACGACGCGGTGGTGACCCTGTCGGCACACGCAGGCGATGAGCTGATCGCCGGCGCACTGTTTCTGGTCTGGGGCGACACGCTGTACTACAAGTTCGGCGCTTCCTGTCCCGAACACCTCGGCCTGCGACCCAACGATGCGATTTTCTGGGCCGGCATCCGCTGGGGCGCGGCGCGTCGGCTGCGGTTGCTCGACTGGGGACTGAGCGATCTCGACCAACCCGGCCTGGTGGCCTACAAACGCAAGTGGGCCACTGAGGAACGGACCATCGTGACCCTGCGCGCAGGTGGTGAACAGGCTCGCAGCTGCGCCGAGGCGGGCACTGTGCTGGGCGAGCTGACCCGGCTGCTGACCGATGACTCGGTTTCCGACGAGGTCACCGAACGCGCAGGCACCCTGCTCTATCGCTACTTCTGCTAGGGGGAACCACTGATGTCGTCTTCAGCAGGTGCACGATGACCACGCTTCTGCTCGCCACCACCGGGGGGCACCTCACGCAGCTCAATGAGCTGTCGCACCGGTTCGCCGAGAACGGTGACGCCGTGTGGGTCACCCACGAGAATGCGCAGAGCACATCGATGCTCGCCGAGCAGGATGTTCATTTCGTGCCCTACGTCGGCGTGCGGAGCGTCCCCGATGTCCTGCGCTGCGTGCCTGCCGCCCGTCGCCTGATGAACAGCCGCAAGTTCACCAGGGCGGTGTCGACGGGGTCCGGGATCGCGCTGGGGTTCCTGCCGTACCTGGCGGCCCGGGGGGTCGAGTGCCACTACGTCGAGAGTGCCACCCGGGTGCTCGGCCCCTCGCTGACCGGACGCATCCTGCAATGGGTCCCGGGAGTCCGTACCTACACGCAGTATCCGCACTGGGCCGACACGCGGTGGCGCTACGCCGGGAGCGTGCTCGACGGCTACGAAGCCCTGGCAGCGGCGCCCGAGCTGAGGGATCAGATCCGCGTGGTGGTGACCGTGGGCGCCGCGACCGAGTTCCCGTTCCGCCGCCTGGTCGAACACCTCGCCCCGCTGGTCGCGCCGCACGGCCCGCTACACACAGCGACCGGGCTGGCACCCAGTGTGCTCTGGCAGACCGCCGACACCCCGGTCGATGATCTCCCGATCCACCCGACGCCCTTTCTGCCCGCCGCCGAGCTCACCACCGCCCTGGCCCAAGCCGACATCGTGGTGAGCCACGCAGGCACTGGTTCGGCCCTCGCGGCGCTGGGCAGCGGGCGGGTACCGCTGCTCGTCCCGCGGGATCCCGCGCACGGAGAGGCCGGCGACGACCATCAGTTCCAGCTGGCGGCCGAGCTGTCCCGGCGGGGCCTGGGCGTGCGCCGGGAAGCGACCGCGATCACCGTCGACGACCTGCTGCTGACGCTGTCCAGGACGGCGCAACGCACCTCAACGCCACCCCCCTTCGACCTCCCGTGAGTGGCGATACGAAGATCTTCTGTTGGGAGTGGCGATGCGAGTCATAGCTCGCATCGCCACTCACGGTGCGCGGCCACTCATCTCGCGCCGTGGCGGCGGAGCAGGGTGGGCACGGTCAGCACGAGGATCTTGAGGTCCAGCCAGAAACCCCGCCCCTGCACGTAGGCGACATCGAGTTCGAGCATCTCCAGGGTTCCCATCGTGCTGCGCCCGGCCACCTGCCACAGACCGGTCAGGCCGGGGCGGACCGCGAAGCGCGCCGCGAACTGCGGCGGGAACATCGCGGCTTCCCAGTCCAGGCAGGGCCGGGGCCCGACCAGGGCCATGTCGCCGCACACGACGTTGAGCAGCTGCGGAAGCTCGTCGATGCTGGTCCGCCGCAGCCAGGCACCGAGTCGGGTGAGCCGGGGATCGCTGTCGATCTTCCAGCTACCTGCCACCGAGGTGTCCTCGCCGCGCAGCTCGCGGGCGATGAGCTCGCGGTGCGCTTCGTCACCGCACCCCGCGCGCATCGTGCGGAACTTGTACATGACGAACAACCGGCCACCCAGCCCCACCCGGCGCTGCCGGAACAGCGCAGGCCCCGGGCTGCCCAACCGGATCGCGGCGGCGACCGCCAGCATCGGCAGCGCCAACAGGATCAACCCGACGAGGGCGAGCGTGACATCAACGACGCGGAGGACCGTCAGCTCCCACCGAGCCGGCCACCGTCGGTCGGGTATGGCGATCGACACCAAGTCTCCCCGTAGTTATCGCCAGCAGAGCAAAGAGAATGTCGCCGATTCCGCGCATCGTGAGATGCGGATCGATGACGGTGAGGACCATCAGGAACCACCACGCGATCCAGAGGGCTGACGCGGTGGCGCCCAGCACTCCACGGTCGTGCATCAGCTCCCCGGTCCGGCGCAGTACGGCCACCGACAACCAGCCGAAAACCAATATCAGGGGAATGCCGCCGATCCAGAGGAACTCCAGATAGCCGTTCTCCAGGTAGATGACGTCGCGCCAGACCTCGGGCGCAGGCAGGACCGGATTCGGCGAGACACCGATCAGCACGTTCAGGAAATGGAATCGGGGCAGATAAAATGTCGACAGGTTGTCCCAGCGCCCTGACCAGCTGGCCGGAACGCCACCACCGGAGAACCCTCCCAACCGGCCGAGCAAGGCGGGTGCGCCGATCACGAAAACGATCGGGATCACGGCCAGGAAGCGACGCGAGCGACGCCGGAGGCCGGGGAACCGCCGCAGGATGAGGAAGCCCGCCACGATCGCCGAGATCCAGGTGGAGAACTGCCCGGCAGCCAGGACGCCCGCGGCCAGGACGATGCCCAGCCCGAGCCGCTCGCGGCGGCCGAGCACCGCGCGGGTGCCGCAGCAGATCACCAGAACCAGGCTGAAGATGATGTAGTCACCGGTGGCGATCGGTGAGGACAACGTCGTGGTGCCGCGTTGGATGATCGCGGCCGAGGTGACGTCGGGTGTCCACACCGCCGCCAGCAGCGACACCACCGGACCGACTCCGATGGTCTGCAGGATCGCGATGACCGCGACGAGCGCACCCGGCCAGACGATGAGCCGGATGCACCGGACCAGCTGGGCCTCGGTGCCCACCGTGCACCGGACCAGCAGGTAGATCGCGACGAGCTTGCAGATCGGCAGCACGGCGGCGAAGTCGGCTTGCCCGGGGTCATGCCCCCGCAGCATCAGCGATGTCAGCGGCCATACCGTGGACATCAGCAGAAATATCACCAGCGGGACGTCCAGTGGGTGTGGACGCCACACCACGGCGTCGCCGCGGCAGTAACGCAGGTACCCGCCGACGCCGGCCCCGGCGAGCAGCAGGACCAGCAGCGCCTCGTTCGGCCGGACCAGCGGGATCAGCGAGCCGCGGTCGATCCCCGCGATGAACGGCAACGTGCCCAGGTAGAGGTAGGTGGCCACGACCGGCCGGTAGACCGTCACGGCGAACAGCCCCAGCCCGATCAGCGCACCGAGCACCACGCCGAGACCCGCCGGGCCATCCGCGACGGCGGCGAGCCCGGCCAGCACCGCGCATATCGCGGTGCCCGCGATCATGGCGATGGCTCGCGATGACAGCTCCAGCGGGTGCCCGAACGGTCTAAGCAGGTCGATCCGCGTCATGGCGTCTCGCCGATGTCGCGGCCCAGCCGGCCCCGCAGCGCCGCCACGTACACCCCCGCGGCGACCAGCACACCGGCCGCGAGCAGCACCAGCTGAACGGCTCGGCCGGCCGGTAGCGCCGACTGGGCCCACAACCCGGCCAGCGCGACCGGCAGCATGGCCACCGCCGCGATGACCGGCATGGCCAGCGCACTCGGGTTGATCATGCGCTTGCGCCCGATGGTCCTGCGCAGCCTGGTGAGCACGGTCACCGCAGCCGCCAGCTCCCCCGCAAGAATGGCCAGAGTCAAGCTGACCAGCCGCCCCCCGCCGACCGGCAACACCATCGCCGCTGACGCGACGACCAGGCTCACGACCAGCGCGACCATCCCGGCCAAGCGGGGACCGCGCTCGTCGAGCTGAGCGAACAGCGCTTGTCTGCCCAGGTCGTGCAGTCCGCCGATGAGCTGGGCCACCGCCACCACCACCAGGCAGGCGGCGAGTTGACCGATCACCGAGCTGGTCCGCATCTCACCGCGGGCCAGTAGCTGAGCGGCCGGGGTGGCGAAGACCGCGAGCAGACACAGCATGGGCAGGCTGGCCGCGACCGCGTAGGTCAGCCCCTGGCGCCACGCCGAGGCGAAGGCGGCCGGGTTGGCCCGGTCGACGGCGGCGGCCAGGCCCGGCAGTGCGGCGATCGACACCGCCCGGGCACCCAGGTAGGACAGCCCGTAGAACACGGAGTAGGCCAGCTGGATGACCAGGACGCCGCCCGGCACCGTGCCCGCCATGACGAACAGCACGTACATGGCCACCGCCGGGCAGGCGGCGACCCCGAACGAGCGCGACATCCGGCGAGCGAAGGCCCGGGCCTCCGGATCCCGCCACCATCGCCACACCGGTGCCGCGAGCACCCCGCCCCGCGCCGCCCCGAACAGCTGCAGTGCCGCATGCGCCGCCACGGCCAGCGTGCTGCCGACCCCGAGCAGCACCACCATCTGCACCGGCGCCCGGTCCACCTCCAGCCCGGTCCCGAAGACCAGGCCGGTCCCGATCACCGTGACGATCAGGGCGACATTCTCGACCGCGCCCGCGCCGGCCGCGAGGGCGAACCGGCCACGGGCCTGCTGAGCGGCCGCGCCCAAGCCGGCCAGCGTGAACAGCGGCACCTGCGGAGCCACGAAGAGCACCAGGATCGTGGTGAGCTCCAGGGCCCGCGCCCGGCCCCGGGGATCGGGAATACCGAAGGTCAGCGTCCAGGCGATCAGCGGGGACAACACCACGATCAGCACGGCGAGCGCGCAGGCCAGGGTGAGCAGGCACCCGCAGACCCGGCCGAACACGTGGCTGCCGTGCTGCACGCCGCCCGCCCCGATCGCCCGCACCAGGGCAGGCACGAGCACCATCGCCAGCACCGGCCCCGCGATCGCGGAGTACACCAGGTTGGGCACCACGTACCCGGCTTGGAAGATGTTGGCGAAGAACGTCGGACCCATCACCGCGCCGATGACCACGACCCTGAGCAAACCGGTCAGCCGGCTGACCAGCGTCCAGACGGAGACGATGACGGAGTTGCGCGCTGTCGTAGCGCTGCGCCCAGGCCCGTTGCCCTGGGCGGGCTCGGCCACGATCGGACCGGTCACGGGCCTTTCTCATTCTCCGGCGTCCGGCTCCGGGCCACCACGGCGACGACGACGGCCGCCACCACCAGGCCGACCAGGCCCCCGGCCATGGTGGTGAACATCAGCCGCGGGCTCACCGTGCCTGCCGCATAAGGCGCGGTGAGCTGCTGGGCGATCGGGGCCAGGTTGATCGCGTCGAGCTGGGCCTGTAGCTGCTGCTGGCGCGACTGCTGGGCCTGCAGCGCACTCTGCAGTGGCGCCATGGTCTCCGGCTTGGCCGTCCCGGCCGCCACCAGGCGATCCTGGGCGGCTATCCGGGACTGCGCGTCGGCCACCGCGGTGTTCGATCCGGCGATGTCGGTCTCCAGCCGCTGGCGCAGCGTGGGCTGACCGGACTGGCTCAACGCCAGGTAGTTGATCATGATCGCCTGGGCCGTCTGCACTGCCCGGTCCTGCGAACGGTCGGTGACCTCCAGCGCGATGATCTCACTGCTCTGCACGACCGCGGCGCTGACCTGACTCTGCAAGTCCTCCACCGGGCGGCCCTGCTGCGCGGCGATCGGGCTGAGCACGGCACGTCCGTCGATCAGCAGCAGCTGGGTGGTCAGGTTGCGGTCCTGCCGCAGGGCGTCCCCGGTCGGCTGCCCCTGAGTGATCGGGAACAGGATCTCGGCGCGGGCGGCGTAGGTCTTCGGCCACATCAGCGCACCGGCGAGCGCCACGCCCGCGCCCAGAATGATGATCGTCAAGGCCAGCGCGAGCAGGTTGAGAACCGCTGCCCCCCAGCGCGATCGTGGGGACATCGCGCCGAGGACCGCTGACCTGGCCGACCACGCGGTCCGGTCCAGCACCTGAGTGTCCTCGCCGGTCTGCCCGCTCGGCAACGACCCCGCCTGCCAGGTGCCCTGTTCAGTCCGCCCGTTGTAGGGCACACCGTCGGCACCGATCTTCTTCACCGTGACACGCTCCTGAGCACATCGCAGACCCGAGCCACCTGGCGATCGCCGAGAGTGGGCGACATCGGCAGAGACAAGATCCGACCGGCGGCGGCCTCGGCGACCGGCAGGGCACCGGGTGCAGCCCCGTCCGGGTCGCCGTCCGGGTCGCCGTCCGGGTCGCCGTCCGGGTCGGCGAAGGCCGGCTGCAGGTGACACGGGATCGGGTAGTGCAGCCCCCACCCGATTCCGGCCGCGGTCAACGCCTGGGTCACCGCGGCACGGTCGCCGACCTGCACGACGGCCAGGTGGTACACCGGCTCCGCGCCGGGCGCGGTGGCCACCGGGACACAGCCCGGCGGGAGCAGCGCACGGTAGCTCGTCATCCGGGTGGCTCGCCGGGCATTGTCGGCGTCCAGCCGCGCCAGCTTGGCCGACAGCACCGCCGCTTGCAGCGCGTCCAGCCGGCTGTTGCGCCCGACCCGCGGGTGCCGGTGGCGATCGACATGGCAGCGCCCGTGGTTGGCCAGGCTGCGGATCCGCAGCGCCAGCGCCGGGTCGTTGGTGACCACCGCGCCCGCGTCACCGAGGGCACCGAGGTTCTTGCCGGGATAGAAACTGAACCCGGCGGCGGCACCCACGCTGCCCGCCCGGCGCCCCTGCTGTCGGGCCCCATGCGCTTGCGCGGCATCCTCGACGACGGCCAGCCCGTGGCGAGCCGCAAGCTGCGAGATTCGCCCGAGTTCGACCATCTGGCCGTACAGGTGCACAGGTATGACGGCCGCGGTCGAGGAGTTGATCGCGGCGTCCACCGCGTCCGGGTCGATCAGCAAGGTGTCCGGGCAGACGTCCACGAACCGCGGTCGCGCGCCGGTCGCGCACACCGCCTCGGCGGTCGCGATGAACGTGTTGGCCGGCACGACGACCTCGTCCCCGCGGCCGATCCGCAGGCCGGTGAGGATGAGCTCGAGGGCATCGGTTCCGTTGGCCACCCCGACGCACGCGGTGGCCTCGCAGTACCCCGCGAACTCGCGCTCGAAGCGTTCGACCTCAGCGCCACCGACGTAGCCACCGTGATCGAGCACGGTCTTCCAGGCGAGGTCGAACTCCTCCCGTAGCCCACTGTTCACGCCTGCGAGGTCGAGGAACGGGATGGGGGCAGCGATGGACGTCATGACGCCACCCCCCGGACGAGCTCGGACTTGGTGGCCTCGGCACGGTGGCCGACGAAAGCGGGACGTCCGGTGGATTCCGCGACGTCGGTCGCGCTGAGTACCCGCACGATCTCCAGACCCCGCTCACCCGGTGTGTTGGGCCGGGCGCCGGTGCGGATGCAGTCGATGAAGTGACTGTCCTGAACCAGCAGCGGCTCGTTGAACTGCACGAACGGTGAGACGATGTCCCCGGTCCGATAGGAGACCGGCCAGGCGTGCGACTCACCGTGCTCGTCCGGGTCGGCCGGGTCGACTCCGATGTCGTACACCCGGATGCGTTCGTTGTCGGACATGTCGTTGTAGACGGCCATCTTGCGTTCGCCGACCACCGTGACCCGCCGGACCTTGCACGGGTCCAGCCAACTGACGTGCACGAATGCGTGGGTGGCCGCCCGCTCGAAGTCCAGCCGCAGGTAGGCCACGTCGGCGTGGCGATGCCCCACGTGCCGTTTCGCCCAGACCCACGTGGTCCTGGGAACCTCGTCGAGCAGGAACGATGTGATCGAGATGTCGTGCGGGGCGAGGTCCCAGATGACATTGCAGTCACTCTGGTACTTGCCCAGGCTCAGCCGCGCGGCGTCGATGTAGAGGATCCGCCCGAGCTCCCCGGAGTCGATGATCTCCTTGAGCTTCCAGACAGCGGCGTTGTACTCGAACGTGTGCCCGACCATCAGGTGCACCCCGCCCGACGCGGCCGCGTCGATCATTTCCTGCGCGTCGTCGACCGTGGTGGCCAGTGGCTTCTCCACCAGCGCATGCCGGCCGCACCGCAGCGCCCGCAGCGCGACCTCGGCGTGGCCGGCAGGCGGAGTCGCGACGACCACCGCATCCACGGTCGACAGCACCTCGTCGACGCATCGGGCCGTTTCCGCCGAGGGGTGGCTGCGCCGCGCCTCGTCGAGTCGATCAGCATCCTGATCGACGATGGTTACCTGCACACCCGGCAGACCACCGAGCACCCGCACATGCTTGGAGCCCCAGTAGCCGTAACCCACCACGGCAACCCGGACATTCAAGTCGAAGCCCGCAGGCCCGACCAACTCCGATGCTCGCATGAACGTCGCTGCCGATTGGCTCCTGCCGGGAACGAACTGGATAGACACGGCGCCCCCCGTCGGGCTCGAGTTCCTGTCAATCACTCCGGACTCTGCGAAGCGCGCAAGACCAGGTCCGCCGAAGCCAGACCCTGGCGCTGGGCCCTCCCCGGCCCAGTGGATGCGCGTCCCGCCCCACACGTCTGACTATCGGTGACAATGCGTCATGCGTTACCTAGAACATACATTCTTTTAGACCATCACCTTGTCAGGGCAAGCCAAGAGTCGCGCCCTTGTTGGTACCTGTAGTAATTGATTAGTACTAGATACACCCACATTGATTACAAATCTGCGCAAATACCGATCGGGTCGACCGCCGCGACGCTCCGGGGCACGCCGCCGGGCCGTCGCCGGAAGCGCCGACCCGGATCGGATCTTCGGGATCGCGGCCCGGCGCAACGGATCACGCCCAGGACGAAGATCGGGAGGGCGGACGTTCGACCACCCGGCCACGCTGCGCGAGCAGGAGGACCCGGAACCGGCCCGCCCGCTGGCCGATGCGCCGCCTGCTCGCCTCCGTCTCGACATCCGCCACGTCGACCCATAGCGCGCGCTCGAATGGTTCACACCGAATACTTATGCGGTACATCTCACTGCTACGATGTCAATGTGGCGGAGTCACTCGAAATCCTGGAAGATCGCGCCATCTTTGGCGAGTGGCGAAAGAACCGTACAGTGAAGAAACGGTCGCTCGACCGTGCCCGTGCATTTTCTGGCGCTCTCGGCCTGGCGTCGGATGTCGCCGGAGTCTCTATCCTGGGAATTGTGGGGTCGAAGGGCAAGGGGACCGCCGCGGCCTACGCCTCAGCAGCGCTCGCCGGACTGGGTGTTCGCACTGGAACCATCATGAGTCCGGCTCTTCTCACAAACCGCGACCGGATTCGAATCGACGGAAGATCCCTGAGCGAACGTGTCTATGTGGACTTTCTTGAGCGAATCATCCAGGCCAGGAAGACCCTGCCCCCGGTCGCGCGTCACGATGGATATCTCTCGCCGACCGGGACATACACTCTGGCGGGCGCTTCGACGCTCATCGATCAAGGCTGTGAGGTTCTCGTCGTCGAAGCTGGGCTAGGTGGGGCACGTGATGAGATCTCACTTTTCGGGTTAGACGTAGTGATACTAACGGAGATATTTTGTGAGCACGTCGGAATACTGGGGCCAACAGTACTCGACATCGCACGCGACAAGCTGGGCGTGATCACCGGAGACACCAGAGCGGTCGTCAGCGTCAGTCAAAGTCCAGTGGTCGAACGCGAAATAGCCAGAACTTGCGAAAAGACAGGCGCGCAGCGGGTCAACATAGACCTCTCGTCGCGTAGTGCGATCATCGGATGGCTGCCTCCTGAATATGGGAGGTTCAATGCCCTGGCCGGCGTTCAAGCCGCAACCGTCTTGTTCTCGCTGCTCGGCAGAGCTCCGGCCGGCGAAAGGGATCTGGAGTCGGCTCTGCGCTCTGTGAACCACCCGGGGCGCCTCTCACGTCACCAGTGCGGGGGCGCTGACATCATCGTCGACTCAGCGATCTCGCGTAATGGCCTCGTCTCGGCAGTCACCTACGCCGCACATCAGTTCGATGGCATGCCGGACAGAATCCTGGTGTCTCTCCCCGCGGACAAGGAGCTTGCGAGTTTCGTCGCCGAGCTGCGGCATGTGGAATGCGAACGAATATTCGTCGGACTCACCAGGGAACACCTCTCGTACCCGAGCGAAGAAGAGTGGCCGTGGAACTGGGTCCAGGAAGATGGCCTCCACGAGGAGCTACTCTCATCCGGAAGAGTGCTAGCGGTGGGCACGGTGAGTTTCGTTACAGCAGTGCTGCAGGTGATAGGAGTCGACGTGGAATACCTGTTTACCGTCCCCAGCAGGGACGGCTGCTGAGCCATCCAGCGGAGTCGATGTCAGACCTCGCTATCGCAATCTGAAACCGTCACGAGAGCTCCCCTACGTTGGCGCCGCCTTGTGAGTGGCGATGCGAGCTATAGCTC
>JBOHGD010000018.1:0-80495 GCA_050699955.1 Pseudonocardiaceae bacterium | reverse complement strand
GGCAGGCCCGTACAGTGATCCTGCAAACAGCCTGGGATCTTGCAGGCCACCTGCCCCCGTAGCCCAACCGGCAGAGGCAACGGACTCAAAACCCGTCCAGTGTGGGTTCGACTCCCACCGGGGGCACGGCACCTGACCAGCAGTTATCTTGGTTTTCAAGATCGATACTGCGATCTTCGGCCATGAGCTTGTCCATGAATATGGTTCTACGCTGGCCCTATGACCTCGTAGAACACCGAACCGCGACGGCGCGGCAGTGTCCGCGTCCGGGGCAACTCACTGCAGATCCGGGTCTTCTCCGGTGCCGACCCGGTGACGGGCCGCGACCTCTACCTGACCAGCACCGTGCGCGGCACGGACAAGGCGGCTCACCGCGAGGCACAGAAGGAGCTGACCCGGCTACTGCGGCAGGTG
The DNA here is from genome assembly GCA_050699955.1 of Pseudonocardiaceae bacterium. Lineage (GTDB taxonomy): Bacteria > Actinomycetota > Actinomycetes > Mycobacteriales > Pseudonocardiaceae. The sequence continues at coordinate 80,081 of JBOHGD010000018.1, read as the reverse complement.
GACGAGCAGCGCACGCCCAACTCGACTATCTCCCTCGGCCATGGGCTAGACGAGTGGCTGCGCACGGCCGAACTCGAAGACACCACACGGGCGAGCTACAGCGGCTACATCGAGCGCACCATCAAGCCCGCCCTGGGCAAGACCGCGCTGCCCAAGGTCGACGCCCGTGCGCTTGAAAGCCTCTACACCGAGCTGCGCCGCTGCCGCGCCCGTTGTTCGGGTAAGCCGTTCATCGAGCACACCGTCACTGGGGACCACGACTGCGCGGCCGCGAAGTGCCGCGCCCATGTGTGTAAGCCGCTCGCCGCGTCGACGGTGCGGCAGCTGCACTGGATCATCAACGGCACCCTGTCGGCCGCCGTCCGCTGGGGTTGGATCACCTCGAACCCGGCGCAGGGCGCACGGAAGCCACGGCCCAAGCCGCCGGAGCCGCAGCCCCCGACTCCCGGGGAGGCTGCTCGGCTCAGCGAAGAAGCGTTCCGCATGGACGAGGATTGGGGCACCCTCGTCTGGCTGGTCATGACCACGGGGATGCGTCGCGGTGAGCTGTGCGGGCTGCGGTTCTACCGCCTCCACCTGGACGAGGAGGTCATCGACCTGCGGCGAAGCTGGGTCGCTGGCCGGGAGAAGGACACCAAGACCCATCAGGCACGGCGGATCGCGCTCGACTCGGAGACGGTGACCCTGCTACGGCAGCACAAGGAACGGGTCCGGGAACGAGTCGAGTCGGTCGGCGCGACGTTCAGTGAGGACCTGTTCGTCTTCAGCGGGCTGTCGAACGTCGACCACCGCGAGCCCTACTCCCCCAACGCCGTCACCCAGCGATACAAGGACATGGCGGCACGACTCGGGATCAAGACGAACCTGCACGCACTGCGGCACTACTCCGCCACCGAACTGCTGACGGCAGGCGTCGACCTCCGCACGGTCGCCGGACGCCTTGGACACGGCGGTGGTGGCGCGACCACGCTCAAGGTCTACGCCGCCTGGGTCGCCGCCTCCGACCGCAAGGCCGCCGAGATCCTCGGCTCCCGCATGCCCAAGCGCGGTAGCTGAGCTGCCTCGCAACCCGTCACAAGCAGCATCTGAACCCGTCACAAGCGGGCCTGAACCCGTCACAAAGCCGTCCGAACCCGTCACAGCACTGTCACACCTGTCACAGCCGTGTGACAGGTTGAATCGCACGCTGAACTGCGGAAACGTGTTCTGTGACAGGTGTGACGGGTCAGCCGGAACCCGTCACACCTGTCACAGAAACGGCCCGCAGGCCCCCCTAACGCGGGAGGCGCTCACCGGGCCATCGTGGCCTTGCCGAGCATCTCGACCAGTTCCCCCGTCTCCGGGTCGGTCATGACGGCCGTGGTCTTGATCGCTCCATCGAACGTGACCCAGACACGCGCAGCCTGGCCCAAGCCCCGCCTGGTGATGATCACCGTGGCGAACCCACCCTCCGGGCTACGCACCCGCAGGGTTGCGCGGAACGATTCATCGCGGGTACTGCTGCTGATCATTGGACACTCCCGGTGAGACATGCATCGACGTAACAGATCACCTACCCACCGTCGCGACAGACTGGGCCAGGTGGAACCCTGGAACTGTCGCCACCCGTCGGAGGCGACACGGGGAGGCGACGCGAGGCGACATGGACACACGCAGGCGGGAACAGTTCGGGGGGGAGCTGCGCCAGTTGCGCGAACGCGCCGGAATCTCGCTCAGCGAACTGGCCACGCGCGTGCACGTCCACCGGGGCTACCTGGGCCACATCGAGCAAGGCGAGCGCTGGCCCTCACGACGGATAGTCGAGGCCCTGGACAGCGCTCTGAACGCACGCCGCATGCTGCTGGACACCTGGAGCGCGGTGGAGGCGTCCCGCTCCAGCCTGGCGCGCGCCACAGCCGATCCGGTCGACCCCGGCGAGTTGGAAGCCGTAGAGCTGGCCCGCCGCGTGGCCGCCTCCGACGTGGGCGCTGAGACCCTCGCCCGGCTGGAAGCCGCAGTCGACGACCTGGCCACCGCCTACCCCGTCACCGCCCCCGATGAGCTGCTTGACCGAGTACGGGTCCACCTGGGCTACGTCTCCCGGCTCACCGACGCCCGAGCGACGCTGGACGAGCGGCATCGGCTCCTTGTGGTCGGCGGCTGGCTCGCCCTGCTCGCCGCCACCCTGCACATCGACCTGGAGCAGCGCCGTCCCGCCCGAAGCTGGTTGGACACCGCCACCGGCCTCGCCGAGCAGACCGGGCACGCCGAGATCCACGCCTGGCGCTACGAAACCGAAGCCTGGCAAGTCCTCACCGACGGCGACTACCGCCGCGCCGTCGAGCTGTCCCAGACCGCGCAGCAGATCGCCCCACGGGGCAGCTCGGCCGCGATCCAGGCCACGGCCCAAGAAGGCCGCGCCTGGGCTCGACTCGGTGAAACGCGCGATACCTACGACGCGATCAACCGGGTACACAAACTCGCCGCACCCCTACCCCGGCCCGACCGGCCCGAGCACCACTACCGCTATGACCCGACCAAAGCCGTCGCCTACACCGCGACCACCCTCGCCTGGGTTGGTGACCGCGCCGCCGAGAACTACGCCCGAGAAATCATCGCCCGGCTGCACCGAAACGGCGACTCCGGCCGCTGGCCCCGCCGAGTCGCGGCGGCCAACATCGATCTCGCACTCGCTCTACTCACCACGGACCACCTCGACGAAGCCGCCGCACGAACCCTCGCCGCCATGAACTCCGGCATGGTCGTCCCCTCCAACCACTGGCGCGCCCTCGAAGTCGTCCATGCCATCGAGAACCGACAACTACCGGAAGGCCGCGACCTGCGGGATGCCTACGAACAGATGCGACGCACGGCCAGATAACCTCCATGCGACCCGTCGTGGTTCTGACGGGCCGCACTAGCTCCACGACCTGGGCCACACCTTCGGAGAAGCAGTGGGGCGGAGTTCAGCTGTCAGGCATGTCCACCCCCACCCTCAGTGGTCTCAGCCGCCCCAAACGACGACCGGAAACGGCACGGGCCGCTGAACGACTGGAGGACGGTCTGGACCTTCGAATCCGCCACTCCGAGCCACAGGTCACCAAGGTTCGGATGTGCAAGCATCCTGTCAGCAAGCTGTACTAGGGTCTGGACGATCTCCCACTCGACCGGGTGGGAATTTGCACTAGTGAGGTGGAGCACGATGCGCCTGTGCGCTTTAGATGTTACTGGCCTTCGAAGCATCGACAACACTTCTCTAACATCCTGCGGAACTTCAATGTACTAATCGGCAAGAACAATTCCGGAAAGTCGAATATATTAGCTGCTATCGACCACATGTTTCGTTTCTTTTCTCGCGAAACACTCGCAACAACAAACTCATCCCTGGATAAAGAGGTCGATCACCATAAGAGGGATCTTGACAACCCTATTCGCGTCACGGCCATACTGGCACCCGAAGCCTCCGACCTGGAACAACTCTTCTCCGACGTTGCAGAAGAATTTCCACAGGTCCGCGAAGCACTACCCAATCCGAAGCGGTTCACGCAACTCGAAATTCAGTTAACATTCTCAGCGCGCTGGGGCCACCTGGCATACATAAATTCAATTAAATGTCGCGAACCGAGCAGTAGCTCCTCCGAAAGATCTGTTCTGACCATCTCAGAAGCCACCGCCAGAGAGATAGCCTCACGCGAGGAGGAACTCCGAATTGTCAACCGTCAATGTGTCGCACTTCGAAAACTTGCGGCTAATTTCGACGAGGACGATTGGGAGCGACTACGCAGTCGCAGAGCGACCATGCCCCCAAGACTGCGCCAGGAACTCGGTGTTCACAAGTATAACGAAATCGTATCTATGGTGCAGAGAACTCAAGACATCGATGAAGCGCGGAGCTCTATAGAAACAATGGTAGTGTCACTTCGGACGCACAGTGAAGAAATCCAAGAAACTACACTCAGCGTACCCCTGGAGGCATTCGCAGGGCCAGCGAACGTTGTTCCGGAGTACGTGACCCGCTTGTTATCAAGACTCAGCCAATCCAGCGTCTTACACCTCGCGGACCAGCGAAAGCCTATCGGCGCCGACGAAGCTGGCCGTTTGCTTGAGCTTAAAGTGAGTCGCGGAGGCGACACAATGCTCCAAGGTATTCAATCAGTGGTAAATTCCCTTCTCGGTGTCAAAATAGACGCGTTCGCGGGTGATAGGTCAACTGCGGGCAACGAGGCGTTCTCGCGTATTTCGACGCCAGGAGCGGAACTCGACGTAGACAAATTCTTAGTCCAAGTAAACGGGTCCGGAATTCGAGAGGCGCTTCGCCTCATTCTAGATCTTGAGTTCGAAAAGCCACGAATTCTCCTTGTGGAAGAGCCAGAGGTCCACCTTCACCCGGCCTTGGAAGTGGCAATGATGCGATACCTGAAGGACGTCAGCAGCCACACGCAAGTATTTCTTACAACTCATTCCACTAACTTTCTAGACACGGGCGATATGAACAACGTGTACATGGTTCGCTCGGGAGACTCAACTACAGTGCAACACCTCGACATCGCCGACGCTGAAACCGAAATACCTAAAGAGCTCGGAATTCGACTTAGTTCCATCTTCATGTTTGACCAGCTCGTTTTCGTCGAGGGCGTGTCAGATGAGCAGGTAATCCGATCTCTTGCTCAGATACTCGGCGTCAATCTAAGTCAGGAAAACGTCGGATTTGTCGTAATAGGTGGCGCTCGGAATTTCACTCACTATGCCGCGAGGGCTACTCTTTCCCTGCTGTCACGACGTCAGGTTCGCTCAATATTCGTACTTGACCGGGACGAGAAAGAGCAGAGTCAATTCGACAAGCTCGCTGAGCAACTCGGAGATCGGGCCCAATTGCACGTGCTCGAGAAGCGAGAGATTGAAAATTATCTGATTTGAACCACGCATGATTGCTGAATATATTAATAACCGGCGGCAGAACACTGCGCAAATCACAGCCGATGACGTCACTTCCGTATTAAACGAAGTGGCAGAGGAACTTCGGCCTCTCAGTGTCGCGAAGCGAGTTGCAGCGATCGTATGCGGTATTCATCGTGCCGATAGGGATAGCATCTTGGAGCAGTGGCGGCACGAAGGACTGTCTGCAGCGGCTGATACAGCCCTCGAACAAGTTGAGAAGGAGGTTTCAGAACTTCGAAGCAGCCTGTCGGAGCGTGTCGCCGAAGTTGAAGCTAGCATTAACGAGCATTGGGAACGATCTAAAGCTTAGTATTGTACCAGGGCATGAACTGTTAGACGGAGTATTCAATCACTACGGACTCCGCTTCAAAAAGGATCGTGACGCAGGAGAGCTCGCACGGCGATTGTGCGACACACAAGTTCCCCTGGAACTGAAAACCTTGATTTACGACTTAACAAAGCATACGTGATAGGATGCTAGATGTTCGACGAGGATGGTATATACAGCCGAGGTCAGGCAGGTCGGAGGTAGGGGTCAAGCTCCGGAAGCGGTTAAGTACTACAAATATAATGTTCCTTCCCTAACATGATCGGGGTCGTACGAGCGGATGGCGCTAGCTAGCGATGATTCCGCCGAGCTACGTTGCCAAACTCGATGAGGCATCGACCGGCACCCATTCCAATCCGATAATTTCGGGACCGGTCTAGCAAGTGTCGCCTACCGGGTCTGAGCGCGTCGGTGCGAGCACAATCTCGAATTTGTCCATGGATCTGTCCATGAACTTGGCGCCACAGGTGCCTCTGTCGCACGCTGAGGCGTCTGGCAGGGCACCGGAGTCCGTGGTCGTCTACTCCTGACGGGTGAATTTGCTGACTCAAAACCCGTCCAATGTGGGAGCGACGGTACCGACGCGTTGGTCACCCTGCGGAGAACAGTTTGAACAGCTCGACCTGTGCGGGCGAGGTCGAAAATTTGTGGTTAGTGGCCCGGGGGTAGATCTCTGCCGCAGCCCACTGGGCAGCTCGGACACTCAACGCGACGCCGGTCTTAACCCTTCGCGTCTGCTGCTCGCCGAGCAGTTGCTTGGCATCGAACAGGGTAGACCGCGTCGATACACCACGGGCGGCGGCCGCCGCGGGAAGACATCGCTGTCGAGATTGGGCCGGCCAGGACGAGGTAGTAGTCGAGTGTCGGTGACTCGGTATGTCGAGCAGACCCTCCCGCTTCAGGTACGGCGACACCTCGACGAGAGCGAACCGGCCCGCCACCGCCACCGCGGCGGCACCGATCGCCACGATCGCGTCCGCCCAGGCGCTGCCCGCCGGTCCGGGCATCACCGGATCCGGATCCAGCGCCCGCACCCAGCCGGTGAACACGCCTCGCCGGGCAACCACCGTGTTCGACTCGCGTCAGTTCACGGTCGGCTTGTCTGGGGGGTTCTCGCCGTCCGGCCCGAGGACTTTTTTCAGCGGGATGCGCCGGACTCCTGTCGAACGGGTGCCAGCGTGGACCAGTGCCTCCCAGTAGCCATCAGCATCGCGCTGGACGAGCATGTACTTGCCGTCGTCAAGCAGGAGGTAGTCCCCGCCTGGTTGCCTCCCAGGGTGGGGCCCGCTGGCCTTGATGCCACTATCGGAGAGCTGCTGGGCTAGCTTACTGAGGACCACACTCGCATCATCCATGGGCAGGAGCGTAAGCCTGCTTCCCAGAAAATCCGAGCATGGACTCCCAGAGCTGGCTCGACTCGTCCGACCGCGGCTCAGGTGGGCTTGGCTGTGGGTACCTGGTGGTTTACCTCCGACGGAGGCCTGTGGGCTCGGTAAACTCGACGCAGTGCGTCCGCGAGAAACCGTGCTGCGCCGACAAATCGCCCGGGTCCGCTAACGCCTGCCGAACTCACCGGCGCCCAATTCGCCGAATGAGCAGGCGTTGGCTGACCGCCACGGGTGATCAGCTGAGTGGTGGTCAGGGGTGCGGGATGGCGAATTCGACCCAGAGGGGGTAGTGGTCGGAGATGTGCCAGGACAGGTCGGTGAGGTACTGGTGCCACGTAGGCGAGGAATGAAGTTGATCTGGCCACCCGGCGGCGGCGTCCAGTGTCAGGGCTGGGCGGTTGTGTTGGCCCGTGGTGAACCAGGCGATTTGATCGTAGAAGTGTTCAGTGCCGGGCTTGTCGAAGACCGTGCGGGGGAGTCCAGCCAGTGCCGGGGCTGGGGTCAGCCCGGTCGAGGTGAAGGCCTCAAACAGCGGGTCTCCGGCACGGTCGATGTTGAAGTCTCCGGGTCAGGGCCACCGGCCTGCCGTGGGTGTCGCGGACCTCGCAGCGGGCCAGCCACCGGTAGAGCGCGAGCCGGTAGGTCGAGGACGCGACCGGAGCGCGGCCGTCGGGGTTATTCGTCGGCCGCGGGAACAGCACCGGCGCCTGCCCGGCGCGGGTCTGCTGCTCGCCGATCAGGTTGTGGAGCTGTTCATCGATGGGGGCCAGCGCCTGGCGTCTCATCTTGTGGTTGTCGTAGCGCAGGTAGGGGGCGCCGTCGGCGTCGGTGACCAGGCAGTCCCGCGGCAGGCTCAACGCGTCGGTGACGCGCAGCCCGGCCCGGATCAGGATCAGGGTGACCAGCCGGTGGGCCGGGTTGGTGAACCGCGCGAGGTTGGCGGGGTCCTCGATCTGGGTCATCACCTGCTCGGTCAGTGCCCGTGGGGGGCGCTCGGCGCGTCGGGGGAAGTCGTCGGCGAACACCAGCGCGGCAGCGAGTCGTCCCAGTGATGTTGGCGGATGGCGTGCAGGAACATGTTGAGCTGTCCGATGTGGTCGCCGTGGCGCTGTCGCCCGGCCAGCTCGGCGTGCAGGTCGGCGAGGTAGCGCTCGATCAGCGATCGGTCGATTCCGGCGAGCGCGGTGATGTCGATGCGTTGGCAGAACACCGCGAACCGGGTCAGTGCGAGCAGGCCACGGCTGGCGACCGGTAGCCCGAGCCCGGTGCCAAGACGCCAGCGCAGCCACCGTTTGACCAGATCCCGCAGCCATGGTCGCGGGATCCTGGTGAAGGTCAACCACTGGTTGCCGGTGAACCCGAGACGGCGCATCTGCCAGACGTCGCGGTCGAACTCGGCCTCCCAGCCGCCGGCGTCGGCGAGATCCTCGACCTGGCAGCGGGCGTAGATCAGCAGCGCCCGCGGACCGCCGTCCTTGGGCGCGGGCCGACCGATCTGGGTCCGCCAGCCGACTGTGACCGCCGCCGCACCGGTGAAGTCCAGATGTCCCGACACGGCGTCATCGCGGCTCTCCGGGACGTGACGGGTGGTGATCAGCAAGGCCGCCACGGCCAGCGGCACATTAATGAAGAACACCCACTGCCACGACACCGCATCCACCAGCCAACCTCCCACGAAAGGCCCCAATGCCGCGGCGACCCCGCTGAGCCCCGCCCACGTGCCGACGGCCCGTCCCCGGTCGTCGCGGCGGATGGACGCGTCGATCAACGCCAGGCTGCCCGGTACCGGCATCGCGCCGCCCACACCCTGCACCGAGCGGGCCGAGATCAGCACGGCCCCGCTCGGGGCCAACCCGCAACCCAGCGAGGCGAGGGTGAACAGCACGAGCCCCCACTGGAACACCCGCCGCCGCCCGTACCGATCCCCCACCGCACCGCCGAGTAGCAGCAGCGCCGACAATGTGAGGAAATAGCCGTCGAGGACCCACTGCAACGTCGCGATCCCGCCCCCTAGGTCGCGGCCGATGGCCGGCAGCGCAATGTTGACCACCGTTCCGTCGAGGAACGCCATCCCCGAGCCCAGAGCCGTCGCCACGATCAGCCACCGTCCCGGCCCCGAGGACAGCGGCAACCCGGCCCCGGCTGCGGGCCCGCTGGCCCGCGCGTCGTGCTCTGGTGCACCAGGACCGGGTGGCAGCGCGGCCCATGAGTTCGATCGTCGTCACGGCCGCGGCGGTGACGAAACCGTTATGGATTGATGTGTAGCGGGGCGGGGGTGCTGGGGCACTGACGCAGGTGAGAGTCCGCATCTGCGGAGTTGAGGAGGTCGTGGATGCCGTTTTCTCGTCTGAGATCATGGTGTTTGCTCGGGGTTGTCGGTGCCGTGCTGATGGGTCTGATCAGCTGCGGTGGGGGTGGTGGCTCCGCGGGAGGGCGGCACGGCCCTTCGCCGGCGTCCTCGCCGGGTGCCGTGGGCGGTCAGGTCACGGTGTTTGCGGCGGCATCGCTGACCGATGCGTTCACCGAGCTCAAGAAGGAGTTCGAGAAGGCCAACCCCGGCGCCACGGTGGTGTTCAACTTCTCGGGGAGCAGCACGCTGGCGGCGCAGATCGAGCGGGGTGCGCCCGCTGATGTGTTCGCGTCCGCGGATGCGCCGCAGATGCAGCGGGTGGTCGCGGCAGACCCGAAGGTGGGGAAGCCCATCATCTTCGCGCGGAACAAGCTGGAGATCGTGGTCCCGAAGGGGAACCCGGGCAAGGTGGCGGGCTTGGCCGACTTCAGTCGCCCGGAGCTGCGAATCGCGATCTGCGCCTCGGCGGTTCCCTGTGGGGCAGCCGCACAGCGGGCTTTCCAGGCAGCGGGGGTGACCCCGGCTCCGGACACCTTGGAGCAGACCGTCCGGGCAGTGCTGACCAAGGTGACGCTCGGCGAGGCCGACGCAGGTCTGGTCTACCGCACCGATCTGGTCACGGTCGGCGACCGGGTGATGGGGATCGAATTTCCGCAGGCGGACCAGGCGATCAACGACAACAGCATCGTCCTGCTCGGGTCGGGACCCAACGCCGCCGCCGGCCAGGCGTTCATCAACTACGTGCTCTCCCCGCACGGAAAGGCAGTTCTGGACAAGTTCGGCTTCATCACGGAGGGTCTGCGATGACCAGCACGCTGCCTGCCCCGACGACCGCCCCGAAGCCGGCCGGGAAACAGCGCTCCCACAAGACAGGTGGACTGCCCCTGTTGCTGCTCCTGCCCGCGCTCTTCGGCCTGGCCTTTCTGATCGTTCCCCTGCTCGGACTGGTGCTGGAGGCCCCGTGGGGCAACCTGGTGACCGAGCTGTCCCATCCGTCGGTGTTCGAAGCGCTGAAGCTCTCAGTGGTGTGCGCCACCGCGGCGACCGTGGTGTGCCTGCTGCTCGGGGTGCCGATGGCCTGGCTGCTGGCCCGCAGCGAGATTCCCGGGAAGAAAGGCATCCGTTCGCTGGTGACGGTGCCGATGGTGCTGCCTCCGGTGGTGGGTGGCGTGGCTTTGCTGATCGTCCTGGGACGCAACGGGCTGATCGGCCAGTACCTGAATGCCTGGTTCGGGATCTCGCTGCCGTTCACCACAGCTGGGGTGATCGTGGCTGAAGCGTTCGTGTCGATGCCGTTCCTGGTGATCTCGGTGGACGGCGCGTTACGCAGCGCGGACCGGCGTTACGAGGAGGCTGCCGCCAGTTTGGGTGCGTCGCGCTGGCTGACCTTCCGCAGCGTCACCCTGCCGATCGTCGCCCCGGGCATCGCCGCCGGCACGATGCTGTGCTGGGCCCGCGCGCTGGGGGAGTTCGGGGCCACCATCACCTTCGCCGGAAACTTCCCCGGCAAAACCCAGACAATGCCGCTGGCGGTCTACATCGCGTTGGAAACCGACCCCGACGCCGCGATCGTGCTCAGCCTCGTCCTGCTGGCCGTTTCGATCATCGTGCTCGCGAGTCTGCGTGACAAGTGGATCAACCCGAAGACCGCGTAACTCCGGGAGGGCACCATGGCGCTGCACGCCGACATCGCCGTCATGCGAGACCGGTTCACTCTTGAGGTGACGCTCAACGCCGAGAACGGTGAGACCATCGGGTTGCTCGGGCCCAACGGTTCGGGCAAGAGCACCGCGCTGCGCGTGTTGGCAGGGTTGCTGCCGCTGTCCGGCGGCCGCGTCGAGCTGGATGGAGAGGTGCTCGACGACGCGGCCGAGGGTGTTTTCGTCCCGCCGGGACGCCGCGCGGTCGGGATGGTGTTCCAGAACTACGTGTTGTTCCCGCATCTGACCGCCCTGGACAATGTCGCTTTCGGGCCGCGCGCCCGTGGGGTGCCCCGACCTATCGCCCGCCAGCGGGCCGAGGAGTGGCTGCGCAAAGTCGACGTCGGCGCCCAGTTCGACGTCCGGCCCGGCTCCATGTCCGGAGGCCAGGCCCAGCGCGTCGCGCTCGCCCGGGCTCTGATCACCGAGCCCCGACTGCTGCTGCTCAACGAGCCGTTCGCCGCACTCGACGTGAGCACCCGCCTTCAGGTCCGCGCGCAGTTGCGGCACCACCTGGTCGACTACCCGGGCGTCGCCGTCCTGGTCACCCACGACCCGATGGACGCCATGGCGGTCGCCGACCGGCTGCTGGTACTGGAAGACGGACACGTCGTGCAAGAGGGTCTTCCCACCGAGATCGCCCAGCGTCCCCGCACCGAATACGTGGCCCGCCTCGTGGGCGTCAACCTCTACCGAGGCACCGCCCGGGGCAACACCGTCGACCTCGTCGACGGCGGCACCCTCACCACCACTGAGCCAGGCACCGGACACGTGCTGCTCGCGTTCGAACCCAACGCCGTCAGCCTGCACCGCACCCAGCCGAACAGCAGCCTGCGCAACACCTGGCCGGTGCACGTCCGTGATCTCGAGGAGCGCGGCAACGCCACCCGCGTCCGGCTCACCGGCCACCCCGACGTGCTCGCCGACATCACCCCCGACGCCGCCGCCGACCTCGACCTCACTCCCGGCACGTCGTTGTGGGCCGGGCTCAAGGCCACCGCCATCCGCAACTACCCCGCCTGATGACGCCCTACTCGGCCGATGCTCACGCCGGCGCGGTGTGGTCGGGAACGTAGGTCTGTGTCTCCCGCGGTGGCCGCTGGTAGCCACGCGACGGTGGCCGCGCGACGGTGGCCGCGGCGGCATCTGCACCGGCTGTCGTTGCACTTCGTGGTACGGGATGGTGGACAACAGGTGGGTGATCATCATGATGCGCGCCCGCCGCTTGTCGTCGCCGTCCACGACATACCACGGAACCTCAGCAACATCGGTGTGCACGAACATGTCGTCCTTGGCCCGTGAGTAGTCCTCCCACCGACTGATCGACTCCATATCCATCTGAGAAACCTTCCACCGCCGCATCGGGTCCTGCAGCCTGGACTGGAAACGACGTTGCTGCTCCGCATCGCTGACCGAGAACCAGTACTTACGCAATATTATCCCGTCGTCGACGAGTAACCGCTCGAAAATCGGGCACTGGCACAGGAACCGCCGATACTCTTCGGCGGTGCAAAAGTCCATGACCCTCTCCACTCCAGCGCGGTTGTACCAGCTTCGATCGAACAGCACGATCTCACCCGCCGCCGGCAGGTGCTCCACGTAACGCTGGAAATACCACTGTGTACGTTGCCGCTCGGTGGGCACGGGCAGCGCGACGACATGCGTGACACGCGGGTTGAGGTACTCGATGACCCGTTTGATAGCACCTCCCTTGCCCGCGGCATCACGTCCCTCGAAGAGGACGACGATTCGTGCTCCTTCGGCCCGCACCCACTCCTGCAACTTGACCAACTCCCCCTGCAGACGGAACAGTTCACGCTTGTAGACCGACCGCGGCAATGACTCGTCACGGTCCTGGATATCTCTCTTTGATGTGTCAGCCTTAGCGACCACGGCCATCCTTTCCTGGTCAAAGACGCTTCGCCGCGGCTCCTCTAGCGCGGCAGCCATTCCACTCCCACCTTCCCACGGTCCTACACCGTATGAAAGCGGCCTGCGAGTTCTCTTCGACAGTGTCCGTATCGCAGATAGCGACAATGACGTGACTGTGGAGTGCATTACTTCTTGCTTCCGGTCGCGCACGGTATGCAAGATGGCCCGCTACGGGGTGCCCGTGGTGGGCAACGAGGCGTTCGGCGCGCTCCCGCTGTATCTGGCCGAGTGCGGTGCCGCGATCTTCTCCGGGATGCCGCCCTACGACATGTGGGAGTGCCTCCCGACCGAGGGGGTCATTCCGCCGTATCGAACCGACACCGGATGCTATCTGGCGGCGGAGGTCTACGGCTGCCTCAGCATGATCTTCGTCAAGGACGAGGACGGGCTCTACACGGCCAATCCGAAGACCGACCCGCGCGCCAAGTTGATTCCCCAGATCACCGTGGACGAACTGATCGACCTTAGTCTGCCCGATCTGATCATCGAACGTGGGATGCTGGAAATCATGCGCCACGCCCGCTACATCAAATCCGTCCAGATCATCAATGGACTCAAGCCCGGGCTGATCTCCCGCGCACTGGCTGGCGAGCACGTAGGCACCTTCATTTCAGTCACCTGATCTCCACCTCGACATTTCACCGACCCGCCGCCCAGGAGTACCCAATGACCACCACATCCCCGCACGACACATCCTTCGCGGCCAAGGACGTACCATCCGCGCTGATGCGTCAGACACTGCTCGACCGCGAACTCGTTCGCCCGATAACATCACCAAAGCCCTGCAAGGCGAACACATCGGCACCATCATCCACACAGACTGACCAGACGAGCAGTGATCGGATGTAGGTCGGCGATCTTCTGCATGTTCGACCTCACCCCCGACGACTCGGCGGCTACCTCGGTGCTGGACTGCTGCGCCGGCGACTCCAGCCTCACAGGTGAACAGCAGGTGTGAACACCATGCGGGCGGGGGTCCCGGCGGTGCTGTTTCAGCACAGGGGCTGCGCGGCTTCTCGATCGGCGGAAGGTACGGGTCCATGAGCTGGCCCCCTCTCCAGCGGTCGGCACCCGCGTGCACAACCTCGGCGGGTGGCTGACGACCGTCGTCGCCCGGGTGTGCCTGAACATGCTGCGCTGCCGCCCGGCAGACGATGCGGGCAGGCCAGGGCCTGCCCGACGTTGTGCGCCCCGGCGCCACAGCCCCTTGTGCGTTTGATCGTCCGCTTCGGGAGTGTCGGGCCAGCGTGTTTCTGGGGTAGTCACTTCGCCCTACCTTATTCGGGGGAGTTTCCCGGAGTAATCTTGACACTTACCCGGGGATGTGTAATGGTCTCCCCTATTCTCGGGGATCAGTTTACAGGCGTGGAGGGGGCGTTTATTCTGGCCTATGGATGGCCAAGCGAGCAGACGGTTCGTCAGTCAATCGAGGGGGGTTTTGATTCGAACAAGACTCTATTGTCGACAGGGGGGTGACTACCACCAAGGTCGCTGTTCGGATTCCGATCCTCGGGTGTCTCTGCTGCGCATTTGCGGCCGAAGCTGTGGGGCGCGCAAAATTCGGGACCGACTTTATCGGGAGTATTCATGCGTGACAATGACGAGACGACTGAACTGAATCGGCGCCGGTTCGTCCAGCTCTCCGGCATCGCCGGAGTCGGCGCCGTCTTCACCGGTGCTGGCCACAATCTGGCTGCGGCTCATCCACCCGGAGCACCCCGTCCGCCCGGAGGACCCGACCCGAGCACATGCGGGTCTCGCGGCTCCCAGGACCATCTTTGGCAGGCTGTTCAACACTGTAATAGCGGAGGTACTGGGTGTACCGCCCTGCAGGTAAATGCCAACGATTACGTATTCGCCGGTACCAACTCTCACAACTTTATAACTGTCCCCAGAGAACGTGTAAATGGCATCGAATGTCCTTGGATCTGCGAGTCCAGTGCACCAAACTATTGGCAGGATGCACAGAACTGGGCTCACACGCCCCCGACAACGGTGGGCGCCCCGACTGGACTCGGGATCAACTCGAAAGCCAATCGGCAGGCTGACCAGCTGCATATTCATATGGCCGAAGTCCGAGGCATTTCACGGACTGATGTTATCAATCAGAATGCCGCTGCTGCGTCAACATTCGCGACGTGGCCGAACAGTCGTGTGTCAATCCGCGGCTATAGTGCGGCCCAACAGCAGTACATACCGCATGTTTATCGAGTACTGACACTTCAGACCTTCAGCAACACCAATCTCTTCGCCCACCTCAGGAACATGGTCGGCCAGTCGCAAATGCAGTACCAAACACTGATCGTGATACCCCGCCCGCCGGGGTTAGGCGGGGGGTACTACATCGTGAACAGTCAGTTGACTTTGCGCGATCCAGCACATACCAGTCTAGTGGGATCGAATACCTGTGATCCGTTGCTTTACTTGGCATGAATGAGCGTGAACGGCCTGACTCACACTACAGCAGCCGTGTCCGCCGCGCCGATCGCATCGAGTCCGCCCGAAGGACCCCTGAGCTGTGAAATATGTCCTACTAAGCCCCACTACCGCGAGTTCACATCGAGAAGATCAGCGTGGCGCATGGAAGGAACACGCCCGGCGACACGAGCCACGGTAAGTCACGCCTGCGACGGCTCGGCGTCGCCGTATTCGTCGTGCCAGTTCCACCACTCGTACGGCGGGGTCTGGGAATAGCCCTCGGGCGAGTCCTCCCACTCCTCCTGCCGCCCGAGCGCGGTCATGTCGAGGTAACTCCAGGTACTCCCCAGCACCTCGTCACCACGGTTGTTGATGAAGTAGGTGCGGAACACCCTGTCGCCATCGCGGATGAACGCGTTCGTGCCGTGCCACTCGTCCACACCGAAGTCGGTGTCGAACTCGTCGGTCATGGTGTACCAGGGCATCGTCCAGCCCATCCGCGCCTTCACACGCTCGATGTCCGACTGCGGCGCACGCGAGACGAAGACCAGAGTGGTATCACGGGCGTTCACATGGGCGAGGTGGGCGACCTGATCGGCCACCAGGGAACAGCCGCGGCAAGCATGGTCAGGCCAGCCGAACACGCCGGGCTCGAAGAAAGCGCGGTAGACGATCAGCTGACGACGACCCTCGAACAGGTCGAGCAGACTCGCCTTAGCCTCGGGTCCGTCGAACTCATACTCCTTCTCCACCGCCAGCCACGGCATCCGCCGACGATCCGCGGCCAGCGCATCACGGGCGCGGGTCAACTCCTTCTCCTTAATAAGCAGCTGCTGGCGCGCAGCCTCCCACTCTCGCAGCGAGACGATCGGGGGTGTCCTCATTCTTCCTCCTCCTGCTCCAGGCAATGCGGTATCGGCTCAGCGCGGGGCGGTGCCGAGGTCGTCCGAGCGTCCGGCGTCCAGGCGGGACCACTGGGCGGCGGCGGGGTGGCCGGTGTGCCACATGTGGAAGTAGGCGATCAGCTGCCGGCGGACCTCGAACACCTCCAGCAGCGCATCCCGCTCGGCCTGCCAGGTCACCCGGTCGACCACCACAGGCAGCCCTGGTGTGTCGGTGGCGTCGGCTACCGGCACCCGACCGGGGACTCACCGACTGAGGTGGTCCCTCAACGCGTCGAGCGGACCGTCCCAGTCACGGGCCAGCGCGGCCAGGAACTGTTGCGCCACTTGCATCGGGGCGGAGCGGAGCCGGTATCGCACCCGGCGCCGCTCCCCCGGCTCGGCCGTCACCAGGCCCGCCTCGGCCAGCATGGCCAGGTGTTTGGCGATCGCCTGCCGCGTGATCGGCAGGCACCCGGCCAGGTCTGTTGCCGTAGCGGGACCACCCGAGGCCAGCGCGGCCAGGATGGAGCGCCGGCTCGAGTCGGCCAGGGCGACGAAGACCTGTTCGGCGATCGCCTCGATGTCAGGCGGCATCGAGGTAGTCGACCAGTTCACCCAGCTCGCTCGTCCAACCCTGAGTGTTGCCGCCGTACGCCTTGCGGTAGGCGTCTTCCGGCAACTGAGCGAAGCCGGTCTCGACCACGGTCAGCCGCGTGCCCGCAGCGACCGGCTCGAGCGTGAACTCGACATAGGTACGGCGTGGATCGTCACCGGGCAGGCCGTAGATGTGCCAGGTGAAGCCGAACACCGTCGGCTCCTCGACCCGTTCGACCCGCATGTCGGCGGCGTGGCCGCCGGTCCACGTCATCTGGGCCGATCCGCCCGGGCGCAGGTCGATCGTCGCCTGGTTGCCGAACCAGGTGCCCAGACCCTCGGCCGTGGTGAGCGCAGCCCACACCTTGGCCGGCGGGTGGGCGATCTCGACGACCCGCTCGATGCGATCGGGGAATCCCATGACAGCCTCCCAACAAGTAGCAACTGACTGATTGCTATACTATAGCAACCGATTGATTGCGTCAACCTGCGGGCGCGCTCGACCGCAGCGGAGTCGCAGCCGAGCACGCGCGCCAACCGCCCGGCAGCGCTGGTGCGCTCGCCGGGTGTAGGTGCGGCGACGATGGTGCCGAACAGGTCGAGCACCACAGCATCCACAGGCGGATCAGGGGGTCACAGTGATGCGGGCGAGTTTGCGGCCGACCTTGAGGTAGAAGTCACCGGACTGGCCATCGAGCTTGTCCTTGACCACGGCGTCCAGCGGCTCACGGGCTTCGTTGGCGGTGAGCGGCACCTGCTCCTGGCCGCCCTCGGACTCGACCACCAGGCGCAGGCCGTTCTGTTCGGCGACGCGGCGGACATCGCCGTTGCTCTTAGCGAGGCCCAGTGCCTTGACCGCATCGGTGACCGACTGCCCGAGGTCGGTGATCGTGGGCAGGTCTTCGACTTCACCGAAGGTGCGTTTGGAGAAGCGGGCCACGAACTCCTCGCGAGCCTTCATCGCCGCGTCCACACCGTGGATAGCGGCGGTGACCTCTCCGGCCAGGATCTTCTTCAGGTCCATCGGGTGCAGTGACCCGGCCTTCACTCGCTCGGTGGTGACGGCGAGTTCGGAGTCCAGCCACTCCGACAGCGCCCGGAAGTACTGTTCCATCAAGCGATCGGGCACGGACATGATCTTGCCGAAGATCTCGCCCGCCGAGGCGGTGAGCGGCACGTAGTTGCCCTTGGACTTACTCATCTTGGCCCCGGTGCCGTCCGTGCCCTCGATGAGCGAGGTGGCGACCACCAGCTCCGGCCTCTGCCCGCAGATGTCCATGACCCTGCGGCACATCTGCATGTTGAGGAACTGGTCGATCCCGCCGACCTCTAGGTCGCAGTTGGTCTCCACCGAGTCCAGCGCCATGACGACCGAGTACATCAACTCGGCCAGCGACAGGCCCTGCCCGGCTTCCAGGCGCTTGCGGAAGTCCTCGCGTTGCAGCGGCATGGACACCGGGATCTGCGCGGTGATCTCGATGATCTTCGGCAGTGTCATCTGCCGCAACCAGTCCCCGTTGTGCCGGAACTGGGCGCGCTCGAAGTCGAAGAACGGGGTGACCTGCTCGCGGTAGGTGGCGAGATTGCGGGCGATGTCCTCGTCGGTCAGCGCCGGGCGATCGTCGGAGCGGCCGGACGGGTCGCCGATCTTCGCGGTCATGTCACCGATGATGAACACGACCTGGTGACCCATGCGTTGGAAACGGCTGAGGATGAGCATGGGCACCGTGTGCCCGAGGTGCACCTCGTGGCCGGTGGGGTCGATGCCGAACTTGGCGATGAACCGGCGGCCCTTGTTCTCGGCCGTGATGATCCGCTCGGCCAGTGCTTCGGCGGAGGGTTGCAGCTCCTGGGACCGGGCGGAGATCAGGGCGGCTTGCTCGGTCGGGGCCAGGTCCGACAGGTCCAGGCTGCGGCGCTGCGTGGTCTCGGTCAACAGCTCGCGCACGGTGGCGTCGGCCGCGAGGTCCGCGTCCTTGAGCAGGGCGGTGGCGCGGTCAACGGACTGGCTGAGTCGGGTCATCGAAGCTCTCCTGGAACTGGATATCCACTCATGCTATCGGGCGGTCGCGCGCCGATTCGTCCTGGTTGACGTGGCCAGAGGCTGGTCAGCTCGATCACATAGTCGGCGAACTCGGCCACCGCACCGGGCTTGCCCTGCTCACGCTGCCAGCTCTGGATGTCGATGAGCTTGAACGTCGGGCCGCAGCCAGATCCTCGGCGAGCCGTTGCGCCCGAGGCAGCCACTGTACGGCGAGCACGGTCACGCGGGCTTCGGCGGTGAGGGTCTTATTCGCTGGGTGTGGGTAGTGCCCAGCGTGGGCCGGTTTCGGGGTCGCCGTGCCAGATGTGGTGGGTGGTGGGGGTGGCGGTGAGGCCGAATTCGTGCCAGGCGGGGGTGCCGAGGTTGGTCCACTGGGTCCAGGCGGTTTCCACGCCCGCCCAGAGCGGGGTGGGGCCGGCTTCGGTGACGGTGTAATGGCCGGTGGCGTCGGGGGTACGGGTGATCTCGCACCAGGAGCCGTCCGGTGCGGCAAGGTAGCTGATCGGGGTCTGATCGTCGATCAGGCGGACACTGCGGAACATCCCGGGTGGCAGATGAAGCTGGGCCAGGAAGGGGAACATCTTGTTCCCGTCCAGCTCGGCTGGGTCGACGGTGGTGGGCCGGGTGGTGGGCGGTTCGGTGGTGCGGGCCGGGGGCGGTGTACCGGTATGCGGGCCGTGGATGGTCCGACGCCGCATGAAGCAGCCCCACCAGGGCAGGAACCGCCCCTGCAGGGCGGGAGAATCGCCACGGTGCAGGGCGACGAGGTTCCCCGCACCAAGGGGTCCTTCGAGATGAACCAGCAGCAGACTCCCGGGTGTGAGCTGATGAATCCAGGCGGCCGGGATCGTCTGCACCGCGCAGGTGGCGATGATGCGGTCGAACGGGGCACGCTCGGTGAGCCCCTCGGCGCCGTCGGCGACGACCAGGGTGGGGTGATAGCCCAGCCCGGCCAGCCGGGCCCGCGCGTCGATGATCAGCGTGGGATCGATGTCGATCGAGCACACGTTCACATCGCTGAGCCGGTGGCAGAGCAAGGCGGCGTTGTAACCGGTGCCGGTACCGATCTCCAGCACCCGCATCCCGTCGGCGACCTGCAGAGCCTCGAGCATCCGGATCATCAAATCCGGTTTGGTCGAGCTGACGACTCCGGCCTGCACTCCGCGGCCTGCGTAGTCCGCGAGCATGGTGACCAGAGTGGTCGGTGAGTACACCAACTCCAGCCATCGGGCGGTGCTGGCCGCATCACTCGGTTCATGCCGTGTCCAGCTCGCCGGGCGGGTCCTGGTGTCCAGTTCGTAATACCACGGTACGAACTCATGCCGGGGGACCGCGAGCAACGCCTCCCGCCACACTGCGCTGTGCAGATCGCCGTCGGCGGTGAGCTGATCGGCGAGCTGCCGGGCGCGCACCCGCCAATCCGAGACGGTGACCGGACCCGTCACGGCGTCCTGCCCCGCGCGAGCAGATCAACGAGACTGACAGTGATCGGTACTCCAGCCATGCCTTCCAAGAATCCGTACTGGCCACCCGGGTTACATTCTAGTAGCCACACGGTGTCCTCTCCCCGGTCGTCAACGCCGATCACCAGATCAAACGCTCCGTAGACCAAGCCTAACTCGGCCAAGAACATTCGTAACCCCGTGACCACCGGCCCGGGTAGCTCCATGACCTCGTAACTCAACGCGGGAAAATCGCTCCGCCAGTCCACGTATGACGCCTGCGACCCAGCGTGAATCGCAACGGCGAAAATTTACTGACCGACCACTACGGCGCGGCACTCATACCTCTTCGATACCCAGTGCTGGAGCTGATGCGCAGTGTTCTCTATTCCGCGAAGATCGCCCAGGTCCTGCTGGGACAGCCGACGGGTCCAGCCCATCTTATAAGTGTGGTCTTCCCAGATCAGATTGGTGCCCAGCGGTTTGATCACCACACTATCCGCCGAGCCCGCAAACCGGGTCACCGCGTCCCGACTATTGGTGACCAAGGTTTGAGGAACCGACAGGCCACATCGCGCCGCGGTGGTTAGTTGAACAGGTTTATAGGCTGCCGTCGCGGCCAGATCGGGTCTGTTCACCCACAGCACGTCTGCCAGGGAAAGCAGCACCCCACCCACGCCAAGCTTAGCTTCCCGTTTAGCGGGCGGGTCTGAGGACCTGACGGTGACTCGCTGCACTCTGGCATCCTGAACCCAGGCGGAGTCAGCGGAAACTGCGCGGAAACCGAGACCAAAGGGTCGTCCAGGAATCGAACACCTGACATTGACTCTCACCCCTTCACGAGTAGCACAGGACCCAATCCAATCAAGCTGACGTGTTACGGATCAAATCGCGATGTTTGGTATCGAATTCACGGACGGCGGTCGCGCTGGCGTACGGCTCGGCGGCATGGCGGAAGTCGGCCAAGAGCCGCGATTGGCGCGGCGAGTCCAGACGCCGGATGATGGTCGCGGCCTCACTAGCGGTCGCGCAGGCCCGCTCCACCGCTCCGGTGCCGATGCGGGCAGTAGCGAGGTCACAGAGCATCCCAGCCCGGTCCCGGGTGAATCCCGGGTCGAGTACCGCTACCGCGTGACGCAAGTGCGGCTCGGCTTCCGCTGGCCGTCCCAGCGCCAGCAGGGACCAGCCAGCCAGTCCGTATGCGTCAGCCTCGGTGAACCAGTAGATCCACGACGGCTCCTGATCGGTAACCGACGTTGCGAGCAGGTCAAAAGAGCGATTCTGGGCACGCTGGCACGCTGCGACGTCACCGGCATGGGCGGCCCCGAGCGCCAAACGGCCGTACAGCGACGCCGCCACCACAGGAGTGAGCGACTGTTCGGCGGCGAGGGCCGACTCGGCGAGGACGACTGCATCACGGCCATGAAATAACGCTGGGCCAGGGCGGTCTGACCGGTCATAGGCCAGCCAGCCCGCGAGACGGCCGAACTCTGCGGCCACTGCATAAAGGCGCTGCCCGACCTCTTCGGTGTAGGAGGAATTACGCAGCAGCGCTACGACCAGGCGCAGATCCTCGCGTGTCGACGGCAGCAAACTGCCCCCACCCAAGGCATCGTCCAGCCGACGCCGGGCGTCCACGACTCGCTCCAAATCGTCCACCACGACGTGGTCTGTCCGCTTGCCCAGCACCGACGCCGCGACCCGGGCTGGATCGAACAACCACTGATGCGCCACCGCCGTGAGCGTCAGCCCCGTCATCGCCATGAAGTGCCGTCGTTCCATGCTGTCAGCATCCACGACCTCACCCAGCGCCGCTATCGCCCCGACCGCATCCCAGCTCTGGCGCAGCCCGTCATCAGCCGGGACGTGGAGCATCCCCCGCGCGACCGGCCAACCCAGCACCTGTGGGGTCACCGCTTCCCCCAGTCGCTGGTGTAGCAGCAGGCACACCAGTGACGGCACCGGGTCGCGGGGGATGCGCGGCGTGGCGCGGTCCTTCTCGGCGTACACCCAGCGGCGCGGATAGCGGCGGTTGACATGCACCTTGACACCCAGCGCAGCGGCAAGCCGGTTGAGGTGATCCCCCAGGTTCTCCGGAGTCCATCCCGCCCGTCCTAGCAACTGCTCCAACATCACGTTACGGCGTGGATCGCTCGGCTCACAGTCCCCCATCGCCACCCTCCCAGCCACTGTGGACGTAGTGCACCGACAGTAACGCCGCAGTCACGGCTTACTGCCACAAGTGTGCGAAGTGTGCGCGGTTGATCGCCGCCTCCGGCCCACAAGATCGACCACAGTCCGTGACAGCATTACCTGCGCGGCACTGCCAGGTCTGCGCCACCCAGACACACGGGGGGGGTAGGAGTGCAGACCTACAGCGAAAGCCAGTCCGACCGCACCGTGCTCGCCTTCCGTGGCCCCGACGGAGAGGCCGCCACCGTGATCATCATGCGTATGGACAGCCATGTCTGGCTGGTCCTCAACGGCGCGGTCAAGACCACCGTGACCATGACCGACCCACAAGCCGTCCAACTGATCGAGGCAGTCCGCGTGGCGTCGAGGACGCCGCGATGAGCACCGCCCCGCTGTGCCCCGGCGCGCCGGTCAACGGGCGCGGGCGGGCTGGATGTTCTGGTTGATGTGGAATGTGTTCTCCGGGTCGTAGCGTTTCTTGACCTGGGTGAGTCGGTCGTAGTTGCCTCGGTAGGAGGCTTTCACCCGGTCCTGGCCCTCGTCCATCAGGAAGTTGACGTAGGCGCCGCCTGCCGAGGTGGGGTGCAGCTCCTCCCAGTAGTCCCGGGCCCACTGCGAGATGAGCGGTGCGCTGGCGGGGTCCGGGTCGACGCCCACGATGACTCCGGCCCAGCCGCCGTCGCGGTAGGCGAACGCAGTCCCGTCGTCGGGCACCCGGCCGGCGGCACCGTCGATGGGGTAGAGGTGCATCGTCGAGTGGCCGGACGGCAGCCGCTGGCCGTACGTGCAGTGCACGTCGATCGCGGCGTCGGAGATCTCCTTGAAGAAGTCCGCCCGCCAGTACCACTGCAGGCCGGCCGGATAGAGGGCGTCGAATGCGCTCTGCAGCACGGTGAAAGGCATGTCGTGCAGGCCGACCAGCAACGGCGAGCCGTACGTCGTGATCGGCTCGAGCACCTTGTCGGCCCGGTCGTGCGGCCCGGTGTAGCATCAGACGATGGCGCAGGACTTGCGGCCCCACAGCTCTTCGGGGAACGGCGGGGCGGGCGGGATGGTGAGCAGCGCGATCCAGCCGTTGAGCTCTTCGGGCAGTGCCGGGAGCAACTCCCGATACCAGCGCATCACCTCGGCCGTGTCGGCGAAGTCGTAGAGCACCGGGCCACCGATGATCGTGCCGTGTTCGCCGATGTCGTGGCAGCGGAAGGTGAACGACGTGACGACGCCGAAGTTCCCGCCACCGCCGCGCAGGGCCCAGAACAGGTCGGGGTGTGAGCTTTCGCAGGCCGTGACGAAGCTGCCGTCGGCGAGCACCACATCGGCGGCGAGCAGGTTGTCGACGGTGAGACCGAAGCGCCGGGCCAGGTAGCCGATGCCGCCGCCGAGCGTCAGCCCGGCCACGCCGGTGGACGCGATGAAGCCGGACGGAGTCGCCATGCCGAACGCGACGGTCGCGTGGTCGACGTCGCCCCAGGTGCATCCGGCGTCGGCGCGCACGGTGTGCATCTGCGGGCTGACCGTGGTGCTGCACATCAACGACAGGTCGATGACCAGGGCGTCATCCCACACCCCGAGGCCTGCCGCGTTGTGGCCCCCACCGCGCACGGCGAGCGCGATGTCGTGGTCGCGGCCGAAACGGACACCGGCGATCACGTCGGCGACGTCTCGGCACCGGACGATGGCCGCCGGACGCTTGTCGATCATCGCGTTGTAGACGGCGCGGGCCTCGTCGTACTGGGCGTCTCCGGGCATGATCAAGTCGCCGTGCAGAGCTCCGGCCAGCTGTTCGTACGGCTCGTACGGCCTGGTCGGGGCGGCGGCTGCGGTCGGTGCGGTGCTGCTCATCTGACTTTCCTATCGGTGCGAGGTCCCCAGGGCGCACCGAACGTAGGACCGGGAACGTTCGCGGAGCGTTCGAGGCCGCGTGCTCCCTGAGCCAAGGTCGGGAACGGCCGGTGGGTGACCACGCCGTTGCCGGAACGCCTCACTCAGCGAGGTCACGTTCGCAGCGCCGGAGCAGCGCGACGCTGCCGTGCGCGCTCGCCATCCTGGCGGCGCAGCGTAGTCGCGAGATGGCGGCGTCCTGGTCGTCGTACGCCGCGCGCAACCGTATGACCTCGGGTATCCACCACAGGTCATCCCTGGCATGTCCACCGACGATGGCGGCGTCGAGGGTGGTGCGCGCGGCATCTGGCCGGTTGTCGCGGGCCGACATGTCGGCGAGCAGGGACAGCCAGTACGGCATCCGGGCGAACGCGCCCTCCGACTTGAGGTTGTCGATGCCCCGTCGGGCGAGGCCGAGGCCGGTACCGTCCGCGCGGCACCAACCGCCCAGAATCAGGGCCCACTCGCG
This sequence comes from Pseudonocardiaceae bacterium, assembly GCA_050699955.1. GTDB lineage: Bacteria > Actinomycetota > Actinomycetes > Mycobacteriales > Pseudonocardiaceae. The sequence continues at coordinate 55,541 of JBOHGD010000018.1, read as the reverse complement.
GTAGTAGGCGAAGCCGTACCGATCGCACAGCTCGCCCAGCTCGCCGACGGTGTCGCGCAGCTCGGACATCCGCCGGCGCAGCTGGTGAGTGATTCCGGCGTAGGCCAGTGCGACGGCCAGGCTGTACGGGTGGTCGAGCGTCCGGGCCAGCGTGACGGCGTCGTGGCAGCAGCCGATGGCCTCGTCGTCGTGGCCGAGGAGCCAGTGGGCGTGCGCGGCCCACGCCTTGCCGTGGACGTCGGGCCGGGTGCCGATGCTGAGCGAGTGGGCCCCGGTGGTCAGCGTGGCGGCGAGCTCGAAGTGACGTATCGCCTCCGAGGGCTGCCCGAGGCTGACAGCGGACCCCCCGAAGGCGAAGTGGGCCGGTCCGGCCAGCTCTGAGTCCGGTTCGACCAGGGCCAGCGCCCGGGCCGCCGTCTGGTGCGCGGCGGAGGTGTTCCCTTGGACGAATGACGACGCCCACAGACCGAGCAGGCCGATGAGCGTGGAGTCGTTGCGCCCCTGTGCTTCCGCGAGGGCGATCGAACGCTCGAGCGCTTCCCGCAACTGCGGCGAGGAGTAGCCATATCTCGCGTTGAGTGGCGCCGCCATGGCTTCGAGGATGTCGAGCTCGTGGCCGTCCCTGGCTCTGCCTTCGGGCAGGGTGCGCACGATCGACAGCGCCGCCTTGTGCAGGCGGATCGCCTCGGCGTGGGCGAACCTGGCCGCCGCGATGTCGGCGGCCCGCCGGTAATAGCCGACCGCGCGCTGCGCCTGGCCACCCAGCGCGCACTGCTCGGCGAGCTGAGCCGAGACCAGGTCTGTGTCCTCGGCGTGGATCAGCGTGAGACCTTGAGCCAGACGCCGGTGCAGCAGCCATCGCCTGGGCGGGCTGACCTGCGCGTATGCCGTCTCGCGTAGCAGGTCGTGGGCGAAGTCGTAGCCGTCCCGGAACTCGCGCATGATCCGGCGTCGCCACAGTTCGTCGACTGCCCGCACCACGGCGGCCGCGTCGAGGTCACTGGCCTCGGTGAGCAGGTCGAGGGTGAAGTTGCGTCCCACCGCCGCCGCCAGACCGGCGACCTCCCGGGCGGCGGGCGTCGCCTGCTCGAGCCGGTTGCGCAGTACGGCAGTCAGATCACCGACCGGTACCGACGTGCTGGCCGCATCGACGGTGCCGCGGACCGCCTCGACCACGTACAGCGGGAACCCGCCGGTCGTCGCCTGAAGCAGCTGGGTGTCGTCCTCGGGGAGGGGCCGCCCGGCGATCGCCTCGGCTAGACGTGCCGTGTCGGTGACTTCCAGCGGGCTCAGGGAGAGCTCAGTGAGCATGCCGGTGGCCCGCATCCTGGCGGCCCAGTCCACGAGCTCGGGCTCGTTGTCGAGGGAGTCAGTGCGCAGCGTCCCGGCAACCATGAGCGGAGCGTCGGCGGTCAGCCGGAGGCAGAACGCGAGGAAGGCGAGCGTCTCCTGGTCGCACCACTGCAGGTTGTCCAGGACCAGCAGGGTCCGCCGTTTGGCGCCGATCAGAGCCCGGGCCAGGCCCTCGAAGAACCGGTGGCGCTGCCAGGTGTCGACCATCGCTCGCGAACCGGCCCCGGATGCTTCGCGCCCTTTGCCGGAGGGCACCAACCTGTCGACCTCGGCGCGCCAGACCGGGTCCAGCGTCACCGCCGCCGACTGGACCACGGGGTTTCGCAGCCAGTCCGCCACCGGCGCCAGCGCGAGGCGCCCCGAGCTTCCGAAGCATTGTGTGCTCGCCACCACCGCGCCGTGCAACCGGGCTACCTGGGCGATCTCGGCCACCAGACGGGTCTTACCGACGCCGGCGTCTCCCCGAACCAGCGCAAGGCAGGGGCGGCCTGCCGCGGCCGTCCGCCACAGCCCGTGGAGCAGTCCGACCTCCCGAGCCCGCCCGACCAGCTTCGCTTCGGCGAACCCCGAGCGACCGGCGGCAGGCTCGTGCCCTGGCACGGGTGCGCCCACCTGCGACCCCTGAGCCATCAGGCGCTGGAGAGTCTTGCGGGTCGCCTGGTCCGGCTCGACGCCGAGCTCACGCTCCAGCACAGAAGCACAATGGTGGTAGGTGCTGACCGCGCCTGCGCGGTCGCCGAGATCGGCCTGCAGCTCCATCAAGGCCCGATAGCCGACCTCCTCCAGCGGACGCAGCCGGATCCTGCTGCGTCCGATAGCCACCGCACCGGTCAGGTCGCCCCTTCGCGCCCGGGTATGCGAGATCAGGTCACAGAGGGCCACGCACTGACATTCGAGTTCGGACCGGGCCTCGAGCAGCCAGTCCGCATACCCCCCGGGCAGCAGCGCACCCCGGTAAAGGCTGATCGCCGTTGTCGCGTGTGCGAGGGCCCGGTCGCCGTCACCGGTGGCCGCGGCGGCCAGGGCAGCCTCGTACTCGATCTCGAAGGTGCGTACGTCGACCTGGCACGTCTCAGTGTCACGCCAGCACAGCTCCGTCGGCGTCACCACGAGCGACGGCTCGTCTCCCAGCGCGTGACGCAGGTGATACAGCTCGCGGCGCAGATTCGTGAGGGCCTGGGCGTCCGTCGAATCCGGCCAGAACAGGCCAGCAATGTGCCCCCGGGCCTGGGGTGACCCTGCGTGCACAACGAGAAAGACCACGAGCGCAATCGTCCGCGACGACCGCGTCCGGACGACGCCGGACGCGCCATCGGTAATCACCTGCTCACCCAGGAGGGAGATGTGCAGCATGTCCCCGGCCGGCCTCCTGGGACCTCACGCTAGACCCAATCGCACCGGCGTGCCTATGCCGATCGACCACCCGTGCCGGGCTGAAAATCGGGCCGGTGGCCGCCTGCCATCCTGCGGTCACCGCCCCGGCCACGTCGCCGTCGTGAGCGCGGGCCAAGGCCAGGCTGGCGGCCCAGCGACCCCGATCGCGACGATGGGAGGCCGGCAATGTGGCGCGTGCCTTGTCCAACAGATCAGCGGCCTCCCGGTGCCTGCCCAGCTCCACGTAGGCGACTCCGCGTTGGAACAGCACCCGTGCCGGGGTCTGGAAATACGCCCACCGGGCCTCATCCTCGGGATGCTCGTGAGCCTCGTCGGTGAGCCGCTCCGCCGTGTCGATCAGCCGATCTGCGCAGCCGCCGTCACTGTGCAGGGCGTGTCCACCTGGTCGGCGAGCACCCCGGCCAGCCGCTCCCGCTCGGTCTCGTTCGCGGGCACGAGCGCCGACGGGGACAGCGGCGGCCCGGCGTCGGCGACCCTGCGGGGTCGGCGGAAGCCCAGCTCGGAGTCGGTGGCCGCGCCCAGCACCTCCCGCAACGCACGCCGGTAGGCACTGCCGGGCCAGCGGATCACCCCGCGCTCCAGCTTCGCCACGTAATGACCGTCCAGGGCCGCGACCCGGCCCGAGTGACGGTAAACAGCAGCGTTCACCAACTCGGCCAGCTCTGCTCGGCTCAACGCGAAGCCCGGACGCACAGATGAGGGCATCCCCTGCCGCGCGGCACGTAGCCGCTGGTTCGCCTCTGCCATCGGACTCCCCCGCTCCTGGGGTCGGTCGCCCCCCAGCCTGACACACCAGCCGGGGCAACCATCCCGCGCCGCTGGTACGAGCTGCCCGTGCGGCCACATGCGGGTGGGCGCAAAGTGGCCGAGCGCACGGGCAGCCACGTCACACTAGGAGCAGAACAGCCCTAGCCTCGGGCTAATACCAGCGATGCGTACGGCGACGTCGAAGATGGGCAGGAGACGTACAGTCGCATATGGGGATCGTGCCGTGACCACCGTCCTGCGCAGGCGAGAACCGCTGGACCTGCCTCAGGTGGACGACAATTCATGCCTGACCTGTGTCGCTGCGAACGTCCTGTACGTGTTCGGAGTCACCGATACCCCGGATATGCGGTGGGTCGATCGCGAGGTCGGCCGGGAGCCGGGCTGTGCGGCGCAGCGCCCGAGGACCAGGCGTTTCCTGCTCCAGCAAGGCCTTTCCTTGCATGTGGTGGGTGCCTACGAGCCTGAGCGGTTCCTGCGGGAAGGCGTCGATTACCTCAGGCGCTACTACCGCCAGGAGTGGGCCTCGGCGTGGGACGAGTACTGGACGCCGGATCGGCTGGATCAGCACCGCCGCGAGTGTCTCGTGACGCAAGGGTTGAGCGCGTTCGGCGCCAGGACGCGGACTGAGCACCGTCAGCCCACGCTCGCGGACCTACGGGACGCCCTGGACCGGGGCCACGTCGTGTGGATCTCTGTCGAGAACGGCTGGGGCGAGGTGGGCTGTCACGCGGTCCTGGTCTATGGCCAGCGGGGCAACATGTTCGACGTCTACTCTCCGGAGCTCTCAGGTAGCTGCCTGCAGCAGTACCGCCGTAGGCGACTGGACAGGCTGTGGCTGCGCAACGAGGGCATGACCGCCATGTGGCGCCGCGGGTTTGCGGGCGTAGCTACTCAGTGCCTGCCGGATGTACACCCTGGTTCCTCGCCGGTCGTGGTCGATGAGCACGACATCGGCACAGCTGCGCATCAGCGGGATACCGCGGCCCCCGTCGGTCAGGTGTCCCGGTGGGCGAGGACGCCAGTGCCCGCGATCGCAGACCTCGATGCACACCGCACCCGGTTCGGTCCAGAAAGCCAGCTCCACGATGCCGGACTCGGTCGGGGCGTAAGCGTGCTCGATGACGTTGGTCGCTGCCTCGTTGACCGCGAGGATGAGCGCGGACACGCCGTCATCGGTGAGCGCGAAGGCGGCCAGCCAGCACCGCAGCTCCCGACGTAGTCCCGCGAGGTGCCGGCCCTGGGCCGGCATCGTGACCCGCCTGAACTCGATCAGTTCGGGGGCGAACAGGTCGTCAGGGGCACCCCCGCCGCCCTGGCGCACTGGATCGAGTATCCCTGACATCACGGCCATCACCGTCACCCCTTCACCACGCGATCTGTCGCTCGGGCGCGATGCTGGGGTCCGGAGCACCGACTACTGTATGTGTTCGATTACCACGATAGCGGTTTCGAGCGGCGCTGACCTCCTGGCCGGTCCGAACCACCCCAATGTCGCAGGTGCGATGCGCGGATGCTCGGCGACCAGGGCTCCGAACCTGCGGACAGCGCGGGTAGTCATCGGCCTGGGTGATCCAACACGGCCTGAACGTCATTCGCGCTCACGATGACGGCCCTGGCGAGATCGCTCAGGCGCTGGTTGTGGTTGCGGGCGTAGCTGCGGAGCTGGGCGAACGCGTCGGCCATGTCCAGCTGACCACGTTCGGCGAGCACACCCTTGGCCTGTTCGATGACCACCCGGGTGTTCAACGCGGTCTGAAGTTGCTCGGCGACCACCTCGCCCCGGCGGATGGCTCGCTCCTGCATGATGCCGATGGTGGCCACGTCGGCCAGCGCCTGGCCGATCTGCAGGTCCCCGGCCGGGATCGGGCCGGGATCGGCACGGAACAGGTTCAGCGTGCCGATGGTCTCCGAGCGCAACCTCATGGGCAATCCGTGCGCCGATCGGTATCCCTCCCGGCGGCCCTGCACGACGAAGCGCGGCCAGATGTCAGCGTAGTCGGCCAGGTCGGCGGCGCTGACCGGCTGCCCGGTCTGGAAACAGTCCAGGCAGGGTCCCTGGTCGGCCTGCAGTTGGAACAGCTCCAGCAACCGGGCCCGCTCGGTCGAGGAAGCCACCACATGAAGCTTGCCCCGCTGGTCGGACAGCATCAGACCCGCCGCGTCCACCGCGAGCAGCGCCGCACAGTCGGCGGCCAGCCCGTGCAGCAGCTCGATCACGTCATAGTCGTCGACGAGGGTGTCGGCGAGGTGCACGAATGCTTTCGCCAGGGCCGACTCACGGTCATTCGGGATGGGATATCACCTCTGATCCCCTCCACCTGCTTGACTCTGTGGCCAGTGTCCCGCTACCGGACGGGCCTATCAACACACACTTCGCTCAGTCGCAGGCGATGTCGAAATGCAGCCGCCGGGCGACGACCTCACGGGCCACCTCCTCGATGGACCGGTCGTGAGCGAAGGCGAACGCCCGCAACCGCGCCAGCGCGTCCTCAGCCGAGACCTCACTCTGCGCCATGATCATTCCAGTGGCTTGGTGCACCTCGGTGTGATCGAGCCACCCCACGGCCGATCCGCCGAATTCGCTGCGACCGTCGGGGGACAGTGCCGAACGGTGGTTCAGCAACGCCCACAGCACCGCATCCGCGGTGAGCAATGCACCGGTCAGCTCATCGGCCCCCAAGAATCCCGGATCGACTCGGTAAAGATCGAGTACCCCGAGGCCTATCGCCCCGAACTGCAACGGGAAGACATACACCGCGCGGGCCTGGGTTCGGCGGGCTGCCGCGGCGAATATCGGCCACCGCGCATCGCTGACCTCCCCCAGGTCCGGCACCAAGACCGGCCGACGAGCAGCGAAACCCTCGACGCAAGGCCCCTCACCCAAGCTGAACTGCAGCTCTTCGAGATGCGCCGACGTCTCATCGGTAGCACACACCATGACCCGGTGATCAGCATCGGTCATCATCGAGACCGCGGCGCCACTGACCGGCAACGCCGCCACGCACACCTCGCAGATCCGCTGCGGCGCTCCACCATCTCCACCCGCCACGACCGCATCCAGTGTCGCGGCCAGCTCGGCGAGATCACTCACGACAGCTGCCAGGCACCTCGTCGACCGGCAGCACTGCCATCCACAGCAGCCTCATGGTCCAGCCCGTCCAACGTCTCACCGCCGCTTCCCAGCGCCCGACGGGGACTCGATCGACGCTACCGACTGCTCAATGGTCTCGCAGACATCCCACGCTACGCGCCTCACGCGGTCCGGCGGGGCCGGCGCCGAGCGGCTGCCATCGGGAGGCCACCGTGCGAAACTCTCGCCGTGGACAGGAACTTCTATCAGTTCCGCAGCGCGTGGCACCTCAGCGCACCGCGCGGCGATGTGTTCCGGGCGCTGGCCGAGCTCGACGACTATCCCACGTGGTGGCCCGAGGTCCGGGCTGTCCATCGGGTGTCCGACGACGCCCGGGCGCTCACCTGCCGGTCGTTTCTTCCCTATGACCTGGACTTCACGATCCGTCAATCCACACGCGACCGGCAGACCGGGATTCTCGAAGCCAGGTTGAGCGGAGATATCGAGGGTTTCTCACGCTGGACCGTCACCGCCTCGTCCGCAGGCACGCTGGCCGTGTTCGATCAGGAGGTCGTCGCCAACAAGCGGCTGTTGCAACGGCTCGCCCTGATCGCCCGGCCCGCATTCAAGGGCAACCACAGCCTGATGATGAGTCACGGTCGACGGGGCTTGCGCGCATACCTGGCTGGGATGCGGCTGGGGCGGGACGAGTGCCCTGGCGAGGACGTGCCCACCCAAGCTTCCGACCACAGAGGACCCGGTCGTCAAGGATCTTTGACGCCCGGTGGACACCGCGCGCCCGGCAAGAGAAAGCTAGGGCCGGAGGTACCCGGCGTGATCCGCCGAGGACGGGAGGGCAATGAGCAACTCACATCATGACGACCACTGGACTGCCGAGGAGGTTCCGCTCCCGGTGATGCACGCCGTGCAGGCGGCCGAGGCGATTCGGGAGGCGACCTACCGCATGCATCGCATGCAGCTGGCTCGGGGAGCCCCCGAACGGCTCGACACCCCCAGCCTGACAGCGGTGGGGGCCGCGTTCGAAGACCTGACTCGGGGGCTCGCGCAGTTCGCTGGACAGGTCGCCGGATCACTACCCGAATCACTCGACCAGCACCCGACAGCGTCCCGGGAGATCCGCGACGGCCTCGTCGCGTTCCGGATCGCAGTGCTGGACGCGAGCGTCGCGGCACGAGCGCTCGGATCGTCGGCCACCTCGACCGAGACCGAGAACGGACGGGTGCCGCCGCAGCGTCGCAGGTGACGACCACGGGTCGGGGGTCGGCGGGTCAGGGGGTCAGCTCGCAGTGTCCAGGACCGCGGGCCGGTCTGGGTGTCCCAGAGACGTGGCAGCACCCGCCCCGAACCGCCCGCGCCCAGCGGGCCGAGCACCTCGCGGCGCAGCGCTGCGGCGTCGAGCCGGTCAGTGTAGAACGCATCGGAATCCCGGTGGCCGCGCTCCAGCCGCAGCGACGCCGACCGCAGGAAGTCCTCCGCCGAGACCCGCAACGTCGGCCGGCCGCGCAGTCGTACCTGCACCTCCAGCGCGTCGGCCCAGCCGGCCGGATCCGCTGGGGCTGCACCGTCGACCAGCACTCGGGTCCACCCGTCCGAGCAGGCCATGTCCGTGATCCGCGCCGCGAACTCCTCGACGGCAGCGGCCGGGGTGATCGGACGAGCTCGCACCCCGGTATCCCAACCCACCCGCTCTCCAATCGCCAGGGTGGCGGACCCGGCTTCAGTCGCGGATCCGGACCAGACCCTCCTGCACGACGGTGGCGAGCAACCTGCCGTCGCGGCTGAAGAACCTCCCGATGGCCAAGCCCCGGCCGCCGGATGCGGACGGTGAGGTGCAGTCGTAGAGCACCCACTCGTCAGCCCGGAACGGCCGATGGAACCACATGGCGTGGTCCAGGCTGGCGGCCTGCACCCCGTACTCCAGCGCGCGGCCGTGGCGGGCGGTGACGGACCCCAGCAGAGTCAGGTCCGAGGCGTAGGCGAGCACACAGACATGCACCAGCGGGTCGTCGGGAAGCACCCCGTCGACGCGCATCCAGAGCTGGTCTCGCTGTTCGGTCCGAGACAGCTCGCCACCCCCGGCCCAGACCGGTGGGGTGACGTAACGCAAGTCGAACGGCCGTGGGATCCGCGCGATCGGGGGGTGCGGGCCGTCGGCCTTGCCGGCCCAGGTCGCCAGGTCGTCGAGCTGCTCCGGCGGCGGAACCTCGGGCATCGCGTCGGCGTGCTCCAGACCGTCCTCGGAGAGCTGGAAGGACGCGGACAGCGCGAAGATCGCCTTGCCGTGCTGGATCGCCATGGCCCGGCGGGTGGTGAATGACCGGCCGTCGCGGATCCGGTCCACCTCGTAGACGATCGGCACCTGTGGGTCGCCGGGCCGGATGAAGTAGGCGTGCAGCGAGTGCACGTGGCGCTCGGGCGGCACAGTGCGGCCGACCGCGACCAACGCCTGACCGGCCACCTGCCCACCGAACACCCGCACCGGGGACTCGGCGGGGCTGACACCGCGGAAGATGTCCTCCTCGATGCGCTCGAGGTCCAGCAAGGCGACCAGCCGATCCACCACGGGCTGGCCACGCGGCACACCATCGGACGCGCGGGCCGCGGCCGCCGCGCGCGCCGCCTCGGTCATACCGCCGAGGATAGGTCAGCCATGATCGTCCTCACCCAGCCGGTGCACCCGGACGAGGTTGGTGGATCCCACAGTGGACGGCGGGGAACCGGCGACGATCACCACCAGATCGCCGGGCTGGTAGCGCCCGATCGACAACATCGCCTGGTCCACCTGCTGAACCATGGCATCGGTGGACTCCACCGCAGGCACCAAGAAGGTCTCGGTACCCCAGGTCAGCGCAAGCTGGTTGCGCACCGCGGGCTCCGGGGTGAACGCCAGCAGCGGCAGCCGGGTGTGCAGCCGGGCCAGCCTGCGGACGGTGTCACCGGACTGGGTGAACGCCACCAGTGCCTTGGCCGACAACCGCTCCCCGATGTCGCGGGCCGCATAGGACAGCACGCCCCGTTTGGTCCTCGGCACATGGTTGAGCGGTGGGACGTGCGACGAGCCGGCCTCCACGGCTCGCACGATCTTGCTCATCGTCTCCACGGACTCGATCGGATAACGGCCGACGCTGGTCTCGCCGGAGAGCATCACCGCATCGGCACCGTCGAGCACCGCGTTGGCCACGTCGGAGGTCTCCGCCCTGGTCGGCCGTGAGCTGCCGATCATGGAGTCGAGCATCTGGGTAGCCACGATCACCGGCTTGGCGTTCTCCCTGGCGATCTGGATGGTCCGCTTCTGCACCAGCGGCACGTGCTCCAGCGGCAGCTCCACCCCCAGGTCCCCACGGGCCACCATCACCCCGTCGAAGGCAAGCACGATGGCCTCGAGGTTATCCACCGCCTCGGGCTTCTCCAGCTTGGCGATCACCGGCAGCCGGCCACCCGGTATCCCGTCCATGATGCGGTGCAACCGGTCGATGTCAGCGGGCGAGCGCACAAAGGACAGCGCCACCACGTCCACCCGCAGCCTCAGGGCGAACTCCAGGTCCTTGATGTCCTTCTCCGACATCGCGGGCACCGAGACATTCATACCCGGCAGTGAGAGGCCCTTGTGGTCGCTGACGATCCCGCCCTCGACGACCTCGCACACCACGTCGTAGTCCTCGACCTTACGCACTACCAAGGCGACCTTGCCGTCGTCGATCAGCAGCCGGTCGCCTTCACGGGCATCCTCAGCGAGCCCCTCATAGGTGGTGGAGACTCGGTCGTGGGTGCCGACGACGTCCTCGACGGTCACCCGCACCACGTCGCCGTCGCGCCATTCCACCGGACCTCCGGCGAACCGTCCGAGCCGGATCTTGGGTCCCTGCAGGTCGGCGAGGATCCCTACCGCCCTGCCGCACTCGTCGCTGGCCTCCCGGATCGTCTGATACACCTGCTCATGGTCGGCATGGGTACCGTGGCTGAAGTTGAGACGGGCGACGTCCATCCCGGCACTGACCAGCTCACGGATCCTTTTCGGGCCGGCAGTGGCCGGTCCGAGGGTGCAGACGATCTTCGCGCGACGACTCACGACTCCCACCCTAGCGGCCTATCTGGACCGATCCGGTAGCCGGGATGTGAAGAGGTCCCTCCATGCGGGGGCGATCTTCGCTCATGCGGGGGACGATCTTCGCTCTCCTGGTACAGACACGCTGCCATAGACACAGGACACCAACGCCAGACACACCGGACACCAACGCCAGACACACGGTGCACCAGCGCAGGACACACCGTGCACCAGCGCAGGACACGCCGGGCTTAGGGGGCGGCTGCGACGACGGGGCGGCCGGGGGCGTGACCGCGCAGGGCGTCCGGATCCTCCCGGCCACGCGGGGCGAGCAGAAAGTAGAGCGCCGCGGCGAGGAACACCACGACCGAGGTGATGACGTTGATCCGCAGCCCGAAGACCATGGTGGCGGGGTCGGTACGCATCAACTCGATCCAGAACCGGCCCGCGGTGTAGCCCGCGACATAGAGCGCGAACGCCCGGCCGTGGCCGAGCCGGAAACGCCGGTCGGCCCACACGACGAGGAGGGCAACGCCGAGATCCCACAACAGCTCGTAGAGGAACGTGGGATGCACGATGGCCACCGGTGGGCCCTGCGCGACTCCCCCGAGCGGATCGAGCAGGCCGGTATGCGGATCCACCCGCTCGCGGATCTCCAGTCCCCAGGGCAAGGTGGTCGGTCCGCCGTAGAGCTCCTGGTTGAACCAGTTGCCCAGCCGGCCGATCGCCTGAGCGGTGACGATGCCCGGTGCGACCGCGTCGCCCATCGCGGCCAGCGAGATGCCCCGGCGCCGACAGGCGATCAAGGCCCCGAGCGCGCCGAGCGCGACCGCCCCCCAGATACCCAGCCCGCCCTGCCAGACCTTGAACACGCCCAATGGGTCGCCGCCGGGTCCGAAGTACCTCGGCCAGTCCGTGGCCACGTGGTAGAGCCGCCCACCCACCAGGCCGAACGGCACCGCGAACACCGCGACATCAGTGACCGTCCCGGACTCACCACCCCGGGCCCGCCACCGGCGCTCCCCCCACCAGATGGCGACCACGATCCCGGCGATGATGCACAGCGCGTAGGCGCGGATCGGCACCGGTCCTAGATGCCACACACCGCGGTCCGGACTGGGAATCGTGGCAAGAAGCATCCCGGCGCTCACGGGCGACACGGTATCTCCTTGCCCGGACAGCCCGACCCAGCGCCTCCACCTGCGGCCATAGACCGACCCACCGGTCGTACGCGCTACACGGAGTTGACCCAGCGTTCTGCGCTGGGGAAGGTAACTCGGTGAGCAGCGATGAGGTGCGGGACGGGGTGTCGCTGACCAACCTCGACCAGCCGCTGTTCGAGGGGGCGGAGGCGACCAAGCGGGATCTGGTGGACTATCTGGATGCGGTTCGGGACCGCATTCTCCCGGGGTTGCGGGACCGGCCGTTGTCGGTGATCCGGGTGCTGCGCGGACAGCAGCCGTTCATGCAGAAGAACGTTCCCCGATACACCCCGTCGTGGGTGCGGACGGTGCCGCTGTGGGCGGAAGCCTCGAAACGTGAGGTGTCCTACGCGCTGTGCGACGACCGTCGCACGCTGCTGTGGTTCGCCAACCAGCGTGCGGTGGAGTACCACCCCACCCTGATCCGGGTCGATCGCTGGGACCATCCCACCCACCTCGTCCTCGACATCGACCCGCCGGCGCCGGCCTCGGACGCGTTCGGGGCGGCCGTCCGTGCCGCCCACCTGGTCCGCCAGGCCCTGGCCGATGCCGGCCTGACGGGGGCGGTGAAGACCAGCGGCGCGAAAGGCGTACATGTCTTCGTGCCGGTTGAGGCGAACGCGACGATCGAGGAGGTCGCGGCGGCCACCCGCGCGATCGCCGCGCGTGCCGAGCGCCGTGATCCCGCACTCGCCACCACGGCGTATATCCGGGAGGACCGTGGCGGCAAGGTGTTCCTCGACTCGACCCGGGCAGGCGGGGCCACGGTGGCGGCGGCGTACAGCCCGCGCGTCCGACCTGGGACGCCGGTGTCGTTCCCGGTGGCCTGGGACGAGCTCGACCACGTTGCGCCGCACGACTTCACCGTGCGCACCGCTGCCCGGTTGATCGCCCAGGGCGATCCGTGGGCCGAGTGGATGCCCGCGCCGCAGCAGCTGAGCTCCGATCTCATCGAGGAGGGCCGCACCATCCCGGTCGCCCGGGTACAAGCCATGCACGAGGGCAAGCGGCGCGCCCGCGCTCGCCGCGGCTGACGTGAATCCTCGCAAGACCCCGCCGTCTGACCGTCGCAGCCGCGCCTAGCCAGTGGCGGGCCACGGCCGCTGTCGATCCGGCCGGAAGCCGTTCGTATAGAGGATGAGAAACCGGCCCGGCGCCGGCGGCAACGTCAAAGGAGGACGGTCATGACCCAGTACCTGCTCAGCATCTACCAGCCCGACGGGGACCCGCCGCCGTCGGAGGTCCTGGATCCGATCATGCGGGACGTCGAGGCCGTGAACGCCGAGCTCAGAGCGGCCGGCGCCTGGGTATTCGCCGGGGGCCTGCACCCACCGGGCACGGCCACCGTGGTGCGGCTCAAGGGCGAGGAGGTGCTCACCATCGACGGCCCGTACATCGAGGGCAAGGAGCACATCGGCGGGTTCACGATCATCCAGGCGCCTGATCTGGACGCCGCGCTCGAATGGGGTCGCAAATTCGCCCGGGCGACCACCCTTCCGATCGAGGTCAGGCCGCTGCACAGCGGAACCTGCGGGTGACGTCCGGTTGCCGCAGGTGCCCGCATCGGAGATAGCGCGCGTGTTCCGCGAGGAGCGCGGCCGCGCGGTGGCCGTCCTGGTCCGGGTCTTCGGTGACATCGACGTCGCCGAGGAGGCGGTCCAGGACGCGTTCACCGCGGCGGTGGAGCGGTGGCCGTCCACCGGGCTGCCCCCGAGCCCAGCGGGATGGATCATCACGACCGCCCGCAACCGGGCGGTCGATCGGCTGCGTCGGGAGGCGTCCCGCGAGGATCGGCACGCCCAGGCCGTCCTGCTGCATGCCCGCGGCGAACCGGGCGAGGAGGTCACCGTGCCCGCAGGCACCGGAGGCACCAACACCGTGCGCGACGTCCTGCTGCGCCTGATCTTCACCTGCTGCCACCCTGCTCTCGCCACCGGCGTTCAGGTCGCGCTGACGCTCCGGCTGCTGGGCGGGCTCACCACCGCGGAGATCGCGCACGCCTTCCTGGTACCCGAGCCGACCATGGCCCAGCGGCTGGTCCGGGCCAAGGGCAAGATCCGCGACGCGAAGATCCCGTACCGGGTACCGGACGAGGCCGAGCTCCCGGGCCGCCTTCGGGCCGTGCTGGCCGTCGTCTACCTCATCTTCAACGAGGGCTACACGGCCAGCTCGGGCGACCGGCTTGTCCGCGAGGACCTCTGCGCCGAGGCCATCCGCCTCGGACGGCTCCTGGCCGGGCTCATGCCCGACGAACCGGAGGTCATGGGGCTGCTCGCGGTCATGCTGCTCATCGAGTCCCGTCGGGCGACCCGCACCACCCCGGACGGCGATCTCGTGCTGCTCGCCGACCAGGATCGTGGCCGTTGGGACCGCGACCTCATCGCCGAAGGCCAGGCCATCGTCCGGCAGTGCCTGCGGCGCGACCAGCCCGGCCCGTACCAGATCCAGGCGGCGATCAACGCCGTGCACAGTGACGCGCCGACCACCGCCACCACGGACTGGTGGCAGATCCGGCAGCTCTACGACCAGCTCCTGACGCTGGCCCCGAGCCCGGTCGTGGCGCTGCACCGCGCGGTCGCGGTGGCCGAGGTCGAGGGACCCGAGGCGGCACTCACCATCGTCGACGGCCTCGACCTCGGTGGCTACCACCTGATCCACGCCATCCGCGCCGACCTGCTCCGACGCCTGGGCCGCAACACCGACGCGGCGCTGGCGTACGAGACGGCGATCGCCTCCGCCACCAACGCGACCGAGCGCGACTTCCTGCAACGTCGCCGTCGGGCGCTCACCTGAACGTGCTGCGCCCGATCGCCGGCGGAGTCGTCGGATGACCGGCGACCGCCACCCCACGACGGTTCGGGATCTGGTGGACTACTGGCGCGCGGTTCGTATCGAGCTGGCGAGTCTGGTGAAGGGGAAACAGCATGAAACTGGGCCTGCACTACTGGAACTACTCGACTCCGGCGGATCCCGCCGAGATCGCCTCGACGCTCGTGGAGACGGCGCAGATCGCCGAGCAGGCCGGGTTCTCCTCGTTCACGGTCATGGACCACTACTTCCAGATGGACCAGTACGCGCACGCCGAGGAGCCCATGCTGGAGGGGTACACCACGCTGGGCTACCTGGCCGCGAAGACCGAACGGATGACGCTCGGGCTGCTGGTGACCGGAGTGATGTACCGCCACCCGGGTCTGCTCGCCAAGATCGTCACGACCCTGGACGTCCTGTCGGGTGGCCGAGGGCAACTGGGTATCGGTGCCTCGTGGTACGAACGGGAGCAGCGCGGTCTCGGGGTGCCGGTGGTGCCGGTCGCTGAGCGCTTCGAACGGCTCGAGGAGACCCTGCAGATCTGCCTGCAGATGTGGAGCGAGGACAACGGCCCGTTCAGCGGGCGGCACTACCAGCTGGCCGAGACATTGTGTGTGCCTGCACCGCTGACCCGGCCCCGGCCGCCGATCATGATCGGTGGCGGCGGGGAGAAGAAGACGTTGCTGCTGGTGGCGCGCTATGCCGACGCGTGCAACGTGTTCGGCTCCAGCCCGGCTGACGTGGCGCACAAGTTCGAGGTGCTGCGCGCGCACTGCGACGCGGAGGGCCGCGACTACGACACCATCACCAAGACGGCGCTGATGACCCGGCCCGGCCTCGACGACGTCGACACATTCGTGGCCGATGTCGAGCAGTACGCGGCGCTGGGCGTCAGCGAGATCCACGTCATGCCCGACCGGCACCCGGTCGAGTTCATCGAGCAGTTCGCCGGGCAGCTGCTGCCGCGCCTGACAACCACCCCGTGACGGCCACACGATGACTCGACTGGTCTGACTCAGCCGTCACATTCCGCGCTGTCGCGCCCTCGAATTAGACGGAAAGGCCTGCGCGGTGGGCCAGGCCTCGTAGCTCCTGCCCAGCGCGTCCGGACAGAGGTTTCTCGACCAGGGTGGTGAGCACGTCGCGGACCATCGGGTCCCGGTACACGCGGGTGGGAAAGAGGTCCTCGGCGGTGCGCAGTGCGCGGACCGCGTCCTCGCGACGCCTCCCAAACCGAGACAGCGCGCCCCCGTAGCGGGTCCAGTAGTAGACGCGGCGGGCAGGGAACGGGCTCAGGTGAGGGTCCACCCCTTCGGCGATACGCACTACCTGGTCGGGCTCCCCGCGCTCCAGAGCCAGCTCCATCCTCCGGAACTCGACACTGGTCGGGCCGAACGCGAATCCCAGCGGGTCACCGGGGTACTCCCCGAATCGTGCGGCTAGGTCGGCGGCCTCCGCCATGGGGGCGTCTACGTCACGCGGACGCCCGGTCAGGCAGGCGGCCAACGCCTGGCTCGCCAGGAGACTGCACAACAGACCGGCGGTGTCTTGGGTGGTCGGCGGCAGGGTGAGCGAGTCAAGCTCGGCTCGAGCCAGCTCGAACGCGCCGCTGCGCAGCAGCACGCCGACGACACCGTGCGCGGCCATGCTGAGGGTGGCCGGCTCGCCGTGTTGCTGGGCTAGGGCTCGCGCCAGGAACACCACACGGCGATGCAGGTCGGCTGATGCACCCGCGCTGACAAGCCACATGCGGGTGACGTGCACGTGCAGGTAGACCGCCAGGACGAGTAGTTCCCCCTGGTCGGTGCCCATGTCCAGCGTGGTGTGCAGGTCCGCGATCAGACCGGGCAACGCCTGGGCGACGTCGGCGAACTGACACGCTCGGTTCCTTTGCTCAACCTGGGCCACGCGCTCGCGCAGCACGCTCACCGGACACACCGTCCCGCCGGGGCGGCCGACATCGACACCATCCAGCGTGCGGCGCACCGCCTCGACCGCCACATCGATGTTCCCGTCGCCCGGGGCCGGCAGCGGCATCCGGGTCAGCTCCGAGGGTGCGATCTCCAGGGCACCAGCCAGGGCCGCGATCAGTTTCAAGCTGTCCAGCGGACGGTCGCCGTTCTCCAGCATGGACAGGTAGCTCTTGCTGATCCCGGCACGCCCGGCGACCACGTCGAGGGACTTACCCCGCGCCCGGCGGACCCGGCGCAGCCGACGGCCCATCATCTGTCGCGCCTCCTCAACGTCCACCCCACGCCCCCTCATGGAACACGGTACGGGTCAGGAGACGCTGAGGGGCGTCCGCGCACGCTGCAGTTGACCAGCCAGGACCGGGCGTCGGCCGGCTGCTTCCGATGATCACGACGCTGAACGGTTTCAGCGCCCCGACGTCAAGGGTTCACTGTCCGTGAACCATCCTTGGCGGCGACCGTGACGACTTACGACGGCGCGCTATCACTCACTGTGAACGCTTTCTAGAGCAGGCGAGCAAGCCCAGGACTCAAACACCTGGCGCATTCACACAGAGTGAACGACCGTCACTGCGGTCGCGACATCGTCGGTGGCGTGATCGTCAATCGTGCTGATCGGGTGCGAAGGCACCGCAAGAGGCGTCGGATGAGTCGGCCTGTGGTGGCTGCGCGACCGCGTGTCGTCACGCTGACCGAGGCCGGTACGGGCGCGGCCCATCTGGTCACCGACGAGTCGATGGCCACCGGGCTTCGCAGCGGGATCTACCCGGCGGTATGCGATGCCCGGGTGCTCCCGGCGAGCTTGACCGCCCCGGCGAGCGGGTGGTGCCAAGCCTGCGCCCGGTGGTGGTCATGCTGCTGAGCGAGGTACAGGAACGGATCGCGCTGCGCCGGATCTCCCAGGACCGCATCGCGATGTTCCAAGGACACTACTTCGACCACGGCCACCGATTGCCCGACTACCTACTCGCCGCTCTGGAATCCCTGATCGAGCGAGAACTGGCCGTGCTCGCCGAGGCAGGCGAGGACCTGTGGCGTCGAGCCACCCTCACCCCCGCCGGGCGCGCGTACTACACGACTTTGTGCGCGCAGAGCCGACACCACCCCGATCCCCCACCCGGAAGTCCTCCCCTCCAGGTGGGCGCCGACCCGGCCGGGCACCGTCCCTCCCCAGACGGTGCCCGGCCGGGATCGGCACTGACAGCGGAATACGAACCCGGCGGCGGCGAACCACGAACCCGCTGGGTCTGGGTCGACTCGCAGGCCCACGTGCTCGCCGACAACGACCCCGAGGCGCCACTGCGGACCCGGTGCGGAAAGACGCTGCACCCCACGATGCCGATCTATTCGGTCATCCCGAGCCACGACATGTGCCCACACTGCGCGCTCTCCGGTGGCACAACACCACTACCCCAGATCCCCACGGTGTTCTGAACGAAAGAAGCCCGAATTGCCGCCCCGACGCACCACAAGCAAGGCACGCAGGGGAATCGTCACCTGGACCATCAAGTATCGGGACCAGCGGAACCCTCCCGGACGGCCCCAGGAGTGAAGGCTACGAGGCATGCAGTGCCGTGATCCGCCTGGAGACGATCCTGCCGACGTTCAAGGCCGGTGCCGACATCGAGGATCTGACCGACGAGTTCGGCGTTCCCCGCGACGATCTTCTGAACATATTGCGTGTTCACACCGAAGCCGTCTGACCAAGCCCTCGAACTTCCCACCTTCCCACCATGACCACGATGGTCCGGCCGCGCATGGCTCTGGCACACCTGCGCCGGTCGTACGAGCCGGCCGAGGGCACATTCAGGCGGATCGGCGAGCGGTCAGGTATGCCTCGATGGCATCACGCGCGAGTTCGGAGAGGGTCTTACCCTCGCGAGCGGCCAGCGCCGCCGCTTCCGCCCGGGTGGCCGCGGGCAGACGAAACCGGACCTGCGGTGAGTCTCCAGCTTCGGACAGCGAGGGTCGGCCGACCCGAGCCGATGTGAGCTCCTCCAGGTCGTAGCCAACCTCGGCTTCATGGTTGGCCTTGTCGATGTAGTCGCTGTCAATCGGGTTGCCATGGGCATCATGCAACAGATCGTCGACACCTGGATCATAGTCGGCGTCGTCGGGGGTCTCAGTGTTCATTCGATCGTCGCCTCCTTTGCGGCGTCGTAGATGGAGCGGTACTTCGCCCGAAGATCCATTGCGTGGATGACAAGTTCGCCGTCCTCAGTGGATACCGTCACACCATAGTATCGTACCACGATAATCGCGTAGGCCGGTCGCGTAGGCCGGTCGCGCCGAGCTGGAGCGGACCGGGGCACACACCGGCCGACTGACCGCCGGCACCCTGGCCAGGCTCGGCTCCCGCCCGACTCCAGCGCCTACGTGTGCGGCCCACCCGCGTTCATGACCGGCATCCGGGAAGCACTGGACGGGCTGGGCATCACGGACGTCCGCACCGAGCTGTTCGGCGCGTTGGAGGCGATCAACCCTGGCGTAGTCGGGCAGATGTCGATGGCGCCGCACCTGCCACCCGGGCCACCCGGCACCGGCCCCCTGGTCACCTTCACCCGCAGCGGACTCTCGGTACCCTTCGACGACTCCACCAGCATCCTCGAGTTCGCCGAGTCGTGCGACGTGCCCACTCGCTGGTCGTGCCGGACCGGCGTCTGCCACACCTGCACCACATCTCTGCTGGCCGGGCGGGTCACCTACGACCCGGCTCCACTCGAGCCACCCGCCGGAGGCTCCCTGCTCATCTGCTGCTCCCGCCCGGACTCCGAACTCGTCGTGGACATGTAGCTGGGCGCTGCTGACCCGTACTGTCCATGTGGCGACCACGACGGCGCTATGCGAAAACTGGCTGCCACGCGGGAGGCAGCTGCCCGGCCATGCACAGCTCGTCAGCGAGCCGGGCAACACCAGCCATCGTCACTCATCGTCAGGTGGATCGGATCAGACAGACAGACCCGCGCGGTGGGCCAGGCCCCGCAGTTCCTGCCCGGCGCGTCCGGTCGGAGGTTTCTCGATCAGGGTCGTGAGCACGTCGCGGACCATCGGGTCCCGATACACGCGGGTCGGAAAGATGTCTTCAGCGGTGCGCAGTGCCCGGACGGCGTCGTCGCGGCGGCCCCGCAACTGAGACAGCGCCCGCCCGTAGGTCATCCAGTAATACACGCGCTTCGACGCAAAGGGATGGCGTTCCGGGTGCAGGTCCTGAGCGATGCTCACCGCCAGGTCGGGCTCGTCGCTCTCCAGGGCCAGACTCATCCTCCGGAATTCCACATTCATCGGCCCGAATGCGAAGCCCAACGGATCGGCGGGATACTCCCCGAACCGCACGGCCATCTCTGCGGCGGCCTCCATCGGTGCGGCGGTCTCACGGGGTCGCCCGGTCACCACGGCGGCCAGCGCATAGCTCGTCATGAGCGCACACGCCAGACCTGCGGTGTCGCGGCTAGTCGGCGGTGGGGTAAGTGAGTCCAGTTCGGCCTGGCCCAGATCAAACACCCCGCTGCGGAGCAGCACGTCGGCCACACCGAACGCAGCCATGCCCAGCGGGGCAGCCCCGCTGTGTTCCTGGGCCAGGTTTCGCGCAAGGAAGACCACGCGACGGCGCAGATCGGCTGGTGCCCCTGCATAGCCGAGCCACATGCGGGTGATGTGCACATGCAGATGCACTGCCAGGGCTAGTAGTTCGCTGTGGTCGGCGCCTGCATCCAGTGTGGTGTGCAGATCGCGGATCAGCCCCGGCAGTTCCTGGCCCACGTCGGTGAACTGGCATGCCCGACTCTTCTGCTGAACCTGGGCCACCCGCTCGCGGAGCACGCCCGGCGGGCGGACCTGCCCGCCGGGGCGGCCGATGTCGATCCCGTCAAGAGTGCGGCGTATCGCTTCGGTGGCCGAGTCGGTGTTGCCGTCGCCGGGGGGCGGCAGCGGCATCCGGCTCAGCTCCGAAGGGGCGATCTCCAACGCGTCAGCCAGGGCCGCGATCAGTTTCAGGCTGTTGAGGGAGCGGTCGCCGTTTTCCAGCATGGACAGGTAGCTCTTGCTGATCCCGGCGAGCCCGGCGATCACGTCGAGGGACTTGCCCTGGGCTCTGCGGATCCGGCGCAGCCGACGGCCCATCATCTTGCATGCCTCCTCAGCGTCCACCGTGCACCCCCTCACCAGACACGGTACGTGGGAATGGGCGCTGAGAGACCGGATGAGGGCACGCCGTGGTTGACCCACCAGGCCCGGGCGTCGGCGGGTAACCGCAGATGATCACAACCCGACAGTTACAGCGCCCCGGCGTCGATGGTTCACTGTTCGTGAACCCCCGAGCGCCCGTACTCGGCCCTTGACGGTCATTCACGCAGAGTGGACAACCGTTACCCGTGGCTCCGTCATCGTCGGTGGCGTGATCGTCAAAGCTGGCCTGATCGGTGTCCTTCCTGTCGCCCACGCGGTCGTCGCCAGTCGCGCCGTAGAACTGATGCCGTGGTTGGCAGTCGCCTTCGCGCTGGTCATGGCTGGGATAGCAGTGACGGCTTGGGCGCAGCGGTATCGGGAGTCCAGGTCCGGTAGGCGGACGGTCCCTCCGGTCGTCATCGGGCGCGAGGGCACCGGCGGAGACGTCGAGTGAGTCGACCTGCCGTCACTGCGCGGCCCCGCGTCGTCGCGGTCACTGAGGCCGGTACGGGCGCGGCCCATCTGATCACCGACGTGGGGATGACTGCCGGGCTCCGCAGCGGGATCTATCCGGCGGTGTGCGGCGTGCGGGTGCTCCCGGCGAGTTTGACCGCCCCGGCGAGCGGGTGGTGCCGATCCTGGAATCCCTCATTGAGCGTGAGCTGGCAGAACTTGCCGAGGCAGGTGCGGACCTGTGGCGTCGGGTCACCCTCACCCCTGCCGGGCACGCGTACTACAAGGCGTTGTGCGCGCAGAGCCGGCGCCTTCCCGATCCCCCTCCTGGAACTCCTCCCCTCCGGTTGGCTACCCCAGATCCCCACCGTGTTCTGAAGGGAGCCCGAGATGCCGCAACGGCGCACCAAGAGCAAGGCGAGCAGGTGAATTGTCACCCGGACCATCCGATATCGAGATCGCCGGAATCCACCCGGACGGCCCCAGGAGTTGAAGGTCGATGTGCCCTGTGGCGAGCACATCGACGAAGACCACGCGGCCGCCATGGTCGCCGCCCGCAGAGGCGTGCCCTTGGCCCAAGTCACCATCATCGAGGTGGCACAGCCCTGGCCTACCTCCAGCCGGTAGGCCTATGTCTTGAGGATGGCGTCGAACACGGTATCCACAGCCGCCGCAGGAGCAGGCCACTGTCAGGAGCCGCCCCTAAGATCCTCGTGACGGACTTGAAGGGGATCATGTGGTCAGCCAGCGTGCTCAGCGTCATAAGGTTCAGGACCCGGAATCCACGGTGCCTCGGCTGGAAGCCTTGGCGCATCGGGTGCTGACGGGAGACGTCATCCTGCCCAAGTTCCAGCGGCAGTTCGTATGGAGCCGCCAGCAGATCCTGGACCTGCTGGACTCCGTGTCCCGGAACTATCCCATCGGCAGCGTGCTGCTCTGGCAGAGCGCGGAACGACTCGCCAGCGAGCGTACGGTCGCCGAGCTGGACGTCGAACCGCAGCGTCACGGCTATCCGGTGAACTACATCCTGGACGGGCAGCAGCGCCTCGCCAGCATCTGCGGGGCACTGTACTGGCGGCCGGACGGTGACCCGGAGAGCAAGTGGAACATCGTCTACGACCTGGAGCGGCAGGAGTTCCGCCACGTCACGACGTTCGACGATCCATCGCCGCACCTCATGCCGACGCGCCTGCTGTCCGAACCGTCGGAGTTCTTCGGACGAGCCGCACAGCTCTCCGATCAGGACCTCGCCGCGCAGGCGAAGACCCTGTTCGATCGCTTCACTAATTACCAGATCGCGGTGGTGACACTCCGTGGCATGGCCGTGGACGAGGTCGCCAAGGTCTTCGAACGGATCAACAGCACGCATACCCCTCTCACGGTCGTAGACCTGATGAGGGCGGCCACCTGGACACCGACGTTCGATCTCCAGGAGGAGATCGACACCCTGCTCACGGTGCTCGACCGCAAGAAGTACGGTCGGGTCGACTCCAAGACCGTGCTCCGGACGATCGCGGCCTCCGCCGGCTTCGGATTCGCGCCGCACGACATGCAGCGCCTGCGTGAGCTGACACCAGAGCAGCTCCAAAGCGCTGTTGCCGATGCTGCCGAGGCGGCGAAGCGGGCCGTGGACTTCCTCACCACCGAGATCGGCACCCCGCGGGCGAGCGCCCTGCCGTACCTGAACCAGTTCGCGGTCCTCGTGGATATCTTCCGCCAGGTACCCAAACCGACATCGGCGCAGCACGAGGCGATCAAGCGCTGGTTCTGGCTGACGGCGAGTGGCGAGTACTTCAAGGGGTGGAACACCCGGCAGATGGTCGATGACCGGCACGCCGTGCGGGCGTTCGCCCAGGGGACGGCCGAGATCGAGGTGAGCACGGGCCTGCCGCGCGATGTGCTGTGGAGACGCAGCCAGTTCCGTACGAGCAACGCACCCGCGAAGCTGCTGGGCCTGTTGCTCGCCGGTGCCGATCCGGTGGACCTGCGCAACGGGCAGCGCATCGACACCGATCGCGCTCTGTCGTGGCAGAACGACAAGGAGTTCCACCACTTCTTCCCCAAGGCCTTCCTGAAGACCAAGGGCGTGAGCAGCGCGCGGGCCAACGTCTGCGCAAACCTGATCATGCTGACTTCGGTGTCCAACATCTTCGTCAGCGATCAACCGCCATCCGTGTATCTGAAGGACATGTGCGATACGGACGGGGAGGAGGCGGTCCGCGAACGCCTGGCCCGGAGCCTGGTCACCGACGCGGCGTACGAGGCGGCCCGTCGGGATGACTACGAAGCGTTTCTGGAGGTTCGGTCCCGCACGCTCCACGAGCGACTCATGGCTTTGATCGGCCCGACCGGAGGAACGGTCTCGGACTACGCGCCATTCAGTGAGGACGCCGACGTATCCAGCGACGACGGAGAACCGGTCGACCGGGACTCGGCCGACTGAGACTGCCACGAATAGGGGCCTGGGAATGCGAGTCAAGGATCTACCGGCATGCGACCGTCCACGCGAACGGCTGCTGGAACGTGGCCCGGAAGCGCTGGCGGACCGCGAACTGCTCGCGCTCCTGCTGGGTTCGGGAGCACGCGGGCTGGACGTCGTGGAACTGGCAGGCCAACTGATCGCGAGCCAGGGCGGTTTGCGTCGCCTGGCGCTGGCGCCGCCCCACGAACTGGTGGGCCTGCTCGGCGTCGGCCCAGCAAAGGCGGCCAGAGTGGCGGCAGCGTTCCAGCTGGCACAGCGTGCACTGGCGGCTGAGCAGCCCGCACTTCGCAAGGTCGTGACGACGGCCGACATCGCTGCCTGTGCCGCGCCCCTGCTACGAGGGCTCAGGCATGAGCGAGTCGTGGTCATCGTCTGCGACAAGGCGGGCACGGTGTTGCGAACGCACCGCCTGACCGAGGGCGGCACGGACCGCAGCCTGATCCCCGTCCGCGACGTCCTCAGCGCGGTCCTTGCCACGGGCGGTGCGTCCTTCGGCGTGGCCCACAACCACCCCTCCGGCGACCTCACCCCGAGCACCTCCGACCGCCGCGCCACAGCACGCCTCCGAGAGGCCGCGGAGACGGTCGGAGTGCGCTTCCTGGACCACGTGGTGGTGACAGACGACGCATGGCTGCGGGTTACAGCTGACCAGTGAACGCAGCGTTGAGGATGGACAGCCGCAGAGCGTCCAGCGCAGTATCGGCGTGCACCCTGCTTATGCGTTCAGCGAGCGAGTCGAGAATCCGGGCAACCCTGTCCTGCTTCGCGCGCGGCGGCAGAGGAATCTTCATCGTTTCGAACCGCTTGCGGCCGAGCGTACGATTACGGTCGGCGCCACCTGGGGACGCGGCGGACACTTGAGCTAGGCCTTGACGGGCGAGGAAGTAATGGCGCAGGTATGAGGTATTGACGCGTTCGTCGCGTGGCATATAACTGAGGAAACGGTTCGACGCAACATAATCATGAACTTCAGTTTCGGTAGTTACGCTAATGGCCCCTTCCCACGCCTTGATGTTGCTGAGCAGCAGCGCATCGGGAGGCAGTTTGAAGTAGCTGAGTTTGCTGACATCGCTACCCAGCACGGATGGGTAGTAGATAATTCCCTTACCGAATGACTTCACGCCGATTACGCGATACGGTACGTCAGGTTCGATGATGATTGGGCTACGCTCGAGAGTAACGATCTCTCCCACCCACGCTGTCTTATTTGCCGTACTTGACACCTCCCCAATCAGGGATTCAGCCAAGTGCGATTGGAGATTGGAAAACCTGGAGCGGAGTTCTTGCACAGTGCAGGCGCGCCTAAGGAGTGCATCCAGCTTGTCCGCGATGCGCCGTTGCTCGATGAGACCTGGGAGAGGTGCCTTAATTTCAAGGAGTCGATCGGCACTTACACGTTCACGTCGAGCACCAAGCCCTTTCGATCCTTTGCGCAGAGATTTCCAGAAGCCTGGCCATTGACAAAGGTAGCCGATGTATCGACTGTCGATATTAGCAGAAGCAGAGAAGGTGGGGAACTCGGGAGAGAGGAAGGATCCGTCGAACTCCTTGCCGACAAGGCTGATTGCACCCTCAAATGCCTTGAGTCTGCTAAGTACGACGTTTCCTTCATGTAGACGGTTCAGCTTTGTGTAGCTCGTCTGACTCCCCTGAATTACGCCGCGCGAGAAGAGTCCTCGACCGAATGAATAAACTCCGGAAATTTCATAGGTGGAGCTTGGAAAAACGGCGACTTCGTCGATATCAATGCCGATCGCTTCGCCGAGCGAGCGCTCCGGGTACATGCTCATACCTCGCTCCTCAGCCCTTCCTTGATCTCGCCCAGTAGCCCGAGGATCTTTTTCTCCGTCTTGATCAACTCGCCCACCAGCTCCTCCGGTGGCCGGTGAGCAAGATCGTCTCCGTCGTGAGGATTCGACAGGTCGAGATTATAGCCGCTGCCCTTGACTTCCTCGGCGCCCACCTTCCAGGCATGTTCATTCTCCTCGCGCCCCTTTCGATCCTTACCGCCCCACCACTCGATACAGCCGGTGAACTCCTCGTACAGCATCGGCTTAGTCTTCGTGTAGCCGCGTCGACCTGGGGGGAGCGGGATCTCGTAGAACCAGGTCTCCCTCGTCTGGCACGTTTTCTCGAAGAACAGCAGGTTCGCCGGGATCTGCGTGTATGGCGCGAAGACACCCTGGGGAAGCCTGACGATGGTGTGCAGGTTGCACTCCTTCATCAGCTTTTCCTTGATCAAGGCGGCGCTCCTGCGGGTATCGAAGAGTGAACCGTTTGGCAGGACGATGGCGCACCTCCCGCCCGGCCTGAGACGTTCGATCACCGAGTACAGGAAGAGCCAGGCGGTCTCACGCGTTGCGTACCCTTTCGGGAACCGCTTTGCGACGGATTCTTCCTCCTCGCCACCGAACGGCGGGTTGGTGAGAATGACATTCACCCGATCTCTCGGACTCGTCTCGTTTCGCATGCGCGTCAGCGCATTGTCATGGACGACCCGCGGTGTATCAATATCATGCAGAAGCAGGTTCATCATACACAGTAGATACGGCAGCGGTTTCTTCTCAATCCCTCTGATGTTGTTGTGCAGTTGAGCTCGCTTGACCGAACTGTTGGCGTACTCTTTGAGTACATCAAAAGCTGCGACAAGGAATCCCCCTGTTCCACAGGCTGGGTCCATCACAGACTCTTCGAACCTGAGAAACGACTGCTCCACCATGAACCTGATGACCGGGCGCGGGGTGTAGAACTCACCCGCGTCACCAGCAGCGTCTCGCATCTCCTTCATGATGGTCTCGTAGACATATGCCATCGTGTGGACGGTATCGTCGGCCTGAAAGTCGATTCGGTCGACGATGTTTACCAGGTCCCGCAGCAGTGTCCCGGAGAGCATCCGGTTGTTGACGTCCTGGAAGATGGCGGAGATGACGTTACGGGGGTCATCGTCGCCGCCACCCTTTAACTTACGCAGATACGGCAGGAGCTCGCCATTGACAAAACCAAGAAAGCTGTCACCTGTGAAGTCCTCGTTCGCGCCCCACTTCTCCCACCGGTACTGCTCATCCAGAGCGGGCTCGTAGCCAAGGTCTTCGATTGCACGGAACCCATCGACTCGCTCACTGAACGCCCGCAAAAAGAGTAGCCACGATAGCTGCGGCAGGCGGTCCAGATCACCGTTGAGGCCGGCGTCTTTGCGCATGATGTCCCGAGCGGACTTGATGGCCGACGAGATCTCGGCCCGGGTCCGGTACATCTTCTTTCTCGGCTGCGCGGCCAGCTCAATGGCCAGCTTCCCCTGTGGATCGGTGTGAGCAGGCATGAAATCAGTGCTCCGTTTCGGATGCGTCATCATGTGCTGTGCTCCAGAAGCCGCGCAGCAGCTTCAGGGCGGAAGGGAGATCGCTCGCAGACTCGGTGAGGCTGTCTGCGAGATCGGGGTATTCGGTGTGCCATCGGGGAGGCAGGTCGGGAATGGTGTCAGGACAGGGGTGCGTGTTGCGGATGGTAAAGACGTGACGCACCACATCCACCAGCGTCTTGTCCGGCTGCAGCCCGTCCTCGATCAGCAGGACGAGGTCGACCAGATCCTTGACCCGAGTGTTGGGCCGGTCGCCGTAGTCACGGGTCAGGGCATGCAGCTTCTCTGCGAAGTGCTGCCGCCGCTCTACGGCTTCGATCGACCGTGCCGGGATGTCGGCGAACCGCAACGAGCCGGGTAGGTCCAGCTGCTCAGTGACCGCCAACTCTTCCCCGCGTGCCGCGACATCCAGTCGGATACCAGCGAACGGCTTACCTGCGAGCCATGCCTCCACCGAGAAGCGCCACACTCCACGACCCCCAGTGTCCACGGTCAAGGCCAGCGGCTCCTTCACCCGGAACGAGAACCAGTCACCATCCGGATCGTCAGTGAGTGCATCGATGAGCAACTCGCGTACGGTCAGGCCATCCGTCGCACCGCAGGTGACCGCAAGGTCGAGGTCTTTTGTCGCCCTCGCCCGACCCCTCAGTCTGAACTCCAGGGCTGCTCCGCCTTTGAGAATCCACTGAGTTCCGGCATCGACGGACAAGCGCACGGCGAGGCGGTCGAACACGACCAGGCGGCGGAGCCGACCGAGATCGCCACCGGCGTTCTCCGACTCCTGCTTGAGCCGAGCTTCCAGCGCGCGGCGCTGCGCGGTCGCGTCCTTGTATCGGTTCACCCAGCCTCCGATCGAAGGGACCGTTCCACGGCCAGTTCAGCCTGTGGACCCAGCTTCTGTGCCGCGTGCAGCAGGCGTAGGCGGCTGACCGCCCCCTGACCGAGAAGCTCTGTGACCGCCGAGTCGATGACGTCCTGATCCACCCCTGATGCAGCAGTCTCGACGACAGCCCGCAGCGGGGTGGTGACCCGAAAGCCCTCGTGCTGTTCGACGTCCTTGTTCGCCAGTTCGGCGCGATGCAGTATCACCGCACTGTCCTTCTGCCGGAAGCCGGACGGTACCGTCAGATGGATCTCTGCGGGATTCGCGATGCCGAGATCATGAACCGCGAGCGCACTGGAGTGGGAGACGACAGCGCGCCCACGGCTCCAGAGTGACCAGCGCACGAAGTGATCGGTGTCCTCACTGGGGAAGTCCAGGTACTCACGGAAGCGGTAGACGCCACGGTCGACCTGTGTCCAGTTGCCCCGTTGCCGGTGGAACCGCTGAGCCTGGTACGAGTAACCGACCTGGAGGGCCTGGCCGGCGGTGAAGTAGCCGCGCTGACGGCTGGCGACATGCCAGAGCCGGTCCCGTGGGCCTCTCTCGGTGAGCACGTCGGCACCCTATCATCCGACATCCTCATAGCTAACTTTAGTTCTATGCGCGCGATATGCATAAAACTAAAAGTTCACTGTAGTTAGCCGACGTCGAACAGGTGCCTACCGAGATCGTCGATCGCCTCGTGTAAGGCGTCCCGCCCACCGAACAGCTGGCCCAGCTGAACCACGTTCCCCATCTCGGTGAAGGGTGGCACCCGCAGCGCCCGTACCGTCAGCTCCTCCGCTCCATGCTCGGTGAACTTGTCGAGCAGGGCGTCGAGCACAGCTCGGGCCTTGGGGCCGAAACCCTCCAGGAACTCCCTGTGCTCGCGTTGCACGCGCAGCGCGCGCTCGGCGCGGGAGACGAGTGGCAGCTCCCAGGCCGCGTTGATCAACAGGTCGAGAGGGTCGACCTCGGGGTGGCCCAGCTTGGCCATGAGCTCGTCGGACTCGATGGCTCTGCTCTGGAGTTCCTCGTGCAGGGCGGCTCGGCTCCTGGCCACAGCCCACTGGGTCCGCAGGTCCGTGGGCGAGAGATTCATAGCCAGTACCTGGTCGCGCACGAACTCCCGGTACGCCACGAGCCGCAGGGTCGTGCCGTCCGACTCCAACTGGTAGTGCACGTCGTTCCAGACGTACACCTCCACTCCGTCGACGTAGATGCGCTTGCCCTGGGCCAGGATCTGGTCGGCGAGATCGTCCTCTTCCGTGCTCAGTACCGGCATCGGCGTGGGATGATCCGGGCGGAGTGTGCCCTCGTCCTGTTCCTCATACTCGGCGTCCGCCTCAGCGACCTGCTCGCCGTCGTCCTCCCCGGTCTCCTCCTGGCTGGCCAGTACCACGCCCTGCTCGTCGGCCTCGTCATCGATGACTCGCAGCGGGGGGCCGTCGAAGGCGGAGTCGTTGAAGAGAACGGTGGCCTCCACGAAGTCAATGATGTCGAAAGAGCCTTTGTGGGCCTCCGGGCAGAGCCGGGTACCGCGTCCGATGATCTGTTTGAAGAGCGGCATGGAACCAATCCGCCGGAAGATAACGATGTTCTTCACCGACGGCAGGTCGACACCGGTGGTAAGCATCTGGCTCGTTACCGCGATCACCGGCTCGTCCGAGTCGATCTTGCTGAACTCGGCGAGCAGGGCCTTGCCCGGATCCCCGTCCGCGTCCGTGATGCGGCAAACGTAGTCCTCGTACCGGGCGACCATGTCGAGGTTGGCGTTGTTCAGCGCGACCCGCATCCGGTGGGCGTGATCGTTGTTCTCGCAGAAAACGATGGTCTTGCCCATGCGGTCGGTGTCGTGCAGGTACTGCGTCAGATAGCGAGCGGCCGCCCTGGTGCGATCCAGCACGGCGAGCACCTTCTCGTACTGCTTCGGAGTGTAGAGCTTGTCCGGGATCACGTCTCCGTCGACGTCACGTTGCCCGGCAGTCGGGCGGAAGCCCGTCATGTCGATGTTCAGGCGCACCCGGCGCACTCGGTAGGGCGCGAGGAACCCGTCCTCGACCCCATCGCGGAGCGAGTACTCGTACACCGGATTGCCGAAGTAGCCATAGGTGTCGACGTCGTCTCTGCGGATCGGGGTGGCGGTAAGCCCGATCTGCACGGCCTGGTTGAAGTGCTCCAGGATGCGGCGCCACTGGGAGGACGAGCTGGCGCTGCCCCGATGGCACTCGTCGACGATGATCAGGTCGAAGTAGTCCTTCGCGTACTGGCTGAAGAGCGTTTGCTCATCGCCCCGGTCCAGGGACTGATAGAGCCCGAAGTACACTTCCCGGCTCCGCTGCGCGTGCCCTTTCGAGATCTTGTGGACGACGTCTCCGAAGGCGGGGACGAAATAGTCGTCTTTGGGCTGGTCGACCAGGAGGTTTCGGTCGGCGAGATAGAGCACACGAGGCATGCGGCCAGCCGTCCAGCCCGACTTCCTGAGCTTCGCCACCAACTGGAGGGCCACCATGGTCTTGCCCGTGCCTGTCGCGAGGGTGAGCAGGATGCGGCGCTGCCCATGTGCGATGGCCCGCAGGGCGCGGTTGACGGCGATGCGCTGGTAGTAACGCGGGCGCTTGGGCTCCAGGTTGTAGTCCCGCAACGACGAGTCGAAAGGAGCGGTCAGCATCTCCTTCTCCAACTGTGACTCGACGCCTTCGCTTTCGCAGAACCGCTCCCACAGCTCATCCGGTGAAGGGAACTCGCGACGTTTGCGGATCGCTCCGCCCATCTCGATCTCCCAGATCTCGTGCCCGTTGGTCGCATACGCCACGGGGAGTTCGAGCCGGTGGGCGTACCGCTTCGCCTGCTCGATGCCGGTAGCTGCGTCCACCTTGGTGCGCTTTGCTTCAACCACAGCCAGCGGTAGGTCATCGCTGTACTCGAGTACATAGTCCGCGACCAGTGGCTCACCTGGCCGGTGCCGGCGGGCGGACGCGATGATCTTGCCATTGGTGATGCGGTACTGCTCGCGGATCTGTCGTTTGTCCCACCCTGCTGCCCTGAGCTTCGGCACCACGAGGGTTCGGCATGTCTCCTGTTCGTTCATGGCACTCGAACTCCTCATGGGTCATTCGTACCGCACACCCAGCCCGGCCTCACCGAGTACCTGGTCGCCCGCAGTGCCGAATTACGGGCTCGACGAGTCATCGCTGCACATCGGCACTCGTTACTCCCATCAGCCGACGATCATCGCATCGGCGAAAGCCGCCACCTCCGCGGTGCCCCGGCGCTGTCGGTGGCTGGCGAGAGACTGCCGTCGTGTCACACTGGAGGTCGAGGTCGAAGCGGAGGTGGCAACTGTGGCCGCGCCCCAACCCGAACCGGCGGTGCACACCGGTCCGTGGACGCTGGACGAGTGGCTGGCGCTGCCCGAAGGCGCGCCCTACACCGAGCTCGTCGACGGGTTGCTGGTCATGAGCCCCGCCTCAACGTACCGGCACCAGCGGTTGATGGTGCGGCTGTGGCAGCAGCTCGACGCGGGTGCACCGGCGGAGTACGAGGTCATGCCAGAGTCGAACGTGGCGCTCGGGGGGAACCGGGCGCTGATCCCGGACTTCTGCATCATCGACCGGCCAGGATTCGACGGCGTCATTCTCTCGGCCCGGAACGTGGTGCTCGTCGGCGAGATCGCTTCACCGTCCACCCGCGTCTACGACCGGACGACCAAGACCGCCTTGTATGCCGAGGCCGGGATTCCCTATCTGCTCATGGTCGATCCGAGCTGCCAACCACCGTCGGCAGTGTGCTACGAACTGCTCGACGGCAGCTACGTCGAGCGGGTCCGCAGCGAGAACGGGCTCCTGCAGCTCGACCGGCCGTTCCGGGTCCAGCTCGCGCTGACGCTTCCCACGCCCCCGACGGCAGGCTGACGACCTCGTCCTCCGCAGCTCGATGGCGGGTGAGCGGCCGAAGTCACCTCACCGCAACTCCCGCAGTGCAGATGGGTCCGGCCGAAGCCCAAGGTCAGGCGGGTTGGGGGGCGGGGCGGCGCACTCCGGTGGCGAGGTCGGCGGCCAGCGCGCGGACCCCGGACTCACCGTCCTGGGCCGCCGTGACGAACGCCGAGCCGACGATCACCGCGTCCGCGAAGGCGGCCACCTCGGCGGCCTGGGCACCGTTGCGCACCCCGAGCCCGACGCCCACCGGCAGGTCCGGGGCGCACTCCCGGACCCGGCGGATCAGTGTGGGCGCCGCGCTGCTCACCACGTCCCGGGCTCCGGTCACGCCCATTGTGGAGGCCGCGTAGAGGAAGCCCCGGCTGGCCGCCGCGGTCGCGGCGAGCCGCTGGCCGGTCGAGGAGGGCGCCACCAGGAAGATGCGATCCAGGTCGTGGGTCCGCGCCGCGGCCAGCCAGTCCTCGGCTTCGTCGGGAATCAGGTCAGGGGTGATCACACCGAGCCCGCCGGCGGCGGCGAGGTCGCGGGCGAAGGCGTCCACCCCGTAGCGGTGCACCGGGTTCCAGTAGGTCATCACCACCGCGCGACCACCCGTTGCGGCGACCGACTCCACGAGCGAGAGCACGTCGCGCAGCCGCACCCCGGCACGCAGTGCGGCGTCCGCGGCGGCCTGGATGGTCGGGCCGTCCATCACCGGGTCGGAGTAGGGCACTCCGACCTCGACCAGGTCACAGCCGCCGTCCAGCATGGCGGCGAACAGCGCACGGGAACGGTCCACCGTCGGGTAGCCGGCGGGCAGGTAGCCGATCAGCGCCGCCCGGTGCTCAGCACGACAGGTCGTGAACATCGGTGCCAGCCGAGCGGTCACTGCTGCTCCTCGTCGAGCAGGCCGAACCACTTCACCGCGGTGTCCACGTCCTTGTCCCCCCGTCCGGACAGGTTCACCAGCACGATGGCCCCCTCCCCCAGTTCCTTCCCGAGCTGCAGCGCCCCGGCCACCGCATGCGCCGACTCGATCGCCGGGATGATCCCCTCGGTGCGGGAGAGCAACTGGAAGGCGTCCATCGCCTGCGCGTCGGTGATCGGCCGGTACTCGGCGCGCCCGGTGTCCTTGAGCCAGGAATGCTCGGGGCCCACCCCCGGGTAGTCCAGCCCGGCCGAGATCGAGTGCGTCTCCACGGTCTGGCCGTCGGCGTCCTGCAGCAGGTAGGACAGCGCGCCGTGCAGCATCCCCGGCTCCCCCGCCGACAGCGTCGCGGCGTGCCGCCCGGAGTCCACCCCGTCGCCTGCCGCCTCGAAGCCGACCAGGCGCACCTCGGGGTCGCCGATGAACGGGTGGAAGATGCCGATCGCGTTGGAGCCGCCGCCGACGCAGGCGGCCACCGCGTCGGGCAGCCGGTCGTAGCGTCCCAGCATCTGCAGCCGGGCCTCCAGCCCGATCACCCGGTGGAAGTCGCGCACCATCACCGGGAACGGGTGCGGCCCGGCGACCGTGCCGAGCAGGTAGTGCGTGCTGTCGACGTTGGTCACCCAGTCCCGCAGGGCCTCGTTGATGGCGTCCTTCAGGGTGCGTGAGCCGGTCTTCACCGGGATCACCTCAGCCCCGAGCAACCGCATCCGGGCGACGTTGAGGGCCTGGCGCCGGGTGTCCACCTCGCCCATGTAGACCACGCACTCCAGATCGAGCAGTGCGCAGGCGGTGGCGGTGGCGACGCCGTGCTGGCCGGCACCGGTCTCGGCGATCACCCGCGGCTTGCCCATCCGCTTGGTCAGCAGCGCCTGGCCCAGCACGTTGTTGATCTTGTGGGATCCGGTGTGGTTGAGGTCCTCGCGCTTGAACACGATCCGCGCCCCACCGGCGTGCTCGGACAGCCGGGGCGCCTCGGTGATCGGCGAGGGGCGGCCGGTGTAGTCGGCGAGCAGACCGTCCAGCCGGGCGGTGAACGCCGGGTCGGCGCGGGCATCGGTGTAAGCGGTGGTGAGCTCGTCCAGGGCGGCGATGAGCGCCTCGGGCACGAACCGCCCGCCGTAGCGGCCGAAGTACCCGCGAACGTCCGGCTGTGCCCGGTCCAGTTGGGCGCCGTCCAGCTGGGTCGGTATCACGGCGCTCACCGGGCCGGCTTCGGACAGGCCGGGTGCGACCCCGCGGTGACCAGCTTGGTCACCGCGGCCCGGGGGTCACCACTGGTCACCAGACCCTCGCCGACCAGCACCGCGTCGGCGCCCGCACCGGCGTAGGCCATCAGGTCCGCGGGCCCGCGGACCCCGGACTCGGCGACCCGCAGCACCTCGCCCGGCAGCCCGGGCGCGATCTTGCCGAAGACTCCCCGATCCACCTTCAGCGTGTGCAGATCACGGGCGTTCACCCCGATCAGCTTCGCGCCCGCCTCCAGTGCCAGGTCGGCCTCCTCAGCCGTGTGCACCTCGACCAGCGCGGTCATGCCCAGCGACTCGATCCGGTCGACGAGCGCGACCAATGCGTTCTGCTCCAGTGCGGCGACGATGAGCAGGACCACGTCGGCACCGTGCGCCCTGGCCTCGTGCACCTGATAGGGGCTGACGATGAAGTCCTTGCGCAGCACCGGGATGTCCACCACGGCGCGCACCGCGTCGAGGTCGGCCAGCGAGCCGCCGAACCGCCTGCGCTCGGTCAGCACGCTGATCATGCGCGCGCCCGCTGCTTCGTAGTCGGCGGCCAGCGCTGCCGGGTCCGGGATGTCGGCCAGCACGCCCCGCGACGGGCTGGATCGCTTGACCTCCGCGATGACACCGATCCCCGGACCCCGCAAGGCAGCCATGGCGTCCCGAGGTGCATGCGCCTTGGTAGCCCGCCGCTTGATGTCCTCGAACCCGATTGCGGCTTCGCGGTCTGCGAGGTCTGCTCTGACCCCCTCGAGGATCGCCTCCAAGACGCTCAATCCTCTCCCCTTCCGCGCCGTCAACGGCCGGGTAACGATGCTAGCTCCGGCCTGACCTACACCCCCTCACCGGGGGTCGCCCTGCGCTGTGGGGTCCTCACCTGCGTCGATCCGCTCCCATAGTTCCTCAGGTCTGGACGCACGAGCCGCCGGAGTTCGGTAGCGACTACCCATTCGCGGCATTCTGTGACCCCACAGCACCAATGCCACGCCTGCTCCGGCGAGCAACACCGCACCGATCACAGTCAGTACCGGTCCCGCGGGCAGCAGGGTGACCGTCCCGTCCGCGACGGCTCGGTCGGCCCGCCCACCGGCCGACACAGCGGCCCCGACCAGCCTGCTCTGGTCGGTCACCCGCGCCACGCCCAGGCCCGTCGGCACCGCCGCCACCACCAGCAGCGCACCGAGCAACCGGCGTACCCACCCACCCGTGGCCAGCACGGCGGCAACCGAAGCCAGCGCGAGCAGCGCCAGCGGGCTCAGCACGGGCAGCAGGTCGGAACCGTTCACCTGGACCGGAACGCTGCCCCGCAACGGCGCCTGGAACCCGACCCGGGCCCAGCCCAGCGCCGCCGCACCACCGAATGCGGCGGCAGCCCCGAGCAGCAGCACCACGGTGGCGATGAGCGCGCGGCGGTTCACCGGTTCGAGTGGTTTCGCGGGCTACGCACGAATCGGTCCGGCAGGCTCGTTGACCGCGACCCGCAGGGTGCCCGCGGCAGCGATCGCGGCCAGCACCGCGCCCGCCTTGTTCAGGCATTCGGCATCCTCGGCCAGCGGGTCGGAGTCGGCCACGATGCCCCCGCCCGCCTGCACGTAGGCCACCCCGTCCCGGATCACGGCGGTGCGGATGGCGATCGCGGTGTCGGCGTCCCCGGCGAAGTCCAGATAGCCGACCACTCCGCCGTACACGCCTCGCCGGGTGGGCTCCAACTCCTCGATGAGCTCCATGGCCCTCGGCTTGGGCGCCCCCGACAGCGTCCCGGCCGGGAAACAGGCGGCCACCGCGTCGAAGGCGGTGCGGCCGGCCGCCAGTTCGCCGGTGACCGTGGAGACCAGATGCATGACGTGGCTGTAGCGCTCCACCCGGAAGAAGTCGGTCACGTGCACCGAACCGGGACGGCAGACCCGGCCGACGTCGTTGCGGCCCAGATCGACCAGCATGAGGTGCTCGGCCCGCTCCTTCTCGTCGACCAGCAGGTCCTTCTCCAGCCAGGCATCGGTATCGGGATCGGCCCCCCGCGGGCGGGTCCCGGCGATCGGGTGCGTGGTGACCCGGCCGTCCCGCACGGTGACCAGCGACTCCGGGCTGGAGCCGACGATGCTGAACTCTTCCAGAGTGAGCAGATACATGTACGGGCTGGGGTTGGTGGTGCGCAGCACCCGGTAGACGTCGAGCGGGTCGGCGTCGGTGACCATCTCGAACCGCTGGGAGACCACCACCTGGAACGCCTCACCCGCACGGATGGCCTCCTTGGCGGCCTCGACCGCGGCGCAGTGCTCTGCCCGGCTGCGACGGCGCAGAAAGTCCGGCGCCGGGCGGGTGAACACCGCTGCGCTGGCCGGCGCGGGCGTGCACAGCTGCGCGGTCATCGCGTCCAGCCGAGCCACCGCGTCGTCGTAGGCCTCGTCGACACGTGCCGGTGAGCCGTCCCCGTCGCCGCGGTCAGCGGACGACGGCGGGCTGAGCATCGCGTTGGCGATCAGCGTGACGGTGCCCTCGTGGTGGTCCAGCGCGGCGAGGTCGGTGGCCAGCAACATCACCAGTTCGGGTACCCGCTGGTCGTCGACGGCCAGCTCGGGTAGCCGCTCCAGCCGCCGGACCGCGTCGTAGCCGAGGTAGCCGACCATCCCGCCGGTGAGTGGGGGCAGGCCGGCCAGCGGCTCGGAGTGCAGGGCCGCCACCGTCTCCCGCAGCGCCTCCAGCGGGGTACCCGCCCACGGCTCCGCCACCCCGGGCAGCCCCACCGGGGGGGTACCCCGCCAGACGGTCCGGCCGCCCACCTCGGTGAGCACGGCGGCGCTGCGCACTCCCACGAACGACCAGCGCGACCAGGACGAACCGTTCTCCGCGGACTCGAAGAGAAAGGTGCCCGGCCGGCCTTCGGCAAGCTTGCGGTACACCCCCAGCGGGGTCTCGCCGTCGGCGAGCAGCGTGCGGGTCACCGGAATCACCCGGCGGTCGACCGCCAGGGCGCGGAACTGTTCGCGCTCCGGCTGGGACCGTCCGATCCCGCTGTCGACCACCCGCGGCCGATCGAGTTCGCTGTCGGAAATACTGACCATGGGTCCATTCTGCCCATGCCGTTCCGCACGCCGTTGACGTTGCCCACGACCGAGCGTAAGTTTTTCATCTAATGTTGAAAAGAGACCCTGGATGGCGGATGCGGGCGACCGCGCCGCGCCGCACCGAATGAACGGACCGGTGGCGCGACGCGTACGGCGTCCCCGGGGGCGCCGACCCGGCGGCGAGGACACCCGCGGGGCACTGCTCGACGCCGCCAGGGTGGAGTTCATCGAGCGCGGCTTCGACGGGGCCACCGTGCGGGCGATCGCGCAGCGGGCCGAGGTGGACCCGGCGATGGTCAACCACTGGTTCGGCGGCAAGGACGGGCTGTTCGTGGCCGCCATGGAGATCCCGGTCAATGCCGGCGAGATCGTTCCCCGGTTACTCGACGGGCCTGCTGACCAGCTGGCCGAACGGATCGTGCGGACGTTCCTGGCTGTCTGGGACACCAATGGCGGCGGTGCGCTCGCCGCGCTGATGCGCAGCGTGGCCAGTCACGAGGACGCCGCTGCGATGATGCGCGATTTCGTCGGACGGGTGATCTTCGGGAGGGTGGTCGCGACGGTGGCCCCGGACCGGCCCGAGCTGCGTGCGGCGCTGTGCGGCTCCCAGATCGCCGGGCTCGGGCTGATGCGGTACGTGATCCGCCTCGAGCCGCTGGCCTCAGCCGACCACGACACTGTGGTCGCCGCGATCGCGCCCAACCTGCAGCGGTATCTGACCGGGGTCTTGTGAATGGCCCGACCTGCGGAACGCAGGCTCCGGGTCAACAATGACCCTATGGGCCCGCGCCGCCGGGCTCGATCGGCTGGCTGCGCTGCGCCGCTTGCCGAGACCGTCTGGGTTGGACAGTGGCTGGATTGAACAGTGGGGAGCCGCAAATGGGAGACACTGCCGCGGACTATCTGTGTGAGCGCCTGATGGAGTGGGGCGTGGACACGATCTACGGGTTCCCGGGGGACGGGATCAACGGGATCATGGGTGCGTTGCGGCGATGTCAGGACCAGCTGCGGTTCATTCAAACCCGCCATGAGGAGATGGCCGCGTTCATGGCGTGCGGGCACGCCAAGTTCACCGGGCAGGTCGGGGTGTGCATGGCCACCTCGGGGCCGGGGGCGATCCACCTGCTCAACGGGCTGTACGACGCGAAGCTGGACCACCAGCCGGTGGTGGCGATCGTCGGGCAGACCTTCGTCCGCGCATTGGGCGGGCATTTTCAGCAGGAGGTCAAGCTGCTGCAGCTCTACTCCGACGTCGCGTCGGCCTACTGCGAGCAGGCCAATGAGCCCGGCAGCATCCGCCACACCCTGGACCGGGCGCTGCGGATCGCGCAGACCGAGAAGACCGTCACATGCGTGATCATCCCGGCGGACGTGCAGGAGATGGACGCGGTGGATAAGCAGCCGCACCTGACCCACACCGTGCACTCCGGTGTCGGCTACTGGCCCGGGCGCCACGTCCCCGAACAGCGCGACCTCCAAGCGGCCGCGGATCTCCTCAACGCCGGTGAGAAGGTCGCGATGCTGGTCGGCCAGGGAGCATTGCACGCCACCGACGAGGTGCTCGCGGTCGCGGACACCCTGGGCGCCGGGGTGGCGAAGGCGTTGCTGGGCAAAGCGGCCGTGCCCGACGACGTGCCATTCTGCACCGGGTCGATCGGACTGCTGGGCACCAAACCGAGCTGGGACATGATGCAGGGCGCCGATACTTTACTGATGGTCGGCTCCAGCTTCCCCTACTCGGAGTTCCTGCCCAAGGAGGGCGCGGTCAAGGGGGTGCAGATCGACCTGTTGGGGCGGATGCTCTCGATCCGCTACCCGATGGACCTCGCGCTGGTCGGGGATAGCAAGCAGACCCTGGCTGAGTTGCTTCCGCTGCTGCGCCGCAAGACCGACCGTTCCTGGCAAGAGGGTATCGCCAAGGGTGTCGAGGAGTGGTGGCGGCTGATGGCCGACCGCGCGGAACCGGCCGATGTGGACCGTGCCGGGGATCGGCCGCAGGTGCGCCCGCAGGCGCTGTTCGCCGAGCTGTCCCGCCAACTGCCCGACAATGCGATCCTGTCCAGCGACTCCGGGTCGGCGGCGAACTGGTTCGCCCGCCAGGTCAAGATCCGCCGGGGTATGAAGGCATCGCTGTCGGGCAACCTGGCCACCATGGTGCCCGGGGTGCCGTATGCAATCGCGGCGAAGTTCGCCTTCCCGGACCGGGTGTCGGTGGCGATGGTCGGGGACGGGGCGATGCAGATGGGTGGTATGGCCGAGATGCTCACCGCCGCCAAGTACTACAAGACCTGGGCTGATCCGCGGCTGGTCGTGCTGGTACTCAACAACGAGGACCTCAACCAGGTGACCTGGGAACAGCGGGCGATGGCCGGGGACCCCAAGTTCGAGGCCTCCCAGGACATTCCCTACGTGCCGTATCACGCCTACGCCGAGATGATCGGCCTGAAGGGCATCAAGGTCGAGCGGTCCGACCAGATCGAAGGTGCGTGGCGGGAGGCGTTGTCCGCGGACCGGCCGGTGATCATCGACGCGATGAGCGACCCGGAAGAGCCCCCGATCCCACCGCACGTCACCTTCGCCCAGATGGAGGCGATGACCAAGGCCTTCGTCGCGGCCCCCAAGGAAGGCCTCCCCGGGGCGGTGTCGGCGGTCCGCGAGTTCGCCCAAGAGCTCATCCCCGGCCGGTAGACACGCCGGCCCTCGCCGAGGCAGGGCAGCCGCGTACGGGCACAGCTGACAGCGGCCGTTGCGGCCCCGCAGCCGCGTCCTTCCCACCGCCGCAACCGCGGGTGGTGCTGTGCCGGCGCCCACTGACCAGACAAGGAAACCGGACATGTCATTGACACGCTCACGCCACGACGCGGTAGCGGAGACAGAGCATCTCCTCGACCGGATTGTGTCCAATATCGAGTACGGCCGATTCGAACGCTCCCTGTCCGGCCTGACC
The DNA here is from genome assembly GCA_050699955.1 of Pseudonocardiaceae bacterium. Taxonomy (GTDB): domain Bacteria; phylum Actinomycetota; class Actinomycetes; order Mycobacteriales; family Pseudonocardiaceae. The sequence goes on along the minus strand of JBOHGD010000018.1, from coordinate 15,495 downwards.
GCGGTGGCCGCGGTGGTGACCGGAGCCGAGATCTATCTGGAGCACTACAAGGCCAGCTTCGGCGACAAGTGGATGTGGAGCCCGATCGTGCTGACCCCTCCGCTGGTCGCGGCCGCAGTCGCGGGAGTGTTCTCGAAGCGCTGGGCGAAGACAGCGCTGCCGGTGACCGCGGCGCTCTATACCGCCAACGGCCTGCTCGGAGAGTACTTCCACGCCCGCGGAGTGTCCCGCAAACCCGGCGGCTGGAAACTGGCCAGCTACAACCTGCCGATGGGTCCGCCGATCTCCGCGCCCGGGCTGATGGCGATGGTCGGTGGCATGGGCCTGCTCGCGGCCCTGATCCGGCGCGAGCAGTGAGGGAGGCGGCACATGCCGGATCTCAGCAAGCCCGACCACCTGCCCAACCTTCGCCAGGACGGCAAACCTCCGCACCCGAGGTGGCTGCCCCGCCAGCGCGCCGGGGTGAGTCCACAGATGATCGGCCGGTACCCCGACTACGACGTCATGTCCACCATGGACACCTGGGACGAGGCGACGAGGAAGGTGGTGCTGGCCCGGCTGGAGCCGCCCGGGCCGATGCGGTTCTTTACCGTCGAGGAGGAGCCGACGCTGCGGGCGTTCTGTGACACGGTGCTGGCTCAGGACGCCGAGCCACGGGTACCGGTGCCGGAGATGATCGACGAAAAGCTCGACGGCGGGAAGCTCGACGGCTACCAGTACGCCGACATGCCCGACGACCGCGATACCTGGCGGCTGGTGCTGGCCGGGCTGGACCACACCGCCGCCGCGAGCTACCCGGTGACCGGCTTCTCCGCTTGCGACGAGGAGCGGCGGGAGGCGATCGTCGGCGAGTTCGCCAAGGGCCGGCTGGCCGGCGGTCCATGGGAGCGGCTCAACGTCACCCGGGCGTGGTCGGTGGTGATGCGGATGGCGCTCTCGGCCTTCTACGCTCACCCCTGGGCGTGGAACGAGATCGGCTTCGGTGGCCCGGCCTATCCACGGGGGTTCATGCGCCGCGGCGGGGTCGCGATCCGCGAACCGTTCGAGACCCCGGGTGCGACCGACGAGGACCCGGTGTGGGTCGTGCACGAGGGGCAGCTGTAGTGGGGACGTTCTGGCGTGGGGTGCTCAAGGGCTCGATCGGCCCCCGGGACAACGACTCCCGCTACCTGCTCGACGTGCACTCCCGGGACCTACCCGGGGAGAAGACGATGCGCCGCTACGCCGAGAGCGACGAGGTCGACCTTGTGATCGTGGGGGCCGGCGCGGGCGGCTCGGTGCTCGCCCAGCGCCTGGCGCGGGCGGGCTGGCGGATCGTCATCATCGAGGCCGGCCCGTTCTGGCACCCCGACGAGGACTGGGTCTCCGACGAGGCCGGATCCCACGAGCTGTACTGGACCCAGAAGCGGATCATCGGCGGGCCCGACCCGATCGAGCTGGGCAAGAACAACTCCGGACGCGGGGTGGGCGGGTCGATGGTGCACTACGCCGGCTACACGCCGCGCTTCCACCCCAGCGACTTCGCCACCTACAGCCGGGACGGCGTGGGCGCCGACTGGCCGATCGGCTACCAGGACGTGCTGGCCCACTACGAGCGGGTGGAGGCCGAGCTACCGGTCGCCGGGCAGGACTGGCCGTGGGGCTACCCGCACCGCTACCCGTTCTCGCCGCACCCGATCTCCGCGCCCGCCGAGAAGCTCGTGCACGGCGCGCGGGCGCTGGGCATCGAGATGCGGGTCGGCCCCGTGGGGATCGTCAACGGCACCTTCGGCAACCGGCCGCACTGCATCTACCGCGGGTACTGCCTGCAGGGCTGCAAGGTCAACGCCAAAGCCAGCCCGTATGTCACCCACCTGCCCGACGCGCTGGCCCACGGGGTGCAGGTGCGGGCGAACTGCATGGCGCTGCGGGTTGAGCTCGACGAGGCCAGTGGGCTGGCCCGCGGGGTGACCTACGTCCGGGAGGGGGAGTCCGTCCACCGGATGCAGCGCGCCCGGTTCGTCGCGGTCGCCGGCTACTCCATCGAGACCCCGCGGCTGCTGCTCGCCTCGACCAGTCGCCGCTTCCCCGACGGGCTGTGCAACGACCACGACCTCGTCGGGCGCTACGTCATGGTGCAGGGCGCCACCCAGGCCGCGGGCCGCTGGCCCGAGGAGCTGCGGATGTACAAGTCGCCACCGCCCGAGGTGTCCTCCGAGCAGTTCTACGAGACCGACCCGCACCGGGACTTCGCCCGCGGGTTCTCCATCCAGACCGTCTCGCCGCTGCCGATCGGCTGGGCGGAGCACGTGCTGGCCGACGGGCACTGGGGCCGGGCGCTGCGGGAGTACATGCGTGACTACAACCACTGGGGCGTCATCGGGGTGCTCAACGAACTGCTCCCGCACCCGGAGAACCGGGTCACCCTCGCCGAACAGACCGACCCCTACGGCCAGCCAGTGGCCCGCATGGACTACACACTGTCGGACAACGACAAGGCCAACATGGCCTTCTCCACCCAGGTGGTCAACGACATCCTGCGCGCGGGCAATGCTCAGGACGTGCTGACCATCCAGCGCTACGCCCACCTCATCGGCGGCGCCCGGATGGGCGCCACACCCGAGCACGGCGTCGTCGACGCCCACCAGCGCGCCTGGGCGGTGCCCAACCTGTTCCTCGCCGACGGCTCGGTCTGCCCCACCCAGGGCAGCGCCAACCCGGCCCTGACGATCATGGTGCTGGCCTCCCGGCTCGCCGACGGGATGGCCACCGGCGCCGCCATGGACGACGATCCGGCCGAGCGGGCCGGCCGCAGCCGACCCACGGTGGGGAGCCGACGATGAGAATCCCGCCACCCGTCCTGGGCGCCGCGGTCGCCGTCACGGCGGCGCTCACCCTGTCCCGTGCGCGGGCGGGCTATGCGGGCACCGCCTCCGCCACGCCCGCGCCGGCCGGTCTCCAGCCGGGCGAGATCATCACCGCGGTGAACAACACCCCGGCGCACAGCACCGCGGAGCTGGCCGCCGTGCTCGCCCATCTCAACCCCGGCCAAAGGGTCCCGGTCACCGTCGCCGACCAGCAAGGCCAGACCCGCACCCTCATGGTCACCCTCGGCCAGCTCCTCGGGAGCTGAACCACTATGGCCAGCACAGATACCGGCACCACGGCGATGTTCCCGCCGCAGGTGCTGCGGGAGTACGCGTTGCTGGCCGATGGGGAACGCGGCATCCTGGTCGGCCCGCGCGGGGACTGCGTGTGGATGTGCGCGCCGCGCTGGGACTCCGACCCGGTGCTGTCCTCCCTGATCGGCGGGGCGGGCGTCTATGCGGTCACCCCCACCGGCCGGTTTGTGTGGGGTGGCTGCTACGAGGACGGCAGCCTCATCTGGCGTTCCCGGTGGGTCACCGAGAGCGGGATCACCGAGTGCCGCGAGGCGCTGGCCTTCCCCGGCGATCCGCACCGGGTGGTCATCCTGCGCCGCATCATCGCCGTGCGGGGCAGCGCCCACGTCGAGGTGGTGCTGGAACCGGCCGCCGGGTTCGGCCGGGCGCACCTGCACGAGCTGCACCGCGACGACGACGGCCGATGGGAGGGCCAGGTCGGCGAGTTGCGCATGCGGTGGAGCGGCGGTGGGGCCGCAGACGTCCACGGCGAGAGCGCGCGGTCGCTACGCGCCACCCTGACCGTGCCCGAGGGGTCCCATCACGACCTGGTCCTGGAACTCTCCGCCACCACACTGGAGCGGGAGCCCCCCGATGCCGGCCGGCTGTGGGACGGCACCGAGACGGCCTGGCGGGAAGCGATGCCGATGCTCGGCGCGAATATCGCGCCTCGCGATGTCCGGCACTCCTACGCCGTGTTGCGTGGGTTGACCAGCTCCGGTGGGGGCATGGTCGCCTCGGCCACCATGAGCCTACCCGAACGGGCTGAGCAGGGGCGCAACTACGACTACCGCTACGTGTGGATCCGCGACCAGTGCTACGCCGGGCAAGCCGTCGCCGCCGACGGCCCGCACCCGCTGCTCGACGACGCGGTCCGGTTCGTCGCCGATCGCATCCTCGCCGAAGGCCCCCACCTCAAACCGGCCTACACCATCACCGGCGGACCGGTGCCCGGCGAGCGCTCTCTGGACCTACCCGGCTACCCCGGTGGGCACGACATCCTCGGCAACCACGTCAACGCCCAGTTCCAGCTCGACGCACTGGGTGAGGCGCTGCTGCTCTTCGCCGCCGCCGCCCGCCACGACCACCTCGACACCGACCATTACAAGGCCGTCACCACCGCGGTGGCCGCCATCGAAGCGCGATGGCGCGAGCCGGACGCCGGGATCTGGGAACTCGACGCCCACCGCTGGGCGCACTCCCGGCTGATCTGCGCCGCCGGACTGCGCGCGATCTCCAGCGCCGGCGCGTCCACCGCGGACGCAGCGGTGTGGAGCGCACTGGCCGACACCCTGCTCGCCGACACCGCCCACGACTGCCTGCATCCCAGCGGACGCTGGCAACGCGCACCCGACGACCCGCGCATCGACGCCGCCCTGCTGCTGCCGGCGATCCGCGGCGCGCTGCCCGCCGCCGACCCCCGCAGCCTGGCCACCCTGGCGGCGGTGCGCGACGAGCTGGGCGAGGAAGGCTACGTCTACCGGTTCCGCCACGACGACCGCCAACTCGGACAGGCCGAGGGCGCGTTCACGCTGTGCGGGTTCCTGATGGCGCTATCCGAACACCAACAGGGCAACGCGCTGGCGGCCCGGACGTGGTTCGAACGCAACCGCGCGGCCTGCGGCCCGCCTGGGCTGTTCTCCGAGGAATACGACGTCACCCAACACCAGCTGCGCGGCAACCTGCCCCAGGCCTTCGTGCACGCCCTGATGTTCGAAACCGCCAGCCGGCTCGGCCGACCCAGCGGCCCGGCAGCAAGGAGCACCTATGGTGGGCAGTGATGAGGTGCGGGTCGAAGGCCTCACCACGGCGGTGTACCAGATCCCGACCGATGCGCCCGAGGCCGATGGCACCCTCACCTGGGACGCCACCACCCTGGTCCTCGTCGAAGCGACCGGCGGTGGAGCCAGCGGCCTGGGCTACACCTACGCGGGCGCGGGCTGCAAACCCGTGGTGGACGGGCCACTGGCCGCCGTGGTGACCGGGCGCCCCGCACTGGACGTGCCCGGATCGTCGCAGGCGATGGTGGCCGCGGTGCGCAACCTGGGGCGCCCCGGTCTGGTGTCCTGCGCGATCAGCGCGGTGGACACCGCGCTGTGGGACCTCAAAGCCAAGCTGCTCGACCTCCCTGTGTGCGGGCTGCTCGGCACCGTCCGCGATGCCGTACCGATCTACGGCAGCGGCGGGTTCACCACCTACGACGACGCCACCGCCGCCGCGCAACTGCAGCGGTGGGTGGGCGAGTGGGACATCCCCCGGGTGAAAATCAAGATCGGGGAGTCCTGGGGCACCCGCGAGCCGCGGGACCTGGCGCGCATCGCCTTCGCCCGCAAGGTCATCGGCCCCGACGCCGAGCTCTACGTCGACGCCAACGGGGGCTACCGCCGCAAGCAGGCCATCCGCATCGCCAACGCCATGGCTGAGTCGGACGTGATCTGGTTCGAAGAACCGGTCAGCTCCGATGACCTGGACGGCCTGCGCGAGGTCCGCGACCAGACCAGGCCGGACACCGCGGCCGGCGAGTACGGCTACGACCTGGCCTACCTCGCCCGCATGGTCACCGCCAGCGCGGTGGACTGCCTGCAGATCGACGTCACCCGCTGCGGCGGGATCACCGAATGGGTTCGCGTCGCGGCGGTGGCCGCCGCGCACAACCTCGATGTCTCCGGGCACTGCGCGCCGAACCTGCACGCCCACGTGGCGGTATCGGTGCCCAACCTGCGGCATCTGGAGTACTTCCACGACCACCACCGCATCGAGAGCATGCTCTTCGACGGCGCGCTCGATCCACGCGGCGGCGCGCTGCGCCCGGACCGGACCCGCCCCGGCCTCGGGCTAGCCTTCAAACACCCCGACGCCGAAGTGTTCCGGGTGGCCTGAGACGACCGGAAAACCAGTTCACCGGCGGCGCAGCCACGTCGCCGCCGCCGTGGCCAGGCCGGTCGCGATGAGGGCCGCAGCGGTGCTCGACAGCAGCCGGGCGTGGTGGGAGAACCACAGCTGTGGGGCGCGATTGTGGGCCTTGTCGCCGAATATCCCGTGGGCGCCGTGGTCATGGCCGTCCTTGCCGTCGACGGGCTTCCACAGGTTGTGCGGTCGGTCTGGGTCGGCCTTGTCGTCTGTCTGCTGTGACTGGAAGCCGGTCTTGGCCAGAGAGCGGTCCAGCAGCGCCGGGGCGATCTTCTGCCCGACCAGGGTGCCTACCGTGCTCGCGCCCACCCAGTACTGCTTGCGCCGCGGGTGGTCGGCGGCGAACACCACGCCGCGCGCGGCCACCTCGGGTTGGTAGATCGGTGGCACCGGCTGCGGGTGGTTGGGCAGCCGGGACAGCACCCACGAGAACTGCGGGGTGTTGACCGCCGGCATCTGAACCACTGTGACATGGACGTTGCTGCCCTCGTGCGTGAGCTCGGTGCGCAGCGACTCGGTGAACCCGTTGATCGCGTGCTTCGCGCCGCAGTAAGCCGACTGAAACGGGATGCTGCGCTGCCCCAGCGCGGAGCCCACCTGCACGATGGTTCCCCTGTCCCGGGGGCGCATCCGGGCCAGCGCGACCATGGTGCCGTAGACGAAACCCAGGTAGCTGACCTCGGTGACCCGGCGGAACTCCTCGGGCTTGATCTCGCGGAACGGGGCGAACACCGACGTGAACGCCGCGTTAATCCACACGTCGATCGGCCCGAGTGTGTCCTCGACCTGCCTGGCGGAGGCTTCAATCTGATCGTAGTCCGCGACGTCGGTCGGGATGGCCAGAGCCCTGCCGCCGGCGTTCTCCACGTCCTTGGCCGCGCCGTCCAGCCCGGCCTGCCCGCGGGCCAACAGCGCCACCTGCGCCCCTCTGGCGCCGAACTGCTGCGCGGTCGCGCGGGCTATCCCCGCACTCGCCCCGGTGATCACAACAACCTGACGTTCAGTCATACCCACCCCGATTCCTGTCGACCATCACCGCCTCACCCGGCATTCCCGTCGGCGCGTGGACACAAACGTGACGTAACTTTCTGCTGATGTGGCCCGACCAGGCCTGCCCGGTGTACCCGGTCCCGGGCTGGTGCCCCTCCTCGCTGCCAAACCCGCCGACCGGCAAGGTGAGCCCACCGCACGCCGCCCACTGACCCCGAGGGCGAGAGTTCACCGGCTGCGCAGCACCAGGTCGGTGTCGAAGCAGCTGCGCGACCCGGTGTGGCAGGCGGGGCCGGTCTGGTCGACGACGAGCAGGATGGCGTCGCCATCGCAGTCCAGCCGGACCTCGTGCACGTGCTGGGTATGCCCCGACGTCTCACCCTTGACCCAGTAGGTCTGCCTGCTGCGGGACCAGTAGGTGGCGCACCGGGTGGTCAGCGTGCGACGCAGCGCCTCGTCGTCCATCCAGGCCACCATCAGCACATCGCCGCTGCCGCGCTGCTGCACCACCGCGCACACCAGCCCGTCGGCGTCGCGCTTGAGCCTCCCGGCGATCCGCGGGTCCAGCCCACTCATCGCACCGTCACCCCGGCCTCGCGCAGGCCGTCCTTGACCTCGCCGATCCGCAACTGACCGAAGTGGAAGACGCTGGCCGCGAGCACCGCGTCCGCACCCGCAGCCACTGCGGGGGGAAAGTGCGCCACCTCACCCGCCCCACCGCTGGCGATCACCGGTACCTCCACGACCGCCCGTACCGCGGAGATCATCTCGATGTCGAAGCCGGCCTTCGTGCCATCCGCGTCCATCGAGTTGAGCAGGATCTCCCCGACGCCGAGTTCCTGGCCGCGGGCGGCCCACTGCACCGCGTCGATCCCGGTTCCGCGCCGCCCGCCGTGCGTGGTCACCTCGAAGCCGGACGGGGTGGGTGGCTCGCCCGCGGGCACGCGGCGGGCGTCCACGGAGAGCACGATGCACTGCGCGCCGAAGCGGTGGCCGGCCTCCCGCAGCAGCTCGGGGCGGGCCACCGCGGCGGTGTTGATGCTCACCTTGTCCGCCCCGGCCCGCAGCAGGCGGTCCACATCGGACACCTCGCGGATTCCGCCGCCCACGGTGAGCGGGATGAAGACGCACTCCGCGGTGCGGCGGACCACGTCGTAGGTCGTCTCCCGTTGCGCGGAGGAGGCCGTGACGTCCAGGAAGGTCAGCTCGTCGGCGCCCTGCGCGTCGTAAGCGGTGGCCAGCTCGACCGGATCACCGGCGTCGCGCAGCGAGGTGAAGTTCACCCCCTTGACCACCCGGCCCGCATCGACGTCCAGGCAGGGGATCACGCGCACCGCGACGGTCATGCGCTCAGCCTAGGAGGGCGACGTCTCGGCCGAGCGGACACCAGCGCCAGACACACCGGACACCAGCGCCTGACACACCGGGCATGAGGGGCTGACACGCGCGGGGTGGGGTGGGGGTCAGCGGGTGGCGACCAGGGCGTCGGGCAGGGTGAGCGCCCCGGTGTAGAGCGCCTTGCCGATGATCGCGCCCTCGACCCCTTCAGCGGCCAGCGCGGCCAGCGCGACCACGTCGCCGGCACAGGAGACCCCACCGGAGGCGATCACCGGGGCGTCGGTACGGGCGCAGACAGCGCGCAGCAGGTCCAGGTTCGGCCCGCGCAGGGTGCCGTCCTTGGTGACGTCGGTGACCACGTATCGCGGGCAGCCGTCCCGGTCCAGGCGCTCCAGCACCTCCCAGAGATCTCCGCCGCTCTCGGTCCAGCCACGCGCGGCGAGGATGTGGCACCCCTCGACGATCCGGACGTCGAGCCCCACCGCGACCCGATCGCCGTGCTCGGCGATCACCCGGGCGCACCACTGTGGTTCCTCCAGCGCGGCGGTGCCCAGATTCACCCGGGCACATCCGGTGGCCAGCGCCCGGGTCAGCGAGGCGTCGTCCCTGATCCCACCCGACAGCTCCACCGCGACATCCAGCGTGCCGACGATCCCGGCCATCAGCTCGGCGTTGGAGCCCCGGCCGAACGCGGCGTCGAGGTCGACCAGGTGGATCCACTCGGCGCCGTCGGCCTGCCAGGCCAGCGCGGAGGACAGCGGGTCCCCGTAGCAGGTCTCGGTGCCGGCCTCCCCCTGGGTCAGGCGGACGGTCCGGCCACCGACGACATCCACCGCGGGCAGCAGCACGAAACTCATCGGCCCAGCCTAAGCGGTGAGCCCGCCCGGCCGGCGCTCCCTGCGGTCAGCCGCCCCGCGCGGAGGGCAGGCCATATCTGCGCATCGGCTACAACGTCGCCATCCAGTTGCGCAGCAGGTGCGCGCCGGCGTCACCGGACTTCTCCGGGTGGAACTGGGTGGCCCACAGCGGCCCGTTCTCCACCGCGGCGACGAACGGCTCACCGTGCTCGGCCCAGGTGACCAACGGGGGCGTCAGAAGCGTCGAGTTCTCCATGTCCCAGCGGCGCACGGCATAGGAGTGCACGAAGTAGAACCGGGCGTCCGCGTCGAGGCCGGCGAACAGTTGCGAACCCGCGGGTGCTCGCACCGTGTTCCATCCCATGTGCGGCAGCACGTCGGCCTTCAACCGTTCCACCGTCCCGGGCCACTCGTCGCATCCCTCGGTCTGCACCCCGTGCTCGACGCCCTGGCTGAACAGCACCTGCATGCCCACGCAGATCCCCAGTACCGGGCGGCCACCGGCGAGCCTGCGGCCGATGATCCGTTCCCCGCGCACCGAGCGCAGCCCGGCCATGCAGGCCGCGAAGGCGCCCACCCCGGGTACCACCAGCCCGTCGGCGGCCAGCGCGGCGCCCACGTCAGCGGTGACGGTGACGCCCGCGCCCGCGCGGTGCAGCGCGCGCTCGGCCGAACGCAGATTGCCGGACCCGTAGTCCAGGACGACGACGTCTCTCACCCCGCCAGCTTTCCAGACAGCACAGCGCGATCTCGCGGTTCGACGGCCCGGTCGCCCCGGTCGGGGTGACCGCCTGGTTCCGGCGCAGCTTCAACCACCCACATCTGCGTGGCTCCACCGCCGGTGACTGGCCGCTGCAGGTGACCACCACCGACGACGCGGCTGCGTGATCTGATACATCTGGACGCAACCCTGCCCGTCGTCATCGTCTGACCTCAGCACTACACCACGTCCGACGCCTTGCGGGCGGCCACCAGCACAGGGTCCCAGACCGGGGAGAACGGTGGCGCGTAGCCGAGGTCCATGCCGGTCATCTCCTCGGCGGTCATCTCGTGCCACACCGCGATCGCGCACCCGTCGATCCGCTTGGCCGACCCCGCCCGGCCGACGACCTGCACGCCGAGCAGCCGCCCGGTGCCGCGCTCGGCGATCATCTTGACGGTGATCGGGGTGGCGCCCGGGAAGTAGCCGGCCCGGGTGCTCGACTGCACCGTCACGCTCACCGGTTCGAACCCCGCCGTGCGCGCCTCGGACTCCAGCAGCCCGGTCCGGCCGACCTCGAGGTCGCACACCTTGGTGACGGCTGTGCCGACCACACCGGGGAAGGTCGCGTAGCCGCCACCCAGGTTCGTCCCGATCACCCGGCCGTGCTTGTTGGCGTGGGTTCCCAGCGGGATGTGCATCCGACGTTGGGTGATCCGGTGCACCACCTCGACACAGTCGCCACCCGCCCACACCCCGTCGTGACCGGGCACCCGCATTCGCAGGTCGGTCAGCACCCCGCCGTACTGGCCCAGGGGCAGCCCGGCCTTCCTGGCCAGCTCGGCGGCCGGTCGCACGCCGAGCCCGAGCACCACGATGTCCGCCGGGAGCTCCCCGCGCTCGGTGACCACCGCGCTCACCCGGCCGTCGGGACCGGTCTCGAAACCCGCCACCGGGGTGCCGGGGAGCACGGTGATCCCGATGCCCGCCATGGCCTCGCGGACCAGAGCACCCATATCGGGGTCCAGGGTGGTCATCGGTTCCGGTGCCCGGTCCACCACGGTGACGTCCAGACCGCGGCGCACCATCGCCTCGGCCATCTCGACACCGATGTAGCCACCGCCGACCACGACCGCCCGGCGCGGCCGCTGGGCCAGCCCCGCCAGCAGGGCGGCCCCGTCCTCCAGGGTCTGCACGCCGTACACGCCCGGCGCGTCCACCCCGGGCAGGTCCGGCCGGATCGGGACCGCGCCGGTGGCCAGCACGAGATCGTCGAAACCGACCTGGTGGCCGATCCCGCCCTCGAGCTCGACGGCGGTGACGGTGCCCGCGTCCAGGTCGATCTCGGTGACCTCGGTGCGCAGCCGCAGGTCGATCCCGTTGGCCCGGTGCTCCGCGGCGCTGCGCGCGATGAGGGCGTCCGGACCGTCGACGTCGCCCGCGACCCAGTACGGGATGCCGCAGGCCGAGTAGGACACGTACCGGCCGCGCTCGAAGGCCACCACCTCCAGTGCGTCGCGTCCGGCGCGGCGCAGCGCCTGCGACGCCGCACTCATCCCGGTCGCATCCCCACCGATGACCACTACCCGTCTCGTCATGCCGACCACCCCACCCGCCACACCGTCCCGCGGTCAACTCACGGGCCCGGTGGGCTGATGGCCTGTACGCACCGTGGGCACTGGGGAGTGTCGATTCGAGAATTCAGTTCGGCAGGCGAGGCGGTGTGTGAGCAGACCGCCTCGCGATCGCGATCCACCGGGCCCTCGACGAGCGGGAATGCGTGCGCGTGACCGTCCCTTGTGGAATGTGCCCAGCAGATCCACATCTTTGCGCGGCGCACGCTCACCTCATGTCTGCGCTGACCATCAGCGTCACTTGGCACGTTTGAACACGACAAGCATCGCCAATCGCCCGAATCGATACCAACAACAAAAGGTTGTACAACCCCGCGTTGTGCTTCCTCCTACAGGCCCAGGGCGCCGCGATGCTGCCACGCCAGTGCGAGGCAGGCCGTGCCTGATGAGGCCATCGGCTCGGTCTCCAGCATCCTGTGTACCGCCGCCTCGGTGAACGGAACGCCCTCGGTGGGTGGCCTATCATCGACGGCGACGATCTCGCCCTCCTCGTTGAACTGCACCATCGAGCCGAACATCTCGCTGAACACATCCTCGTCAATCACCACCACGGTCAGGATCGAGGCGGCAAGGGTGAGCGCACTCAGACCGAGCCCCAGGAAGAACACCCTGAGCGAGCCGTCGGCCCGGGCGGCCTGGAGCTGTTGGAACAGCGGCCACTGTTGGTAGTCGATCGGCCGGCTGCGAGTGCCGTCGTGCTCCGGCTCCCCCAGTAGTTCCTCGGAGTACTCCCGGACGATGTTGCGCCACAGGTCGAAGTCATTGCGCCGATCCCACAGAGCCACACTGGAGGGCTGGAACTCCCCTTCGGGAATGACACCGTAGATGCCGCCGCCGGTGGCCACCTTCGCCGGATCGCGCCAGTGCAGCAGGAACGAGGGCTCGGCCGGGTAGCGGCGCAGCCGGATCGTCAGCGTGGTGATCGCCTGAACGATCGCTCGGCGTCGCGGGTCGAAAGGATCACCGACCAGCTCCCGGAACGGCAACCCGCGGAGCTGATCCGCTGAGCTCGCCAGTCCCTGCGCCATGCACACTGCGCCCAGCTCGTGCGAGAGCGCCTCGCAAACGTCCAGCTTGTCGAAGTAGGCGGCCAACCCGAACCCCAACCGGCGCACGGCCAGCGAGGCATCGAGCAGCCGGTAGCTCTGCCGGGACTCGAACAACGCCGGTGGGCTCAGGTGCTTCATCGCCGAGGTATAACGCTCAAAACGCGCCCCAGCGGTACGCAACGGCCGGGTCGCCTCGGACTCCGGCTCCGACCCGTCCACCCCTACACTCTGCGGCCCTTCGTCGAGCCGCAACACCAGCGAACCCAGTTCGATCGGCTCGGTCACCATCCACTCAGGACGCGCAATCAGGGCAGTGCCCGGCACCTGATGCTGCGCCGGATAGAGCCGCACCGCCAGCCGCTCCAGCTCGCAGCGATGCTGATTCAGCCAGCGTCGCTCAGTGCGCCAGCGCAACCGGCTCGCCGCGATCTGCGGGCTGGCATCGTCGCTGGACACCAACCGCCGCGCACACCCGGATGACAAGCCCAGATCCTCAGCCGCTATCCCCAACTCGATGACCAGCTTGCGACGCTGCTCCAACGACAACGGACGCTGCCCCTGCTCGATCTGACTCAAATGCTGCTGACTCGTACCCAACACCCCGGCAACATCAACCTGAGTACGCCCCGCCACCACCCGCCAAGCCCGCAGCACCAACCCCGCATCATCAACCCCACCAGCACACCCGACATGACCCAGCCACGACGAACCACCACCCACAGCGCCACCACCCCTCACTCACAGATCGTTTCCGCGTTACAAGCCCAGTGCGTCGCGATGTTGCCACGCCAGCGCGAGGCAGGCCGCGCCCGATGGGGTCATCGGTTCGGTTCCCAGCATCCAGCGCACCGCCGACTCCGTGAACGGAACTCCATCGGCGGGTACGCCACCACCGACGGTGACGATCTCGCCTTCCTCATTGAATCGCACCACCCTGCCGAATACTTCGGTGAACACGTCATCATCGATGACCACCACGGTCAGGATGGTGGCGCCGAGGGTGAGCGAATTCAGGCCGAGCCCCAGGAAAAACGCATTCACTGAGCCGTCGGCCCGGCCTGTCTGAAGCCGCTGGAACAGCGACCAGCGCTCGTAGTCGATCGGCTGGCTTCGGCTGCCGTCGTGCTCCGGCTCGCCGAGTAATTCCTCTGAGTACTCCCGCACCATGTTGCGCCACAGGTCGAAGTCATTACGCCGATCCCACAGAGCCACGCTGGAAGGCTGAAATACCCCGGTGGGTATCACGCCGTAGGTGCCTCCGGACGTGGCCACCTTCGTCGAGTCGCGCCAGTGCAACAGGAACGAGGGCACGGCCGGGTAACGGCGCAGCCGGATCGTCAGCGTGGCGATGCCCGCGCTGATCGCCCGGCGCCCGGCGTCGAACGGATCACCGATCAGCTCCCGGAACGGCAACCGGCCGCACAGACTCTCCGCCGACCCCGGCAGCCCCTCAGCCATGCACACAGCGGCCATCTCGTGCGCAAGCGCCTCACCGACGTCGAGCTTGTCGAAGTAGGCACCCAGTCCGAACTCCAGCCGACGGGAGGCCAGACAGACGTCAAGCAGCCGATAACTCGGACGGGGCTCGAACAACGCAGGTGGGCTGAGATGCTTCATCGCCGAGGTATAACGCTCAAAACGCGCCCCAGCCGTGCGCAACGGCCGGAGGGCATCAGATTCCGGCTCCGACCCGTTCACCTCCACGCTCTGCGGCCCCTCGTCGAGGTGCAACGCCAGCGAGCCCAGCTCCATGGGCTCAGCTACCCGCCATTCAGGATTCGCGAGCTGAGGCGTGCGCGCCAGCCGGTACTCGGCCGAGTAGAGCCGCACCGCCAGCTCTGCCAGCTCGGACCGGTGCTGGTTGAGCCAGCGTCGCTCATTACGCCACCGCAACCGGCTCGCCGCGATCTCCGGGCTGGCATCGTCGCTGGACACCAACCGCCGCGCACACCCGGATGACAAGCCCAGATCCTCAGCCGCTATCCCCAACTCGATGACCAGCTTGCGACGCTGCTCCAACGACAACGGACGCTGCCCCTGCTCGATCTGACTCAAATGCTGCTGACTCGTACCCAACACCCCGGCAACATCAACCTGAGTACGCCCCGCCACCACCCGCCAAGCCCGCAGCACCAACCCCGCATCATCAACCCCACCAGCACACCCGACATGACCCAGCCACGACGAACCACCACCCACAGCGCCACCACCCCTCATTACTGATCGGTCAGTATGCCGTCAGACCCCGGTCAATGAGTGACCAGTCCTAACATCGTCGCCCCGATCCCCGGGTCTCCGGTCGGGCAACTCGTGGTGGTCGTGGGTGGGCTCGGCTTAGGGTCCATGACGTGGACCACGACGAGGTCACCAGATACTGCCTGGCCAAACCGGGCGCTACCCCGGACGAGCCCTGGGAGGACGACCCGGTCGCCAAGGTCGGCGGCAAGATCTTCGCCTTTCTTGGCGGCGGCCGGCTCGGGGTCAAATGCGGCGCCACCGCCGAGGAGTGGCGCCAGCGCTACCCGGGCAGCGTCTCCGTGATGCCCTACCTCGGCCGCTACGGCTGGAACTCCGTCGTGCTCGACGGCACGGTGCCGGACGAGGAGATCCTCGAGCTTATCGACGGATCCTATGACGACGTGGTCGCCCGATTGCCCAAGTCCAAGCGCCCGCGGGCCGGTTGACCCCCAAGCCCGACAACCGCGAGTTTCTTCCCAGATTTCTCCCGATCGCTGTCGCACGGTGGCGGAAATTGTCGGTGGTGGTTGCGAGAATGGGTGTGTGAGCACGGTTGAGCAGGACTGCGAGTTGGCCCGGATCGATGGGTTGCTCGGTGTGCTGCGTGAGGCCGAGGTCGAGTTCCGGCGGTCTTGTTCT
>JBOHGD010000017.1:0-81257 GCA_050699955.1 Pseudonocardiaceae bacterium | reverse complement strand
AATACCGGTCGCCGGTGGGATTTTCAGCCTTTATCCGGAAGGTTCGCTCGACAAGTGCGCATTCGCCATCTAATGCTTGACTGGCATGATGAGCTAAGACCATTGCACACCCAGAGACAAAGCGCAATTGTCTATAGCCGTCCATGGTATCGTATAAAGCATGGAGTACTCCTAGGCATTCGACGACTCATACAAAAGATCAGTTCGTCGAAATAATCACTCCCTTGTCCTCAATCTGGCAGTGAACGAAGTACAAAAGCGAAAAAGTAGGGTTGTCGCGCGCACGGGCAGTTCCAGGATCGACCGGGTGTAGGAGCCATCGAACCTAGATCACGCCCGTGCGCCCCACCCCACCAGGCGCCCAGCCCATACCACACGCCACCCATCCACATCGATGCAATAGAGCCTTAGTTTTATCCTCGGCGCAGTCGATTGTCAGATCTGTTCCTTCGCGAGAGTATCGTGGATCACGGTCATTAGTTGGTGCTCGATTGAAGGGGTCACAGCTATGGTGCTAGATGATGTGATGGAATGATCGATGCCATCGAGGTCAAGAAGTCGGGCACCTGCCTCTCTGGCGATCAGGGTGCCTGCGCTTGTATCCCAAGGTTTATTTCCCAGAATGATGCATGCATCGAGGCGACCGTGTGCAGTCCATACTAGATCAATGGCGGACGTGCCAAATATGCGAACGCGCTGAACGCGCGAGGCTATGCCTTCCAGCAATCGATGTCGCAACTGGTTCGTCTTATCTGAATCAGCGCCAAAAGTATACTGATCGATTGACACTAATGCAGCGTCGAGCGTATCAATGACACTCACTCGTAGGCGCTGGTCATTTGCATACGATCCGCGCCCTAGCGACGCAGTATATTGTAGCCCCAGGAACGGTAACGCAACGACCCCTACGAGCGTAATGTCATCTTCCAGAAGGCTAAGAGAAACGGCGCAGAGTGGTAACCCGTGCAGGAAATTTATTGTTCCATCGATAGGGTCGAGAATCCATCGCAGCCCAGCCCCTTCAGTATTACCCCCGCTCTCTTCACCCAGGAATCCGAGATCTGGCGTTTGTTGATGAAGAAAATTACGGACAAGGCGTTCAACACTGACGTCAACATCTGAAGCGAAATCCCGATCCCCCTTTTTCGTTAGCGTATGTGGCGCCGCAGAACGTATGAACTCGCCAGCCGTTGCCGTCGCTTGCTTTGCAACATTCAGTAACTGCTCGATTCTAACCGTATCAATCACCCGTGGATTTCCTTATTGTTACACAGGTCATCCTCTGTAAATGCACGAACAACAAGTCCCTTGCTAACCCAGGGCTCTCGCGGGTTAGTTGCAAGTCGTTCGAGCCATTGAAGCTGATCGTTAAAGTAAGCCCAATAAGGTGTACCTTCCTCGAATACGAGCATGGGACCTTCTGTTCCTCTTTTTCCGTGACCATAAAGCATGACGCGACAGCTTCGATCGATCCGCTCGATCGCAAATGAGCACGGAAAGTTAAATGTGTATATACTCATTCCGGCCGCTGGCTTGTTAGGTGCTATCCGCTGAGAAGCATCGAACAGTGGGCGAAGAATCTCACGAGTATATCGCACCGGGTCTTCCATCGCAGCTTCAACAGGCTCAATGCGATAACGGTCTTTGCGTGAGGTACAGCTGGGATTCATCACATAGAATGTTATAGGTATGTCAGCCGCCTTTTCTTCGAACAACGGCAGCATATCGTCCTTTGCATAAAAGTTGCGCGTCAATCCGAAAACTGTTATTTCCTCTCGGGCGCCGTCCACGCGATTAATCAGATCATCGAGGACGCTCTGATTAGTACGCGACCAAAGGTGGGAGATGCCAGCCTCCCTGAGATGAGCGATATCAGACTCAGTATTAGCATTGCCTCTCGATGTCAACATATTACTGATATCCGACGGACATGGCTCGAACAATTCCGCCACGCGGTATTGCGGGAACAGTGCCTCCAAAACCCGGCAAGCGTCGGGATAAGGTAGCTCACGCAACTCACCACGCAGCCAACGGTAGAACTGCGCGTGCTTGGGCCAGCTACCCACCAGTTGTGGATCAATGCTCTTCGCGACCTTGTCCCATTCCTTAATGAACGTGGCGTGCTTCTGCCAGTGTCGCTGACGAAGTAGCAACTTTAACAGAGTTGGCTCGCCACCCGACAGCCCTAGTTGGTCCATGAGGCAAAGACTATCAGACAGAAGAGACAGAGACGACACGACCTGGACAGGATGATCATAAGCGAGACGCAGAAGCAATACCGATGGTAGCGACAACAAGCCATCGTGATAGTGGACAGCAGTTGATCCGGGTCCGGAGTAGAGGAGGTGATTGGCATGGCGCATGGCTGGCTTGTGGTAGTCGGAGTCGCCGTATTTCTGCTGTTGCGGTGGCGGTGGCACCTGCGCCGCTACCCGGATAAGGGATGCCGTCGCTGTCAGGGGGCGGGGCGGCTTACGTCCGGCGGCGTGTTTGGTGGTGTGGTGTCGGGGTTGTGTCGGCGCTGTGGCGGGTCGCCGTGGTTTCCTCGCCGCTTCGGGAGGGGTGTGGAGCATTGATGAGTGTGGTGCGTGATGTGATCGACGTGTCGGGTTTCGTCATCTTGGTGGTGTTGGTTTTCGGGGTGTGTGTATTCGGTGGCGTTGTTGTGATGTCGTTCACTCGGCTGGTATGGCGGATTCGTGATGCGGCCCGGTGTGGCGGTCGGCATCGTCGAGTCGGGACCTGGCGTTTATTGCCCGCTGGTACTGAGGTGACTGCTGTAGTCGATGATCACATGTCGCGCGGTGTGGTGGAGGGGCCTACGACCGACATTGATCGGGATAGTGGTGTTTTTCCGGTCTGTTTTCCGTTCGGGGTTCGGCTGATGTGCACCGACGACGTCGCGGTCGTCATCGGCTCGGCTCTGGTGGGCGCCCGGTGAGTGCGCTGGTGTTGGTGACGTCGATAGCGGATGGGCGTTCGAGGATGGTTCATCTGATCAGCGATGCGGAGGCGGCCGCTGGGCGTGCCACTGGTGGCTATGTGGCGGTGTGCGGCGCAATCGTGGTCGCCGGGGCGCTGACCATGCCGGATGGTGAGCGTTGCCGCCAGTGCGCGACATGGGCACGGCGTAGGGGTGTCCGATGAGTCGTCTGAGGTGGAGGTGCCCGGTGCGCCGGGTGTGGCGTGCATTGAGTGTGCGGCGCGCGGAATCGGCGCCCGGCGAGTCGGTCCCGGCCGAATCGATCCTGGTGGAATCGGTCCCGGTGGAATCGGAGGGGTGGCGGGCAGGGGAGTTGTTGACCGATGCTGATCTTTCCGATTTTGTCGCGTTGCGGCAGGTGTATGGGCGCGCCGATTCTCATGTCATTCAGGTTGGGGACGGTTTTTACGATCGCGAGCGGCAATTGCTGTCCCACGTCGAGGACGGCGTCCGGATGCTGATGGAGGTCGGACTCGCCACCCTCGGCGAGGCGGACCCCGACTTCGGTAGGCGGCTGGTGACGGTCACCCCGGACGGGAGACGACGTTACGAGGAATTGTGTGAGCGTCAGGGATATCCGCCGTATCCCGACCCGAGGTTAACAACCGGGGGGTGGCAATTCTAGATGAACGCCGACGAGGGTGTCCGGTGGGTGTTCGACCCGGCTGATTCCCGCGCGCACGCGCTCGCTGACCTTGCCGCCGTGGCACCTGAGGTGTTGGTGACGGTGTGCGGGCGGAAATTTCCTGCCGACCGGACCCCGACGTATGGGGTAGCGCCGAGCGTGAGGGTGTGTCCCATTTGTAAGCCGTCCGAGGATTTCGCTCCGCCGCCTGCCGTCTTCCCGACGCCGCAGTACTACTAAGGAATTCAGTGATGACCAGGAAACGCAGGAGCGCCGCGCAACACGGGCTGGTGGAACGGCGTATCCGGTTCAAGGTCCACCAGCGCCCGCACCACGACCGGTCGATCATCGTGACGTTACCGCGAACAGAACTCATCGACACACGGCGAGCGGCGGCCATTGTGGCCCTCCGGGAAGGAATCCCACTGGAGGATGTGCGGATCGTGTCGATCGGTAACCGCCCGACCCCCGGTCGGGTCGGTGAGATGCCCCCTCCCGTCCGACCCGACCGGGCACCAACACAGGGCGGTGGACAATGACCGGAATGGAAAGCAACGAAGGCATCGGGTGAAACAGTGCGCGGCGAGGCGGAAATCAAGACCGTAAGAGAGCGTTTCACGGAAACCGGTGACAACCCCCCTGCGATCAACACAGCTGTGAGAGACACGCTGACATGGGTGCTGGGTGGCATTTCCGCGGAGGAATTGATGGAACATTACTTGGTGACGGGAAGGGACGTTCAATGCTTTACCTGCCCCGCACGATGGTGAGGCTGGACGGGGTATACCCCGTCCCGTGAATCTCCGGCCGGTCATCGGTTGAGTGAGGAGCGGTCAGCGTTTCCCCCGCCGCTGGCTGTGTCCGCCCCGGGCTCCCGGTGACCGGCCGGTCCCCAACGAGCATTACAGCGACGACGAGCAGGTCAGACCTACGACCAAGGGAGCGATGTAGATCGAGTCGAGAAAGACGGCCGGGCCGCCCGTGTACCCCGGTGCATGGAGAACGGGCGGCCCGGTTGGGAACCTGGGTTCCCGGGTACGGATGGTACCCGGGGCCTGTTGTGCTGTGCACGCGACTTTGCCCCCCGGGCAGGAAGGAAAACGCCGACACGAGGAGTTGATGGACGCTGAGATATCTCCGGATGGGTAAGCGGTGTGCCTGCGGCGCGCTGCCCCGTGAGGGAACCGTCATCTGCGAGAAATGTATGGCACGGGCCCGGTGGCGCCGCCGCACAACAAGACAGCGTCACAATGCCACGCGGGCCCGGCAACGGCGCGATCAGCGCCACCCCCGGCAGGCCACCCGCAGCGGCAGAAAAAGGAGGTGAGTAACCCCGACGTCACACACGAATGGTCATGCCCGCACAAGAGGCGGGCAGTATTTGTGCTGCGCAGAATCCGTGTGATCCGCGCAGCTCAGTAGACGCTGCGCACAGTGTTGTGGTGCGCGTCACTGTGCCGGACGCATACCCGGTGATGAATCAACGACGACGACCATCCCGTGTCGCCCGTCTTCAGTGGGCGGTGTCGGGTCGGGGAAAGGATCACGAGATGACCGTAGCAGGGCCGTGCCCCGCGCGCCAGTTCGCGCGGGGTGCGGGAAAGGAGGCACATGACCGTATTCCCGATTCTTGGAGGTGATGTCATTTGGTAAACCAGACTGACCCGACACCGCGCAGTCCGTACCTGCGCCTGGACACAGTGTCGATAGCGGCCCGGCTGAGCGCCCTGGCCGACGTTCAGCCGTGCCCGGATTGTGGGTTGTCGCTGTGGGACACGGTGGCCGATAGTGCGGATCTGCTCATCGAGGTGGCCCGGCTATACGCCGCTCTGCTGGAGACCCGCCTTGAATCCGCGAACCGGCTTGCGGCGATCCGGGCCACCCTCGGCGCGGCACAAGATGGTGAGCCCGACCCCCTTGACTATTTGCGGGACGAGGTCGCCGACTCATCCGGCGTGCAGGTCCCCGAGCAGCAACGGGGGTGGTGGTAATGGTGGGTCGTGATCGGTATCGGTCGTCGTCGCGGCGGGCGCGCCGTGCGTGGCGCCGGGGCGAGGACGGCTATGCGGTGATGGTCCTCGGACCGGACGAGCCGCTGTTTCTCCTGGCGTGCGCTGCGGTCGGGCGGTGGGTGTTTCGGCACCGCTCGGCGTTTGTCCCGTTCCTGCTCACGGCTGCTGCGTTTCTCACGGCCGCCTGGATTCATGCCTACCACGCCGGATGGTGGGCACCGGTCATGGCAGGAACAACCGTATGCACTCTGGCGCTGGGTGTTCCACATTCGTTATTGCGGAGATCCGGGGCGGGTCACCTCGTGGCCGGGTTGCTCGCCCGGTTGTGGCATGCCTGTGGGATTGATCGGCCGGTCGAGCGTGGGTATGCGGCTGTGCTGATCGCGGTCGGTGGAGGCTGGATGTCGACCGCCATTGCCCACGGCCCCACCACCTCACCCCTGCCCACTATCGCGATGGTGGGAACGGTGATTCTGGGTGTTCCGTGGTGGGCGCATCGACGGCGCCGGGCACGGGTGCGGGTCGAACGCACCCTTGAGGCGTGGCCCGATATTGCCGAGGCGATCGGATTGACCGGGGCGCAGATTGCCTCGGTGGTGGTGGATGCGTGGGGTTTCACCGCGCGAGTGATCCTGCGTGGCGGGAAAACCGCCGGGCAGGTCATCGACAAGATACCCGCGATCGAATCCGGATTCGGCATCCGGCCGGGAAGCGTCCGGGTGTTTGCTGATGAGCACCGCGCGGACCGGTGCGTCGTCCGGGTCATCGAGACCGACCCGCACGCCGAACCCATTGGCTGGCCCGGTACGTCGGTCACCTCGATAACCCAGCCGTTGCCGCTGGGATTGTTCGAAGACGCCAGCCCAGTCGGTACGTTGCTACTACGGCGCAATGTGTTGATCGGGGGCATGGTCGGCTCCGGGAAATCCGGCATCCTCAATGTGATCCTGGCGCATCTGGTCGGCTGCGGGGACGTGCGGGTCTGGGGCATCGATTTGAAAGGAGGTATGGAACTGCGGCCCTGGCAGCCTTGTCTGGACCGTTTGGCCACCACCCCCGAACAAGCGACAGGATTGATGGCCGACGCCATGACAGAATTGGACCGGCGCGCCGCGTTACTGGCCACTATCGGGGTCCGGGTCTGGGAGCCCGCACCCACAGCACCCGCGTTGATCATCATCATTGATGAATACGCGGAATTACCCCCCGAGGCGCACGAGCACGCCGATTCGATCGCCCGGCGTGGCCGCGCGGTCGCGGTCAATCTACTCGCCGCCACCCAACGCCCGACCCAGGAGGCGATGGGCCACGGGGCGGTCCGGTCGCAAATGGATATCCGGATCTGTCTGCGGGTCCGGGAACGCCGCGACGTCGACCTGATCCTCGGGCAAGGATCATTCACCTCCGGCTGGCAGGCCCATGGGCTGACCCAGCCCGGTGCATTCCTGATCTCGGCACCGGAACACACCACACCACAGCGGGCACGCGGCTACCTGATCACCGACCAGCACGTCACTCACCACGCCACCACCCGCGCCCACACCGACCGACCCGACCAGACCCCACACGACACCCCAGAACGGCCCGAGACAGCCGATCACACCCCCAGCGGTACCGAAGGCCCGGACACACCGGAAACGGCGCTGTGGGCGGCGCTGCGCCGGGCCGGACCGGACGGGGCAGCAATCGCGGATCTGATGACCGCCTGCGGCAGAGGACGCAGCTGGGTCTACTACCGGCTCCGCGAACACGCCCGCGCCGGACGGGCGGTACGGACCGCACGCGGAGCCTGGCGGGCCCTCACACCGGACGGACCCGCAGACCGGCGACCACCACCCCGGCCCGCCACCCCGCGCCGTCGTCAGCGACGTGGCCGCCACACCGGGCGTCGTGACCCACGGTGACCGTCCGTCCGTCCACGGCCTCGCGCGCGCCTACGTGTGTAGAGCCACATCCGCGTCGTGGACGTGGACGTGGACGATCACACTCCGTAACCAGAATGAGAAGGGGAGACCGGCGGGCACCACTGCCTCGGCCGGACCACAACTCACGCACACGGAGAGGAGGGATGCCTGACGACACAACACAAGAACACCACGCGAAGCACGAACAGCGCGCCGCCCTCGCCTGATCGTGCGCAGCGGAACCCGAAATATGATCTGTCCGATGATGATCGGAAATGGGTTGACCGAGTGGTGGCCAGATTGGGGCCACTCACCCAGGACGACCGGGATTTCCTCGGAATGATCCTGCACCGCCACCGATAACAGAAACAACGACCGCCTCGCCCCCAGACAGGGGACGGGGCGGTCGTTGCAGTATGTACGGTGGGGGCCTGTTATGCGGCTTCGGTCGGTGACGGTGCCGGTTTTCTTTTTTCGATCTGGATAAGGTCACGGTGGAACCGGTGTCCCCGCCCCAGCGGGGGCAACGTCACCGTGAGCATACGCCGGAGTATCTCCCGACGGCGGCCCAGGCTGAGGCTTTCCCAGGTCCGCGCAGCGTTATCGGTCATGGTGAACTCACTCAGCGGGTTTTCCTCACTCACGCTGGCCAACTGGGCGCGTATCTCGCTGATACGCTGCGCTGCGGTGGCGCTGATCGTTTCCATCTGCACCCGGTCGATCCTGCCCAGCGTGAAACACTGCGCGGCCTCCTGCTTGCGCTTATCCAGCACAATCAGCTCATCCCGCAACGCGACCACATCCACATCCACCCTCTGCCCCCCGACCAGGTCGGCCGCATCCAAACGCGCCAGCAACCCAACCAGGACGTTTTCCACGTAGGTGTCCACACGCTCGGCCAGCCACGAACAATGCCCTTTGACCCGACACCTGTACACAAACTGCCCCTGCGAATTCTTCCGCACACTCATGACCGCACCATCCCGGCACGCCCCGCACTCATAGATCAACGAGCCCAGCCACTTCGGCGTATTCCCCGGCGAGGTCTTCCGTATCGGATCAGAGAATAAGGTGATCAGCGCTTGCCGGGTATCATCGGGCAAGATCTCCTGATAGGCATTCCGCGTCACGATCTCACCCCGATACACCACATGCCCCGACGTCCGGGGAGTCGTCAGAATCTGCATGATCGTCTTGGAGTTCCACCCACGATGCTCCACCCGCCTGCCGTTACGCCGCACCTCCCGCCCATCGGTCATCGCGACAGTGCGAACGCCCCGCTGGGCTAGATCACGAAGCAGGTGCGCGATCGACACCCCCGACAGCAACTCCGAGGCCCAGTGCCGGATCTCCGTCGCCTCTGCCTCGTTATGGCGGGTCATGTCCAACACCGGCACCTGCTCATACACCCGTTCCATCGCAGCAGCACCAGGATTGACACACACCGACCGGACCCGGCCAGTATTCACCCCCCACCCATACGGGCGGACCCCACCCCCATAATCACCCCTGCGGGCCTGCCGTTTGCGTGCCAGCGCCACACGCTCCCCCCGATGCTCACTCTCATACTCCGCCTCTGACGTATCATCCCGAAGCTGTTTACGGCCCGACGCCTTCTCCAGATTGTACGCCTCACCCTTACTCACCGAATACAACAACACACCATGACGGCGGGCAAGCCGGACAAAAGCGTTCACCTCATCAGAGCTGCGGTGCAACCGGTTCGCATGCCACACCGTCACACTCCCGACCCGGCCAACCGCAATATCGGACAGCATCCGCTGATACTCCGGACGTTCCACCCCACTAAACGCCGACAGGTCATTATCCACATACGTCCCGGCCAACGACACGCCGATCTCGGCCGCAAAATCGGCATTCTCCCGATGCTGAGAATCCACCCCAGCCGCCGCACCCGTCTTATCCGCCGAGATCCGGCAATAATCAACATCAACCCTCATGACCATGCTCCTGTCCGCCAGGTCCCGCCACCCAGAGTACCGGCAGTGCCCTGGACCAGTGACCGGGAAGACCACCACGCTGCGGATGCTGCTCGGGCTGATCCGCCCGAGCGCAGGCACGGCCAGCGTGCTCGGTCACCCGCCCGGCGACCCGCGTGGGTTGGCCCGGATCGGGGCGATGGTCGAGACCCCGGCGTTCTACCCGTACCTCTCCGGGCGGGACAACCTGCGGGTACTGGCCCGCTACGCCCGTGCTCCCGAACACCGGATCGACAGCGCATTGTCCGCTGTGGACCTCGCCGGGCGGGCCGGGGACCGGTTCGCCACCTACTCGCTGGGCATGAAGCAACGCCTCGGCGTCGCCGCCGCCCTGCTCAAGGATCCCGAGCTACTCATACTCGACGAGCCGACCAACGGCCTGGACCCGGCCGGGATGGCCGACATGCGCAGGCTGATCCGGCAGCTGGGCACCGGGTCACGCAGCGTGCTGCTGTCCAGTCACCTACTCGCCGAGGTGCAGCAGGTCTGCGACCGGGTCGGGGTGATCTCCCGCGGCCGGCTGATCGCCCAGAGCACCGTGGACGAACTGCGCGGCGGGAGGTCGCTCCTACTGACCGCCCAGCCGGTGGACCACGCAGGCCGGCTGGCGGTCGAGCTACTCGGCCAGCACCGGGTGCAACGACATGGCGACCAGCTGAGGTGCGCTGCCGGGCCGGACGAGGCCGCGCGGCTGAACCGGGAGCTGGTGCTGGCGGGGGTGCAGGTCAGCGAGCTACGCACGGAGGAGCGCAGCCTCGAAGAGGTGTTCCTGGCAATGACCGACCACGGGACCGACCACGGGACCGACCACGAGGAGCCGACGGGATGATCGACGTACTGTCCGCCGAGCTGCGCAAGCTGAGCAAGCGCCCAGCTACCTGGATCATCATCGGCATCTGGCTGGCGTTGAACCTCACCTTCGCCTACTTGTTCCCTTATCTGAGCTACCGCACCGGGTCACCCACCGGTCCGGGCGGTTCGCAAGCTCCGGCACAGCTGCTCGCCGAGGTGCTTCCGGCGAATCTGGTGCCCAACGTGCTCGGCGGCTACCCGCTGTTCGGCGGGGCGCTGATCCTGATCCTCGGTGCGCTGATGACCGGAGGGGAGTACGGCTACGGCACCCTCAAGACGCTGCTCATCCAGGGTCCGCGCCGCACCACCGTGCTGGGCGGCATGCTCGGCGCGCTGACCGTGGTGGTACTCGCGCTCGGGATGGCGAGCTTCGCGCTCAGCGCGGGCACCAGCAGCCTGATCGCCGCGGCCGAAGCGGCCCCCGGGCAGTTCCCTCCGGTCGCCGCGCTCGCCCGCGGACTCGCCACCGGCTGGTTGATCCTGGGTATGTGGGGGCTGCTCGGCGCGCTGGCCGGGATCGTGTTCCGGAACACCGCACTTGCCGTCGGGCTCGGGCTGGTGTGGGCGCTGGTGATCGAGAACCTGATCCGGGGCGCCGCCGCGCTGCTGGACTTCCTCGACCCGGTGCTACGGGCGTTGCCCGGCGTCAACGCCGGGTCCCTGGTGGCCGCACTGAGCGGTCCGGGTAGCCGCGGCACACCCGGCGTGGCCGCCGTGGTCGGCGGCACTCAGGCCACCGTGGTGTTGTGTTGTTACGCGGCCGGGTTCGCCCTGCTGGCCGGGATCCTGGTGGCCCGCAGGGATGTCACCTGATCCCTGGCCACGGGGCGGCTCGTGACACCTACCGGACGGACCTGGAGTCCCCAGGTCCGGGGTGGGCACGACCGGATAGGATCACTCCTGTGCCGGATGACGATGCTGAGGCCCGGTTCGCCCGTCTTGAGGACGAGGTGGCGGAGCTTCGCGCGCAGGTCACGCTCGCTATGTCAGACGCGGCTGCGGCCCGGGTGCTGGCCGGCGGGGCCGACCGTGACGTCTCAGAGGTTCGCGCCGAGCTGCGCGCCCACACCCAGGGCCTCAACGCCTTGCGGGAGACGCAGCTGGAGCAGGGCCGGACGATCGTCGAGATGCGCCAAGACATGGGCGAGCTGCGCCAGGACATGGGCGAGCTGCGCCAGGAGATGCGGCGCGGTTTCAGCACGATGGCCACTGGTATGGCACAGATAACCACCCTGCTCACCGAGATCAGCGGACCGGAGCGCGACAGCGACTAACCGCACCCAGGCGCACCCAGCCGCCACCCGTATGTCCGCGCCAGCTCCGGTTCCCGGCTTCGTCGATCATGCTCCTGCATGATGGCTCGCACCTGCTCGTAGGCAATCTGCACCCTGGCCGATCCGCGCGCTCCCAGCTGCGACAAGCAGGGAGGCGAACTGGAGGAGTGCGCCAAGCGGTTGTTTCTCAGCGACTAGCGGTATCCCCGTCAGGTAGGTCGAACCCCTGCCCTGAGATTCTCGTGTGTGGCGACCGGTTCCGATCGGGTTCGCCGATAGATCAATCTACCGCTGGGCGCACCAGAATCCCCTTTTGGCGCGGCCTAGCGACCGGCAGGGTCGATCAGAACACCGATCTCACTGAACAGTGGGGTGCAGAGATTCGGATCAACGACCGCGCCGGCCGGCGTCGATCTGACCGCACGGCGCGGCACCGTGCTCGGTCTGCTGGGCTCGAACGGCTCCGGCAAGACGACCACCGTCCGGCCGCAGTGCGTCCAGCAGCAGCGCCTCGGCCAGCACCGCCCGGCCGAACATCTCCAGGTGCAGGCTCTCGTCGATGCCGTGCCAGCGACTCGCCGGGTCACCGACCCCGGTGACCAGCACTGCCGCGCCGGGGAAGGTGCGGGCGAACTCGGCGATGAACGGGATGGAGCCCCCGATCCCGGTCTCCACGACGGCGTTGCCGTAGGCCTCGGCGAACGCGCGGCGGGCCGCGTCGTAGGCGTCGCCGGTAGCCTCCAGCGTGAACGGCTCGGCCACTCCGGGGTTCCGGGTGACGCTCACCTGGGCGCCCCACGGGACGTGCGACTCCAGATGCTCGGCGAGCGCCCTCTGCGCGGCGGCAGCGTCCTGACCTGGCGCGATCCGCATGCTGACCACGGCTCGCGCCCTGGGCAGCAGCACGTTGGCGACCTCGGAGACCCTCGGCGCGTCGATCCCGAGCACGGAGACGGCCGGACCCAGCCAGAGGCGATCGGGGATCGTGCCGGTGCCCAGCAGCTCCACCCCGTCGAGCAGGCCGGCGTCGCTGCGGAAGGTGGCCTCGTCCAGGTCCGGCGTCGTCGACTGCCCGCGCACCAGGCCCGGCACCGCGACCTCGCCCTTGGCGTCGTGCAACGAGCCCAGCGCCGTGCACAGCGCGGTCAGCGCATCACCGGCAGGCCCGCCGTAGAGCCCGGAGTGCACGGGGCGCTCGAGCATCGCCACCTCGACCGTGACGCTGACCAGCCCGCGCAGGCTGGTGGTCAGCGCCGGGACGTCGACGGCCGGGTTGGCGGCGTCGGCGATCACGATGACGTCGGCGCTGAGCAGTTCGTGGTGCTCGCGCAGCAGCGCAGACAGGGTCGGGGACCCGGACTCCTCCTCCCCCTCGACGAACAGCGTGACGCCGACGGGCGGGCGGGCGTGATAGGCCCGCAGCACGGCCAGATGGGTCATCACGCCGGCTTTGTCGTCGGCGGCACCGCGGCCGTAGAGCCGGCCGTCGCGCTCGGCCGGCTCGAACGGCGGGCTGGTCCACTGCTCGTCGCCACCGGTGGGCTGGACATCATGATGGGCATAGAGCAGCACCGTCGGTGCCGCACCGGGCGCGGGCCACTGCGCGACGACGGCGGGAGCACCGCCGTCGGCCTGCAGGATCCGCACCGCCGCCGCACCCGCACCGCGGGCCAGCTCGGCGACTGCCTCCGCGCTGCGGTGGGTGTCCTGCGCGTGGGCGGGGTCGGCCCAGATGCTCGGGATCCGGACCAGACGTTCCAGGTCGGCACGGGCGGCGGGCAGGGCGGCGCTGACGGCTTCTCGCAGGTCCGGCACGCCGACCGATGCTACGCCGACTCCGGTCCGGGTCAGCTGCTCAGCTCGGCGACCAGGAAACGGGTGACGTCGTCGGTGCTCGCGGTGCCGTCGATGTCCCGGGTTCGGGTGCGTTCGTCGGCGAGGCTGCGAATGATCGCGGCGTCCAGCGCCGCCGCGGCCTCGTCGTACCCGAGGTGGCGCAGCATGAGCACCACCGAGCCAAGCATCCCGACCGGGTTCGCGATGCCCTGCCCGGCGATGTCCGGCGCCGAGCCGTGTACCGGCTCGAACATCGAGGGGTGCTGGCGGCTCGGGTCCAGGTTGGCGCTCGCCGCGATCCCGATCGATCCCGCGACCGCGGCGGTCAGATCGGACAGGATGTCCCCGAACAGGTTGGACGCGAGGATGACGTCGAACGAGCGTGGGTCGAGCACCACTTTGGCGACCAGCGCGTCGATGTGCTCGGAGTGCCACTGCACGGTCGCGTAACCCATTGAGCGCCGGGTGACCACCTCATCCCAGAAGGGCATCGTGTGCACGATTCCGTTGGACTTCGTGGCCGACACCAGCTTCCCCCGCCGGGATGTGGCCAGGTCGAAGGCATAGTCGGCGATACGGGAGACCCCCGCGCGGGTGAAGACCGACTCCTGCACCGCCATCTCCTGCGGGTAGCCGCGATACATCCGGCCGCCGACATCGGAGTACTCCCCCTCGTTGTTCTCCCGGACCACCACCAGGTCCACGTCACCAGGGCCGATCCCGGCCAACGGGCTGGGCACCCCGGCGTAGCTGCGCACCGGGCGCAGGTTCACGTACTGGCGGAAGGTCTGCCGGATCGGGATGAGCAACCCCCACAGCGACACGTGGTCGGGCACACCCGGCCAGCCCACCGCGCCGAGCAGCACCGCATCGTGCTTGTCCAGGGTTTCCAGCGCGCCCCCTGGCATCATCGCGCCGGTCTCGGTGTAGCGCTGGCACGACCAGTCGAACTCAGTGAACACCAGGTCGAGGTCCATCACGTCGAGTACCTGCCGCGCCGCGTCCATCACCTCCACCCCGATCCCGTCGCCGGGCACCGCCGCTATCCGGTGGACCATTGGTCTTCCCTCATGCTTTCTCTCGGACGGTCAGGTGCCGTAGTCGTTCGTGACAATGGCGATCAGACCGGGCTTCGCGCTCATGATGCCGGGGAAACGGGACTCGACGCGCATGCTGAACTCGGCACCGAGGGCCTGCGCGGTGGCGAGCTGATCGGTGCCGTCCTGGTAATACACGGTGCTCGTGGGGATCACACCGGCGGCATAGTTGCCGACCTCGACCACCGTCCACCCGGCGGCGGTGAAATCACGCGCCGCCCGCGCGGCCAGACCATGGATGGTGCTGTTGTTGTAGACCCGCACCTCTGCGCGACCATGCTGGTCCTGACTGGACCCCTTGCCACCGGCCGACAGGTCTGCCCCGGCGCCGGGTAGGGCGGGAGGGGCGCTGGTCGGACCGGGAATGACCGGGACGCCCGGGGCAGGGGCGGCGGTCGGGGGCGCCGGGCGGGACGGAGGCGGCGTGGCAGCCGGGGATGACTCGCCCGGAGCCCGGGCACCTGCCGACGGCCGGGCTGCCGACGGCCGGGCTGCAGAGGGCCGGGCTGCAGAGGGCCGGGCTGCCGAGGTCTGCACGGGACCGGTGGCGACCATGCCCACGCCAATCAGCGCGGCGACCGTTGCCACCGCGAGCAGGACGAATCCGGCGGTCCGCAGCGGCCGGCGACCCCTGGTTCCTCCCGGCACGCTCACGACCCTTCAGACCGGTTCGAATTCGCTGTGACTGTGGGTCAACCTACTGTGGGTCAACTACTGGGGATCGGCTACTGCGGATCAACGCCGAGTCGCCGGGCCGCCCTGGCCCGCTGGCGGCTGGCCCTGAGCCGACGCAGCCGCTTGATCAGCATAGGGTCCGCGGCGAGCGCCTCCTGCCGGTCGATCAGGCCGTTGAGGACCTGGTAGTAGCGCGTCGCGGACATGTCGAACAGCTCACGGATGGCCTGCTCCTTCGCCCCGGCGTACTTCCACCACTGGCGCTCGAAGGCCAGGATCTCGCGCTCACGGTGGCTCAGACCCTCGCTGGGGCCCTCGGTCGGGTGCAGCGCCTCTGCGGCGTCCATCACGCTCCTCGGCTCACGATCCCCGCGGGCTGGGTCAGGCGGAATACCCCGGAATGACAGCCCTGTGATTCCGGGGCCATTGAACCACGCGGCGGCCGGGTGAGCCTCGGATCCGCCCTGCGCGTTCGTCACAGCCTGTCTACCGGGTCGGAGCCGTGGCACGCCACCGCGCCGCTACTGTCCCCGAATCATGACTGTTCGACCCATCCGGATCGTCGGCGACCCCGTGTTGCACACCCCGGCCAGGCCCGTAACCGAGTTCGACGAGACCCTGCACGCGCTGGTGCGCGACATGTTCGACACCATGGCCGCGGCGGACGGGGTCGGGCTCGCCGCCAACCAGATCGGCGTGGACCTGCGGGTGTTCGTCTACGACTGCCCCGGCGAGCAGGGCACCTCGCAGCGGGGCGTGGTGGTCAACCCGGTGCTGGAGACCAGCGGACGGCCGGAGACCATGCCCGACCCGGACGACGACTGGGAAGGGTGCCTGTCCGTGCCGGGAGAGTCCTTCCCCACGGCCCGAGCCGACTGGGCGCGGGTCACCGGGGTCGATGCGGATGGCGCGACGGTCAGCGTCGAGGGCACCGGCCTGCTGGCCCGCTGCCTGCAGCACGAGACCGACCACCTCGACGGGATCCTCTACCTGGACCGCCTGGTCGGCCGGTACAGCCGGGAGGCGAAGAAGATGCTCAAGGCCCAGGGCTGGGGTGTCCCCGACCTGATCTGGGACCCCGCCACCGGCCCCCCCGAGGACTGACCCGAGGACTGACCCGAGGACTGACCCGGGCCTGACCCGGGCAGCTCCGCGCTCAGATCCGTCGTCGGGGTCGCGTGATAGACCATCACCGTGGCCCCCGATCCGACCTTGACAGATGCCCTCAACCAGTTGCTGCGTCGTCTTGCGGATCGGGAGCGGGTGCGTAGCGAGGCAACCGTGCAGGCCGACGTCCGGCAGTTGTTGCTCACCGGTGGTCTCGGTCTCGGGGATCACGATCTCGACGTCCAGCTCGAGACGCAGGTCGGAGATCGCCGACGCATCGACGTCGAGGTCGGCTTCACCGTCATCGAGGTGAAGAAGGATCTGCGCAATGCGGGCGTCGTCCGGGCCGCCGAGGAACAGCTCGCCGGCTACGTGAGGGCGCGTGCCGCGCGGACCGGGCAGCGCTACGTCGGGGTTCTCACCGACGGACGGGAGTGGCGCGCGTATCACGAACAGCAAGGCAAGCTGGTCGACGTCACCCAGCACGTCGTCAGTCCGGCCAAGCCCGACGCCGATGCGTTGCTGTTCTGGCTCGAAGGTGTGCTGGCCACCCGGCAGGGCGTGGCGCCGACGCCGGATGAGATCAGGGCTCGGCTGGGCGCCACCAGCGCTTCCTACGCGCTTGATCGCGCCACGCTGGCCGCGCTGTATACCGAACACGGCCGAAGCGAGACCGTCCGGCTCAAGCGGAAGCTGTGGAGCCGGTTGCTGCGCAGCGCGCTCGGAACGCAGTTCACCGACGATGACGAGCTGTTTCTGGAGCACACGCTGCTGGTGAACAGTGCAGAGATCATCGCCCACCTGGTCGTCGGCCTCGACGTGACCGACATGCAGCCCGCCTCCCTGCTCGGCGGCCAGCGATTCGACCTCGCCGCCATCTACGGCGTCGTCGAACACGACTTCTTCGACTGGGTGCTGGAGGTGCCGCACGGCGGTGCCTTCGTCCGCACCCTCGCCCGGCGGCTGTCCCGCTTCAACTGGACCAACGTCGAGCACGACGTGCTGAAGGTCCTCTACGAGTCAGTGATCGGTTCGGACACCCGCAAACAGCTCGGGGAGTACTACACGCCCGACTGGCTGGCCGAGCAGGTGGTCAGCACCGCCGTCACAGACCCGCTGAACCAGCGGGTCCTCGACCCGGCCTGCGGTTCGGGCACGTTCCTGTTCCATGCCGTACGCCGCTATCTCGATGCCGCCGCCGAAGCTGGTACCGCACTGGAGCGCAGCCTGGCCGGACTCACCGACCATGTCCTCGGGGTCGATCTCCACCCGGTGGCCGTCACGTTCGCCCGCGTCACCTACCTGCTCGCGATCGGCCGAGAACGATTGCTCTCCCCCGATCGCGGAGCCATCACCGTACCCGTCTACCTGGGTGACAGCGTCCAGTGGAACCAGCGCCTCGACCTGCTCACCGACGGCCACCTCGTCGTCCCCACCGGCAGCGGTGACCAGCTCTTCGACGCCGAGTTCCGCTTCCCCGACCGGTTCCTCGCCGACGCGGCTCACTTCGATCGCCTGGTCAGCACGCTGGCCGATCAGGCTGCCAAACCTCGTGCTCCGGGAGACAAGAAGGCTCTCCCGGCCGGTCTGCTCCACCGTCTCGCCGTCAGCGAGGCGGACCGGCCGGTGGTCGAGGAGAACTACCGGCTGCTGTGCCGGTTGCACGACGAAGGTCGTGACCACATCTGGAGCTACTACATCCGTAACCTCGCGCGACCCGTCTGGCTCGCCCGGCCGGAGAACCGGGTCGATGTCCTGATCGGCAATCCACCGTGGTTGTCCTACCGCTACATGCCCGAAGACATGCAGATCGCCTTCCGGGAGATGTCCGAGACCCGGCAACTGTGGCACGGGCGTGAAGTGGCCACGCACCAGGACTTATCAGCGCTGTTCGTGGCACGCACCGCTCAGCAGTACCTGGCCGAGGGCGGATCGTTCGCGTTCGTCATGCCGAATGCCGTGCTGGACCGTGGGTACTACGCCGGTTTCCGGGCGGGCAACTACCCGGACTCGGCCGACCCGATCGCGGTCGACTTCACCGGCTCCTGGGATCTCCGTCGGCTACGGCCTCATTTCTTCCCCCGTGGAGCAGGCGTGGTCTTCGGTCAACGCAGCACCACCCGGTTCGGGACGCCACTGCCATCGAAAACGACCCGATGGACCGGTCATCTTCCCCGTGGAAGCGACACCTGGGGCATCGTCTCAAAGCACGTCACTCGGGATGAGGCCGACCTTGTCGTCTATGACGACGATATGCGCGAATCGCCAT
This sequence comes from Pseudonocardiaceae bacterium, assembly GCA_050699955.1. Classification (GTDB taxonomy): domain Bacteria; phylum Actinomycetota; class Actinomycetes; order Mycobacteriales; family Pseudonocardiaceae. Next base: position 62,623 of record JBOHGD010000017.1, on the reverse strand, counting down.
ACGAGCCGCGGTTCGGCCAAGGTGCGACCATCGTGCCGCGCGTCCTGTTCATGGTCGAGACGCAGGACTCCGGTCCGCTCGGACTCCCTGCAGGCAGCCAGAAGGTCCGCTCCGCACGCAGCAGTACCGAGAAGATGCCGTGGAAGGAACTACCCTCGCTCGAAGGCGTCGTCGAGACCGAGTTCATCCGTCCCATCCTGCTCGGTGAGAGCGTACTGCCCTTCCGCGTGCTCCCCGCGAAGCGCGGAGTGATTCCATTGGAAGGAACTACACTTCTCGACGGCGAGCACCCTCACCTGGATCTCTACCCTGGGCTCGCAGACTGGTGGCGAAGAGCAGAGCAGCTCTGGTTGTACCACCGCAGCAGCGACCGCCTCACGCTCCTCGATCAGCTTGATTTTCGCAAGAAGCTGACCAACCAGCTGCCGATAGCACCGCTGCGAGTCGCCTACGCGGCATCCGGAATGCACGTTGTCGCCTCACTGGTGGAGGACCCAGTCGCGATATGCGAACACAATCTATACTGGGGTTCCGTCCTGGGCCGCTCTGAGGGAAACTTTCTCTGCGCCATTCTAAATTCTGCATCGCTCACGGAGCTTGTGCGGCCTCTGATGTCGTACGGCAAGGACGAACGCCACATCGACAAACACGTGTGGAAACTGCCGATTCCACTGTTCGATGACGGCAACCCCGCACACCGCCGTTTGTCGGAGCTTGGCGAACACTGTGCCGACCTCGTTGCGGCTCTCGACCTCGATAGCTCCGATAACTTCGTCACGCTCCGCCGCCGCGTCCGAGCCACACTCGCCACCGACCCATCCGCCTCCGAGATCAACGAGATAGTGCTCGAACTTCTGTCGACGTAGTTCGCTACACGAGGAGCTGTCATGCCCGTGCAGAGCATTGCTACCACTCTTCGCACCCTCGACGGCTTGCATCTGGCCGGCACGCTGGTCACCCCTGAGGTCGCGTCCGACCGGGCCATAGTGCTGGTGCATGGCGGTGGTGTCACTCGCGAGGAGGGTGGCTTCTTCACCCGGTTGGCAGTGGGGCTCGGTGCGGCGGGTGTGGCGTCGCTGCGGTTCGACCTGCGCGGTCACGGCGAGAGCGACGGACGCCAGGAGGAGACGACTCTGTCGGCTCATCTCAATGACATTCGCGTGGCGCTCGCTCACGTGCGCGAAGCTACGGTAGCCAACAGAATCAGCCTGATCGGCGCGAGCTTCGGGGGCGGACTCTGTGCTTACTATGCAGCCAAGCGGCCGATCGAGCTGACCCGGTTGGTGCTTCTTAATCCTCAACTCAACTACAAGGATCGTTACGTGGACCAGAAGCCGTACTGGACGGACGACCATCTGGATGACGATGCTGCGCAGCGGCTCACCGAGCGCGGCTACCTTAGCCACTCGTCAAGCGTCAAGCATGGTCGCGCGGTCCTCAATGAGGTGTTCTGGATCAGGCCGGTTGCAGTGCTCGACGAGATCACGGTGCCGACGCTAATCGTGCACGGTACCAAGGACACCTTTGTCTCGATTGACGCCTCGCGGGCCGCGGTTCCCCAACTCCGTGTCGAGCACAGATTGGTGGAAATCGACGGGGCACAGCATGGTTTTGCAGTGCACGACGACCCGCAGTACCTCAATCCACAGAGCCAGGAGTGGCAGGCATTCGTCATCCGGACGGTGGCGGATTGGGTAACGACCGATTCGTGACAGTCGATGGTGAGAATGTCACGAACTCACGTAAGCCACGCGGCCCCGGCCTTGGTCACGAACCGACACCGTGTCCACCCGACTCGCGCGGATTACTCGCCACTGCGGTGTCGCCCGCTGAAGGTGCGACGGGACTGCCACCGAATGAACCAGCACCGCACATGGTCACTAATGGTGAGCCGGTCATACCTCCGCATCGACGACCACACCCGCAGAGCCGCGCACGGTGGCCGCCAGAGTTTCGAGTAGCTCGGCGAGGTCCTGCCGGGCCTGTGGTGTGACCCGCCCGGACGGGAGGTCATACGCCATATCGCCAATGGTCCACTGTGTTTCTCGAAGGAGAATCGCCAGTTGCGCATCCGTTAGGGGCTGGCCGGTCGCCGGGGGCGTACTTTCAGACTCAACCGGCGACCGGCCGGGGAACTCGGGGTCTGGCACGGCGAATCGCTGACTCACGGCACCGCGTCCGCCAGGATTACTCGTGCGAGCCGTTCAGCCTCAGCCCTCGGCAGCCGCACCCCGAGCGTGCCCACACCATGCGGATACAGGCACCAGTGCCCGTTGGTTTCGCGTACGGCCAGCAGCGTGCACTTGGTGCCGTCATCGCTGCGTTTACCGATGACCACCGCTCTGCTGCGCTCGTTCTCGCGCTGCATCACTGCCGGTTCTGCCGCTGCATCCCTCACAAGTGCTGACCGTGCCCGAGTTGCGACAGCGCGTGTCACTGCCCAGTAACATCACCCGGACGGGCTACACGGGCAGACCAGCGCGGTAAGCCATCCCCCGCAGTTCCCGACCGATCGCGTCACGGCGCGCACCCGGCAGCAGCACGGCGAGCACCTCGCGGACGTTCGAATTCCGGAGCACCGCGGTGGGGAAGATGTCCTCCGCCGTGCGAAAGGCTCTCACTGCGTCATCACGGTGTCCCGGCACCCGGGCCAGTGCGCGGCCATAATGCACCCAGTAGTAGGCCCGGTTCACTGGGAAGCGGTGACGTTCGGGTTTGACGTTCTGCGCAATGCCTATCGCCTGGTCGGGGTCGTCCGCCTCCAATGCGAGCCACATGCGTTCTTGGCCTGCATTGGTGGGCCCGTACACGAAACCAAGAGAGTCGACCTCGTTGATTGTGCTGAACCGTTCGGCGAGCTCCACAGCAGCATCCATCGGCGCGGCCGCATCATTCGGCCGACCATCTAGCACGGCGGCCGTGGCATGTGTTGCCATAAGGGAGGCCACGAGCCCGGCCGTCTCGGCGGTCGCCGGTGGCAGGGTGATGGAGTCGAGCTTGGCCCGGCCGCGCGTGAACGCCCCGGCAAGCAGCAGCTCGTCAGCCACTCCGAAACCGGCCACGGCCAGCGTGGTGACCTCGTCGCGCTCCCGGGCCAGGCGCTGCGCCAGAAACACGACGCGGCGCAACAGGTCGGTCGGCGCAGCCGCGTGCACCAACCACATACGGGTGACGTGCACGTGCAGATGGACGGCCAGCTCGAGCAACTCATCGTGGTCGGTACCAGTAACCAGGGTGGTATGCAGATTGCGGATCAGCCCCGGTAAGGCGGTGGCCACCTCGGCGAATCGGCACCCACGCCGGTGGGTGAGGATCTGGGCGACCTGATCGGCCAGCATCGCCACTGGCAGCGCCAGCCCGTCTGGCTGATCGTCCTCGATTGCATCCAGCGCCATTCTTACGGCTTCTATGGTGCTGTCGGTCTGTCCGTTGGCCGGTGCGGGCACCGGTAACCGCATGAGATCGCTCGGCGCGATCTCCAACGCCTCGGCCAAGGCCACGATCTGCGACAGCGAGTCCAGGGCGACTTCGCCGCGCTCGATCCGCCATAGGTGCGTGTAACTCATCTTGGCGAGCCCGGCGAGCACCCGCAGCGACTTGCCCCGGGCATCGCGGAGTTGGCGGACCCGCCAGCCGATCATCCGCGCTTCGTCAGCGTCCATCACGCACCCACGCAATCACCGAGTTGGGGGTCCCTCACCGGGTGCCCCGAGGAACTACCTCGGGCGTTCGCACTCGGTGAAGGTGCGATCGCCAGATTACGTGCAGAACATACCGCCACGACAGTTTCGCGCTCCCCCGGCGCTCCGCGCGGTTCGCCATGACCCCACCGAACCGGTGCAGGGGGGTCCGCCGAGCCACCCAAGCGGGTGAAACACGGTCCTACCTGGGCTCACCTGGGGACGGTACATGAGGACGCTCCAGCCAAGCCCTGACGGAACGGCTATATACCGCAAGGTCGCAGTCGAAAAGGATGGTCAACCGTAGACGTGCGCATTAAATGTGCGCGGCCGAATGGCTATTTCACCCGTACGATCACCTGATCCGGAAGAAGATGGCAACCGCCGGGGAGGGTGTCGAAATACTTACGGGTGGAGAGGGTGTGCGCGCAGTCTGAGTTCGCCTGCACAGCGAGAAAGAAAATATCGTGCCCCTTGTCCGAGGTGTCACCCACACTCGGATCGCGGATATTCCAGGTGCCGTCTTGGGTGACGGAGTCGATCGGGTAGTAGCTTCCGTCGGCACCGTTTTGCGATACTATCCAGAGTGTGTCGTCGCCAAGTCCTGCAACGGCGCCCGACAGCTCGACGTCCTGGCCAGCAACAATCTCAGAATCGTTATTCGGTGATGTGAACTCGACGTGCGGGCCACCAGGAGCCGGCATGGCACTGGTACTATCATTTCCTGGCGTCACGAGCGTGCTGGTTGTCCTGGAAGGTGATGGCCGGGTGGTTCCCTGCGCGGACGGGGAAGGGGGGATCTGACGTGCGATGATCACAAACAGTGCTGCCCCCACGCAGAACACGATAAGGCCGACGGGACCCTTTACCTTGGCTTTCCCCAGCCATTCGGTCTCCGCCTCGCTGGATTGACGTTTGGACAGCAGCATGAACAGTCCGAGGACCATCGCGGCCAGACTCAAGATGAGGCTTGCGACAACCGTAAAATTAAAGACTGTATCCGTCACGGGCCCAAGCCCCTTCTTTCCTCATCTTCTGAGGAAGCCGATTCCCCGCTGCGTCGACCGAGATGCACGCAGAACGTTACAAGCCGTAACTCTACGACGTCGTCCGGCCCCCTGAGACCACGATTCGGCTCCGAAATGGCGCGCGGCGCACGGTGGCGGGCACCGTCACACCGGGGGCGGATACTTCGGCCCAGGCCGGACTGGGGCTCCTCACTGTGGCTCTGCTGGCCCCGCACACCGCGCGCCGGGTCGAGGCCGCGCTCGCCGCCCACGCAGCGAACCGCACCGTCTACCTCGAAGACGGCTACCACCCCCTGCCCGTGTGCCCGTGACCAACCGGAACATCGCGAACCAGCAATTACGCCGGGGAGGCAACGGGCAGATGGTGGAACTCAGCAACGGCTGCCAGCCGTTTGTCGTAGGTGACGATGACCTCAAGGGCATCCCGAAGGGCTAACGCAGTAGCGAGGTGGATCGCATCCAGCGACCTGAGCGACCGGTCCGGAATCCGACTGGCGGACTCGACGAGGTTGGCGGTCATGTCAATTCGGCCGACGCGGGTCAGGAGCAGATCAGTGCGGGAAAGCGCGGACGGGTCCTCACGTTGCACTGTGCGCCGGGTCTCCACGGTAAGCAGGCTGCTCGACACGAGGGGCGTTCCGGGCCGCTGGGTGATGAAACGGCCGAGTGCCTCGCTCTCCGGCTCGGCCCAGACGAGCTTGACGAACGCGGAGGTGTCCAGATAGATCACCAACGCTCCTCGTCCCGCAGTTCGTCGACGACCTCGCTGAGCGGTCGCCGTCCTTCCGGGATCGCCGGTGGCGGGAGGAGATCCTCGATGCCACCCGCCGGTGGCAGGTAGTTCCCGGATGCGGCGAGGCGGTCCAGCAGTGTCCCGCTGTCCTGTGCGGGCACCAGATAGGCAACGAGCTTCCCTCGTTCCGTCACCGGAATGCGGTGGCCCGCCTTGGCCATGCGCACATACCGGGAGGCGTGCTGCCGAAGCTCACGAATGCCGATGGACACCATGCGGACAATAGTAGCATCCATGTGCTACATCTCGGGAACCAAGGTCATGAGTGAGTAACGGTGTTCTGGCACGCAACGCCACTCACGACTCACCATCTGCCGGAACACCGGGCACCGCCGCTACGTTGCATGAGCAACGGTGTAATCCTCAGCTCAGGGTGGTGGTCGTGGTGGACCCATTGGACTCCTACTCACGCACGGTCAGCTCAGTCGCCGCCGCGCTCATCCCGCATGTCGCCAGCCTGCGGATCGGACCGGGCGCGGGATCGGCGGTCGTCTTCGCCGACGACGGGCTGCTGCTGACCAACGCCCACGTGGTCGGCTCGGGGCAGGACGGCGTCGCGGGGTTCACCGACGGCACCGAGAGCCGGGTCGACGTGGTGGGTGCCGACCCGCTGTCCGATCTCGCGGTGCTCAGGGCCCGGGGCTCGACGCCGGCGGCGGCGGTCCTGGGCAACGCCGACGACCTGGTCGTCGGGCAGCTGGTGGTCGCCGTCGGCAACCCCCTCGGGCTGGCCGGATCCGTCACCGCCGGGGTGGTCAGCGGGCTGGGCCGCTCGCTGCCGGTGCGCTCGGGCCGGGCCGGGCGGGTGATCGAGGACGTGATCCAGACCGACGCCGCACTCAACCCGGGCAACTCCGGTGGCGCGCTGGCCGACGCCAACTCCCGGGTGGTCGGGATCAACACCGCGGTGGCCGGGATCGGGCTCGGGATGGCCGTGCCGGTGAACGCGACCACCCGCCGGATCATCGGCGCGCTGCTCGCCGACGGCCGGGTGCGCCGCGGCTACCTCGGGCTGGTCGGGGTGCCCGCCCCGCTGCCCGCGCCGGTCGCCGAGCGGACCGGACAGGCAGCCGGGCTGCGGCTGGTCGAGGTCATCCCCGGCAGCCCGGCCGACCGGGCCGGGCTGCGCACCGGAGACCTCGTGCTCAGTGTGGGGCGTCAGCCGGTCACCGACGCCCAGGGCATCCAGCGTCAACTGTTCTCCGAGGCGATCGGCGTCACGTTGCCGATCACCGCGCTGCGTAACGGCGCGATGGTCGACGTGATGACCGTGCCCACCGAGCTGGTACAGACCTGACGCAGCGCACCTCCCGGAACGAGCTGACGTCGGCTGTGCGACCATCGCGCACGGTCTACGATGTGATGCGCTCTGTCACCACGGGGCCCTTGACCGGTCGCCCTCGGAGGAGTTACTCATGGCCACGTCGACCAGTACCGCGCCGCCGGTGCGCGGGCGCTTCGACTGGCCGTGGCGGGGTGGGCCCTCGTTCGTGACCCCGGACGGAGCCACAGTCTCCTTGGGCGGCGCGGCGTTGAGCCTCCCGGTGCTGGGCGGCCTGTCGGCCGTGTCCCGGCCGTGGTCCGGCGGGTTCATCGCCCTCGTGCAGGGCATTCGCCGCTCGTTCGTCGTCGCCGAGACCGGCGCCTTCGACTGGCACAGTACGTACATCACCATCCCGGACGAGGTCCGCAGGCAGCCCTACCGCGGCGGCGAACTGCTCCTGGGCATCCGGAACCCGACCCACGAGGGGCCTGGCGAGTATCGCGCGGCATGGCGCGGTCACTGGTTCGAGCTGCACACCCGCAGCTCCGGTGCACCCCCGTCGGCCGACGGGCTCCGCCGGGTCTTCGACGCCTTCCGGATCACCGACACCCCGCTGGGGATGCTGGCCGCGCCCCGCAGCGCCCGGCAGGTGCGGCTCGAACCGGTCCAGGTGTACAAGCAGATCCCCGGGCTGGGCCAGCTGACGATCGAACGCCCCGGCAACAGCCAGATCGCGGCGCCCGACTTCCGGGGCTACCCCACCCCGCACGGTGAGCTGTGGCGCCAGCCGCTCGGCACCGCGGCGCACGGCCGGGCCCGGCCCGATGCGCTGGTCCTGGCCACCCCGACGGCGATCACCCGGCTGATGCCCGGACCCACCGACAGCACCGACCCGACTGCGGTGCTGGCCTTCCTGACCGGCCTGGACGTCACCTGGGAGCCCGCGTGATCGTGCTCGGGGTACCGGTGCTCGCCGGCGCACTGCTGCTGGTCGTCGCGGGGTTGGAACACCTGCGCGACCCGGTGTCACTGTCCCGGGCAGCCGGGACCGGGACCGTCATGGCCCGGGTGATCGCCCTGGCCGAGTTGCTGATCGGGGCGCCCTCGGTGGCCGCTGTGCTGCTGGGCACGCCGCCGCTGCGGTGGGCGCTGGTCGCGCAGGCAGTGATCTACCTGATCTTCGCCGCGCACCTGGGGTGGCGCAAGCACCGAGGCGACGAGTCGGACTGCGGGTGCAACCGGATGGGCACTCGGGTCGGGCCCGGCGGCATCGCCCGGGCTTGGGCGCTGACGATCCTCACCTCCGCGGTCGCGGCCCTGAAACCCGCCGCGGTGTCGCCCGGCGGGGTGGGCAGCGTCGTGCTGGTGATCATCGGGGCGGTGGTGCTGGCCACCCTGCTCTACGCCGTGCCCGCGGCCGTGGACGGCCCGGCGAGGACGACATGAGCGTGCTCACCGCGGCGGTGGTGCTGGCCTGGGCCTGCCTGATCGTGCTGACCCTGGCGATGGCCGGAATGCTGCGACAACTGCGGGAGCTGCAGGCCGACGTGGCCCAGCTCAGCGCACCAGGATGGCGCGGCAGTACCGGTCGCCGAGTGCCGGAGCTGGCCGGCCAGACGCCGGTGATGCTGTTGGTGCTCGACCCCGGGTGCAGCTTCTGCGACCAGGTGCACGGGCCGTTCACCAGGCTGGCCGCCGAGCATCCGGGCACCCGGTTCGAGGTGCTGTCCCCCCACGCCCGGTGGGCAGGCCCGCCGCAGCTCCGATCCCGGGTGGACCAGCGGCTCGTCGCGGAGCTCGACCTACCGTGGGCTCCTGCCCTGGTGCTCACCGACTCCGGCGGCACCGTGCTGGCCGCGCAGCCGGTGCAGTCCGCGCAGCGGCTCAGTGAGCAGGTGGCAGGTTTGCTGGACGCCGAACCCGCCATACCGCACCGACAGGGGGCGTCGTGAACAACCCTCCGGAGATCCCCCGGCTCGACCAGGCTCCACCCGATGCGCAGCCGCGCGCCGTGCGGTTCCGGGTCACGACGGTGCCGGCGTCCCGGAGGTTCCTGAGGCTGGGTGGGTTCCTGGGGCGCCGGGGATTCCTGGGCGTGCTCGGCGCCGGGGCCATGACCCTGGGCCTGACCGTGCTGGGATGGATACCGCTGGCCCGCCCCGCCAGTGCCGAGGCAGGCACCGAATGGCCCGACTGCGGCCGGTACGACTACGGCCCCAGCCACGGCCCCGACCGGCCGATGTGCGTCGGGGCGCCCTACTCCCCCAACTACTGTGGTGCCGACCGCTGGTTCATGACCGGCTGCTACAGCACCTCTCAGGGGCAGGTCTGTTACGAGGCCGCCGCGATCTGCCGGGCCGGCCCGGACACCACCGAGGGGCGCAACGCCTGGCGCTGGGTGCGTGACAACATCGTCTACCGGTGCGCGGACGGCCATGCCCTGTACGAGGGCGCACCGAACCCAGAGGTCCTGATCTGCCTCGCGAAGCTGAGCTCGGAGCCGTCGATACCGCCCTCGTCGTCGCCCCCCACGTCACCGCCCCCCACGTCACCGCCTACGTCACCGCCGCCCTCGTCGCCGTTCCTGCCCTCGGCGCCCGCCCCGCCCGAGCTGCCGTCTCCGCTCCCCTCGCTGCCCTCGTTGCCCGCATTGCCGCCGATCCGCTGAGCGATGCACGAGCCCAGGGCGGCCCGCCGGCCCTTGCGTCACCGTGTTCTCGGACCGTTGGCGGTGACCGGTGCCCTGGTGGCGCTGTCGGTGGCCGGCGCGGCCGGGTCGATGATCGGCGCAGGCTGGATGCTGCCGTGGCTGTTGCTCGGGCTCACCGCCGGATATGCGCTGTCCGGTTCGGCTTGAAGCGTCAACTCGGCGGAACTGCTGAGCTCGCCGGTCTGGCGGGAGATGTCACGGGCTTACTTCACCGTCGGGCTGGTCCTCGGCGGGAGCACCATCGCCACGCTGGCGGTTGCGCTCGGCAGCCTGGTGCGACCGGCGTTGCCACCCGGGGTGCGGGTGGCCGTGGTCGCCGCCGTCGCGCTGTTCGTCCTCGCCGGCGAGGTGGGGCTGCATCGTGTGGCACTGCCGCATCGCCGTGCCCAGGTACCGTCGGCGGTGATCGGTGGCGGCGGGGACGCCGGGGCGCTGCAGTTCGGCTTCGAGATGGGCTCCGGGGTGCGCACCCATATGCCCAGCAACCTGCCCTACCTGGTCCTGGTGGCGGTGCTCCTGGTGAGCAGTTGGGGAGCCGCATTGCTGGCCGGGCTCGGCTTCGGCCTCGGCCGGGCGGCGATGGCGCTGGGCCGCCACCACAGCCGGGACACGGACTGGTGGGACAGCCAGTGGCAGCGCCACGGGCGCCGGCTCCGGATCGTCCTGACCCTGGCCGCCGCCTTGCTGATGACCGGGATCATGCGGGGAGTCGGACACCCGACTCACCCGGTGCCACCCGCGACGACGGTGAGCGGATCACATGGCAGCCAGCGGGTGCCGTCCTCCTCGGTAAACGTCTCGCCCCCCGGGGCGCAGCTGGAGCAGGTCGGCGGTGGCATCCCGGTCTCCAGTTGTGGCGGCGCCGTGGCTGGGGGGACTCTGCATCGTGTCCCGGGGCGGCGAGCTGTCGCAGGCCGACGTCCCGCATAGCGGTAAGTAGCTACCAGCAACGCCAATCGTCGCGGCACGTCACTTCACCTCGTGGCGGCGAATATAGGAATCGATCAGCTCACGTCGTTCCTGTCGTCCGGACCCATTTCCGGGTCGGGTTCGAGAACAAGAGAAGGTCTCTCCATCCTGCGTCCGGCGCAGGCTCATCTCACAACACCATGTCTCCCCGCGGCAAATCCAGCCACCCGCGGGAAATGATATGACACGCCATGACCATGCTGCGGGCAATCTCGGCATTACGGTCGAGCAGCATCGGTTCCCGCTCGCACGAACAGTCAAGTTCGGTGCGCAGCTCGATCAGGCTCACTCTTCGGAGTGCGCACGTCCGCTGGCCAGTCCGCAGTCGAACGACTACGGTCGGATGAGCCAACTGAACACGCGGGAGCTCGTACCGAAGCGGGCTGAGAGGGCAGCTGGGTGCGCAGGCGCGTCCCGGGGCTGTCGACCGCAGGAACCTGTCCGGGTAATGCCGGCGTAGGGAGGGGTCATTCATGACTACACTGCACGACCGCACCATCGAGCCCACCGTGACCACGGGCCCGATCACGGGATCGCGAAAGGTCTACCGCGAGGTGGGAGACGGCGCTGCCGGGCTGCGGGTGCCCGTCCGCCGGGTGGACCTGACCAATGGCGAGCATGTCGATCTCTACGACACCTCGGGTCCCTACTCCGACCCCGATGCGGACATCGACGTGCACGGCGGGCTTCCCCGGCTGCGCGAGCAGTGGATCGCCCAGCGCGAGCCGGTGCGCGGTGCGGCCACCCAGCTGGCCTGGGCCCGGGCCGGGATCGTCACCCGCGAGATGGAGTTCATCGCCGCCCGCGAGGGTGTCGACGTGTCGCTGGTCCGCGACGAGGTGGCCCGGGGTCGTGCGGTGATCCCGGCCAATCGGCGGCACCCCGAGTCCGAACCGATGATCATCGGCAAGAAGTTCCTGGTGAAGGTCAACGCGAACATCGGCAACTCGGCCGTGACCTCCTCCATCGAGCAGGAGGTGGACAAGATGGTGTGGGCATCCCGGTGGGGAGCCGACACGATCATGGACCTGTCCACCGGCAAGCGGATCCACGAGACCCGCGAGTGGCTGCTGCGCAACTCCCCCGTCCCGATCGGCACGGTGCCGATCTACCAGGCGATGGAGAAGGTGCACGGCGATCCGGCGGCGCTGTCCTGGGAGGTCTACCGGGACACCGTGATCGAGCAGTGCGAGCAGGGCGTCGACTACATGACCGTGCACGCCGGAGTGCTGCTGCGCTACGTGCCACTGACCGTGCGCCGAGTGACCGGCATCGTCTCCCGTGGCGGGTCGATCATGGCGGCGTGGTGCCTCGCGCACCACCGCGAGTCCTTCCTGTACGAGAACTTCGCCGAGCTGTGCGAGATCCTGCGCCGCTACGACGTCACGTTCTCGCTCGGCGACGGGCTGCGGCCGGGCTCCATCGCCGACGCGAACGACGAGGCGCAGCTCGCCGAGCTTCGCACGTTGGGTGAGCTCACCACCGTGGCCAAGCAGCACGACGTACAGGTGATGATCGAGGGCCCAGGGCACGTGCCGATGCACAAGATCGTCGAGAACGTGCGGCTGGAGGAGCTGTGGTGCGACGAGGCGCCGTTCTACACCCTCGGTCCACTCGCGACGGACATCGCGCCTGCCTATGACCACATCACCTCGGCGATCGGCGCGGCGATGATCGCGCAGGCGGGCACCGCGATGCTCTGCTACGTCACGCCCAAGGAACACCTCGGCCTGCCCAACCGGGACGACGTGAAGACCGGCGTGATCACCTACAAGATCGCCGCGCACAGCGCTGACCTGGCCAAGTGCCATCCCGGCGCCCAGGACTGGGACGATGCGCTGTCGAAGGCCCGGTTCGAGTTCCGCTGGCATGATCAGTTCGCACTGGCGCTGGACCCGGACACCGCGCGCTCCTACCACGACGAGACGCTGCCCGCCCAGGCCGCGAAGACCGCGCACTTCTGCTCGATGTGCGGACCCAAGTTCTGCTCGATGCGGATCTCCGCGGACGTCCGGGCCTATGCCGAGGAGCACGGACTGTCCACCGTGGACGCCCTGGAAGCCGGGATGGCGGAGAAGTCGGCGGAGTTCAACGAGGCCGGCGGGCGGGTGTACCTGCCAGTGAACGGGTCGTGAACCGCACGCCCCCCATCGCGCTGACCATCGCCGGGTCGGACTCCGGTGGCGGGGCGGGACTGCAGGCCGATCTGCGCACGTTCACCACCTGCGGAGTACACGGCTGCGTGGCGGTCACCGCGGTCACCGTGCAGAACTCGGTCGGGGTGAGCGGGATCGTCGAGATCCCGCCGGAGACGGTGGCCGACCAGATCCGCACGGTCGTGACCGACATCGGCGTGGGTGCCGCGAAGACCGGCATGCTCGCGTCCGCGTCGATCATCAAGGCGGTTGCCGGGGTGTGCGACGAGGTGGGCATCGGCCGTGCTGCCGACACACCCTTCGTGGTCGACCCGGTGGCCGCCTCGATGCACGGCGACCAGCTACTCAGCGACGAGGCACTCGGCTCGGTGCGCGAGGAGTTGTTCCCGCGCGCCACCCTGGTCACGCCCAATCTGGACGAGGTGCAGCTGCTGGTCGGCATCGACGTGCGCTCCCGCGAGCAGCAGTACCAGGCCGCCCGCGCCCTCTACGCACTCGGTCCGGAGTGGGTGCTGGTCAAGGGCGGGCACCTACGGAACGACCCGGAGTGCGTGGATCTGCTGCACGACGGCACCAACTTCGTCGAGCTCATCGGACCCCGGTTCGATACCCCGCACACCCACGGCGGGGGCGACACCCTGGCTGCGGCCATCACCTCGGCACTGGCCCGTGGCTCTGCGGTGCCCGACGCGGTCGCCTACGGCAAGCGCTACGTCGAACAGGCGGTGGCGCACGCCTACCCGCTCGGCGCGGGGGTGGGCCCGGTATCCCCGTTCTGGCGCCTCCACCCCATCTAGCCCCCGCGTGTCAGGCGCTCATGCACGGTGTGTCAGGCGCTCATGCACGGTGTGTTAGACACCGCAGGAGCTTGGATGTCAAGCGGCGTGGTGTTCGTAGCGGTATGACCATGCGGTTGCTTGGTCGTAGTGCGTCTTGGTTTTCAGGCAGCCGTGCAGGATGCCGACGAGGCGGTTACCGATTTGGCGAAGGGCGGCGTTGTGGCCGGTTTCGCGGGCGCGTCGCTCGTCGTAGTAGGCCCGGACGTTGGTGTCCGTGCAGGATCGCCGCGCCGGCTTGCAGGTGCAGGGCGTCCACGAGCCGGTTGTTATGGACGAAGCGGGCGTGCACGGTCTTGGACTTGCCGGACTGGCGGGTGATCGGTGCGGTGCCGGCGTGGTTCTTGCGGGAGCGGGCGTCGGCGTAGCGGCCCGGTGCATCGCCGAACTCTGCGAGCACCCGGGCACCGAGGATGATCCCCATGCCTGGCTGGCTGAGGTAGACCTCAGCGGCCGGGTGCTGGCCAAAATGCGCTCCGACCTGGTCCTCCAGGGTCTTGATCTGGTTGTTGAGGGTCTGCAGGACCGCGACCGTCGCGCGGACGGTGGCCGCGTAAGCGGTGGCGACGATCTCGGCTTGGCCCAGATGCTCGGTGCGCAGCGTGTTCTGGATCGCGGCGGCCTTGCCGAGGACGTCACGGCGACGAGCCCTCTTCAGGGCTGCGCTGATCTGGGCGTGGGTGAGCGTGGCCGCGGCGGCCGGGGTGGGTGCCTTGGCCAGCAGCTCCAAGGTGTCGGCCCCGGTCAGCGTCAGCGGTGTGTAGGCCTGCAGGGCTGCCGGGAAGTAGTCGCGCAGCGCCGCGCAGCCGCAGGGTGTTCACGTCAAAGATCAGCGGGCACGACACCCCATCAGCCATCCATCTCCCGACCACCGGCCAGGGCACGTTCTGACCCCAGGACTCGACATCAGTCCAGGCCACAGGAGTGCTCACTCGCCAGCGGCTACCGGGCACCGAGTCTGCCAACAACCGACCCGGCAGCTCCCATTAGGCGCTACGGCCTACCGTCCAGTGATTCCAGCGCCGCCCGCAGCTTCGTCGCCCCAGCGGCGTCCAGCACAGCGCACGTGGCGGGGGCAGCGTGGAAATACAGGCTGGAACGACCATCCCGGTGGCCCATCACGAGCAGGGTGCAGGCACCCCCGACCGAACACCGGGCAGGCACCGCCGATCGGCCGCGCAGCGACAGGGCCACCGTGAGCAGTTCGATGACCTCTGGCGTCAGTGCCGCGACCACGGTTTCACTGCCCTCGTAGCGCAAGAGATGCTTGCCCAACGGATCGCGCTGCACGGTCACGGTGCACAACTGGCCCGAATCGGTTTTCGCCGCGACCGCCGTGCAATCCGCCCTGGCCGGTGATTCCATCGTCACCCTTCCCATGGTGGTGCGGCGAGGCCTAGGCATGGGGCTACACCCCGGCCTCGCCGCTGCCCGGCGCCGGACCCCTCGGGTCTAACCATATCGATACAGTCATCGACCGACGATCATGGCCAGGGCTGCACCTTAAGGGTTCGGCTAAGGGCACACCCGCGGTGGTCCCACTGGCTACACCGGCAACTGGTCAACGAGCCCGCTACAGCCCGGCACACCGCACACAGGTGCCTGACACACCGGACACGAGAACCTGACACACCGGACATGAGCGCCTGACACACCGGGCACGGGGGGCGGACACGCGGGGGTCAGCGGGCCGGGCTGGAGGCCTGCGCCCAGAAGCGCTTCGGGATCCGGCCTGCCAGCCGGGCGTGCCTGCCGGCCTGCACACCGAGCCGCATCGCCTCGGCCATCCGGGGCGGATCCTCGGCCCGGGTCACCGCGGTAGCCAGCAGCACCGCGTCGCAGCCCAGCTCCATGGCCAGTGCGGCCTCCGACGCGGTGCCGATCCCGGCGTCGAGGATCACCGGCACCCGTGCCTGCGCCACGATCATCTCGATGTTGTGCGGATTGCCGATACCCAACCCGGTACCGATCGGCGAGCCCAGCGGCATCACGGCAGCGCATCCGACCTCGGCCAGCCTGCGAGCGAGCACCGGGTCGTCGTTGGTATAGGGCAGCACGGTGAAGCCGTCCTCGACGAGCTGTTCGGCGGCGTCCAACAGCTCGACCGGGTCGGGCAGCAGAGTGTGGTCGTCCGCGACGACCTCGAGCTTGACCCACGAGGTGGCCAGCGCCTCGCGCGCGAGCTGGGCGGTGAGCACCGCCTCCGGCGCACTGCGGCAGCCCGCGGTGTTGGGCAGCGGCTCGATCCCGTGCTGGGCCAGCAGATCGAGCACGCCGGTGCGCTCGCCGGTGTCCATCCGGCGGATCGCGACCGTGGTGAGCTCGGTCTGCGCGGCGAGCAGCGCCTGCTCCAGAACGGCGAGACTGCCCGCTCCCCCGGTTCCCAGGATCAGCCGGGAACCGAACTCCCGTCCCGCGATGACCAGCGGATCGTCGGCCACCTGCATCACCCTCCCTGCACGGCGGTGAGCACCTCGACCGAGGCACCCTCTCGCAATGCGGTGCACGGCCACGACGCCCGCGGCACCACGGCACCGTCCAAGGCCACGGCGACCCCGCAGGACGGCACGCCGAGCCGGTCCAGCACATCGCCCACCGCACTGCCGTCCGGCAGCTCCCAGTGCTCCCCGTTCACGTGGACGTTCATGGATCGCTGCGCTCGCCCCGTGAGTGGCGATGCGAGCTATAGCTCGCATCGCCACTCACGGGTTGTCCACAGGTGAGCCGGGCTGGTGTGGCAGGTGCCGCCTCCTCCGGAACGGGCTCGCCGCGCAGCAGCGCCAGCACCGCCTCCGCGGTGAGCGGTGCCAGCAGGATCCCGTTGCGATGGTGACCGGTCGCGGCGAGCACGCCCGGCTCCAGCTCGCCGATCACCGGCAGGTTGTCCGGGCTGCCCGGGCGCAGCCCCACCGCGGTCTCCTCCAGCGCGTACTCCGCGATCGCGGGCACCACCCGCTCGGCATCAGCGAGCAGCTCGAGTACCGCGCCCGCGGTGACGTCGGTGTCGAAACCGATCTCCCGCTGGGTGGCTCCGAGCACCACCCGTCCGCCGGGGCGGGGCACCAGGTAGGGGTGGCGCCCACCGGCGATCGCCCGGACGGTCCGGGACGGTGGTGCCAGGGTGCCCGGGCGGGACCGCAGCCGCAGGATCTCCCCCTTCACCGGGCGGATCGCCCGGTGCAGCGCCGGGTGCAGGGCGGCACTGTGCGCCCCGGCGGCCAGCACCACCACGTCCGCCTCCGGCAGCTGCGCACAGCGCTGCGGGTGAAACCGCACCCCAGCGCCACGGCAGGCCGCGAGCAACGCATCCATCAGGGCCCGGTTGTCCACCGACAGGTCACCGGGTACCGACAACGCGCGACGCACCTGGGGACCCAGCGAAGGCTCGGTCCGACGCACCTCCCGGCCGGCGAGTACCTCCACCCGCCTGCCCATCCGGGACAACTGCTCGGCGAGGCGGTCCAGCTCGGCCCGATCCCCCGGGTCCAGCGCGACCACGAGGGTGCCTCGAACACTCAGCCCGGGGTCGGCACCGGCGATGGTGAGCTCGGCGGCGAAGTCCGGCCAGCGGCGCAGTGCGGCGGCCCCCAGTGCGAGTACCTCGGGCTCAGCGGGCACCGCCTCGGTGACCGGCGCGAGCATCCCCCCCGCGACGCGCGAGGCACCCGAACCCGGCGCGGGATCGTGCACCACAACGGTGAACCCCGCGGACGCGGCCCGCCAGGCACAGCTCAGGCCGATCACCCCACCGCCGACCACCGCGACGGTGCCGCCCGAACCCACGGATGAACCGGCCGCAACCCTGGACGAACCCACTGCTCTTCACGCTCCCTGCGCCGGCATGACCCGGATCAGGTTCGACGGTCGGGGTCGCCGTGACCCCCTCTCAGCCCGGTGTGGCCCAGGCTCCCGTGCGGACCGAGCCCTAGCCTACCTCGATACCGTGCGGGGATGGATGGTGCAGCGATCCGGGCCCGGCTGGCCGACGCACGGCTGTACCTGTGTACCGACGCCCGGACCGGCCGCCGCGACCTCGCCGAGTTCGTCGACGCGGCGCTGGCCGGCGGGGTGGACATCATCCAGCTGAGAGACAAGGGCGGTGACGGCCCGCTGGATGCCCGCCTCGAACTCGCCGCGCTGGAGGTGCTCGCCGCGGCATGCGCGCGGCACGACGCGCTACTCGCGGTGAACGACCGGGCCGACGTGGCGCTGGCCGCCGGAGCGCACGTGCTGCATCTGGGCCAGGACGACCTGCCGGTGCGGTGGGCGCGTCGGATACTCGGCGACGACGTGGTGATCGGGCGCTCCACGCACGACCCCGCGCAGGCGGCGCACGCCGCCGAGCAACCAGGGGTGGACTACTTCTGCACCGGCCCGTGCTGGGTCACCCCGACCAAGCCCGGCCGGCCCGCCGCCGGACTGGACCTGGTACGCAGCACCGCCGCCGCGGCTGCGGCCCGCCCCTGGTTCGCCATCGGCGGCATCGAGACCACCCGGCGTCTGGAGGAGGTGCTCGCCGCCGGGGCACAGCGGGTGGTGGTGGTACGGGCGATCACCGAGGCTCCCGATCCGCACGCAGCCGCGGCGGCATTCGCGCGGCGGCTGCGTAGCGAGCTGGAACGCGCCTAGCCGGCCGGTGTCGTGACGAGCGTCACATTGAGTGCGGACAGCGCGGGGCCGATCGGCTGGAAGTAGGTCTCCGAACCGAGCAGGTTGAGAAAGCAGCTCCCGCTCCCGCCGGAGAGGGTGCCCTGGGCCTGGGTACCGGCCAGGTACGGGCCGCCGGAGTCGCCCGCCTCGGCGCACGCGCTGGTCTTGGTGAGCCCGGTGACGACGTCGTCTCCACCGTAGTTGACGGTCTCGTTGACGGACTCCACCGTTCCGCATGAGTAGCCGGTGGTGGACCCCGACCGGCAGATCGAGGCACCCACCGGTACGGCGTCGGTGCCGGTCACGGTGGTCGTGCCGGAGGAGGTGACGACAGCACCGGTCTGCCGCCAGGACGGCGAGGTCACCTCGATCAGGCCGTAGTCGTGGCCGGGGAACGTCGACTTGGCGACCGGACCGATCGGGGTGCCGTCCGTGGCGGACCAGGTGCCGCCGAGTTGGGTGCAGTGCCCGGCGGTGAGGATGTAGCGGGCGGCACCCGAGGTGACGTTGAAGCCGATCGAACAGCGAGCGCCTGCGCTGGTGTCGATCCCATCGCCGCCGTGCAGGTCGGCGAACGGCACCGGCCGCAGTGCGACCTGCTGGATCCGCACACCGGGCTGGCCTGCCGCGAATGCCTGAGCTGCCGCCGGGTCGGTGGCCGACACCACGACGGAGTTGGTGGCCGGGTCGACGTACCAGCCGGTGACCGCATCGGGGACCTTGCCCGCCCGGGAGTCCAGCACGCCCATGACCCGATCGAGTGACAGCAGATTCAGGGACATCAACCGCGGCACCGCGCCGGCATCGCGCACTCGCTGCGCAGTCGCGGGATCCGTGGTGCCGACGACGAGGTCAGTATTTCCCGGCTCGAACCAAGCCCCGGCGAAGGACTTGCCGAGCTCCGTCCGCAGGGTGGAGACGACGCCTCCCGCCACGGCCTCCTCGGTCAGCCGCTGATCTGCCTGCCCGACCGTCAAATCCGCCTTACGCAGCAACGTTTGCAGCTGCGCTGCCCTGACCCCGGTCAGCGAAACAGGCGCGGCAGCGGCGGGAGCGGCCAAGCCGACGCTGAGCAGCACGGCGAACCCCGCAGCAGCCACCATGCGGGGAAGGCTTCGAGCGAGCACAAATCACGTCCTATTAATCGTTTTGGTCGGGTCCACGACCGGCTGCCCCTCGGTCACCCCGCGCTAAAGATCGGTCACCCCACGCTAAAGATCGGTCCCGCTTCGCTAAAGAGTCCGTTCGGAGGTATCCATTGGTCCTTATGGCGGATGGAGCCGCTACCGAGTGTGAACACGACCCCACCGTGCGACCGGGGCTCGCACCACAGTCAGGAGGATTCGCCTAGGAGCGACGTACCCGGCGCAAGCCCGGGTGATCGGAGGGCAACGCCCGTAGGAGCACAATCCCGCTCACCCCGACACAGGCCAGCACCAGCGGCCCGCTCAGCACGACCCGTGCGACGCCCAGGGCCACGACGGCGTCGGCCGCCCATAGCGGAGCGAACGCCGCGACGCGAACCAGGTACTGCCCCACCCACACCCAGGACGCCAGGGAGTACGCCCGGAGCAGCGCCGGGTCCCGCCGCCAGGACGTCCGCTGACCGAGCAGCCCGCCCACGATCATCCCGAGCAGCGGCCACCGGACCAGCACGCTGAGCGTCCACACCAGAGCGCTGGCGAGGTTGGAGAGCAACTGGGCGAGGAAGAAGTCGGCGGCGCGGCCGGTGTACAGCACGACCAGCACCGCCACCGAGACACCGAGCAGACCCAGCAAGGCCGCCAGTGGACGGCGCCCGCGACGCAAGCGCAGTGCCGCGACCACGACGCCGGCGGCCAGCGCCGCCCCCGCACCCCAGGTCAGGGAATGCCCCGAAGCCAGCCAGCCGACCACGAAGGCGACGGCGGGGGCCGTGGCGTCCAGCGCAGCCCGGCCACCGCCGAGAAGCCTGGTCAACGACTCGGAAGGGTCCTCCCGCAGCACACCTACAGAGTGCCTGATCGGCCAGGACCGGGGAGCACGGCCCCTGGTGCCCGGCGCCGTGGCTGCCACCGATCGCAGGCCGGTCGGGCCACCACGGGAGGGCGAACCTGCAGCTATATCGCCTGATGAGGGCACCGATCGCGACAACCTACGCTAGCGAAGGCTACGGTTGCGTAGGTTCCCTTGCCGACGACTTAACGGAGCAGATCGATGACCTCGACCGCCGACTGCACCCGGCTGCTGTACGACCTCGAACCCGTGGTCACCGAGAACCTGAACCGGCACTTCGGCGTGGCCAAGGACTGGATGCCGCACGAGTACGTGCCCTGGAGCAAGGGCCGCGACTACGCCGACCTCGGTGGGCAACCCTGGGATCCCGACCAGTCTCAGCTGTCTCCCCTGGCCCGCACGGCCCTCGAGGTCAACCTCCTCACCGAGGACAACCTGCCCAGCTATCACCGCGAGATCGAACGCACCTTCGGCCGCGACGGCGCCTGGGGCACCTGGGTACACCGCTGGACCGCGGAAGAGGGCAGGCACGCCTACTGCATCCGCGACTACCTGCTGGTCACCCGTGGCGTCGATCCCGACCAGCTCGAGCAGGCTCGCATGCAGGTCATGCAGGTCGGCTACCACACAGGGGACAAACCCACCATCCGCGTTCTGGCCTACGTCGCCTTCCAGGAGCTCGCCACCCGCATTTCGCATCGCAATACCGGCCGCCACGCCGGGGACCCCATCGCCGAACGACTCCTCGCCCGGGTCGCCACCGACGAGAACCTCCACATGGTCTTCTATCGCAACCTCGTCAAAGCCGCCCTCGAGATCGCTCCCGGCCCCACGCTGCGCGCCATTACCGACGAGGTCGCTCATTTCGAGATGCCGGGTGCGGTCATCCCCGGATTCGCCCGCAAGGCCACCCGGATCGCCAAGGCCGGCATCTACGACCTGCGCATCCACCACGACGAGGTCATCTGGCCACTGCTGCGGCATTGGCGGGTGTTCGACCTGGAAGGTCTCGACGAAGAGGGCGAACAGGCCCGCACCGAACTCGCCGAGTTCCTCGGCCAACTGGACGCGCAGGCCAAGCGCTTCGAGGAACGCCGGGCACAGGCCGAAGCCAGGGCCGCGGTACGGGCCTGACCGCGCAGCGACTCCCTCAGGACTGACCTCGGCGGGCGTCGCGCTCCGCCTTGTCCTGTGCGTCGAGCTCGGCAGCCCGCTCGGGCGTCGGGGCGGTGCCGCCGAGATGCGCGGGCAGCCACCACGGGTCGTCGCCGGGGGGGTCCGGATAACGAGCGCGGGTCTCGTCGAGCAAGCTGTTCATGACCTCGAGGAGCTCGGCGTCGGCCTGCTCACCGCGCCCTGGCCGCAGTGCCGCCCCGATCGTGATGCTGATCGTGACGTGCCTGCTTGCCCGGATCGTCGGCTTGCGGCCCTTGGTCCAGATCCGCTGGCTGCCCCACAACGTCACCGGGATCAGCGGAACGCCTGCGATCCGCGCCATCCGGGTAGCGCCGGACTTGAACTCCTTCAGGCAGAAGCTACGGCTGATCGTGGCCTCCGGGAAGACACCCACCAGCTCGCCCGCCCTTAACGCCTCGATCGCGGCGCGGAAGGACGCCGCGCCCGCGTCGCGGTCGACCGGGATGTGGTGCATGGCGCGCATCAGCGGCCCGGACTTCCGGCTGGTGAACACCTCCTGCTTGGCCATGAAACGCACCAACCGGCGATGGACGTGCCAGAACGGCGTCCCAGCGAGAGCGAAGTCGAGATATCCGGTGTGGTTGATCACCACGACACCCCCACCGGTGGCCGGGATGTGCTCCTGCCCGGCGACGTCGAGGCGCAGATCCAGGGCCCGGAACAAGCCCAGCGCGACATGAACCACGGAACGGTAGGCGCGATCGGTCACCGCATCACGCTAGCGGCTGGGCCTGCCGGTACCGGGTTCATCCCCCCGCGAATCCTCCCCCGGAGGGAGGTGCGCATCGCCATGTCACCTTAATGTGCCTGATATGGCTCAAGCGACCGCAGCGGCGGAGGCAATCCCGGGTGAACGGCCCCAACCGGACCGCAACCTGGCCCTGGATCTGCTGCGGGTGACGGAGGCCGCCGCGATGGCGGCGGGCCGGTGGGTCGGCCGTCGCGACAAGAACGGCGCCGACGCGGCCGCCGTCGCGGCGATGCGGGCGATGATGGTGACCGTCGCGATGGACGGCGTCGTCGTGATCGGCGAGGGCGAGAAGGACGACGCCCCGATGCTCTTCAACGGCGAGGCGGTCGGCACCGGGATCGGGACCCAGACCGACGTCGCGGTGGATCCGGTGGACGGAACCACGCTCACCGCGAAGGGCATGGCCAACGCGGTGTCGGTGCTGGCGGTGGCTCCCCGCGGTGCCATGTACGACCCGTCCGCCGTGTTCTACATGGACAAGCTGGTGGCCAGCTCCGAGGCGGCCGACGTGGTCGACATCCGGCAGTCCCCCGAGGAGAACATCGCCGCGCTGGCCCGCGCGAAGGGGGTCGCGCCGGAGGACATCACGGTCTGCATGCTCGACCGGCCGCGGCACGAGGAGCTGTCTCACCGCGTGACCAGCACCGGCGCACGGATCAAGTTCATCACCGACGGCGACGTCGCCGCGGCGGTGCTGGCCGCCACCCCCGACACGGGCGTCGACCTCCTGCTCGGGGTCGGCGGCACGCC
Source organism: Pseudonocardiaceae bacterium (assembly GCA_050699955.1). GTDB lineage: Bacteria > Actinomycetota > Actinomycetes > Mycobacteriales > Pseudonocardiaceae. The sequence continues at coordinate 39,844 of JBOHGD010000017.1, read as the reverse complement.
GGAGGGCGTGATCACCGCATGCGCCGTCCAATGCCTCGGAGGTGTGCTGCAGGGCAAGCTCGCCCCCCGCAGCGACGAGGAGGTGCGGCGTGCCGAGGAGGCCGAACTGGACCTCGACGCCATCCTCACGACCGAGGACCTGGTCAGTGGCAATGATTCGTTCTTCGTCATGACCGGGATCACCGACGGCGAGCTGCTGCACGGGGTGCGCTACCGGGGTGACCGCGCCGAAACCGACTCGCTGGTGATGCGGTCGCGCAGCGGAACCGTCCGGCAGGTGCACAGCAACCACCGGCTGGACCGGCTGGACCGCTACAGCCAGGTCGACTACCGCCACGCGTAGCGCCCGGAGTGCGATCATGATCACTCAGCTCGGCCGGACCGCACGGGACCTGGTGTCGGGTGGACGTGGCATCCTCGCCGCCGACGAGAGCATCCGCACCGTGTCGGCCCGGCTGGAGCAGGCCGGGGTGCCCCCGTCGGAGCAGAACCGGCGCGCCTACCGTCAGATGCTGGTGACGACACCGGAGCTGCACCGCGGCATCAGTGGGGTGCTCCTGTCCGACGAGACGTTCGGGCAGCGGCTGGACAACGGCGTCCCGTTCCCCCAGGCCGTCACCGAGCTGGGAATGCTGCCCGGCATCAGGGTCGACACCGGAACCACACCACTGGCCGGTGCGCCGGGCGAGACCGTCACCGAGGGGCTGGACAACCTGCGCAAGCGGCTCACCGGCTACGGCGAGCGCGGAGCGCGCTTCGCCACCTGGCGCGCGGTGATCAGGATCGACGAGGGACTGCCCACCGAACGGGCGCTGCGGGCCAATGCACACGCCCTTGCCCGCTATGCCGCGTTGTGCCAGGAGACCGGGGTCGTTCCGATCATCGAGCCCGACGTGCTCGCCGACGGCGCCCACACCATCCGGACCTGCGCCGACGTGACGTCGGTGGCGCTGCTGCTGGTGATGCGGGAACTACACGACGCGGGTGTGGACATCTCAGGGGTCGTGCTCACACCGGCCATGGTGCTGGCCGGGATGTCGTCCGGGTGCCACCCGGACCCCGACGAGGTGGCCGATCGCACGGTGCGCGCGCTGCAGTTGGTGGTCAGCGCCGAGCTGGCCGGGGTCGCCTTCCTCTCGGGTGCGCAGAGCCCGGTCACGGCCACCGAGAACCTGGCGGCCACGGCGCGCAAGGACGCCCCCTGGCCGCTCACCTTCTCATTCGGGCGGGCGCTGGTGGACCCGGCGCTGGCCGCGTGGCGGGGCGATCCGGTCCGTGTCCAGGCCGGCCAGCAGGCCCTGGCTCAGCGCGTCGAGCACAACAACGCCGCCGTACAGGGCCGGGCCGTCAACACCCGGACCCAGATCGGTGTCCCGTCGCTCGACTCACCACTCGACGATGCGTTCGAGGGTCTCGACTAGCGCCGGGCCCAGGCCGGGTCAGTCAGGCGATCCTTCGCTGCGCCACCGCGCCACCGTCGTGCTCGACGGTCGGCCGCAGACGCGGAAGGTGGTCAGCCACCGCGTCGGTCGAGGGATCCGGTTTCGGTGAGCTCGACCAGCGTCGTATCCAGCCGGTGCCACCGGGCACGATGCCCCCGGACGGGGGCCGTTGCCGGTCCAGCGCGATCACCAGCACCAGGCCAAGCATGACCAGGCCGTGCATCAGCCACCGGCTGGTATCGACGTGCCCGGTCACGGCGTCGACCACGACGAGCGCGGTGAGCACCACCACGAAGGTCGCGAGCGTGGGCACCACACCCGAGGTCCGCGACGAGCGCCAGGCGACCCAGCAGAAGCCGACTCCGAGTGCGAGGTTCCAGGCCGCGCTCTCGTGCGCGAAGTGCTGGAGCGAGGCGCCTTCCAGCTGGATCCCGTCGGCGGCCATGCCGGTACGAGCGGCGAGCATCCAGTCGAAGGCGACCGCGAGCTGGGCGAGGCCGACCACCCCGAGCAGCATTCGCAGCGCGCTCACCCGGCGGGGACGGTGCGAGCGGGGAGCGGCGGCCAGGACTGCGTCGACCATGTCGGGTACGTCGACGGCGACGCCGGTGCGGGCGAGCCGGGTCACGCGGGCGGCGTCATCGGCGAACTGACGGCAGCCGGCGCACCTGTCGAGATGCGCGTCGATCGCATCCCGTTCGGCCGCGCTCTCCGCGCCGTCCAAGCGGGCTGAGAGCGCCTCCCGCCATTGTGAGCAATCCACGTGGCAAGTAGTCGTCCGCTGGACCTGCGGGGTTCCCGGGGCGCCGGTTATCTGGTTGTCTACCCATATGGGTGACACCCGATCAGATGATGCGGACACCACCGCGCTGGCGCTCGCGGCCGGTGCGGGCGACCGCGCCGCCCTGGCGGCCTTCATCCGCGCCACCCAGCGCGACGTGCACCGTTTCCTGACCCACCGGTCGGATCGGGAGCAGGTCGAGGATCTCACCCAGGAGACCTACCTGCGGGCGCTGACGTCGCTGCGGCGCTTCGCGGGCCGCTCCTCGGCCCGCACCTGGCTGCTCTCCATCGCCCGGCGGGTGGCCGCCGACCACGTCCGCAGGGCGGTCGCCCAGCCGCGTACCACCGTGGTCGAGGACTGGGACGCCGTCGCGACCGGGAGCCCGGCGCACCGGCGATCCGGGTTCGACGAAGCCGTGCTGCTTCGCGAGTTGGTGGCCGGTCTGGAGCCCGACCGCCGCGACGCATTCGTCCTCACTCAGGTGCTGGACCTCAGCTATGCGGAGGCCGCCGACGTCTGTGGATGCCCGGTCGGCACCATCCGCTCCCGGGTGGCCCGGGCCAGGGAGGATCTCGTCCGTGCCATGAACGCTCCCGGGCTATCCGGCCGAACCGCCACCGGCCCCTGACCCGCACGTCTCCGGTGGAGGTGGCCGCGTGGACTCTCCTAGTGGACTTCTGCGAAACTCTTTGTGCAGGTCAGCGTGGTGAGCTGGGTGTCTCAGCCGGGTTTGCCCCCACGGATGATCTTTGGTTACCCCAACTGACTCATCGGGCCACCGGCGTAGCGGTGGCAACCGAGTTACCGAGGACCACCCACAGGCTCAGACCCCGGTAACACACTGTCGGCTGGCAGCCCCCTGATCTGCCCGTGTCGCTCATCGTCCCGATGACTAGCGGACCCGCACCCCCGGGTAACAGCCCCAACGGCCTGTCGACCCGACGGTGCTGCGGCAGGCAAGGGTTGCTCTCCACCGGCGAGTGTCACACTGACCTGGCACCTTCACTCGAAGGTCGGTACCGGCCTGTGTCCTGTGTTGGATCTGGAGGCGCCTTCCTGAAGGATTACCTACAAGTCCTGTAACCCTTGACCCTACGGAGGTGGTGATGAGGCCTGGCGGGAGCCTGCCTCCAGGTGGCCTTGGCTACTTTGGTGTGACATTCGCTGGCGCCGAGGTCGGTGGCTCTGGCGGGGTGAGCGGGGTACGTCTCCAAGCGTACGCACGACTTAACACGGCCGATAGACCCCACGGCGTCGTCAACGACCACATCGCCAGTGCGCTTGGACGTGTCGCCGGAGTGCCTGTCCCCCCAGGCACTTTGATCGCCCTCGGTTCCGATAAATATGGATACGTCTCGATGGGATTCAGCGATCGCGGTGACCGCCCACCACCTGCCTTGGTCAACAAACTCGCTATGGAACGCCCCTGGGAAGCAACTGGAATTATAGCGTTCGATCAGTGGGTAATGAATAGCGATCGACACGAGGAGAACCTCGCTTACCTGCCGAAGCTTGGAGTGGCAGCTTACGACCACGACCTCGCTCTGCTGGGGAGAACGTCAACTGCCGATATCGTTCAAACACTTCATAAAGTACGGGACGATGAGATCAAAGCTCACTCACTGCCACCTCATCTTCTAGACTCTTCATATATTTCCTTATGGTGCGACCGCATATCCGCAATAACCACTCTCGAAATTCAACGAGCCGTCTTTGAGTGCCTCCATACTTCCTTGCTCGATAGGGCCGCAGCAGAGGTTCTTGTGGCCTTATTGGAGTACAGGAAACATCGAATATGCAACTACATAAGTAGGACCGCAAGCGAATATACCTAAGGTCTCGGAGTGGCCATTCCAACCCGAGGAGGTGCCAAGTGGGGACTGAATGGTATCTGGTTAAGTACATATCAGACATCTTTCGGGACGAGCCTCGAAATGTTGGTGTGATCCTGTACGGCGACCACGGGGGATCTGCGCAATTCATTGGGGAGACCGATGCGGGCACTTTCGATGGCCGCCGCGCCAAGGGTGTCGTTGCTAGTGCTGACACCCTCAAGGAGTGGATTTCATACCTTCGTCACCACATGGAAGCGGGTTCATTCCATGAAGCCATCGACGCCCTGCACCGTCGCTCACTCGATAATTACCGTATTGAACGTCGCGGATTGCTCTTTGTGGAACCCTCGTCTGATGATGATCTAGACAGGGTCACGCGGGAGCTCTTTAACGAGTTAGTCACCACTGCAGGATCAAGCAGCCCCGACCTAACAGAGGTTGTCAACGACATACTATTCAACCGGATTGCCGTTCCTCCGGGGCGGTCCATTGAGAAGGATGTCGAGTATGAAGTCGATCTTCGCGGCGCACTCGCAAAGATGCACTTCGACTATCGTTACGTTAACGGCTTTACGACTCTCATGGAGCGAGTAAGCCTAGCTGGTGCCGACTTAGCAAACGCACGACGCGTGAATGATCTGTTATTCAGGATAGACAACGTTCGGGAGCAGGATATCAGAAGTTTCCTGACGCTCTACGACTTCGGAAAGCTCGGATGCACGTCGAGCGCCGAAAAGCACCTCAATTTGCTAGAAAAATACACGTTCGTTGTGTACGCACGCGCCGACGATGCAGCTACTCAGGTGAGCGAGAGTCTCGGGCTGTTGTCAAGTACATAAGTAACAAAATAGGTCAGGGTGGCTTACACCCTGACCGTGGCGACCTGCCGGGCCATCCGGGCCAGGTCCCGGGCGTCGCTGCTGCGTCGGGTGTCCAGTGTGTCGGCGAGTGGCTGGAGCTGTCGGCGGATGCGCACACTGGACAGCTTGGCGGTGTCGGTGATGGCGGTGTGGGCTAGCTGCAGCCCGCGCGGCTCCCCGGCCGTGATGTGAATGGTGGCCTGCACGATCGCGGTCATGGTGCGGCTGACCTGCTTGCGGCCCGGCCAGCGGCGCATCGACGCGGCAGCGAGCGACTCGGCGACGTCGAGCCGTCCTCGGGCCAGTTCCAGCCGCGCGGCGGGTCGGTCCATGTCACCGAAGGGGTCGGTGCCCGTGGGTGTCCATATCCCCCGGCCCTTGGCCAGTGCGGTGACAGCGCCGTCCAGCTTCCCCAGGCAGGCAAGGGCAGTCGCGGATTCCTGCAGGGCGACTGCTTCGACAGCGGCCCGGCCGCTGACTCCGACCACTACCGCGCGCTCGTCGTCCGGCGGAATGTCCCACGCCGTGGCCTGCGCGCACTGCAGCATCTTGAGTCCGTCGTCGGGGTGTCCGTGTTCCACGTTGGCCAGTCCGGCGTGCCTGAGGGCGAGGGCCTGCAGATAGGCGTCGTCGGCCTCGATGGCCTGTTCCAGGGTGTGGGCGAAGTGGTAGAGGGCGCGGCGATACAGTCCGGCCTCCCATGCCGACCACCCGGCTTCACTGTGCAACTCGGCCACCGCGACCAACAAGGCGCGCCGCACCGGATCGGCGCCAGGCACCTCAAGTAACCGGGTCGCCCACATGGCAGCCGCGTAGCACACCTCGGGGTCGGCGTCGACAGCGTCGCCTCGCCCGAGCCGCCGGGTCAGGTCCCGAACCTGCGTCACGTGGGCCTGGCTGAGCCGCGACGGCAGCGGCACTGGCGATGGTCCGGGCAGCTCGGCGAGCAGCGCACCGAGTTTGGTGACGGCGGCGCCGGTCAGGGCGACCCCGCCGAGGGCCAGCAGGTGGCGGCGCAGCATGTCCTCAGCCTCTTCGGACTCGGCGACCGTGACTACTCCACGGTAACCGCCGTCGACGCTGGTTGCGCTGTGGCTCAGGCCCATGTACTCCCGGGGGATGCCGAGGCCTTCGGCGATGCGCTCCAGCACCGCGTAGTCCTTGACCACCCTGCCCTTGATGATCTCGGACACCTCGGACTGGGACTGCCCGGTGTGCTGAGCGATCTGCCGTTGGCTGATCCCGGTGTCGCGCAGCGCGCGGTACACCACGCCCATGTCACGGACCGCCAGCGCGGCCCGCATCTCGGGCTCCCCCCACATCCCAGGATCAATGACCATGCCAGGCAGAATAACCCCGCCGAGTGAGGTAGTCACCCTCCGTCGTACTTGGATGGGTCTCAGCGGCCAACCGGGGGAGCGCCCACCCTCTACCCCCTGTGGCAATCTGAGTGATAATATTACAGCTATGGCCACGCCTGAGGAGTGCAAGATCGTAGGCAATGCTCTTCGAGGGCTGTGCGGCACCTTACAGCAGCCCGGTAAGACGGCATGGGACACGGCTGACCGCGTGTTCCTGGAGCTGGAGTTGCCTGAAGACGATCACAAGGGTGGCCGAGCGCACCTTGCGCGGCACGTTCTCCGTCGCGGGCTGAGGCGGGCTACAGATCTTGATGGTTGGCACCTGCCTCGCGGCTGCACGCCGAATAGTGAATTGAAGCTCTGTAGAGACACGATGACGCTGAAGATACTTCGGCCTGGCTTTCGGCGCGACTCAGTGCCACATCCAGGCCCCAACAGGGCGAGGATGTATTACTACCGGAACCCCTTGCTCAATCTGTATGACGCGGACGGTAGCAACCTCATTGGTGTATGGACGATCGATAAGGAGACCGGTGAATTTCATGTCCGGGTAGTACGGCCTACGAAACCGTGGAAGGCGTTGGGCCGCGAAGACGTTGATATAGATTTCATCTTGCCGGATAGCAGCGTCGATCTCGAATCGCTGGAGTTCATTCCGAGCGATGAAGCGATTCCCCTACCTTTCGAGTTTGACGAAAACGAAGGCGAGGAGGGTGGACATGTCGGCCCCATTGGCGGGTGAGAGAATCCGCGCTATCCGACAACTAGTCGGGATCTCACAGGTCGATCTAGCTAGGGCTGCGCATGTTAGCCAGCCCCTAATATCTCAAATTGAAAACGGCGCGCGGGAAGCAAGCCGCGAAGTACTGGAACTCATAGCCGAGGCAACCGCGACTCCACTGTCTTTCTTCTATATTGTACCGCCCGATATCCCACTCGGGACCTTGCGATTCCGAAAGATGTGTGGCGCGAAGGCGGGCGACACCAAGCGGGTGAAAGTTCTCTTTGATGAAGCGTACCGCGTACTCACCGATCTCCTATCGGAGGTTAACTATCCGAGGCCGGACCTACCGGTAGCTCTCGCGGAACCTTCGCCTCAAGACATTGAAAAGATCGCTACTGCGACCCGGGAAGCCCTGCAACTCTCGGATGACGGTCCGATCCGTCACATTACCCGGGCATGTGAGCGTGCAGGCGTAGCGGTAGTGCCACTGACGCTGCCCAGTGTTGGCGATGACGAAGAGGAAGCAGTGGGGCACTTCGGAGTGTCCTGTTGGTTAAGCAAAGACGAGCCCGCCGTGATTGGTTACTTTTCGGGTGGTCCAGGTGATCGACAGAGATACACAATAGCTCACGAGCTTGGGCATCTTGTTTTGCACAGTAAACGACGAGCCGTTAGAGATCCGGAGCAAGAGGCGAACTACTTCGCCGGAGCGTTACTCGTCCCAGAGCATCGAGCAAGGGAGATGTTCGCCGACGATGTGACCTTGGGAAGTCTGCAACAAATGAAGGCTAGTTGGGGCGTATCGATACAAGCGCTCATTATGCGCGGCGCCAACCTAGGCTTAATCGACGATAAAAGAAAGTTGTCGCTTTTTAAGCAGATCTCGTCTCGCGGGTGGCGCAAGAACGAGCCAGTAACCGTTCATCCAGAAGAGCCTCTCCTTGCATGGAAGTTGCTTACTCGCAAGTTTGGAGCCCCTCTCCAGTACTCGCGTGCCGTTGACGAACTGGGTCTAGGCGCCGTCGTGCTTCGCTCGCTCATCCCCAAGCCGTCAACGGCATCGTAATGATTCTGTCTAGCGTTCGCTGAGCGGTCGCGGAGGAGCCCCGTTTTTGTCAGACCCCGCCAATACAATCAGGGGGACAAAAGCACACAGGTGACCCCCGCGACGGGTGCAACCGCCCGGGGGTCTGGACCAAGAGGGTGCAACCTCGATGGCCGTTTCGAAAGTAGCACCACGGCGTGGTGTCGCACAGATTGCTGCGCTGCTCGACAGCCCGGAGATCATGGGCCTGATCGGCGATCTTCAGGAGACCCGCTGGACGGGTCGGCCCGGCTACCCGATCCGGGCCATGGTCGGGCTTGCGCTCGTCAAGGCCGTCTACGCCTTGCCGACGTGGTCTCGGACCGTGCGGCTCGTGGGTGAGCACGCCGCCTTGCAGGACGTGCTCGGTGATACTCCCAGTGCCGACGCTGCTTATCGGTTCGCGGTCAAGCTGCGCAAGCACAGCTCCGTGCTGGAGACCTGTCTCGATCGTGTCCTGGCCGAGCTGCGGGAGGTCATCCCGGATCTCGGCGCGCACGGCGGGCCATTCGGCATGCCCAGACCACGACAACAGACCGTAGACGACCGCTCACCCCCACGAACCGGGCCTCACACGGTCAGTTACGGGCAACTAACCGTATGAGAGCGTCGACCCAGCCAGTAGGTGACGGGACGACTTGAGCCGCGAGCAGCTAGTAGTACCGCTGCCGCCGCCAACCGAGTGTAGCTGATCCGGTCACGGTAGGTAGTCGGCGGTGCGAGTGTAGGCGTGCCAGGGTGCAGACCCGCGTCGGTCGGTTGGTCGGGGCATCGTCCTGATGGTCGCTACCCCGGTGCTCGGCGCCTGGGCGATCATCAATGGCGACGATCTTTTCGATCTCGGCGGCTCACAGCCCTAGTCGGCATCCCCACCGGGGGACATAATCGAACTCATGTTCGAAGTCCACCACGCCAAGGCCCTCCCGCAACATCGACGTCAGGTGCCATACCATCGCGCGGTGCCTGTCTCAGCTCACGACATTGCGGCCGCGCTCCGGACCCGCTACCCGGGGCTGCCGAAGAAGAAGCTGCACAAACTGCTGTACTACTGCCAGGCCCACCACTTGGCCGCCTTCGGCGAGCCCCTGTTCACTCAGGCGATCGAGGCCTGGGACATGGGACCAGTGGTGGCTGACCTCTGGGCACATGAGAAGTACGACGCGCCACCATCACCCCAGTCGCTCGGCGAGCGTGAGCTGAACACAGTCGGCTATACACTGAGCCGGTACGGGACGCTGACCGGGAAAGACCTGGAGGTACTCAGCCACGGCGAGGACCCGTGGCTGACCGCCAACCAGGGACGGAACCCGGGAGGCCGCGCCGTGATCAAGCACGAATGGATCACTGCATACTTCCGCAACAACGCCAGTACTGAAGGTGAGGAACTAGGCGCGCAGGGCGAAGCGGTGCTGTCGCGGTGGGTCCGAAAGAGCGTCAGGCCATCGGTTGCGCCGGGTCGGCCACTCAGTCGCGAGGAGCTCGTCGTTGAGTTCGACCGGATCGAGTCGGGGCTCGGTGACAGGTGACCAACCTGCGGGTTACTCCGTGGAGGCTCGAAAGGTTTCCCGAAACTCTCAATATTTGGATCGATGTCTGTTCCCCGAGCAGTGAGATTCGGCGCGTTGTCAGGACGTGGGTCGTGACACGCTACGAAGATCCCTACGAGGGGATGAGGCGCGCATCGGATATTGACAACCTGTGGTACGGAGTTGTGCCTGGTTCCAACGACGGGTATGGCAATGTGGTTGTGTGCTCATACTTCATTGAGGAGTCCACTCGCACGGTGCGCTGCGACAATTGCGCCACGTTGTCACTGCCGCTGTAGGCGCCGCACAATGGACCCGTCCCCGCGTCGCTGGCCCGGGAGATCGCCGCCGACGGAGTCTGGCGGCGGCTGACCGACCCGGCCTCGGGCACCCTGCTCGACTACGGCCGCACCACCTACACCCACCGCCGGACTTGCCGACTTCGTCCGCGCCCGCGATCTGTACTACCGGTTCCCGATCTGCGGCCACTCGGCAGGAGCAACCTGGGCGGTCGGCAGAAGGGTGGCAAGGTGTGCATGGTTCTTGTCGGGGTGGTGTCGGCAGTGCAACCCTCGATTTCATCTGACGAGGCCACTCGGCAAAAGGAGGAACCATGCTGGAGACCCGTGAGTTGTTCGACAGCATCACCATTGACGCGGACATTGACGTTGAGCACTGGAGTAATACGATCACCGCTCTCGGTAATTGTCAGGATGCTGTTACCGCCTGCGCAGGCGCGATGTTGATGCTGGGGGAGGATATGACCAGCGGGGTCCTGCGCGACCTGGATTGTGCCGACATAGTCCAGGCGACCAGCCGGGTACTCACTCGCGCCGCCGGCATGGACCGCAACCTGCTCAGTGCTCAGCTCGAAGCATGTCTGCTGGCGTGCGAGCGCAGCCACGAATTCTGCAGCGCGCACGCTGAGCACCTCGCGCACTGCCGGATCTGCGCGGAGAGCACCACGGCGTGCGCGGACGCCTGCCGGGAGTTGCTGGCCAGAGTTCACGACTGATCGATCGGCAGGTACCCACTGCGGCGGTCAGCAGGCACACCCACTGCGGGCTGGATGCTCACCCGCGGTGGGGCGCCCCGGCTCAGTAACCTCACTCGTGTCCCGCTCGGGTCAGCGCCCGGTCGAGGGTGATCGCGGCGTCGATGAGCGCGAGGTGGGTGAAGGCCTGCGGGAAGTTACCGAGTTGCTCGCCGGTGAGCCCGATCTCCTCGGAGTACAGGCCGAGGTGGTTGGCGTAGGTGAGCATCTTCTCGAAGACGAGCCGGGCCTGTTCGAGTTGGCCGGCTCTGGCCAGCGCATCGACGTAGCTGAAGGTGCACAGCGAGAAGGTGCCCTCCGCACCGCGTAGCCCGTCGGGCGAGGCACTCGGGTTGTAGCGGTAGACGAGGCTGTCGGAGACCAGCACCTCGTTCATCGCGGCCAACGTGGAGGTCCACATCGGGTCCTGCGGCGCGACGAAACCGACGGTCGCCATCCGCAGCAATGACGAATCCAGCACGTCGCTGCCGTAATGCTGGACGAAGGCTCCCCGCTGCGAGTTCCAGCCGCGGTCCATGACCTGCGTGTATATCCGGTCGCGTTCGGTGGTCCAGCGCTTCAGCGCGGCCGGCCGGCCGCGGACCGTGGCCAGCCGCAGCGCCCGGTCCAGTGCGACCCAGCTCATCACCCGGCCGTAGGTGAAGTCCTGGGTGCCGCCCCGGGTCTCCCAGATACCCTCATCGGGCTGGTCCCAGTTGTCGGCGAGCCAGTCCAGCATCCGGGTGAGCGACGTCCAGCCGCTGTGCCCCACCCGAAGACCGCGCTGGTCGGCGAAGTAGATGCTGTCCAGCGCTTCCCCGTAGATGTCGAGCTGGAGCTGGTCCGCGGCGCCGTTGCCGATCCGCACCGGCCGCGAGCCCCGGTAGCCCTCCCAGTGGTCGAGGGTCTCCTCGACCAGGTCCGACGATCCGTCCACCCGATACATGATCTTCAGCGGCCCGGACTTGTCGCCGGCCTGTTCGTGCACCCGGTCGTGCAACCAGGTCGTGAAGGCAGCCGCCTCCTCGGTGAAGCCGAGCCCGAGCAGGGAGTACACGGAGAACGACGCGTCGCGGATCCAGGTGTAGCGGTAGTCCCAGTTGCGCTCCCCGCCGATCTGCTCGGGCAGCCCACCGGTGGGCGCCGCCACCAGCGCGCCGGACGGGGCGTAGGTCATCAGCTTCAGGGTTATCGCGGAGCGCTGCACGGACTCCCGCCACCGTCCGGTGTACCGCGACCGGGTCAGCCAGGAACGCCAGAACCGGACGGTGTCGTCCATCAACTCCTGCACCTGCGCGCTGCGGATCTCCCGCGGCGGCCCTTCGGCGGATGACTCCAGGACCAGCCCGCGAACCTGGCCGGCCGCCAGCGTCAGGGACAGCTTCAGGTCCCCGCCGTCAACGCCGCGGACGTGCGCGAGCCGCGCGTCATCGGGCTCGCGCACGATGTGCACGGTCAGTGCGGGCGCGGCACCGGAGAAGACGGCGCCGCCCTCGGTGATGTGCAGTTCGTGTGGCGCCCGGCCGTAGTCGAACCGCGGCGCGATCTCCAGGTCGAAGGTCATCCGGCCGCGCACGCACCGCACCATGCGCACGATCCGGTGGTTGTCCGTGGCCTGCCGTCCCGCGGTCACCGGCATGAAGTCGGTCACCTCGCCGACGCCGTCCTCGGTCATGAACCTGGTGATCAGGATGGCGGTGTCCGGGAAGTACAGTTGGGTGGTGGTGCAGCCACCACGCGCCGGAGCGACCCGGCAGCGCCCACCGGCGCGCTGGTCCAGCAAGGCGCCGAACACGCTCGGTGAATCGAACCGCGGGCAGCAGAACCAGTCGATCGAGCCGTCGACCGACACCAGCGCCGCGGTCTGCAGATCGCCGATGAGACCGTGGTCGGCGATCAGCGGGTAGTCGTCCAAGAGAGTCCCTCCAGATCGGCCCGGTGGGTCCGGTTGGCTGGGTCCGGCCGGGTGTGGAGTCCGGCCGGGTTAGGACCACCGTGGCCAACGCGGCCCCGCGCTGACCTCACCCACAGCGGATGAGGCCGGCGACACAACCGCTGCCGAGGGCAGAACCTCGGGCCAAGCGTTCCGTTCACCTGTTGATAGAGTGCCGCGAACTTCGAAAGGGGCACGTCGGGTGGCATCGGAGTGCGCCTTGCTGGGCCGCTTTCACACCACGGTTGAGCGAGCGCTGGACGAACTGGGTCTCGCTGACGGGATCCACTGTCTCGGCGCGCCCGGAATCGCACCGGGCAACCGCGCGCCGATAAGTGCCGGACGCTCGAACACTGTCGATGACAACGGTCTCACTGCTACCCCGAAAGGTGGTCTTCCGTGCTTCGGACGATTCCTCGTGTGCTGGTCGCGATTGGGGTCGTGGCGGCCGCCGCCACGACCGCGGGATGCGGCGGTGGCGTCGACAAGGCGCAGCCCTGCAAGAACATCCAGCAAGAGATCCAGAACCTGTTCCAAACGAGCGCAAAACAGATTAACGACCCGAAGGCGCTGATCGGCACCCTCAAGGACGGCGCGACAAAGATTCGCAACGAGGGCGACCCGGTCGGCGGTGACGTCAAGAAGGCCGCGGACGAGGCCGGGACCGCCCTGGACCAACTGGCCGACAAGATGTCCCACGGCACACCGACGCAGGCCGACCTGGACCCACTGCTCAAGGCCGGCGGGAACATCAAATCGGCCTGCTCCTGATTCTGGGCTCATCGCCAGGCGACATCATGGCCGGTGCGGGGCCCGCTGCGGCACGTCCACATGCAGCGGGCCCGGCGCCCAGCACGACCGGTTGGCCACAGCTGGCCCGAACGGAGGCGCCCGTCAGCTACTGCCGTTGCAGTGCGGGCACGCCCGCCTCTTCCCCGTTACCTTCTTGATCAGCCCCGGTGATCGCCGGGTAGCCGGTGGGAGTTTCACCCGCCGGCCCCCACAGATCCGTACGTGAACCTCGCGGCTCATACGGCTCGTGTCGCACACACCGTGATCACACCGACCATCCCCAGTTCTTTGACCTCTTCTTCTGTCAGCAACTTCTGATTTCCTCTACCGAGATTTGGCCGGAGGGTCGTCGTCTTGGGGGTGGTGGTTAGGTGGTGGGTGGGGGTCGTCCTGCGCCGCATCCGACTTCACCGCAGTCTGCGGTGACCGTCCACCATTCTCGGTCTACGTCGAGCCCGGCGCTGAGCATGGCTGCCATGGTGCGCTCCACACCTTCGTCCGGCGTGCCACCCTGCGTCGATGGTTCGCGAGGGCCGCAGGAAAACGCGCGATGTGGTGGCGGACGCAGAAAGAAATGCTAGCACCTGGTCAGTGACGCGCTCGGCTATCCCGGGCGGGATTCTGCCGTCCACCGTGACTCGCTGGACGAGGCGATCGAATAGCTCAGCGGGGACGAGATCTCGACCCCTGCGTCTGTGTAACGTTGTGCTCATTGCACATGCCTCCCCTGTTTAGTGTGGCTGACTTACTCGTTGTCCAGTGACAGCAGTTCGCGTACCACGTCGAGGACTTCGCCCTCTCGTGCCCATTCCACGTCGGCGTCGGCCGCGCCGGGCAGCCACAGTGGTGTGCCCGGTGGCGGGTCGGCGAGTTGTCGGATGGCTTGTGTGTGGCAGTCCTGTTCGCGCATCGTGACGGTGTCCACGTAGCGGCCCCCGAGACGCATGCCGACTCGCCAGCCTGGTCGGATGTCGCGGATCTCGGTGAATCCGGCCTCGGCGAGCAGGGCGCCCGCTTGGCGCGCCTCGGCGAGAATCTCGGCTACCCGCCTGTCCACTTCATTGAGTGGCTTGTGTGGCTGTTCCCTGCGTTGCGCCTGCTGCCGGAGCGCGGCGGCCTCGCGTGCTGTCGTCAGCTCACGCCATGACGGGACGTCGTTGCCGCATGTCATGGTGTCTTTCCTGGTGGGTCATATTTCTGCCTCCGGGTGGTCACGGGCGAACCGTCCGCGAGGATCGCGGCGGCTATCCGCTCGGTTTCGGCCCGGGACAGCCGTACCCCGAGCTGGTCTGTACCGTGCGGGTAGAACACCCAGTTCTCGCCCGTCTCCCGGACTAAGAGCACGGTGCATGTGCTCCCGTCATCAATGCGACGGCCGTTCGCTACCACGCGGGCGCGTTCGGTCTCCCGTTGCATAATCACTACCTCAGGAGTCATCGCCTGACACCTTCCCCTCTGTGATTCGTTCGCCATATATCAGCCATCCGCGATTCGACGCGGCGACCACGGCGACCCGCCACAGCGCGGGCACAACCCGGATACCACGCCGCCGAACATCCCCGTGGACTTCAGTCGTCCCGTTCCCTGGCAGCGTGAACACGCCTTGTCCGGATAACCGCGCAGATGCCGACGCCGACGCCACAGCAACACCAGGACTATTCCGGTCACCACGACCCAGGCTTGCCACGTCACGAAATACTCCCGAAACCACACCGATCCGATGGGGGGACCAACGACGACCCGATCGACACAATCCGCACCTCCTCCAGCGGCACCCCTACCCGAAGCGCCACGATTCCGGCCGCCCACTTTGTGTCGACAAGTTCCCCTCGAGGAAGCGCCAGTCAGTACCCACCCGGTTCCCGACCAGTGGGCCGTGATCGTTGGTGTGCTCATTCAGAACCACAGTTGCCAGCCGGGTAAGCGCGTCGATCTCAGCGCTCACGCCGCTTGAATCAACCGCTCGGTGGCCTGCCGGTAGAAGTGCGCCTCAGCAGGTGCTGCACAATCGTGCTCTTCCCGGCGCCGCTCGGCCCGTCCACGGAGACGAACAAGCCACGCTCATGGTCAGAAAAGGGCCGGAGGTTCATCCTCGCCCCCTCCCGGTTGATGACCTCGCAGCTCTTCGAGGCTGGCGGCCTTGGTGGCCAGCAGTACGAACAACCGTGCGGCGACCAGCGCGTCATAGGTGGCGCGGTGAGGCGTGAGGTCTTCGGGCAGCCCCTCGGCGAGGTTGAATCGTTCGACCAGGTTGCCGAGTTTGTAGCTGCCCTCGTCCGCCAGCAGGCGACGAGCCAGCTTGAGCGTGTCGAACACCTCGGGCGATTCCCAGCCGGTGAGCTTGCGCTGAAGCACTCCAAGGTCAACGTGGGCGTTGTGCGCGACGAGAGCGTCAGTGTGCAGGGCCGCCAGCACGTTGCCGGTGATGTCCTCGAACAGCGGGCAGTCGGCCACGTCTTTGTTGGTCAGGCCGTGAATGCGCGTGGCGAAGTGCTTAATCGGAGCGTCCGGCTTGACCAGCCAGCTCGTCGGCTCCCCGATGACGCCCCGGCACGGCGGCCAACTCCACCAGGTCGGGCGGCTGCTGGCCGTTGCCCTCGACATCCACGACCACGAAGCTGAGAGCCGTCCAGTCAGTCATCTTGCTTCTCGCCCTTCCATCCGATGTCGGCACGACCATGCCGACGCTCGCGGTGCGGGTGGCGCACGTCATGAACCTGAAAGCCGAGCGCATGTTGCAGGTAGTAGCGCGGCTGTTCGGTCTCCAGGCCGGACACCACGGCCGCCCGCTCGGTGATGTCCACGACCACAAGACCACGAGCCTCCGGTAGGGAACTGGCGACATCCCGAAGTCGGTCGGGTGATGGCGCCCGGTAGCCGTTGGACCGGGTACCAGCGGACGCCGGTAGAGGATGGTGCGGTACTTCCGGTGCTCCGGCCTGCTCATGAGCTTCAGCGACTTGGCGGCCACACTCGACGGGTAAGGCTCAATGTCCTTGTTGTCGATGCCGGAGTACGTGAACAAGAGCGTCAGCTTGATGTGCCGAAGCTGGTTCAGTCGGTCGATGTCTTCCGGCTTCATCTGGTGCCGCGTGATGACCAAGACATGATTGGTCAGGCCTCGCTCGCCCAGATCTTCCAGCACTGCGAAGGTATGCGGCCGGACGACCGGCAAGAACGGGTCGGTGGCCCGGTTAAACACCTGCACCGGGGTTACGTGAGGCTGGAAGTACCAGTGATTGACCAGCTCTTCGACGGCCTGGGCGTCGGACATGAGCGCACGTGGCACCCGCTGATCCCACAGGCTGTAGGTATGCCGGATGCAGTAGGCGCAGTCCAGCGGGCAGCCCTGGATGTGGTTCAGGCTGAGGCCGCTCTTGCGGTACTCCACGACTTCGCGAGCGCGCTCGGGCAGTTTGTCGATCTGATCCCTGCTCAGCAGGGCAACGCGAGTGACCACCTGGCTAACTCTCGAATCCCTTGGGGGCGGACGCCGTGACCGGCGTCCCTAACGGGAGAGTAGGAAGTAAAGGGGGAGACAGGAGAAAATTTCTCGGTATTGCTCGCAAGTCCACGAGGGAGTGGATCTGCACCCAATCACTCGCCACCTTCGGGTACCGACGAGGCAAGATCGGCAATAGCCCGGTTGATGATCGCCCTGGCTGCCGTGCCGTAACTGGCCACAGCCGCCAGCTTCTCGAAGGTCGCGATATACAGCTCGATCTCGTGTGGCTGGCGGAGGTTCAGCTCAGCCGAGTAGGTCTCAACGCGCACGAGGTCAGCGTTGTAGAGCATGAAGCCGTGGCGGGGATCTACAACGTATTGCGTCTCGTACCCGATAACCCCGAGCCGAACGTTTCGTAGTGAGGTCAGTGAAACCAGCCGATCAAGCTGCCCGAGCAAAATCTCAGCCGAGCACAGACGGTTGCGAAGCGTCGAATCGGTGATGACGAAATGGAATGCCTTATCGGTGCGATACAGCATCTCTTGGCGCTGCATCCGCTTGGCTACGGCATCGTTAACGTCGTTGGGCACCCTGTGCACTGTGATAGCCCGTGAAAAGAGCGCTCGGGTGTACTCGGGGGTTTGGAGTAGTCCTGGCACCACGGCCGGCTCGAACGACCGATAGAGCTTGGTCTTGGCGTCTTGCTCGGATAACTCAAGTTGGTGACTGACCATCCCAGCCTTGAGTACCCGTTGCCACTCGGCGTGCTGCACCTCAAGCGTATGCAGAGAGGCGAGCAACGCCACTGTCTCGTGCTCAGAGCTGGTTGCCCGCGCCCATGACTTAATGTCGTCGTCTGTTGGTGTCTGCTTGCCGTTCTCGATCTTGCTAACCTTAGACGGCTGCCACGACAACGACTCTGCGAGCTCTTTGCCGCTTAGTTGCGCTTGACGGCGGAGCTCACGGAGCCGTTGACCAAGGGCGTTGCGTGCTTCTTCAACGCCGCCAGAACCACTAGTACTTGGCCTCAAAATCGTCCCGTCGAATGGCGCGATGCTGGGCAACATCGCGCCAGTAGTTGTGCTGTACGATCTCGGCGGCATCCGTGATGATCTCGCCACCTTGGAACTTGTCGGCCCCATCAAAGTGCATACGCACCAGTTTGCGTGAGTCGAACAGCCAGTAGTCGTGATTCGGCAGATCAAGTTGCTCAGCCAGATCACGGGGAAGGTAGCGAATATCTTCACCCGCATCGCTGGTCCGCTCAGCAGCCCAGAATCCAAACCGGCTGTAGTCGCTGAGAGGAACGCTGACGACCCGCACTCGCGCGAACCGTCGGCCTTCCGCGGTGGCCTGGCGGATCATGCTGAACCAGGTCTCTGCCCACGACAGGTCTACCGGCTCACCGGCCCGGAACCGCCTGAACGACTCAACCTCACGCGGCGCGTTGTAGCTCTCGCGGACTTCCAAGCGGAACGCGGTGTGCTCGAAGGTGCGGAACAACTGACTGAAGTCATCCCCGATGAGCAGACTCAGCGCTCTCCTCCCTCCTGCTCTGCGTACCGCCGGGCGTACATCTTGAGTACGTCCTCCGGAATCTCGATCAGGGTCTCATGATCGGGCACTGGACCGACGTCGGCCAGCACCTGAGGGTCGGTGACCTTCCAGCCCTGCGCGATGTAGGTCACGCGGTCGGTGCGGTCGGTGGCGAACAGCGTGGGTGACTCGCCTTCGATGGACTCGGGGTCCTTGCCGAGGAAGTGAACACGCATGGGGCCTGGCCTCCTTGCTCCAAGTTGGAGAAACTTGCTTCACCATCGTCGTGCAGATGACGCGCAGGGTCAACGGCGTGTCATGCTGGGTGGATGGCGTGGCCTTGACCTGCGGCGACACTGCGAACTGGCAGACGTTTTCGATCATCACGGGCCGCATGGCTGAGGCATAGCGACACCGCCACGTAACCCTGATCGAACGCGGACTGGTCATGGTGGCCGGCCTATACCATCAGCATTGCCGGGAGTTGATTCCCGCCAGGCGCCGTCGCGAGCGGGTCACGACTCGGATAACTCCGGTGCAGGGCTGGAGAAGTCCTCGGGTCGCACGCGTTCCCGGAAGACGTGATAGGTCCACGCCTGGTAGAGGATCACCAAGGGGAACAGCACCACCGCGACGACGGTCATCACGCCCAGCGCGTACGAGCCGGAGGCGGTGTTGTGCACGGTGAGGTCGTACGCCGGACTGGTGCTCGACACCATGACCCGGGGGTAGAGCGCGACGAACAGCGACAACACGCAGGTCGCCATCGCGAACGTGGTGGCGGTGAACGCCCACCCGTCGCGCCCCTCGGTGACCAGCCAGGCGGCGGCGAACACGGCCAGTACCGCGGCGACCTCGACCAGGTTGGGCAGAAAACCCTGATCGGCGATGACGTGCGTCCAGATGGCGAAGGCCAGCACCGCGAGCCCGGTGACCGGCGCGATCCGACGGGCCAGCCGGCCCGCGCGTTGCCGCAGCTCACCGGTGGTCTTCAGGGCGAGGAAGGTCGAGCCGTGCAGCAGGCTCAGCACCACGAAGGTGAGGCCGACGAACAGCCCGTACGCGGTGAGCAGATCCACCAACGACCCGGCGTACTCCTGGTGGGCGTCGATCGGCACCCCATGCAGCAGATCGCCCAGCGCCAGCCCGATCAGCAGCGGGACGAGCACGCTGCCGCCGATCATCAGCCCGTCCCAGGTCCGCCGCCACCGGGCACCGTCGACCTTGCCGCGGAACTCGAAGGACACTCCCCGCACGATCAGCCCCACCAGCAGCAGCACGACTACCAGGTAGAAACCGGAGAACATCGTCGCATACCAGCCGGGGAACGCGGCGAACATGGCCGCGGCGGCCACGACGAGCCAGACCTCGTTGCCGTCCCACAGCGGGCCGATGGTGTTGATGGCCGCCCGCCGGCCCGCCTCGTCCCGGCCGATCACCCCGTGCAGCATGCCGACGCCGAGGTCGAAGCCCTCCAGCACGAAGAAGCCCGTCCACAGCACGGCGATGACGATGAACCAGAAGCTGACGAGTGTCATGAACACCCCGTGTGTCTCTCAGTAGGTCATGGCCGGTGCGGGCGCCTCCTGCTCGTCGGGCGCCCGCGCGGGGGCCATCTCACGGCGGGCGTAACGCAGCATCAGGACGACGTCGACGACCGCCAGCACGGCGTACAGCAGGAAGAACACGACGAGGCTGATGGCGACACTGACGGTGTCCAGCGACGGCGACACGCCCTGGCGGGTGAGCTGCACCCCCTGCACGATCCACGGCTGGCGGCCGCTCTCGGTCAGCATCCAGCCCGCGGTGTTCATGATGAACGGCAACGGCACCGCCCAGATCGCCACCCGCACGAACCATCGCGAGGCGGTGAGCTGCTTTCGCCACATCAGCCAGAGGCCCCACGCCGCGATCAGGAAGATGACGCCGGCGATGTATGCCATGACCCGCATCGACCAGTACTGCGCAAAGACATTCGGTACGTAGTACCCCGGGCCGTATCGCTGCGCATACTGCGCCTGAACCTCATTCAGCCCGACCACCCTGCCGTTCCAGGAGTTAGTCGCCAGCAGCGACAGCAGGTGCGGGACCTGGACGATTTTCGTCGGGTTCTGGTCCAGATTACCGCCGCCGATCTGGAACAGCGAGAACGAGCACGGCTGGCAGGTGGCCCATTGCGCCTCGGCCGCCGCGATCTTCATCGGCTGGTATCTGGCCTCGATCACCCCCAGCTCACTGCCGACCAGCATGGCGAAGATGATCGAAGGGGCCAGCACGATCAGTGCCAGCCGTGCCGCCGGCTGGAAGGCCTGCGCCCCGCGACGCAGCTGCCAGGCCGCGATCGCCAGCATCACCACGGCGGCTGTGACCAGCGAAGCCAGCAGGACGTGCAGGTACGCCCACAGGAACACCGGATTCGTGAGCACCGCCCAGATGTCGTCGAGCTGAGGCCGCCCGGTCGACGGGTCGGTCGTGTAGCCGACCGGATGCTGCATCCACGAGTTGGCCGCCATGATGAACGCCGCGGACAACGCGGCTCCGAACGCGACGATCCAGATCGTCGCCAGGTGCACCCGCCGGGGCAGCTTGTCCCAGCCGAATATCCACAGCCCGAGGAACGTCGACTCAAGGAAAAACGCAGCCAGCCCCTCCATCGCCAGTGGTGCGCCGAACACATCGCCCACCGTCCGTGAGTACGCCGACCAGTCCATACCGAACTGGAACTCCTGCACCAGACCGGTCACCACGCCGACCGCGATGTTGATCACCAGAATCGTGCCGAAGAACCGGGTGAGCCGCAGGTGGTCCTCGTGACCACTGCGGTGCCAGGCGGTCTGCAGCACAGCGGTGAGAAAGCCGAGGCCGATCGTCACGGGGACGAAGAGGAAATGGTAGATCGACGTCATGGCGAACTGCAGCCGAGCAAGGTCGAGCTGGCTCATCCGCTGGTTCCCTCCAGTGCGCATCGGCCGGACGCCGATCACGGCCGGCGCCGCCTGATCGTCTGATCGCGGCCCCGCACCCGGCATCACCTGGGAAGGGTGACCGACCCGCCGGCCCGTCACCCTCGCCGGGTGATGCACCTGGCCTGCCAGTGCGTCAACGTTCGGGTCGTGGGCGGCGAACGAGCGCGGGGCGAGCTGAACAGTGACGAACTGAACGTTGACGAACTGGACCGGGACGACCGGCACCAGGACGTCATCATCATCGGAACCGGGGCGGGCGGTGGCACCCTGGCCCACCGGCTGGCCTCGACCGGGAGACGGATCCTGCTTCTCGAACGCGGCGGCTATCTGCCCCGGGAACGGGACAACTGGGATTCGACGGCGGTGTTCGTCAAGGCGAAGTACCGCGCCCCGGAGTTCTGGTACGACCAGTACGGCCACGAGTTCCCACCCGAGACCAACTACTATGTCGGCGGAAACACGAAGTTCTACGGGGCGGCACTGTTCCGGCTGCGTCCGGAGGACTTCTCCGAAATACGCCATCACGGTGGCATCTCGCCGGCCTGGCCGATCCGGTACGAGGACCTGGAGCCCTACTACACGCAGGCCGAACATCTGTACCTGGTGCACGGCAGGCACGGTGAGGACCCCAGCGAAGGCCCGGCCAGCGCCCAGTACACCTACCCACCCGTGCAGCACGAACCGCGGATCCAGCAGCTCAGCGACGATCTGGAGAAGCAGGGTCTGCACCCGTTCCATCTGCCGATCGGCGTCAACCTCAGCCAGGACGCGCACGGGGAGGCCACCCACTCCAGCGTGTGCATCCGCTGCGAGCGGGTGGACGGCTTCCCGTGCGTGGTGCAGGCCAAGTCCGACGCGCAGGTGATCTGCGTCGACCCGGCACTGCAGCACGACAACGTCCGCCTGGTGACGGACGCGCACGTGCAGCGCCTGGAGACCGATCCGAGCGGGCGCACCGTGACCACCGTGGTCGCCGACCTCGGTGACGGCCGCCGGGTCGGCTTTCACGCCGACGTCGTCGTGGTCTGCTGCGGTGCGGTCAACTCAGCGGCGCTGCTGCTGGGCTCGGCCAGCCAGGCGCATCCCCGCGGCCTGGCCAACAGCTCCGACGTGGTGGGCCGCCATTACCTGCGGCACAACAACCTGGCCCTGATGGCGGTGTCGAAGGAGCCGAACCTGACCCGGTTCCAGAAGACGCTCGCGCTGAACGACTGGTACCGGGGCAGCGACGACTGGGACTACCCGCTCGGCGGCATCCAGATGCTGGGCAAGTCCGACGCCGAGCAGATCCGGGCCGAGGCGCCTCGCTGGGCCGGACGTTTCTCCCCGGAGATGCCCTTCGAGACGCTCGCCCACCACGCGGTCGACTTCTGGCTGTGCGGGGAGGATCTCCCCCAGCCCGACAACCGCGTTACCCTGGACGCCGACGGCGGTATCCACCTCGCCCTCGACGAGAAGAACAACATCGCCGGGCTCACCCGCCTGCGGAACAAGCTGCAAGGCATGCTCGCCGATCTCGGTATGCACCACGAACACCTGCTGGACCACAGCATCTACCTGCACAAGGGTCTGCCCATCGGAGCCACTGCGCACCAAGCCGGAACCGTGCGGTTCGGCACCGATCCGCACAGCTCGGCCCTGGACCTGCACTGCAAGGCACACGACCTGGACAATCTCTACGTGGTGGACACCAGCTTCTTCCCGAGCATCGGCGCGGTGAACCCCTCCCTGACCGCCATCGCGAACGCGCTACGAGTCGGCGACCACCTCGCCGAGCGGCTGGGTTGACACCGACAGGGCTGATCCGAGAGGGCCGGCCCGTCCCGGAGGAGAATATGGCAACGAACCGAGCAGACGCGCTGGTGATCTTCGGTGCCACCGGCGACCTGGCCAAACTGGAAACCTTCCCGGCGTTGGTCGGGCTGGTCGAACGCGGGGTGCTCGACGTGCCCGTCGTCGGGGTGGCCCTCAGCGGCTGGGGGCTCGAGCAGTTCCGTGACTACGCGGCGACGTCGTTGCGCTACAACAAGATGGACCCGACCACCGGCGCTGCCCGCAAGATGCTCGGGCTGCTGCGCTACGTCGACGGCGACCTCGGCGACGCCGCCACCTACGCCGCGGTCCGTGACGCGATCGGTACCGGCACCCGGGCGCTGTTCTATCTCGAGGTGCCCCCGGCGTTGTTCGGGCGCATCGCGACCGGTATCTCGGCCGCCGGGCTCTGCCCCGGGGCCCGGGTGATGGTGGAGAAACCCTTCGGCTCCGACCTCGCCTCGGCCCAGAAGCTCAACACCACCATGCAACAGTTCTTCCCCGAGGACGCCATCTACCGGGTCGACCATTGGCTGGGCCTGGACTCCACGGAGAACGTGCTGTTCGCCCGGTTCGCCAACTCGGTGCTGGAGCCGTTGTTCAACCGGACCCACGTGGCGAGCATCCAGATCACCATGGCCGAGGCGTTCGGCGTCGCCGATCGTGGCCGGTTCTACGACCGCACCGGAGCCATCCGCGACGTGCTGCAGAACCACATGCTGCAGGTCCTCGCGACGGTGCTCGCCGAACCACCCGACGGGCCAGGCCTGGAATCGTGGCGGGACTCGAAGTCCCGGGTGATCTCCGCGCTGCGACCGCTCTCCGCCGAGAGCACGATCCTCGGCCAGTACGAGGGCTATCGCGACGTGACCGGCGTCGACCCCGGCTCGACCGTGGAGACCTATGTCG
This sequence comes from Pseudonocardiaceae bacterium, assembly GCA_050699955.1. GTDB lineage: Bacteria > Actinomycetota > Actinomycetes > Mycobacteriales > Pseudonocardiaceae. The sequence continues at coordinate 15,802 of JBOHGD010000017.1, read as the reverse complement.
CGGTCCGGCTCGCGGTCGACTCCTGGCGATGGGCCGGCGTGCCCGTCGTCATCCGCGCAGGCAAGTGCCTCCCGGTCACCGCGACCGAGGTCGACATCCGCTTCCGCCGTCCGCCCTACGACGTATTCGGGCTCGACCAGGTCCCGGCGGGCAACGCACTGCGCTTCCGGATCTGGCCGGAGACCGAGACCGTACTGACGCTCGCGGGCAAGAAGCCCGGCGCGCAGTGGCAGGCCCAGAACGAGGAGCTGACCTTCACCCAGCAACCGGGGTCGGACATGCGCCCCTACGACAGGCTCATCGGCGCCGCGCTCAGCGGCGAACGCTGGCTGTTCGCCCGGCAGGACACCATCGAGGCGGCATGGCGGGTCGTGGACCCCGTTCTCGGCGGCGTCGTGCCCGTGCACCCCTACCCGCAGGGCAGCTGGGGACCCAAGGAAGCCGACAGCCTGTTGCCCAACCGGGACACCTGGCACGACCCCCGGTGAACCCCGTGAGTGGCGATGCGAGTTATCGCTCGCATCGCCACTCACGGCCAGTGAAGGGAGCGCCCCAATGCCGCGTCAGGTCGTGATCGTGGGTGGCGGATTCGCCGGCCTGTACGCCACCCGGGCATTGCGGCACAGCCCGGTGGCGGTGACCCTCGTGGACCGCGCCGAGCACCATCTGTTCCAGCCGCTGCTCTACCAGTGCGCCACCGGAATTCTGTCCGAGGGGCAGATCGCCCCACCACTGCGGCACATCCTCAAGCACCAGAGCAACGTCGAGTGCGTACTGGCGGAGGTGGTCGACATCGATCCCGGCGGGCACCGGGTGCTCGCCGAGCGGCCCGGCGGCGAACCCCTCGAACTGCGCTACGACGACCTCGTCGTGGCGGCCGGCGCCGAGCTGTCCTACTACGGGCACGACGAGTTCGCCCGCTGGGCTCCGGGCATGAAGACGATCGACGACGCGCTCGCGATCCGCCGCCGGGTGTTCGGCGCCTTCGAGATGGCCGAGACGGCGAGCGACCTGACGCAGCGGCGTCGATGGCTCACCTTCGCCCTGGTCGGGGCCGGACCGACCGGAGTCGAACTCGCCGGCCAGCTCCGCGAGCTCGCCACTCACACCCTGCGAGCCGAGTTCCGGCACATCAAACCCGAAGACGCGCGGGTCCTGCTCTTCGACGGTGGCCAGGCCCCGCTCACCGCCTTCGGCCCGAAGCTGTCCGACAAGGCCACCACGGCACTGCGCGAGCTGGGTGTGGAGGTGCGGATGGACGCCACCGTCACCCAGGTCGACGCCGACGGTCTGCTGGTGCGCGACCGCAGCGGTGCGCTCATCCGGTACGAGGCACGCACCGTGCTGTGGACCGCGGGCGTGCAAGCCCCCCCGCTGGCCGCCGCCCTCGCCAAAGCCACCGGCGCGCAGTGTGACCGCACCGGACGGATCCGCGTCGCACCCGACCTCACCATCCCCGGGCATCCCGAGATCTCCGTCGTCGGTGATCTGATGAGCCTCGACCGGCTTCCCGGGCTCGCCGAGGTCGCGATGCAGTCCGGACGCTATACCGCTCGGCGCATCCACCACCGAGCCGAAGGAGATGGCCCAGCCGAAAAGAACGGACGAGCCGGAGGGGGCACTGTCCCGTCCTTCCACTACCGTGACTTCGGGTCAGCGGCTTACATCTCCCGAGGTCGAGCCGTCGTCTCAGCCGGACCCCTGCACTTCGGCGGATTCCTCGGCTGGATCGCGTGGCTGTTCATCCACATAGGATTCCTGACCGGCTTCGGTAACCGCGTAGGCGCCCTGCTGACCTGGTGGGTGACCTTCACTCGCGAAATCCGGCGCGAACGAGCCTTCACCACCCACCAGATCCAAAGACTGGGCGACGTCTACGTGCCGCGCTCCCAGGGCTCGATCGACTGAGCGTGGCAGAACACATTCAGCGGGTCCCACCGCGTCTTGACCTCTCTGAGCTTCGGATAGTCTCCTTTATAGTAGAGTTCGGACCAAGGCGTGCCGCTCTTGTTCCACTCCGTGGTTTCCTGGCCGACCGTGCCCAGGTCCACATCCGGGTAGTTGATGTAACACCCGTCCGTGGTCTGATCGGGTACCGGAACCCCACCGGTGCCACGGTAGACGTCGAAGTAGAACTTCCGGATCCACGCGAGGTTCTTGTCGTCGTCCTTCGCCTCGTCCCAGTACGTCTGATATTGCAGCTTCGTCACCGAGTCACGTTGTGCTATCGCGGTCTCCCCCGGCTTCCTGGCGTTGATCTTGCAGCCGTAGGAGTCGATCTGCAGCAGGGCTTCGGGATTAGAGTAGGTGGAGTCGGAGAGATTCTTCCAGAACGCGGTGATCTGGTCGGCGGTGAATGCGGTGCGCTGGTAGGCGGACTTGTACTTTCCGCGCCGGTTCTCGCCCGACCCGTCGAGCGTCTGCGTCGCCTGGATCCACGGCATGACCCGGCCGGTGACGGTCAGCGGCTGGGCCGGCGCGTGCTCACCCACCCGCAGGTCGAAGTTGCGGACCTCCGCCCGCACGTTCGCCGTGATCGCCTGGTAGAACGAATACAGCTTCATCTCGCTGTCCGGACTGGTGGCGTCGAGCTGCGCCACCAGCCCCAGTTGACCGTTGCTGACGTGAGTGAGCTTGAGGATGGCGAAAAGATTCGCGTAGTCGTCGTCCGGGTCCTTGTGTTCGGCGAAGAACTTCCCGTAGTTCTCCACCAACTGACGGAAGCCCGCTTCGCCCAGTGCGCTCCACGAGAAAGAAGCACCACTGAGCCACACGTTCTTCGGCGGTTTGGGCAGATCACGGAACCAGTACCTGGTGATCACACCGAAGTTACCGCCACCGCCGCCGGTGTGCGCCCACCACAGATCCTGCAGCTCGCGGTCAGCGGAGTCGCTGCGCGCGATCACCGCCTCGGCACGGCGGCCACCCTTGCCATCCCGAGGCACCACCACCTCGACCGCGTAGAGGTAGTCCACGGTGAGCCCGAACTGGCGGGACAACAAGCCGAACCCGCCGCCACAGATATGACCACCGGTGCCGACTGAGTAACAGGACCCGCCGGGAACGACCACCCCGAAGGGGCGGTAAAGGTGGGTATAGACCCGCCAGTTGGTCGCTCCGGCCCCCACACAGTGCGCCTTGAGCCTCTCGTCGTAGTAGACGTTGTCGAGCTGGCTGACGTCGATGATGACTTTGACGTCATCGTTGCAGACGAAGTTCTCGTAGCAGTGCCCGCCGGACCGGACACTGATCCGTTTGCCGTCCCGAATGGCGTCGGAGACCACGTCGACGACATCCTCGGTGGTGGCCACCAAGGCGATACAGTCCGGATGGGCCACCCACCGCTGGTTGAAACCCTGGCTCAGCGCCTCGTAGCGCTCATCGCCCTTTCCGATCGTGATCGTCGCCATTGCCCCACCCCTCCAGAAGTGCTCTCCTCGAGGCAGCCGAAACGATGCGTTCACCCCGAGTCCCGCCCGGGCCCGTCATGGTCCGACCACAGATCGTGACAGCGCGCGCACCGTCCTGGGAACAGGTCTGATCCAGAAGGCCACTTTGGTGTGACGAGGACGCTCGATTCACCGGGCAGCGCGTCGGGACAGGTCCTCGGCGTGATACGCGGCGAGCAGTCGCTCCTCCTCGGCCTTCTTCGGGAACAGGAAGAAGACCAGCGCGGCGCCGGCCAGGATCGCCGCGATCCCGGCCGTATAGGCCCATTGGTCACCGGTGAGGAACGCGGCCTTGGCGGCCTCGGTGATCTTGTCGGCATACTGGGGGTACCGCTGGGCGGCGCTCGCCGCGCTGGCGAAGGACTTGGTGAGCTCGCCGCTCACCTGGTCGGTGATCAGCCGGCGGTTCGGCGCCGCGGCGATGGCCGTTGCGAAGGCCGTCGCGTAACCGGCCGTGAGCAGCGCACCCAGGATCGACTGCATGATCGCGCCGCCGAGGTCGCGTTGCAGGTCGGCGGTGCCCGAGGCCATGCCGGCGCGCAGCACCGGCACAGACCCGGTGAGCGCATGGGAGGCGGGCGTGCCCGCGAAGCCGACGCCGATCCCGACGAACGCGTAGGCCAGACCGACCTCCCAGTACGGAGTGCCCTGCTTCCACCGCAGCAACATGGTGAGGAAGCCGAACAGGCAGAACAGGTAGCCGATGAGCAGAGTGGCGCGGGACCCCCGGGTGGTCACCAGCTTCGCCGAGTGGGGTGCGACCAGCACCATGAGCACGGCGGAGGGCAGGACCGCCAGCCCGGAGTCGAAGGTCGAGTAACCGAGCACGTTCTGCAGGAACTGCTGGCCGATGAACAGCGCGGCCATGAGCGCACCGAAAACGATGATCCCCGCACCCGCCGCGACCCAGAAGATCCGGCGCCCGGCGACGTGCAGGTCGTAGAGAGGAGCGCGGACCCGGCCCTGCCGGATGCGGAAGGCGACGCCCGCGGCGACCGCGATGGCGGCCAGCCCCCCGGCCAGGGCGCCCTCGTCCGGCACCGGCGCGAAGTTGATCGCCAGCACGAGCGCCCCCACCAGCAGAACCGACAGGACGCCGCCGAGGTTGTCCACGGGGTCCGTCGCCTCGTTGACGTGGCTCGGCACCAGTAACACCGCCATCGGCAGTGCTACCAGGACCAACGGCAAGGTGATCAGGAAGACCGACCCCCACCAGAAGGACAGCAGCACCCAGCCCGAGAGCAGCGGCCCGAGGGCGGAGATCGCGCCACCGATGCCCGACCACAACGCGATCGCCTTGGTGCGGGCAGAGCCCGACCACAGTGCGGTGATCAGTGCGAGCGTGGTGGGGAAGGCCATGCCGGCCGACAACCCGCCCAGCAGCCTGGCCAGCACGAGGACGCCGTCGCTGGGGGCGTACGCGGCCAGCAGACACGCGGGTACCGACAACGTCATGCCCAGGATGAGCATCAGCTTGCGGCCGTAGCGGTCTCCCAGCGCACCGAGGTAGAGCACCGAGGCGGCGAGACCGAGCGAGTAGCCGACGGCGACCAGGTTCAGCGTGGCCTGCGACGAGTCGAACGCTCTGCCGATCGACGGCAGGGCGACGTTGGCCACCGCCAGATTCAGGTTCGCGACCGCCGCCACCAGGATGAGCGAGCACAGCACCAGCCCGGCCCGACGCGGCGCGCTCGGCCTGTCCCGCAAGCCCACCGCACCCGCAGCCGCACCCGCGGCCGCGTCGCCCGCTCGCGGATCAGCCATCTTCGTGCACTCCCTCACGGCGGTCGCTCGCGTCCAGCCGAACATTCACGGCCCGCGCGCGTACCACCCACCGCGGGTGAACGGTCTTTCCGGCAGTCCCCTCCCGCAGTCAGGTCCGCGGGGGACCGAGCGCGTGCAGGATCTGGTCGACGATGCGCGCCGGGCGCTGGGCGAGGCCGACGGTGATGCCCGGCTCATCGCCATCCAGCGGTTCCAGCTCGGCGTACTGGGAGTCCAGCAGCTCCGGCGCCATGAAGTGACCGTGGCGGACGGCCAGCCGCCGCACGACCAACTCGCGCGGCCCGGCCAGGTGCACCATCCGGACGGTCGAACCCGCCCCTCTCAGCACATCCCGGTAGGCCCGGGTGAGCGCGGAGCAACTGAGCACGGCGCATTCGTCCCGCGTGACCCGCTCGGTGAGCCAGCACGCCAGCGCGGCCAGCCACGGCGCCCGCCGGGCGTCGTCGAGGGGCTTGCCTTCGGCCAGCCTGGCGATGTTCGCGGCGCAGTGGAAGTCGTCGCCCTCGGCCAGTGCGCATCCGGTGCGGCCGGCCAGCAGGGCTGCCACGGTGCTCTTGCCCGAGCCGGACACGCCCATGATCACGACCTGAATCGACGTCACCTGCATCAGCATCCACGTGCCGGTCTCAGGCCCTCGCCGCGCCGCCGGGACACCCGGAATGCACGGCCCCCCAGCGACGTTGACTAAGATTGTTGCTACGTCAAGCAGAAGGGATTCGCCGTGGCCGCCGTCACCGTTGCAGACGTCACCACCCTGGCCCGCATCCCGGAACCCGGGCCGCAGGCCGTCGACCGCCCGGTCCGGTCGGTGACCACCGCCCCGTCCGGCTACGAGGGCGAGGGGTTCCCGGTCCGCCGCGCCTTCGCCGGGGCGGCGCTGTCCGATCTGGACCCGTTCATCCACCTGGACCAGATGGGTGAGGTCGAGTACGCACCCGGCGAGCCCAAGGGCACCGCATGGCACCCGCATCGCGGCTTCGAGACCGTCACCTACATCATCGACGGCATCTTCGAGCACGCCGACAACCACGGCGGCGGAGGTTCGATCACCAACGGGGACACCCAGTGGATGACCGCGGGCGGCGGTGTGCTGCACATCGAACGGCCACCCGAGCACCTGGTGGTCAGCGGCGGGCTGTTCCACGGGCTGCAGCTGTGGGTGAACCTGCCTGCCGCCCGCAAGTGGGCCAAGCCCCGCTACCAGGACCTGCGAGCCGGCGAGACGGTGCTGCTCACCACCCCGGACGGAGGTGCCCTGGTCCGGGTGATCGCCGGAGACGTCGCGGGCCACCACGGCCCCGGCTCGACCTACACCCCGATCACCATGCTGCACGCCACCGTCAGCCCCGGTGCGCGGCTGCGGCTGCCGTGGCGGCCGGACTTCAACGCCCTGGTCTATGTGCTCTCCGGCGCCGGAACCGTCGGCACCGAGGGTCGTGCGGTGTCCACCGGGCAGCTCGCCGTCTTCGGGCCCGGCGACGCCATCACCGTGAACGGGGCGGTGCAGCAGGAAACCCGGCACCCCGCGCTCGACGTCGTCGTGCTCGGCGGCGCCCCCATCCGGGAGCCGATCGCCTGGGGCGGGCCGTTCGTGATGAACACCCGCGCAGAGGTCAGGCAGGCCTTCGAGGACTACCAGGCCGGCCGGCTGGGCGCCGTTCCCGCCGAACACGTGGCGCACGCCGGGGTCGGCGGTGAGGTAGGCCAGGGCGCGCCCGAACACGTCGGTGGCCGGTGAACCCGCACCTGCGATGATTCTCGGCATCCGGGGTCGCTAGCCGAGCGTCATGGCCAGCCAGCGCAGCACCTGCGGTCCCGTCGCCAGCACCGGGACCGCAGGCACCGGTGGGCGGCGCACCAGCAGGACCGCAAGCCCGAGACGGCGGGCGGCGACCAGCTTGGCCGCGGTCAGCTCCCCGCCGCTGTCCTTGGTCACCAGCACGTCGATCCGATACCGCCGCAGCAGATCCAGCTCGCCGTCCACGGTGAACGGGCCGCGGTCGAGCACCACCTCGCACCCGGCGGGCAGCGGCGGGCCGGGGGCGTCGATGGTCCGGATCAGGAACCACACCTCGTCGCGCCCGGCGAAGGCAGCCAGCCCGGTCCGGCCGGTGGTCAGGAAGCCGCGCCGGCCCAGCCTCGCTACCAGGCCCGCGGCGTGGTCCAGGGAGTCCGCCCAGTGCCAGCGGTCTCCCGGTCCGGCCTGCCAGCCGGGCCTGTGCAGCACGACGAAGGGCAGCCCCAGCTCCGCGGTGGCCATCACCGCCGCGGCGGTGATGGCCGCAGCGAACGGGTGGGTGGCGTCGATGACGGCCCGCACGCGCCGGGCGCTTAACCACTGGACCAGCTGGCGCTGACCACCGAACCCCCCGATCCGCACCTCACCGGGTGGCAGCAGCGGATCCCGCACCCGCCCGGCCAGGGATGTGATCAGGTGCACCGCCGGCCAGCCGATCAGCTCGCGGGCGAGCCAGCCGGCCTCGGCCGTTCCGCCGAGCAGCAGTACCCGCGCAGCCATGGGGACCATGCTCGTACGCTCGGGGGTACGCGGTCCGGCCAGGGGGTATATCGGAGCATGTTCAGGACTACTCAATGGCTCCCGTGCCAGCGCACCCAGGCACCGCACCAGCCATGGTGGCCCCGGTAGCGCATCTTGTCCCAGCCACCCCGATTGTGGTGGTGACATCTCCAGCCACCCCGGCCCGCCCCGTCGTCATCATCGCCAGGCTGGCCGGACATGAAAACTTCCATGATCCGCATAGCGATCCTCCCTTACGCTCCCCCTATCCAACGTCACCCTTAGGCTTGTCCTCAAAGACAAAATTTCCGGAGAACCGCATGGCTTTCTCATAAAAGCTGCCTTTAACGGGTTCAACGATATGCCATTTCTCCAACGAGCTCAACGATAACTCCCCGAACCCGGGTAATCGCCCCCTGGTCCCGGGCTCGCAGGCACGCCGGGCACACCGTGGCGGGAACGCCCCTTGCCATGCTCAGCCATACGGGACAAGGTGGCTGTCGACGATCGCCGCTCCGGCTCCTGAGGGTGCTCCGCAGTGCACGGAGAGTCCCCTGCTACCCCGGCTCCGGGAGGGCAACGCGACTCACACGGACGGCACGGGAGGATAAAGGCATGAATCGCGTGCGTTCGCTGACCGTGCTGCTGCTCTTCATCGCGGTGGCGGCATCCACCCTCTCCTGCACGCCCGGCACCACGGGGAAGGACCCCACTACTTCCGGAGCGAGCACCACGCAGCGCGGACCCGCCGGTGCGGTCCCGGCGGGGCTGGAACGTTTCTACGGCCAGGCCCTGTCCTGGGGCGGCTGCGCCGACTTCGCCGAAACCCCGGATGACAAGACCGCCTACGCCAGCCCAGGCCTGCAGTGCACCTACCTTGAGGTGCCGCTGAACTACGCCGACCCGAACGGGCGCACCATCAAGATCGGTGTGCTCCGCAGGCCCGCGGCGGACCCGGCGCAGCGGATCGGCTCACTGGTGATCAACCCTGGTGGTCCTGGGGCGTCGGGGATGAGCACAGCGGCCAGCCTGGTCGACCGGGTCGCGGGCAATGACCTGGGACGACGTTTCGACCTGGTGGGCTTCGATCCACGGGGCATCGGCGCCAGCAAACCTCCGATTCAGTGCCTGACGGCGTCCGAACGAGACGCCGAACGCCTGATGAACCTCAACGTCGACACATCACCGGCCGGCGTGGCACGTACCGAGAACCAGGAGCGGGCCGACGACGCCGACTGTGCCAGCCGTACCGGGACCACTGTGCTGGCCAATATCGGCACCCGTGACGTGGCCCGCGACATGGATGTGCTGCGGTCGGCCCTCGGCGACGCCAAGCTGACCTACCTGGGCTACTCCTACGGCACCCGGCTGGGCACCACCTATGCCGAAGACTTCCCCCGCAACGTCCGCGCGATGATCCTCGACGGCGCCATCGACCCTGCCCAGGACCCGGTCGCCCAGCTGGTCGCGCAAGGTCGCGGCTTTCAACAAGCGTTCGACGCCTTCGCCGCGTGGTGCACAGGCCGCCCTGACTGTGCCTTGGGCCAGTCCCTGGACAAGGGCCAGGCCGTGACCGCCTTCCAAGCCCTCGTCCGCCCGCTGATCACTCGGCCGGCACCGGTGCCCGACGGGCGCAAGCTGTCCTTCACCGACGCCACCACCGGCGCGGTCCAAGCGCTGTACCTGCCCGATCTGTGGCAACCGCTCAACCGAGGGCTACAGGAACTCGCGCAGGGCAACGGGGACATCCTCATGCGGCTCGCCGACCTCTACTACGGGCGCTCGGCCGACGGCACGTACTCGTCGGAGACGGATGCCTTCCAGGCGATCAGCTGCGCCGACAACCCGCCGATCAGCGATCCGAACGTGGCCCGCAACGCCGACGCCCAATACCGGGCGGCCGCACCGTTCCTCGACAGTGGAGAACCACCGTCCCCGGCCCGTGACGCCTGCACGTTCTGGCCCGTACCACATACCGGTGGGCCCCATCAACCACAGGTCCCAGGGCTGGTGCCAGTCGTGGTGATCTCCACCACTCATGATCCCGCCACGCCCTACCAGTCCGGGGTCAATCTCGCGCAGGACCTCAACGGACGTCTCCTGACTTTCGAAGGCACCCAGCACACCGCTTTTCTGCAAGGCATCAGCTGCATCGACAATGCCGGGATCAAGTATCTGACCACCCTTCAGCTGCCCCCCGAGGGAACCCGTTGCCAAGCAGCACAGTGAGGGATTCACCGACGGTGGTACGGCGGGCACCTCCAGTGGCACCGGCAGTGCCACTGGAGGCCCCAGTAGACCCGGTCGCACACCCGGTCGCAGACGTTGGGATGGAGGGGGCCACCAGGGCCCCGATGGTCGTCATCGCGGCGAAGGCCAAGTCCGAAAGCCGCCGTGACTCGCATCGTGATCCCCCCTTTCCTTTCCCAGGAAAGAATTAGTCTTCCTACCGTAGGTCACCACTCTCACGAGTTCAATAATGACTTCCCGAATCCGGATAACCACACTTGGTCAGAAACCCGGACCCGGGCTCAGACCCGGCCCGAGACCAGCGACAGTGGCGTGGTCCGTCTGGAATGAGATCGGTCGGCCGCTGACAGGGGGCTCTTCTGTGAATAGCGTGATGCTGTGGTGTCGGCCGGTCGCCGGGAGCTGGGACGGTCTGGGGTGCTCTGAAACCGGCGACCGGCCGAGCCCAAGCTGCCCTGATCGGCCAGGACGTGGGCGAGGGAGTCCGCCGAGCAGAACACCCATCGGGTGCGCGTCACGGTTATTCGCCTCCCCACGTGGCGGGGAATTGTGTCGTGCTCAGTTCGGTGTAGCGGGCGGTGCCGGTGTCGGTGAGGCTGAGCGGGGCCAGGCAGTCTTCGGGCCTCGGGTCTGCCACCGTGGCCAGGCCGTGTTCGATCAGGACGTCGAATGTGGCGCCGGTCAGTGTCCCGACCGGCTGCCCGCCATCGAGGTAGCGGTCACGGTATTTCGTCACCCTGCCGTTGTGGATGCGGCGCAGCGCAGACCACGTGAAATGATCCTCCGAGTCCAACTTCCACCGGGCGCCGACCCTCACGGTGATCTCGGTGAGTTCGGGAAACAGCACGTCGCCGGGGAACCGGGTGGTCCACAGTTCGCGGTAGCGGGCTAATCCGGTGTCGCTGAGGGTGGCGCGGCGACGGAAACCGTATGCCGGGTGAGCATCACCCAGGAACACCAGACCGGTCTCGATGACCTCGTCGAGGGGACCTTCGAGCCAGGACAGGACCGGGTGTTCCTCGTGATAAAAGCTGTCGCCTACTTTCGTCACGGTGCCGCCGTGCACGAGTCGTAGGACTGCCAGCGTGTCGATCTCGGCGTCGGTCAACGGGGTGCACTTGAGGTAATCGCCGCCCATCACGCGATCCCGCAACGACGCTGCGACCGAGTCCCCACGACACCGTGGGTATCATCCTCAATCCAGAACATAACCGCCCCTTGTCCGTAATGCGGGTAGGTCGCGCGGGTCATTGTTCGGTCTCCCAGCTCAATACTTCACCGAGGACGCTGAGCGCGCCACCTACGAGCCGGCACTCGACCATTCCCTCACCAGCCACGATCAAGGATGCTCTCCGCTGGCGCCACCCGATGCAATCCTGACTGAATCCCTCGATGTACACGAAATCGACCCACTCATCGGTGATCCGCCGCCCCATCAAAGGACCATCCACACCCGGCGCGGTCCGCTGAAACTCGAATCCCCGTCCTTTCAACTCGTCCAGGAGTTGTTTCGCCTGCATGAGTCCCGGGCTGTCCGCTCCCATCAGCGACCCGTCCCGTTCCGGGTAGCGTTCTCCCCAGTGCACAACACCGCGTACCCCGCCCGCACTGTCTCTGTGCAAGCGACGCGTCGATGCCCGCCCGCGCTCGGCTGCCCCAACACCAACAATCCCCAATCATCAAAATGTCATGGACCTCTGTGAGATGATCAGCGACCGGCGACCCGGCATCAACGTAACCACCATCCAGTGTAATCGCGCCATCACAGCCGCAGTTCAGCGCGAGCTATTCCGCCCTCACCTCCAGAGTCATCGCGCCGCCCACTCCACACACGACCGGCAATATGCCTCTGGCGGGGCAGTCAAGCTCGCGGCCAGCAGAACCGTGTCGCACACAGCGAGGTAGCGACCGGCACGACGTCCCAGTTCCACCGCGTCATTCGTCACCAAATGCACACCACCAGTCCGGGCGTCAATCAACGGGAAAACCTCATAGGTCCTGCTCAGTGCGACGATGCCTCCGCCCTCCCTCCACCGATGCAGCCGAGGTGGGGCATCTGGCTGCGAGATCGACGGAGTCGCCGCGCTGACCACACAGAACCGCACACAACTCTCACCCCCTGTTCGACCAGCATCACATCACGCATTCCCGGCGCATCCAGCACCGTGACGTAGCCTCGCACCGCATGACCCTCGCATGACCCCGGAGACGGCCAGCAGCGGCGATTCGTAAGCAGTACGCTTGTGCAGTGGCTGTGTTCACGAAGTTCAACGATCCTCGCCTGGACACTGACAGTCCAAGGCCACGTTGTCCTATGCGGGTCCGTTCCATGACTGACCGGCATACAAGCTGGTCAGGCTATACCGTCGTCTGGAATCAGGAAGGGAGGTAAGAGCAGATGCAGTCGGATCAACCCTGGTTGTCGTCCCGATCGGTACCGAAATTGGAGTTGGCCGCTGGCCATTTGGCGGAGGTGCTGAAGGAGTACCGGAGATCGAATGGGCTCAACCAGGCAGACCTGGCCAAGTTACTGAGCTTCGACCAGTCGTACGTGTCGAAGATCGAGACTGGTCAGCGGCACGTACGTGACCTTCAGACGCTGCTGTGGATCGCTCAGCGACTCAACATGTCACCCACTGAAGTCGGCTTGTCGAAGCAGCTTCTCCAGCCGGTCGCAATGCCCTCGACTTCTACTCTCGTCGAAGAGGTCGACGCGGTGGAGGTCAGTCAGCAGAAATGGTGCCGCGTGCGTCGCTACCTGAACCGGCAGCGCGGCGACCTGGCCAGAGTTGCGGCTAGCCTTTACCGGCGCGAGGTGCGAATAGGGTCGATGCCCTTCATCGCGAGTCGTGAATGGCTGCCCGGTAAGCCGATACGACTTGAAGATATTCAGCTGAGCTGGTCTGACAACCCAGGACCACCAGCAGTTACCGGAGCCGAGCCGGAAGCCGATGGTGTGCTGCCATTGCGCATCACTGGACGGCGATTTGATCGGTACACCTCCGCGATTCGTTACCTGGACAAACCTTCGCTATTCGAAAATAGGACGAGCTACCGACTGCTCGGTATTGATCTGTTAGATAATCCTCCATCCATGACTTTTTGCCTGGGAACCTACTTCGACAAGTTGGACGTACCCGAGGCGATCGCCCACGAACTAGCCGCAGCACAAGAACAGGGCAGCATAAATGCCCGACCTACCTGGGTCGATCTGCCACTACGGAGTCTGATCAGTGACCCATTCGATCTCCGTCGCCGGGCAATCATACCCGCTATCGAAACGCTCACGCTCCGGCGGCAGCGAGCCACCGGAGATGCAACTTTCCTGTTACATTGGCGAGATCCCGCCAAAGTTGCCACAGCCGCTGGCATTTACGGCCTCATCCCTGCAGGAGAGTTTCAACCGTCCAGCATCGGCTCATGGGACAAGGAAAACGACTTTGACCTATGGCGCAATATGGTTCGCGAATACTCCGAAGAGTTACTTGGCGAACCAGAACGAGACGGCAGTCAAGGTGAGCCGTTGAACTACGATGAATGGCCTTTCTACCAGGAGCTCCAGAAAGCGAGGAACGACGACCGCGTTACGGCCTACTGCCTAGGGGCAGGTCTCGATACCTTGACCCTCACGGCCACTATCCTCACGGTGGTAGTCATGGACGATGACGTCTTCGACTCCCTATTCAGCAAGTCTGTCAGGATCAATACCGAAGGTGTGCTGATCACCGCAGCGGAGTCCACATCAGTATCAGAAGGCGTTCCATTCAACCAAGAGAGCGTTCGGCGGCTACTCACCGAGGAACCGATGGCATCGCCCAGTTCCTGCATTTTAGACCGCGCGTGGCGCTTCCGAAGTCTGATTCTTCGCCAATAGACCGCTCTGTCATTTTTGTTTCGACGGCGCATGGCATCCAAGGGTGAGGGGATTGCTCGCCCGACCGTCACTGCTGCTCGACAAACCAGCGGAGCCGCCCATTAACTCTTGTCGCCCGGCTTAACCTCGTCCCTGGGTATCACCAGTTCCGGCGCGGCCTTCTCCTCGACCACCACACGCGTGTCCTGTGGCGTTTCGACGGTCGGCACCTTTGCCTCCTTGAGGCGTCCATGCCGCTTCCGCACCTTGGCTCGCCCCTGATCCGCCGCTGGCCGGTAGGACGGCCGGCTGCCGCCGAAGAGCTCCGAGAACGACGCCGGGTCGGATTTCTTCGCCTTCTTAACGTAGTGCATGCCTCCCGCGACGCCCTTCATGAGGTCGGAGCCGATCGCCGCGATCGCTACCGCCTCGGCCTTGGTCGCTTCGCTGGGTAGGTTGCCGTGGAAGGCGTCGAAGATGCGCTTCTTGATGTCCGTGAAGCTGGAGGACTCGCTCTGATCCGCTGTCAGGTGCTTTCCAATATTTTCCCAGGTGTCGCTCTTGGTGTTGCCGGTGCGCGCGAGCCTCGGTCGTTTCTTCGGCGGCTCCTTGACGGGGTCCTGCGATGTCGACTCCGGAAACTCCGAGGTCGCCTCCGGGGGCTCCGACGTGTCCGCGTCCTCCCGGTTGCGCTTCTTCTCGGAGACTGGAGCGGTAGCGGGCTCGTCTTCGGAGGTGGAATTCTCGGTCAGGGGGAAGGCATAGATATCCAAGGTGCCGGGGCTGTTGTACTCGATCCACTTGCCGCCCACCTTCGTGACGAAGGGCAGGCAGCGCTGGTAATCATCGAGAACCTTGGATTTCTTCACGACCTGGCGACCGAAGCGCCATGCGTCGGCGGGGGTGAGGACCGGCACGTCCGGCACAGTCGTGCCGTCTTGCCGAACAAGTGTCGCACGCTCTTTCGCGGCCTTAGCAACCGAAGCGGAGACGTCCATGTTCCGGTCCTCGGTATCGGAGTCGTAGTTCTCGAACGAGGTCGTCTCCATCGTCGTCAAGTCCGTGATCTTGGACTTCAGATCGACGGGTATGTCGATTGTGTTGTTCTTGTTCTGGCGCCGGTTCCAATGATCCAGCAAGTCACGGCGATGCTTTTCCGGCATGTCGGTGTCGGTGACGAAGCTGTCAACGTCGTCCTTGGTAAGGTTGTTGGTGATAATTTTTTGCGTGTGCCGGCCCGAAGGCAGCCGGAGCTCTCGTGTGAGGAACTCCTCGATAGCTTCCTGATCGCGGTTGTTGTAGAGGTACCTTGCGGCATCGGCTTTCGTCCGTTGCACCACAAACTGCTGCGGGGTGGGCGAGGCTAGTCCCGTTCGACTCGTGGCGTCGCCTCTCGTGATGCTCTCGCTGCCGTCGATGTCGGCCCTACCTGTCGCCGCCCTGCCTGTGGTCGCCGCCGCGAGCAGAGCAGTGACGGCCGAGTTCCCGGCGGCTCGTTGGAGCGCGAGCATGCTGAGATGTCCGGACACCGGCGCCGACTTGCCTCGCGATGGCTCGGCATGGTGGCTGTGGCTACCCGGCTGCTGGCGAGTGCGCATTCAAAGATCCTCGCCCAAGGCCGGCCGCAGAAGCGACAGGCAGCGATGTGGACATCCGGGCAGTTCGACCTGCCTCTTGAGGCAGGTCTTTGTCAGATCGTGCCGCTCATGCCCTCTCCACCGATGTCGTCTCGGTGGGCGTCGGGTCCGCTGCCGGTAATGTTTGGTGCAGCACGATGCGGCGGCTGGTGTGGGCCAGGCAGGCGGTCATCGAGGGTGAACGAGCCTGTCATGTTTTCCGTGTAAGCCACGGAAAACGAATGCTGTTACTTTATCACAGGGAAAGTCGTCCTGGGAAGAGGACGGCCAAGGTATTCAGTGCGACTTTCCAGCCATGTGTTCCGGTGCC
>JBOHGD010000016.1:0-83526 GCA_050699955.1 Pseudonocardiaceae bacterium | reverse complement strand
TCCCGCCCATACAAGGCCCAAACCAGCTGGTCAGGCACGATCTCCAACTGCGTGCGCCCCCCGGCCCGACGCGGTCTACCAGCGGTCATGTCACCAAGTATGCAGTAAGAAACTCACCGTGTACTTAGTTAAATACCCAACATGGCGTCCGGCTTCTTCGGTGCCCCCAAGGATGCCCTTGACGTGCACCTGCGCCCCGAACCGCACTACATGCGCCGGTTCGGTCAGCCCGTCACATGCCTGGTCGAAAGTGGGCAGCGGCGTCTGGGTGTCGGGGTCGACGAAGGCCCGTGCCTGCATGTCCCAGACCGGCACTCGATCCCCCTGGTAAAGGAGGTCATCGTGGGGGGGCCACCACACTTGGTGGTAGGTGGCCGCGACGATCTGGCGTAGCTCCACCCGGGGGATGGCGCCCCGTATGGCGGCGTGGAAGTGGGGGGCGCCGCGTTTCTGGGGTTCGACGGTGCCGAAGTACTGCACCTCCCAGCCGAGGCAGCGCCGGGTGTTCTGCCAGAACCGGTCCAGCAGGGCGGGGAAGTGGATAGCGTCGCGCGCCGCCCGCCGATAGTCATACCCGCCGGGATCCACCGCCGCGCCGTGCTGGTCGACCCGCCCGTAGGAGTCCAGGGTGAGGGTGAGGAACGTCGAGGGGCGGTAGCGGCCGGCGAAGACCCGCCCAACGGTGCGTTTCTCGACCGGCCGGCGGGGCAGGTCAGGAGCATCCTGCCGTCGCCGGGTCGAGCGCTTCGTCGGTTTCGTGGGTGGGTCCAGGGGGGTGAGCCGACCGCGCATGCCGAGCTCGCGTAGTGCGGTGTCGAGTTCGGCGACGGCGTCGGCGATCTGCTCACACGCCTGCAGGTCCCCGGCCTGCTTGCAGTCGGTGTAGGCGGCGAACAGATCCGCCCGCGCCGCCATCAACTCCTTGTGTTCCTCACTCGGCTTGGCGTGTTCGGTGGTGGGTTCGGTGTTGAGGTGCCAGCCCTGGCGGCACTGGACCATCCGTAACCGCCGGGCCTTGTCCGCACACGGGCGACACTGATCAGCCCTCGTGGACCCACACGGCACCGGAACGACGTCAACCCGGCCGGTGGTCCGGTCGATCCGGCGCATCGCCAACGGCCGGATACACACCCCGTGTTGCTCGGCGACTGCTTGGGCGATCTCGGTGCTGACCGGCAGCGCTGATCGTTGTGCGCGGGTGCTCCGTTCCGGGTCCACCCTGCCGGGTTCGGTGCTGGGTTCGGTGGTGGGTTCGGTGCCGGGTTCGGTGCTGGGTTCGGTGGTGGTCATCAGGCGGGCACCTCCCCGAGGGTGGCGAGGTGACGCAGCGCCGCGAGGAGGACCGGTGTCGTGGTGCCGGGGGCCAGGTCGGCGCCGGGGCCGTGGGGGGTGAACGGCACACCGCCGTAGACCTGGACAGTCAGACCGCCGGGCAACCGGCCAGTGACCGAGAGGTGCACCGTGTGGCCGTTGGGGACTCGCCAGGTGTGGGCGGTGGGTGCGGTGAGGGTGTCGGCCCAGGCCAGCAGCGCACCGGCGATCTCGGGGGCCTCGGGGTGGGCGAGTTGCACGCTGATCTGTGAGGTGCAGGCAGTCACGGTCACCGACGCCAGTTCGGCGGGCAACTCGAAGGTGGCCAGGTGGGTCCGGATCGCGTCGAGCAGATCGGTCGCTGTCGTGCTCATCGGGCCCCTCCTCGGGTGGCGCGTGCGGTGGTCAGTGCCCGCCCGACCGGCAGCAAGCTGGGGGCGTCGTGGTGTCCGGCGCTGACGTAGCCCGACAGGTCGTCGAGGTCGGGATCAGTGCTGTGAAACGCCCGGGCACGCTGAGGTTCGCGGCGGCCGTCGATCTTGACCCAGGCCACACCCGGGGTGGTTTCCTCGATCTCATGCGCCGCAGCGCCCCGTTCTCTCACGCCGTCACCCAGGACCATGTCGACCTGTTCGGGTTCGTCCAGGCGCATCGCGATCCGGGTCGGGAACAGGTGGCGGAACTCGATCACCTGCTTCCGCGGATCCTGAAGCTGCCCCAGCACGCAGACCCCCGGCGCCCGACCTTGGGACACGATGGACTGCAACGCCCCGTTAGCCCGTTTACGTAGTCCGGTGTCGGGTTGGTAGGCGATCACGTCGGCCAACTCGTCGACGACCAGCAGCACGAACGGCTGACCGCAGCCTGGGGACCATTTCCGGGTGCCCTGCCCCCGCAGCGACTCCGCACGCTGCCGGGTCAACGTGGCGACGTGTTCTAACAGTGCGACAGCCTCCGCACCGTTGGTGCACACCAGGCGCTGGAACAGTCGGGGTGCCCGGCCCAGCTCCATCCCACCCTTGGGATCAATCCCGAAGACCTGCACCACACCCCGGCGGATGAGCGGGGCCAGCGCGCGTAGCACCGCCCAGACCACCGAGGACTTACCCGCATCACTGACCCCCGCCACGAGAATGTGACGGTCCAGCAGCCGCAGCACCCACGCGCGGCCGGTCTCGGTGCGCCCGATGACCACCCGGGCCAGGTCCACCACCGTGGCCGGGTCGGCCAGTGCTGGGAGCCCGATCGGGACGGCGAGGGGGTCGGTGTGGACCAGGTCCAGCCAGATCCGACGCGGCTTATCCACCCGCACCCGACACGACCGCGCACCGAAGGAATGCGCCAACTCCTCAGCATGCGTGGTGTGGGTCTCGGCGCATTGACCGTGCAACAGCCGCACCGAGACCCGATCCCGCCACCCATCAGCCCGGACCCGACGAATCCGGGGGTAGTGCACCCGGCCCAGACTGCGCCCGGTGCGCTTGGTCAACTCCGTGAACAACATCACCCGCCGCCACCGCACGGCATACACCCAGGCGCGGCGCCACTCCGAACGCACCTGACGCCCCACCGTCCGAGCGAACGAGGAGGGGTGCCACCAAGCCCACACCCCACACAGCGCCCCGAGCCCAGCGAGCACCCAGACCGGTACCCACCACGAGGAGTAGCCGACTCCCAGAACCGCCAGGGTCGCGGCGCCGAGGAGAAACAGCGGATACCGCCACACCCGGCGCCCCACAAACACCCCCACCGCCACCACGACCGCCAGGGCGATGACCGGGGAGGCGACGAGGAGGAGTTTGCGGGGCAGCATCGTCCACCACGGCAGCCGGGGCCGTTCCACTTCCAGCGGGGCCGGGTCGACCCATCCCGAGTCTGTGTATCGGCGCATCACCGCACACCCCCGTAGGGAAAGACCAGCGCCAGCCTGCCCGCGCACGAGGCGCAGGCCGTGTCACTCGGGAGTAGGTGGGCGAATCGGTGACACAGGGGGCATCTCAATCGAAAGGTTCCCCGCTCTGGTGTCGCGGCAGTGCCGCGTTCTATGCTTCTCACTGTTCACTCCGGTCTCTGGTGTGGACAGCGCAGAAGCGGACAAAGGTTGGTAGCCAGAGAATCCGCTTCTGCGCCTACGACAAAACAACACGGAATGAGGGCGTGCGGCATCGCCGCACCACCCCCGGTGCGCATTTCCTTCTTATGTGTCTGTGCGGTGTGTTAGTGCAGGCTCAGGCAGCCTCCGCAGACCCGGTCACTACCGGCTGGTATGAATGACCCGCTCCCGCACAGGCGGCAGGTCTGCCAACTCACCCGAACCCGCTGCCCCCGCAACCGCCGAGACCGACGCCGTGACCGCTTCAGTTCCCGCCGCCGCTCGACCAGCCGAGCCCAGCCCCGGCCCAACCCCATGACCATCACCCCCCTCCTTTCTCCACGTCCGATAGACGCCGTTACTGGGATTTCTCAGCGTTGCTGCGGGCCGCGAATTCGTCGGCTTTGAGCTGTTCGCGTTCCGCCCAGTACAGGGCCTCGTGATGGTGACCCCGATCAATCTCGGCGATCTCCAGATACAACGCCACCGACCGCTCGTAAAACACACGCCACTGCTCAGGAGACGCATCCCCCTTCGGGCGAATCCGCACCAACGCCTCATGAGCCTGAATCAACGTCCTCGGCTCGGTTGGCTTCGTGGTTTTGCCCGTGTCGGTCGCGGCCGGTTTCCTCGTTCCTCCCTGTGGTGTCATGCCTCGCCTCCGGTGGTGAGGGCCTGGCCCGGGTCGAGGTCGGCCGCAATCCGGGTAGCCTCGCGAGCCAGTTCCCGGCAGAACCGGGCCAGGACCACCGCTCCCCCGCTGACCGAGGGCACGTCGATCACGACCCGGCCGGGGTCCATCGAGAGCACGAGGGAGACCCAGCCGGGACCGATCTGCCGTGCCCCTGCCGCAGCGTCGCGGCCGGGTGAGCAGGTCACCGTGAATGCCACCACCCCCACCTGGCCCTTATGCCGCTGCGGAGCGGGCATCAGCGGAACCGGCAGCGCCTGGCTTGGCGTCGGTGCTCTTGGCGGTTCGTTCGGTGACCGCGCGCATGCCGGTGGCCCGAACGACCCAGGTGATCCACTTCGCCTGCCCGGAGGTCTCGGCCCGAGGCTGGACGGTGAGCCCGTCGAGCATCACCGGCCGGAACGGCAGCCCGTTCACAGCGGCCGGTGGGACCGGTTGCACCTTCGCGGCAATCTCCACCGTGATCGACTTGTCCCGGTCCTTCTCCGCCGAGGGGTCCGCGACCGTGACTTTGAAGATCGGCAGCCCGCTGGCCTCATCGATCCGGGGCCGAACCGGCCGGTTGCGGGCCTTGTCCTCCTGAGACTGGTACTCGGTCACCGCGCTGACCTCCCCGACGACGTAGGCGCCCTGGGGGAACAACTCGGCGAACTCGATCGAGAACCGCTTGCCGTAGGGAACGGCCATCCTGTCTCACCTCTACCTCTCATCGGACACTGGCTTGAGCCAGTACTGGCTTGAGCCAGTTAAGCAGAGGGGGTGATACCCGTCAAGTAACTGGCTCAAACCAGTTGTAGAGTGAGTGGCATGGACCTGGACGAGGGCCAGCTACCGAGCCGCCGCATCGCCGACGCGGTGCGCGCCCTGATCAACGACGGAGAGCTCGCCCCCGGCGACAAACTGCCCTCCGAACGCGAGCTCGCCCGACGCTTCGGCACCGCCCGCAACACCGCCCGCGAGGCCATCCGCCTACTCACCGAGGAGGGCCTGGTCACCGCTCAGCACGGGCGCGGGGTGTTCGTCCGGGAGAAACAACGCATGTTCCGTTGGGGCAACGACCGCTACTCCCGGCGCACCTACCGCGAGACCGGCTTGACCCCGTTTCGGCTGGAGATGCAGCGCCAGGGCAAGACCCCCCGTGTTGAGGTCACCTCGATCGAGCAGGTCACCCCACCCTTCGACGTGGCCGAGCGGCTCAAGGCCTCCCCCGACGAACCTTCGGTCCTGCGCCGGGAAAACGCCTACTACGCCGACGACGAACCCCTGCAGGTGGTCACCACCTATATCCGCTGGGCCGACGCCGACGGCACACCCCTGCTACAACCCAGGACCGGACCCGGCGGCATCTACGGCCGACTCGAAGAACGCGGCCACACTATGACCAGCGGCCAGGACGAAATCACCGCCCGCATGGCCACCCACACCGAAGCCCACACCCTCGACCTACCCCCCGGCGTGCCCGTCCTCGACGTCCTACACACCAGCCTGAACCAGAACGGTGAACCCTTCGAGGTCTCCCGATTCGTCCACCGAGCCGACCGCGCCGGACTCGTCTACCACTTCCCCGTCGAGGACTAACCCCCGATGCAAGCCCCCAGACGGGGACCGGTGCTGATCGTCGCGCTGGCACTGCTCTGGGGCTCCAACTTCGCCTGGATCAAAATCGCGCT
This sequence comes from Pseudonocardiaceae bacterium, assembly GCA_050699955.1. Classification (GTDB taxonomy): domain Bacteria; phylum Actinomycetota; class Actinomycetes; order Mycobacteriales; family Pseudonocardiaceae. The sequence goes on along the minus strand of JBOHGD010000016.1, from coordinate 77,762 downwards.
CGGCGCATTCAGCCCCACACAACTCACCTTCGGTCGCATGCTGCTCGGCGCCCTCATCCTCTGCGCCGTCATCGCCATCACTCACGACCGGCTACCCCGAGGCTGGCAAACCTGGGCACACCTGACCATCGCCGCCCTAGTGTCTAACGCCGCGCCCTACTTGCTGTTCGCGCTAGGGGAAACCCGGGTCGATTCCAGCATTGCCGGGGTCCTCAACGCCACCACACCCCTCTGGACACTCGCCCTCGTCGCCGCCACCCGCTACGGCGAATCCATCCGACCCGCCCAGGTCGCCGGGTTCATTCTCGGCCTGGCCGGTTGCGTCGTCCTCTACGCCCCGTGGAACACCCACACCATCGACACACTCGGCACGTTCTACTGCCTGCTCGCCGCGATCAGCTACGCCATCAGCTACGTCTACATCGCCCGCTACCTCACCCCGAAAAAAATCAGCCCGAGCGCACTCGCAGCCGCACAACTCCTCGCCGCCACCGGCTGGACCCTGCTCACACTCGCCACCCACCCCGGACCAACACCCCACCTCACCCCCGGCCCCTGGATCGCCCTCGCCATCCTCGGCCTCATCGGCACCGGCCTCGCCTACATCATCAACTACGCGTTGATCCGCACCGAAGGACCCACCCGAGCCTCCATCGTCACCTACCTCGTGCCTATCGTCGCCCTCACCCTCGGCGCCGCAGCCCTCACCGAACCCCTCACACCCAACCTCCTCACCGGGACAATTCTCATCCTCGCTGGCATAGTCACCTCCCGCCACACATCCACAGATTCACGGAGGCGACACGAAAACCGAACCCAATCACCATAAACCACCAGATCCTCACTAGTGTTATTCAACAAGTCGGAACACCTTCTATTCCAATCGAACATTACCTCGATCGCACAGATTCCGGCATCGCGCACCCATCCAGACGTTGACGCTGCACAGGAACCCGATCACGCCAGAGTGTAAAGCATCAGATGAAACAGGAATGTCAACGATCAGGTGAGACCAGACAAAATCTAACACGCGACTGCTGCCGAATTTGCCTCTATGGGATCAAGCAGGCGGCCCCCTCGGGGCCGCCCGGCCACAGCGCCGCCCCCGCTGGCAAGGGTCGCGGGACCCGCCTCCGGCACCCACGACCCGCCCAGCGGCCGGACGGAGGCCGGGCGGCATCCAGGGACGGCATAGATCACAAGCAGACGCTCGCCGCTGGGCAGACCTCGGGATGGACGGGAGCGCAGGAGCGCTGCGGTCCGCGTGCGGCATGCGTGTCATCCCGTCGGCCTCCCCGAGGACTACCGCACCGGGTCAAGGGCGCGCAGACCGCACGCATCGACCAGCATGCCGACAAGGCGCCCCCTTGACCCGGCACGGTCGGGCTGCGCCAGGCCGACGGGATGACACGAAGTCCACCCGCTTGAAGGGATCAAGAACACCAACTCTGGGCCCGTCTCTGGGCCGTCAGAGGTCAGGCAAAGCTGAGAACCAGCGAGAAGCACAGAGAACATATGCGCAGCTCACGGCCTACGGCCCCGCATCCGGAGGCAGGTGACGGGACTGGGGGCGGACGAGCTGGCCTGTAAACCGGATACAGAGACACATGCGGGCAGATCGGTTCCTTATTAGCGAACGAGCCGCAGCGATGCTCACGATTAAGTGAGTTGTCGGTGAAGTAGCGTCCGGATTCGGAGCAAAGATAAGTCTTACGCTGTTGACAGACGCACGGCGACCAGTTTTGCGTCTAGAGGTATACCTGCCTCCTCAAGCTTTCGGTCATCCCGCGTCTCTTTATGTCGATAGGCCCAGTAACTACCAAGATCCCGAAGCAGCGGAGACCCATCGTGAATTTTCAGCGACCATGTCTCACCATAGGTGTACGGCGGAATATAATCACGGATAGAAAAATAGAGTTCATCTAAAAGATCGCTGACACTTGTAGTTCGATCCACGATCTTCTGAACGGTTCCCAGCGAATTTTCGATGGCCGTTAAGTCGATGTTGATAACGCTGGCAACGGGCCACTGTCGGATATCGAGATTCTTCAAACCCCTCGCCGTTCTTCTATCCATTCCACGGAGCCGCTCGAGTGCCTCGTCTATCTTATCCTCCATCGATCGCTGCTTAGCAAATCTCTCCGGTGGAGCGTGTGTCAGTATTTCAGGGAGAGCGTTTTGAAATTCGTGCCAAGTCCTGGAGAATGATCTTTCTAGGCGTCGTTCATCGAGAGGCTCCTCGCATGCCGAATTCAATGATTGCAAAAGTCTGAGCATGTCGTCTCTGTCCGACGCGAGGGTTGTCTGAAATTGCATTAGAGGACCCGCTAAGTCTGTTGGCGCGACATCTAACAACACTGGCCTGACTCTACTCACACTCATCGATCTGGCTAATGCTCCTGCCTCAAAGTTTAACCAAGGTTCGCGATAGTTGTCTCGGGTAACGCAAATCAAACCTTGCTCAGTGGTATCGAGTTGGGCTACCACCTCCATCATCCAGGCTTGACCCTTATCTATATCCTCGCTCGACATCCATGGGTCCACTCGGTGGACGACGTCTGGTATCCACTGGCGAAGCCTCAGTGCAAGCAGTCGACTTTGGGGCTTAGACCAGCTGAGGAAGAGTTTCACAAAGATTATATATACCCGGAAGTGACAGAGTGTCCAGTGATTCAGTCGCAGCTCAGGGCCGCGATGTGGCCGACGCGGTGGGATTCCCAAGCTCGCGGTGAACGCACCCGGCACAGCCACGGAACAGGACCACGTGACCGAGCACATTGCGTAGCCATCTCCGCTGGTGAGTAGGGGTGAGACGGGCCACCCGGCACGGTCCTGCGCAAGAACCTCCGTCCTATCGCTTCCGGATAGCGGGGCCGCCTCTGGGTCGTCTGACGTTGGGGAACGCTGAGAACACCCGAGAACCAGCGAGAGCGTTCTCCCTGGTTAACCCAGTGCACCATCGCTTCGGCGCAGGTGTGGGAACCTGGGGCGGACGAGCTGGCCTGTAAGCCGGAAGCTGACCGCAGTTGTAACCGCAACGATCAGCACCGGACTGCCCTCGGAGGCCACCCAGGCACCCCACATACCCGCATCGCACGATCCGACGAGGGCGCCGCCCGCACCTGCTAATCGCAGGATCTCCACCGCCCGACAGGACGGCCGTGCCACAACGAGGAGTCAACAGCGGGCACCTCCGACCTGCTCCGACCACCACCGGCCGCCGCTCCCGCTTGATCATCGTCAGCGAGTCGTCAGCAGAAGCAGCGCTACACAATCCAACAGTTCGATACACGTGGGCAGGTAATCGAAGGTCACCGCGACGCATCGCCACTCACGGACAAGCGCACACACGATCGATCCGTGTTCACACCAAAGTGATCACGCCAGGCAGGGGCGGTACCGCCGGGTACAAATTGGGTACAAGCTGCGGCACCCGACACTGGCCAACGTCCACCAACATCACCCGACGTTCCTGCAGGCCACGGGCCGTTTCGACCATCAAGGCCCTGGCGAGCGTTCTCCCAGCCGCGCTACATCAGCAAACGCGGCCTGTACCGCGGCACACGTCCTTGACAATGCGTCCGGCCCGTGTCCGGCGGGACCGGGGTTGCTCGTCCGCGGCGGTCACCCCGAACACGTACGCTCACCTGTGGCCGGACGTGGAGGTCAGCCAGGGTGCACAGGGCACCGCGGGCAGGAACGAGCGCCAAGGCGTACCGGACCTCCGGTGCCGGGCAGAAGGAGTGACGTGTCAGCCACTGAACACGCCCGCGAGTTGGCGTTGATCGCGGCGAACGCCGCCACGGGCAAGAAGGCGCACGACATCGTGCTGCTCGATGTCTCGGACCAGCTGGTGATCACGGACTGCTTCGTGATCGCCTCGGCGCCCAACGAGCGGCAGGTACAGGCCATCGTCGACGCCGTCGAAGAGCAGCTGGCAGCGGCCGGTACCAAGCCGGTACGCCGTGAGGGCGCGCGCGAGGGCCGGTGGGTGCTGCTGGACTTCGTCGACATCGTGGTCCACGTGCAGCACGCCGAGGAGCGCTCCTTCTATGGCCTGGAACGGTTGTGGAAGGACTGCCCGGCGATCCCGTTCGTGGCCGACACGGTGGCGGGGTCGGAGGACGAATCGGCGTGACCTTGCAGCGGCTGGTGTTGTGGCGACACGGCGAGACCGACTACAACGCCGCGCTGCGGATGCAGGGCCAGCTGGACTCCCAGCTCACCGCCAAGGGGCTCGGGCAGGCCCGCCGGGCCACTCCCGTGCTCGCGGCCCTGGAGCCGGACGTGCTGGTGACCTCCGACCTGTCCCGGGCCGCCGACACTGCCGCGGTACTGGCCGCGGAGACGGGGCTGGCGCTTCGGGTCGACAGACGGCTGCGCGAGACGCACCTCGGGAAGTGGCAGGGCTTGACCCACTCCGAGGTGGAGGCCGTCTGCCCGGACGGTATCCAGATCTGGCGGAGCAATCCGGAGTGGGCGCCTCCGGCCGGCGAGACCCGGGTCGAGGTGGCCCGGCGAGCGGTGCAGGTGGTCGAGGGACTCGACGCCGCGGGTCCCGGCACAGCTGTGTTGTGCACCCACGGTGGGCTGATCGCCGGTCTGACGCCGCTGCTGCTGGGCCTGCCGGTATCGGGCTGGCCGATGTTCGGCGGGATCAGTAACTGCCACTGGACGGTGCTGCTGCGCCGTGGCTCCCGCTGGCGGCTGGAGTCCTACAACACCGCCGCTCCGGTCTGAGCGGCCCGCGTAGGACGGCGGTCGGCCGAGAGGAGTGCCCCGATCGGCGCAGTGCGGGGACCTTACGCTGACGGATATGTCCGTCACTGTCGTCACCGACTCCACTGCGTACCTCCCGCAGGGGCTGGCCGAGCGGTGCGGTATCCGGCAGGTGCCGATGCATGTGCTGGTCGACGGTGCCAAGCGGCTGGACGGCGTGCAACTCGGGCCGTCGGACCTGGTGGCCGCCCTGGGTCGGCGGGCTGCGGTGAGCACCTCCCGCCCGACGCCCGGAGAGTTCGAAGCGGTGTATGCCGACGCGCTGCGAACCGGTGCCGACGCCGTGCTGTCGGTGCATCTGTCCCGCGCGCTGTCCGGCACCTGGGAGGCCGCCCGGCTGGCCGCCGAGCAAGTGGGGGCCGAACGGGTGCGGGTGCTCGACTCGCGGTCCACCGGGATGGGCCTGGGTTTCGCCGCGCTCGCTGCCGCGGCGGTCGCTTCGGCGGGCGGCGATCTGGACGAGGTGTTCGACACCGCCCAGCAGGTGGCCGCCCGCACTCGGCTCTACTTCTCGGTGAGCACCCTGGAGCATCTGCGCCGCGGGGGCCGGATCGGGCCGACCGCTGCGCTGCTGGGTACCGCCCTGGCGGTCAAGCCGCTGCTGCACGTCGACTCCGGGCGGATCGTGCCGCTGGAGAAGGTCCGCACCAGTGCCAGGGCGCGGGCCCGGCTGGTGGACCTGGTGGTGCAGGCGGCCGGGTGGGGACCGGTCGACGTTGCGGTGCACCACCTCGGTGCGCCGGATCGCGCGGCGGAGCTGGTGGAGCACCTGCGGTCCCGGCTACCGGCGCTGACCGAATGCCTGGTCTCCGAGGTCGGGGCGGCGATCGGAGTGCATGCCGGGCCGGGGATGCTCGGTGTGGTCGTCCTGCCCGGGGGCCTGCACGCCAGATCGGCTTCGGCCACGGACAAGGCGTGACCCGGGAGTTGTCCACATTCACCCCTGTTGTCCACAGCAGCGGTCGTGGTCGGTCGGCGTAATCGGAGAGCCGTCCTAACGTCGCCGCGTGGTCCTGTTTCCCGATCTCACCCCCACCGAGTCCGGCGGTCGCCAGAGTGCTCGGGACCGGCTCGTCGCGATGCGCGGCGCCGCTGTTCCGGAGACCGTCGAGGCTGCCCCCGCCGACCCGGACCAGGCTGCCGCCGATCCGTTCGAGGACTTCCCCGACGACCCGCCACCCGCCCCCTCGCGGGAGGGCAGGCTGGTCCGGCGGTGGGTGCCCGGTCCGCTGCGAGGGGCGCGGTGGGACCCGGGCCGACCAGGAGCGCTCATGCTGTCGCTGGTCGCGGCGCTGGCTGCGATCGTAGCCGCGGTAGGGGTGTGGCGGGACCGGCCGGTGCCAGTGCCGGCACCGGGCTTGCCTCTGGTCGCGGTGGCCGGGACAGCGGCCCCGCCCGCGTCGTCTGCGGCAGTGCCGGAAATAGTGATCAGTGTGGTGGGCCGGGTGGCCCGCCCCGGGCTGGTCCGGCTTCCGGGCGAGTCCCGGGTGGCCGACGCGCTCGACGCGGCCGGTGGTGCGCTGCCCGACACCGACCTGTCGGCACTGAACCTGGCCCGGAAGCTCTCCGACGGTGAGCAGCTGCCGGTTGGGGTACCGCCGCCGCCCGGACAGCCGGCCACCAGCGGGACGGTGGCCGGCGGGGTTCTTGGAGCTCCGGCCGGGACGTCCTCGACGGTCGACCTCAACACGGCCACCTTGGCGCAGCTCGATGCGTTGCCTGGGGTCGGGCCGGTCACCGCGCAGCGGATTCTGGACTGGCGCGCTGCACACGGCCACTTCCGGTCTGTGGATCAGCTCCGCGAGGTGAGCGGGATCGGAAAGTCGCGCTTCGCGCAACTCAAAGAGCTGGTGCGGGTGTGACCTCCGGTGTGCTGATCGGGCCTGGTGTGGACGGCGGTGCTGCGCCACCTGACCTGCGTCTGGTGCCCGCGGCCCTCGCCGGCTGGGCGGTGGTGCTCGCGGGGCTCTGCCTCGGATATCAGGCTGCGGCGGCGCTCGGCACCGTGGGCCTGCTGGCCGCGGTGCTCGCTGCACTGCGTGGGCGGTCGGCAGCGGTGCTGGCGGTTGGCGGGGTCAGCGCCGCGCTGGCGTTGGTGGTCGGCGCGCAGGCGTGGCAGCTGGAGCACCATCCCGTGGGGGCCGCCGCGGAACGGGGTTCGGTGGCGACGCTGCAGGTGCAGCTGCGCGACGACCCACGGGCGCTCGCTCAGGCTGGGTACGGGGGGCGGCGGCCGGAACCACGGCGCGTCGTGGCGCACGCCGAGATCGAGACGGCAGACCTGGCCGGGCACCAGTGGCGGACCGGCGGCCGGGTGGTTCTGCTGGCACCGGCGCGGGGCTGGATCGGTCTGCTGCCCGGTCAGCACGTGCGGGTCACCGGTCTGCTCGCTCCGCCGGGCCGATCTGACCTCACCGTGGCCGTCCTGCGGGTGCGGGGCGAACCGGAGGTGCTGACCGAGCCGAGCTCGGTGCAGCGGGGCGCCGAACGGCTGCGGTCCGGGCTTCGCACGGCGGCCGAGGTCCTTGATCCGAAGCCGGCCGGGCTGCTGCCCGCGTTGGTGGTGGGAGACACGTCGGCGATGGTGCCCTCCGTCGAGGAGGAGTTCCGCGCCGCTGGTCTGACGCATCTGACCGCGGTGTCCGGCGCCAATGTGGCGATCGTGTGCGGAGCGGTCCTGGGGCTGGCCCGGCTCGCCCGGGCTGGGCCGTGGACCGCAGCGGTGCTGGCCGGGCTGGCGTTGGCCGGTTTCGTCGTGCTGTGCCGGCCGTCGCCGAGTGTTCTGCGGGCCGCGGTGATGGGCGCGGTGACCTTGCTCGCCCTGGTGCTGGGCCGGAGCCGGTCCGCGGTGCCCGCGTTGTGCGCCGCGGTGCCTGCTCTGTTGTTGGTCGATCCGGCACTCGGCATCGATCCGGGCTTCGCGTTGTCCGTGCTGGCCACTGGGGCGCTGGTGCTGCTGGCCCCGGGTTGGGCCGCCGCCTTGCGCCGCCACCGGGTGCCACCAGGGGTTGCCGAGGCACTCGCGGTGCCTGCCGCTGCCCACGTGGTGACCGCGCCGGTGGTGGCGGGGTTGTCCGGCCAGGTGAGCCTGGTGGCAGTGCTGGCCAACCTGCTGGCTGCTCCGGCGGTGGCTCCGGCCACCGTGCTCGGCGTGCTTGCCGCGGTGCTCGGTGCGCTGCACCCAGGCTCGGCCGCCCTGCTGGTGCATCTGGCCGGGCCGGCTGTGGGCTGGTTGGTGGCCGTGGGGCACTACGGGGCGGGTGTGCCTGATGGGGTGGTGCGCTGGCCCGAGGGCAGTTCGGGCGCGTTGTTGCTGGCCGCGCTGGTCGTCGTGGTGCTGCTGGCGATGCGGGCACATCGGCTTCGGGTGCTTGTCCTGGCCGGGTTGGTCGGGGCACTCGTGGTGCTGGTGCCGACGCGATACGCCACGCCGGGGTGGCCCGCGACCGGCTGGGTGGCGGTGGCCTGTGACGTCGGGCAGGGCGACGCGGTGGTGTTGGCCACCGCACAGCGCGATACGGCCGTGCTGGTCGACACCGGACCCGAAGCCGGGCCGGTGTCGGCCTGTCTGGACCGTCTCGGGATCCGGCGGCTCGCCCTGGTCGTGCTCACCCACTTGCACGTCGACCACTTCGGTGGGCTGACCGGTGCGCTGCAGGGGCGGGTGGTCGGTGCGGTGGCACTCGGCCCAGGGCGCAGTCCCCCGTGGGCGTTCGCGCAGGTGGTGCACACCACCACGGCAGCTCGGGTGCCGCTGGTGGCGTTGACTGCCGGGCAACGGTTGTCCTGGCCAGGCCTGGTACTCGAGGTGCTGGGGCCGCTACGGGTCCCGTCTCCCTCGGCGGACTACGAGGCCGAGGCCGACGGCACCGCGGTCAACAACACCTCGGTCGTGCTGCGGGCGAGCACTCCAGCCGGGCGGGTGCTGCTCGCCGGAGACGTGGAGCTCGACGCCCAGGCGGATCTGCTGGCCGCCGGGACCGATCTTCGGGCGGACGTGCTGAAGGTGCCCCATCACGGCTCTCGCTACTCCTCTGTGGAGTTCTTCGCGGCTGTACGGCCACGGGTGGCTCTGATCAGCGTCGGTGCGGGGAACAGCTACGGTCATCCGAGCCGGCACGTTCTCGACGTACTGGCCACATTCGGCTGCCGCGTGCTGCGCACGGACCGCCAGGGCGACGTAGCGGTCGCGACGGGTGGTACCGGGCTGGAGGCGATAGCTCGCGGGTCAGCGCACCGGCCGCCCTAGGAGCGCGGCCGCTCGTCGCGTTTTCATCGTACCCGTTATCGCCATATTCTTCTTTTTCCACGTTTTGTGAGGATGGTGCTCATGGAGCCGCCGGGGGTAGTCAGCCAGACCGAGAACGAGCGTGGGCGGCTGGTGGTCGACGGGCGCCGCACCGATGACTGTGCCCGGTGTGCGCTCGTGGTGGTGCACGAAGTCAGCGGCTCGTGGTGCTTCTACCCGCACGGTGCGAGCCAGCTCGGCGTGCGGCTGTCCGAAGCGGATGCGCTCGTCGTGGCGAACGCCATCCTCGCGGGTGTCCGGTGATCTCCCCCGGCCGGAGTGTGCCGGCTAGCCGAACATCTTGGCCGAGAACCCCTTCGAGAGGTAGCCCAGCACGTTGTCGAGCAGGCCGTGCTGCTCCTCAGCCGGCTGGGTGGCCGGGCGGTTCGAGGACGATGAATCAGCGGCGGGTGCGGCCTTGTTACCCCTGGCCCGCGACGCGGCCGAGGCACCGTGCTGCCGGACTGCCCGCGTCGGCGCCTGGTGCTGCGGGACATCCCGCAACGAAGACCCCGCAGTGGCGCCGGGTGCCCACGTGGTGGCCTGGCCGGGAGCCGAAACCGGGGTGGGGAAGGTACTGCCGGCAGCGGGGAGCTGGGTGGCCGCCGGGGACGCCACCGTGGCCGCGCCCATCAGCGGCTCAGCGACGGGCTGCTGCTGTCCGCCCGTGATCAGCGGACCGCCCTGCAGCACAGCGGCGGCGAACATTACAGCGGATCCGGCGAACAAGGCGGCCAAGGTGCGGGATGTCGGCCTCCGGGACGGAGTCGCGGACGAGTAAGTGGCGACCATCGCGTGCTCCTCTTCGCGGGGAAACCCGGCTGTGCGAGGTCATTAACCCCCTGTCGCGGGGAGCATACCGTCCGTTACCACACCTTGCGCGGGAACCCGACAACATACTTCAGATGCCGAGCGCCTCTTGAACCGCCTTCGTGGTCGGCGCCACGGTGGCTTGTGGCCCGATTTCGTTCTCGACGGCGTCCAGCGTCTTGAGCCCATCACCGGTGATGAGCAGGACCGTCTCGGCGTCCGGATCGAGCTGTCCGGATTCGACCAGTTTCTTCGCGCAGGCCACCGTCACCCCGCCCGCGGTCTCGGCGAAGATCCCTTCGGTCCGGGCCAGCAGCCGGATGCCCGCCACCACTTCGGCGTCGGTGACGTCTTCGATCGCACCTCTGGTGCGACGCACGACATCCAGCACGTACGGGCCGTCGGCGGGCGCTCCGATGGCCAGCGACCGGGCGATGGTGTCCGGCCGGACCGGGGCCACCACGTCGTGGCCGGCCTTGAACGCCGCCGACACCGGCGAGCACCCGGTGGCCTGTGCCCCGAATACCCGATACGACTTCGGATCCACCAGGCCCAGCTCGGTGAACTCGCGGAAACCCTTGTCCACCTTGGTCAGCTGCGACCCGGACGCGATCGGCACCACAATCTGGTCGGGTAGCCGCCAGCCGAGCTGTTCAGCGACCTCGTAACCCAGTGTCTTCGAGCCCTCCGCGTAGTAGGGCCGGACGTTGACGTTGACGAACGCCCAGTCCTCGTGCTCCGCAGCGAGTTGAGTGGCCAGCCGGTTGACGTCGTCGTAGTTGCCGTTCACCGCGATCAGTGCGCCGTCGTAGACCGCGGTGGTGAGCACCTTCGCTCGCTCCAGGGAGGAGGGGATCAGCACCACCGAGTCCCACCCGGCCCGGGCTGCCGCGGCGGCCACCGCATTGGCCAGGTTGCCGGTCGAAGGACAGGCCAGCACCCGGAAACCGAGTTGCCGTGCGGCGGCCAGCGCGACCGCCACCACTCGGTCCTTGAAGGAATGCGTGGGGTTGCCGGTGTCGTCCTTGACCCAGAGCCGACGCACCCCCAGCGCGGCTGCCAGCTGGTCGGCGCGGATCAGCCGGGTCATGCCGGGCTGGGTGTTGGCGTGCTCATCGACGGTGCCGGGTACCGGCAACAGTCCTCGGTACCGCCAGATCGACCATGGTCCGGACTCGATGTCCTGCCGGGTGATCCCGCCGAAGTCGTAACTGACCTCCAGCGGGCCGAAACACTGCGCACAGGCGAACTCGGCGGCCAGTGGGGTATTGGACCCGCACTCCCGGCATACCAGCTCGCGAGCTGGGCCGAGGTCGAGCGCAGGGGTGGTTCTGGCTTGGAGCGTGCCGGTCATCGCGAGGTCCTCTCCTCATCTGCCCCGCATCGGCGGGTCGGAATTGGCACCGTGATCACTAGCGGCCTCGCGATATGGACACGTGGCCAGTGCCGGTTGCCGGGGCTTCTTCGGGCCGTTCCCTCTGCCCCTCTGGATGAGCGGTATTCGGTTGTGACTTCACCGTACGTCACGCGACAGCAGCCACTCAACCGTGTCCAGCATTCGGGAGGCCGTCCCGTGTCCAGCCGGGGTCTGGGTGCGGTGCGAGGATGGGCCGCGTGCCGACCTCGACAGTACCGCCCGCGCCCCTGCAACTGATCCTCGGGGAGGAGGAACTGCTGGTCGAGCGGGCAACGCAGGCCGCGGTGGACGCCGCGCGGGAGGCCGATCCGCAGGCCGAGACGCGCCGGGTCCGCACCACTGACCTGGCACCCGGCGAACTCGACGAGATGGTCAGTCCTTCGTTGTTCGCGCAAGGGCGGGTGGTGGTGCTGCTCGCCGCCCACGAGGCGGGCAAGGACATCGCCGCCGCGGTCCTGGATTACGCACATCATCCCGTGGAAGGGATCGTGCTGGTCGTCGTGCACGCCGGGACCGCGCGCGGCAAGGCACTGGCCGACGGGCTGCGTGCGGCCGGAGCCGCGGTCACCGAATGCCCCCGGGTGACCCGCTTCGAAGAAAGGACGGGCTTCGTGCGCGAGGAGGTCCGCCGGGCTGGGGGGCGGATCACGGCGAGTGCCGTCACCGCCCTGCTCGATGCGGTCGGCTCCGACCTGCGCGAGCTTGCCGCCGCCGCGGCACAGCTGGCCGCCGACACCGGCGGCGCGGTCGACGAGGATGCGGTGCGTCGCTATCACCGTGGTCGCGCGGAGGTCACGGGCTTCTCGGTCGCGGAGAAGGTGATGGCCGGGGACCGGACCGCCGCCCTGGAGACGTTGCGCTGGGCGCTGCAGTTGGGTGTGCCGCACGTCCTGGTGGCCGACGCTCTGGCTGATGCGGTGCGCACGGTGGCCCGGGTGAGCGCATCCGGCCGGGGCGACCCGTATCGGCTGGCCGGCAAGCTGGGCATGCCGCCGTGGAAGGTCAAGAAGGCGATGGCGCAGGCCCGCGGCTGGGAACGCGACGGGTTGGCCGAGGCGATGCAGGTGGTCGCCGGGGTCAACGCGGATGTCAAAGGGGTCGCCGCCGACCCGGAGTATGCGCTGGAACGCGCGGTGCTCACGCTGTGCGCCGCCCGGCGACGGTGAGCCCGCAGCGTGACGACTGGCCGCGTGCTGACGGCGCCACCCGTGCTCAGGGGTGGCGCCGTCAGGGTCTAGGACGCTGAGAGCTGGTTGGCGCGCTGGGCCATCGCCGACTTGCGGTTGGCGGCCTGGTTGGCGTGGATGACGCCCTTGCTCACGGCCTTGTCCAGCTTACGGCTCGCCGTGTGCAGCGCACCGAGGGCTTTGTCCTTGTCGCCCGCGTCGGCGGCCTCGCGGAACCGACGGACCGCGGTCTTCAGCGCCGACTTGATGGACTGGTTCCGCAGTCGCGCTTTCTCGTTGGTCTGGATTCGCTTCAGCTGCGACTTGATGTTGGCCACGCGTCTACCTTCGATCTCGCCTTCGGGAGGAGTGCCGTCGCGCGGCACGATGGTCAATCGTAACAGCTGCGTGATTGACCACCTAAAACGCCATAGTGCTCGACAGGCGACGAGCTGGGCCTTCGGCTGCACGCCGGCGTGGACGCGGGGGTGCGGGAGCCGGTAGGACAGGGGCATGGAGGTGCTCAGCAGCCGTATCCTGCTCCGGCCTCGGGACCGCGAGCGCACCACGGCGTTCTACCGCGATGTGCTCCAGCTCGCGGTGCACCGGGAGTTCCCTGGCGGCACCGTGTTCGTTCTCGGGGGCGGATTCCTGGAGGTGTCCGGGCGGGGTGAGGCAGACCCCAGCCTGGCGACGGCAATCTGGCTTCAGGTCCGTGACCTGGCTTCGACCGCGGCCGAACTGATCGTGCGAGGCGTCGAGGTGCTCCGCGACCCGCGCCACGAACCGTGGGGCCTGGACGAGATGTGGATCGCCGATCCCGACGGCATGCGGCTGATCCTCGTCGAGGTGCCTGCCGATCACCCGATGCGGCGTGACCAGCGCCCGCCACCTGAGACCTAGAAGTCCCGATAGGGCAGGAACTTGCCGTCCAGCACCAGACGCACCCGGTCGCCCTTCGGGTCCTCGTGACGCTCGATGGACATCTCGAAGTCGATGGCGCTCATGATGCCGTCGCCGAACTCCTCCCGGATCAGTTCGGCCAGCGCGCTGCCGTAGACCTGGACCACCTCCCGCAGCCGGTAGACGACCGGTTCAGTGTTGTCGACCACGTCGGCACCACGCACCGGCGGCAACTGCAGAGCCTCGACGACATCGTCGCCGAGTTGCAGCAGCTGACCCAGCGCGCGGGCCTGCTCACCGGTCAGCGACTGCTGCCCGAGAACCGCGGAGGTGCTCCATACCAGCGAGTGGCCCAGCGTCTTCGCGATCGTCGTCCAGGGCACCTGCAGGCGATGTTTGGCGCCCAGGGCCGCGTTCGCGGCCTCCCGGCGTCCCAGTGCGGGCAGGGGAATGATCGTCACGGTAGGTCTCCTCCCGGTGGGTGCTGCGTGCCGATTCTCCCGCTGCTGGCTGGTCGGCGTCACGCCGCCGAGAGTGAACACCATCAGGGCCGGATCGCGAGCAACTCCACCTTCGTCTCGTTGCGCTGCCGCGGACGGACGGCGACCTGGACCTCGACCAGCCCCGCGCTACGCGCCTCGTCGCTGAGTACCCGTGGTTCTACGCCGAGGAACCGCTCGTGCACGGTGACCACGAGCCGCCCGCCCGGCCGCAGCACCCGGGCCAGCTCCGCGAAACCGGCGGGGCGCTCCCACAAGCGGCGGCCGGCCGCAGCCCCAGCCCCGGACCTGGCCCGACCGCCAAAACCCGCTGCCCGGGGCGCAGTCCGGCCCGCTCCACGGCCCAGCGTTCCTGTTCCCCGTTACCCCATGCCATCAACGTCCCGCCGAGCCTGCCGAGCAGCCCGCGAGGATGCCCGAACCCGGCGTCCAGCACCCGCATCATCGTGTCGTTCATGACGGCCAGCTCACCACCGTGCGCGCGGCCGAGCATCAGGGACCACCCGGAGATCTCGTGGTACCAGGTGAGGGTGCCAGGAGATCATGCGCTTCGAACACCGTGGGCTACTCCCGCGAGCCTGGGAGTGGCGGCACGACCTGACCCCCTACTGACGGCCTTTACGTCGCGCTGGCCGAGCAACTCGGGATTCGCTGGTCACGCTGGACGCGCGGATCGCAGCAGCACCGCACATCACGGCTGACGTCGAGGTGCTCGCGCGCACCCCTTAATGGCTGTGAACGTAGACTGTCGGTAATCCGGCATGGTCCCGGCGGCGCGGGTGCCTGCGTTGCGGCGTGCGAACATGGAGCGATCCCCTGCCAACGAGGACTGTTGAGTGACGACGTTTGCCGACAAGACGTTCACCCCTCCTGAGCGAATCCGCAATTTCTGCGTCATCGCCCACATCGACCACGGCAAGTCCACGCTGGCCGACCGCATGCTGCAGTACACCGGCGTGCTCGGTGACCGCCAGTACCGCGCGCAGTACCTGGACCGGATGGACATCGAGCGCGAGCGCGGCATCACGATCAAGGCGCAGAACGTCCGGCTGCCCTGGACGGTCGACGGGATCGAGCATGTGCTGCACCTGATCGACACCCCGGGCCACGTCGACTTCACCTACGAGGTGTCCCGGGCGCTGGAGGCCTGCGAAGGGGCGATCCTGCTGGTGGACGCCGCGCAGGGGATCGAGGCGCAGACGCTGGCCAACCTCTACCTGGCGCTGGAGAAGGACCTTCAGATCATCCCGGTGCTCAACAAGATCGACCTGCCCGCGGCCGAGCCGGACCGCTACGCCGCCGAGCTGGCGCACATCATCGGCTGTGAGCCCGACGACGTGCTGCGGGTCAGCGCGAAGACCGGGCAGGGTGTGCGCGAGCTGCTCGACGAGGTGGTCCGCATGGTCCCGGCGCCGGTCGGTGACGATGCGGCGCCGACCCGGGCGATGATCTTCGACTCGGTCTACGACTCCTACCGGGGCGTGGTCACCTACGTCCGGGTGGTAGACGGGCGGATCACCCCGCGGGACCGGATCCGGATGATGTCCACCAACGCCACCCACGAGCTGCTCGAGGTCGGCATCATCTCGCCGGACCAGAAGCCGAGTGACGGCCTGGGTGTCGGCGAGGTGGGCTACCTCATGACCGGGGTGAAGGACGTCCGGCAGTCCAGGGTCGGGGACACGATCACCAGTGAGCGCAAGGGCGCCACCGAGGCCCTGCCCGGCTACCGCACCCCCCGGCCGATGGTGTTCGCCGGGCTGTATCCAATGGACGGCTCGGACTATCCGGATCTGCGCGATGCGCTGGACAAGCTGCGGCTCAACGATGCCGCGCTGACCTACGTGCCGGAGACCTCCGCCGCGCTGGGGTTCGGTTTCCGCTGCGGTTTCCTCGGCCTGCTGCACCTGGAGATCACCCGGGACCGGCTGGAACGCGAGTTCGGTCTCGACCTCATCTCCACCGCGCCCAACGTGGTCTACCGCGTGGTGTCCGAGGATGGCAGCGAGCAGACGGTCACGAATCCGTCGGACTGGCCACCCGGCAAGATCGCCGAGGTGTACGAGCCGGTGGTCAAGTGCACCGTGATCGCTCCTTCGGAGTTCATCGGCACCATCATGGAGCTCTGTCAGTCCCGCCGCGGTGCCCTGCAGGGGATGGACTACCTGTCCGAGTCGCGGGTCGAGCTGCGCTACCAGGTGCCGATGGCCGAGATCATGTTCGACTTCTTCGACGCACTGAAGTCCCGCACCCGCGGCTACGCCTCGATGGACTACGAGGAGACCGGCGAGCAGACCGCCGACCTGGTCAAGGTGGACATTCTGCTGCAGGGCGAGGCGGTGGACGCGTTCTCCGCGATCGTGCACCGCGACGCCGCCTACGCCTATGGCACGTCGATGGCGACCAAGCTGCGTGAGCTCATCCCGCGTCAGCAGTTCGAGGTACCGATCCAGGCCGCGATCGGCGGGCGGATCATCGCCAGGGAGACTATCCGCGCCATCCGCAAGGACGTGCTCGCGAAGTGCTATGGCGGGGACATCACCCGCAAGCGCAAGCTGCTGGAGAAGCAGAAGGAGGGCAAGAAGCGGATGAAGACGATCGGGCGGGTCGAGGTCCCGCAGGAGGCCTTCGTCGCGGCACTGTCCACCGATGAATCGCCCAAGTCCGGCAAGAAGTAGCCGCTGCCTCGCCACTGAGCGGCCGTTCCCGATCCCGATCATTCCGGCCCGGCTGCTGGACGGTCTGCGCCCGTAGTGGCGCCCCGTAGTGGCGCGCGGCCGGATCAGCGAGTGAAGATGATCTTGCCTGCGGTGTCGCCGTCGAGCATCGCCTTGAAACCCTGCTCGGCATCGGACATCGGGAGCTCGGTGCCGATCTGCGGGCGCACCCCGGTGAGATCCAGGAAAGACAGTAGGTCGCCGAGCTCGTCGCGGGTGCCCATGGTGGAGCCGACCATCCGCAGCTGCAGGAAGAACAGCCGCTGCAGTTCGGCGCGGTCAGCGTCGCCGCTGGTCGCGCCGGAGCAGACGATGATGCCGCCCGGCTTGAGTGACTTCGCCGAATGCGACCAGGTGGCCTTGCCGACGGTCTCGAACACCGCGTCCACCCGCTCCGGTAGCCGCGCACCGGGTTCGAACGCCTCGTGCGCGCCGAGCGACCGGGCCAGCTCGCGCTTGCCCTCGGTGCGCCCGGTCACCCAGACCCGCATCCCGGCGGCCCCGCCGAGCTGCGCCAGCGCGGTGGACACCCCACCCGAGGCGCCCTGCACCAGCATGGTCTGGCCGGGTCGCAGCCCGGACTTCACGAACAGCATCCGGTAGGCGGTCAGCCAGGCGGTACCCATGCAGGCCGCTTCGGGGAAGGTCAGCGCTGCGGGCTTGGGCAGCACGTTGCGCTTCGGCACCACGACGGTATCGGCGAAGCTGCCCTGCAGTTGCTCGGTGAGCAGCTTGCGGCCCGGGTCGAGCGTCTCGTCGCCAACCCAGCCCGGGGTGCTCATCACCGGGTAGATCACCACCTCGGACCCGTCGGGGAGCACCCCAGCGCCGTCACAGCCCAAGATCATCGGAAACTGCTCGTTCTTGATGCCCACTCCGCGCAGCGTCCACAGATCGTGCATGTTCAGGCTGGCCGCTCGGACCATGACCGCCACCGCCGCGTCGGGTACCTCGGGATCGGGGCGTTCTCCGACTCGCAGCGCGGCCAGCGGGTCGTCGGGGTTGGGCTCGGCAGCGTAAACGGCGAACATGGCGCCCAACGTAGTGCCGACAACAACGTAGTGCCGACAACCCGGGGCCACATCCGGGCGGACTACCCTGGCGTGCGTGTTGGCTGCGGACTGGGATGCTGTGAGCCGCTGGTGGAACGCGGTCGAGCTCTGGCTCACCCAGCTCTGGTTCCCGTTGCAGGTCGTGCTGCTCATGATGGTGCTGCTGCCGGTCTGCTGGTGGGTCGCCCTGCTGATCGACCAGGGGGTGGACGTCGCCTCCGAGTGGGTGCACCGGCGCGCCGCCGACCCGGACGGCCCGCCGTGAACTCCCGTCGGCGGGTCAACGCGGCGCTGATCGGCCTGATCCTGCTCGTCATCGGTGTGTGGTTCGTTCAGCATGGGCTGTCCGGGCAGCACCTGGGTGGTTGGCCTGGCGTGCTCGTGTCCCATGTGCCCATGCCCAGTTAGCCGGCCCAGGAGGGCGGGCGTTTCTCGGCGAAGGCCCGGATGCCCTCCTGGCCCTCCGGGGAGGCGAAGCGCGCGGCGGACAGCTCGAGCATCGCCGCGAAGTCCTCGGCCAGGTTCTGGTGGCGGTGCAGTATCTGCTTGGTCAGGGTCAGGGCCTCGGGTGCGCCCTTGGCGAGCATGCCGGTGTAGCGGGCGACCTCGGCGTCCAGCCGGTCGGCGGGTACCGCGCTGGTGAGCAGGCCGATGGCGGCCGCCCGGGCCGCGTCGAACGCCTCCCCGGTGAGCAGCAGCTCGTGCGCGGCTCGGGGCAGCAGCCGGGGCAGCACGGTCACCGAGATCACTGCGGGCACCAGGCCGATGCGGACCTCGGTGAACGCGAAGGTGGCGCCGTGTGCGGCGACGGCGACATCCGCCGCCGCGACGATGCCGATGCCGCCCGCCCGGGCCGGTCCGGCCAGTTTGGCGACCACCGGTTTCGGGTGGGTCCAGATCTGCTGCAGGATCCGGGGGAACTCGATGACGCCCTGGTTGCCCGGCTCCTTGAGGTCCATCCCGGCGCAGAACACCGGCCCGGTGTGATCGAGCACCACGACCCGCACCGTGTCGTCGTCTTGGCTGCGCTGCAGCGCGTCGCGCAGTTCGGCGCGGAGCTGAGCGGACAGCGCGTTGCGGTTGGCGGGGGAGTCCAGCGTGATGGTGGCGATCCCGGACCTCACAGCCAGGTGCACCACCTCGGCATCACTCATGCGCCCGACCGTAGACGGCCGCCGCGTGCGCGCCGCGAGCGCTCGACTCGAGGCTGTGCGCTCGACTCGGCGGAGGCGTCGCTGGCAGGATCGGCTCGTCTTCGACCATGAGACGAGACGTGTTTTCGGAGGGTGCGTGGTGGAGCAGGTGGATCAGGTGGACCGGGCTGGGCGCGCCGCGCAGGGCAGGCGAGCGGCCGAGCGGCTGGCTGCCGATGGTGTCGTCGGTGTCGCGCTGACCTGGGTGGACACCGCCGGGATCACCCGGGTCAAAGCCGTCCCGACGAGCGCGCTGGCCCGCGCGGCGGCCTGGGGCGTCGGGGCCACACCGGTGTTCGACTTCTTCCTGCCCGACGACTCGATCACGACCGGGCGCTACAGCGGGGGCCCGACCGGTGACCTGCGGTTGCTTCCCGACCTGGCCCGGCTGGTGCCACTGGCCGCCCAGTCCGGGTGGGCCTGGGCGCCCGTCGACCGGTGGACCCAGGAGGGCCGCCGGCATCCGCAGTGCAGCCGGTCGCTGGCGGCCCGGCTCACCGGGCGGCTGGCCGCGGCGGGTCTGACCGCCCGGCTGGCGTTCGAGGTCGAGTGGGTGCTCGACGCCGGATCGGGGGACGAGGTGGTGCCTGCGATGAGCGGGCCCGCCTACGGCATGACCCGGCTGATCGAGCGATCCGACTACGCCGCGGAGCTGCTTCGCGCGCTGGCCGCTCAAGGGGTGGAGGTCGCGCAGTTCCACCCCGAGTACGCCGCAGGCCAGCTGGAGGTCTCGGTGGCTGCGGAGTCGCCGGTGGCCGCCGCCGACACCACGGTGCTGGTGCGCTCCACGATCCGGGCGGTGTCCGCACGGCACGGGCTGCGGGTGTCGTTCGCGCCCAGCGTGATCGCAGGCGGCGTCGGTAACGGTGGCCACGTGCACCTGTCGGTGTCCCGCGACGGCCGCAACCTGTTGTGCGACGGCGAGGGTCGCTACCGGCTGACCGGTGAGGGCGAGGCGTTCATCGCCGGGATCCTGTCCCGGCTGCCCGCGCTGCTCGCCGTCGGCGCCCCCAGCGTGGCCAGCTACCAACGGCTGGTGCCCTCGCACTGGGCCGGGGTGTTCGGCTGTTGGGGGCGGGAGAACCGGGAAGCGGCGGTGCGGCTGATCACCGGCTCGGCGGGTGAGCAGGCCGAGGCGGCCAACGTCGAAGTGAAGTGCGTCGATCCGAGCGCCAACCCGTATCTGCTGGTCGCGGCGTTGCTGGCCGGTGGGATGGCCGGGATCGAGCAGGGCGCGACGCTGCCGGAGCCGGTGGACGTCGACCCGGCGACCTGGTCGGACGAGGAGCGGGCCGCGCGTGGGGTCGCCCGGCTGCCGCAGCGGCTGGACGACGCGGTGGCGGCGTTCGTCGCTGATCCGGTGCTGGCCGAGGCGTTCGGGCCCGAGCTGGCCGACACCGTGGTCGCGGTGCGCCGGGCGGAGATCGAGCGGTTCGCCGCGGCCAGCCCCGAACAGGTCGTCGCCGCCTCCCGGTGGGCGTACTGAACCCCATGGGCGGGCTGCCGTCCTGGGTGCAGGCGCTGCGCCTGGTCGACCACCACTGCCACAGTGTCCTCGCCGGGTCGCCGGATGCGGCTGCCTTCGGCGCGCTGCTCACCGAGGCCGAGGGGCCCGCGCCGGGAGCTGATCCATTCGACTCCGCACTCGGGCTCTCGGTGCGTCGCTGGTGCGCTCCGGTGCTCGACCTGCCGCCGCACGCCCCTGCGGCGGACTACCTGGCCCGGCGCGCCGAGCTGGGTGCCGGGGAGGTGACCCGCAGGCTGCTGGCGGCATCCGGAACCGGCGCGCTGCTCGTCGACGCGGGCTGGCGCTCCGAAGACCTGCTCGGGCTGGCTGAGCTGGGTGCGGCGGCCGGGGCGCCGGTGTCGGAGGTGCTGCGGCTCGAGGTGGTGGCCGAGCAGGTCGCGGACACCGGCGTCGAGCCTGCGGACTACCCGCAGGCGGTGGCCGAGGCGATCAGTCGCCGGGCGGGCGCGGCCGTCGCCTGCAAATCGATCCTGGCCTACCGGTACGGCTTCGACGTCGATCCCGCGCGGCCCGTCGACGCCGAGGTGCGGGCTGCCGCCGCGGCGTGGCTGCCGCCGCGCCTCGACCCCCGACGTCCCGGTGCCCGGCTGGCCGACCCGGTGCTGCTCCGGCACGCGCTGTGGTGCGGGGTGGACACCGGGCTGCCGCTGCAACTGCATACCGGGTTCGGGGACGGCGACGAGGATCTGCATCGGGCGAACCCGATCCTGCTCACCGGGTTCTGCCGGGCCACCGCCGCCACCGGCACACCGGTGATGCTGCTGCACTGCTACCCCTACCACCGGGAGGCGGCGTGGCTGGCGCACGTGTTCGGCCACGTCCACCTCGACGTCGGCCTGGCGTCCACGTTCGCCGGCGCGCGGGCCTGCGCGTTGCTCGCGGAGGTGCTCGAGATCGCCCCGTTCGGCAAGGTGCTCTACTCCTCCGACGCGTTCGGGCTGGCCGAGCTCTATCACCTCGCCGCGCTGCGGTTCCGGCGCGCGGTACATCAGGTGCTCGACGGCTGGCGGCGCGACGATGAGGCCACTGAACAGGACATCCAGCGCATCGCCGCGATGATCGCCTGCGATAACGCACGCCGGCTCTACCGCCTCCGGCTCGGGGTCACGGGCTAGATCATCGTCGGGCGTGGTGGGCGGCTAAACTCGCCGGTAGCGAACTGGTGATGAGTGGAGGCTGGGGCTGATGAGCGAAGCGCTGCTCACGGTGC
This sequence comes from Pseudonocardiaceae bacterium, assembly GCA_050699955.1. Taxonomy (GTDB): domain Bacteria; phylum Actinomycetota; class Actinomycetes; order Mycobacteriales; family Pseudonocardiaceae. The sequence goes on along the minus strand of JBOHGD010000016.1, from coordinate 56,199 downwards.
CTCCGGGTGGCTGGACTACCGATGACCTGGACAGACTGCCGGAGAGCAACTACCGGTACGAGCTGACGGATGGAGCACTGACGGTGTCGCCCTCTCCGTCCAGCCTGCACCAGGTCATCTCCAGCGTGTTGGTCACCGCGCTCGGTCAGCGGGCGCCGGAGGAGTTCGCGGTAACTGGCGCCGTCGAGATCCGCTTCCATCGGCGACTCACCCGCATCCCGGATGCCCTGGTGGTGCGCAGTGACGAGCCGCGTCGGCACTGGTTCGCGCCCGCAGAGGTCGTCGTCGCCGTGGAGGTGGAGTCACCCGGCAGCCACATCGACGATCGCACCACCAAGCCCGGGCTCTACGCCCAATTCGGCATCCCGCATTACTGGCGGATCGAGTCGGAGCCACTGCGGGTCACCACCTATCAACTCGGCCATGGTGAGGGCTACCGCATCGGCACGACCAGCGACCGGCTCACGGTCGACGAGCCGTTCCCCCTCGACTTGACGCTCGCCGAACTCCTCCCCAGTTGGGCCCGCTGACCCGACACACCGCTGACCCGACACACCGCCCCGGCGGCGGGAGGTCGCCGGGGCGCTGCTGGGCGGGCCGGATGTCGGGCGGGTCAGCCGAACTCGCCGTCGCGGACCCCCGCGGTGAATGCGGCCCACTCCGCCGGGGTGAAGATCAGGGCCGGTCCGGCCGGGTCCTTGCTGTCCCGGACGGCGCGGTTCCCGCCGCCCAGATCAGCGACCTCAACGCACTCCATTTGGCCGTTGCTGCGGCTGCTCTTGCGCCAGGTGGCGTTCGACAGGTCGATGCTCACTTTCCTAACTCCCTTGCCACTCGGGTGATTAGTTGCTGGGAAGCCGGCTCATCCAGAGACGACTCCCGGATGTTGGAGAAGGCCGCGTCGTAACGCTCGATTTCGTGCGGCTTGTCCAGGTACAACGCTCCGGTGAGGCTTTCGACGAAGACCGTGGGCGGCTCGGTCTCCTGGCCGTTGCCATTCAGCGGGAACCGCAGGATCACGAACGGCCCGGACATGATGCCGTGGTGCAGTCCAGCGCCGAACGGCAGCACACGGATCGACACCGTGGGCAGCACAACGGCTTCAACGAGCCGATCAAGCTGGCGCACCATGACGGCGGGGCCGCCGATCGGACGGTGCAGAATGGCCTCATTGAGCACGATGTCGAGCAGCGGGGGAGCGGTGACCCTGGTGAGCAGGGTTTGCCGGGCCATCCGGACGCTGACCCGCCGCTCGATCTCCGCGTCGTCCACCCCGGGGTTGTCCGCCCGGATCACGGTGCGGGCGTAGTCCTCGGTCTGCAGCAGCCCCGGCATCAGCTCCGACTGGTATCCCGCGAGGTGGGACGCGGCTTCCTCCAGACCGATGTAGACGTCAAATTGTTCGGGGATGACGTCGCCGTAGGAGTGCCACCAGCCGCGCGCCTTGGTCTCCTTGGCCAGGCCCATGAGCGCCTCGGTGGTGTCGGCCGGTGCACCGTAGATCCGGCACATGGTCTCCACGTCGAGGCTGCGCATACCGGTCTGGCCGGTCTCGATGCGCCACATCTTGGCCTCGGACCATTCCAGTTGCGCGGCGGCCGTCCGCACCGTCAGCCGCGACCGATTGCGCAGGTCACGCAGGTACCGGCCGAGCTGACGCCGTGGCACCGTCGATCCGGTCGTGCCCTCGGTCATCACGCGATCCTCCTCGTTATGAAGTGAAGCGTACACCCGGAATGAAAGACTTTCCGCGCTCGTTTCGCAATGAAAAGAACAGTTCTTCTGGATCATATCGAGAGCGGGAAATGAAGTCTTGTATATTGGGGTCCCGGGATGTTGTACTTCGGTCAGCCCTTGCGAGAATGGTCCGCCAAGGGCGATGGCCGGACCGGTGATGCCCGACCCTGAGTCGCCGGTCCGGCCATTCCACTTCGAGCGGGGGAGCGCGTGATGGACACTGTGATGCAGCGGGAGAACGAGACGAGCCGCGTTGTGCTGAACGGGCGCCGTACCGATGACGGTGCCCGGTGCACGCTCATTGCGATTCGGGAGCTCGGCGGCGCATGGGCGCTCTATCCGCATGGTGCGGGCAAGCTCGGGGTACGGCTGGGCAGAGAGGACGCGGCCACGATGGCACGGGCGATGCAGGCGGGTACCGGGTGAACCGGACCGCGCCGGACCGCGCGCCCGAATTTGATGTGGTCGACCGCGCCGGACCCGGCGAGTGCCTTGAGGTACACGCCCTGGTCCATATACGCAGCCGGGTCATCGGAGGAATTGATCAGAGCCGTGCAGTACACAACTCGATCGATGTGTGCGTGCGTCCAATTGCGTCGTTACCCCACCACGGTCGCAGACAATTCCCGCGGGCCTGACAGGCCGTGCATGAGGGCCTGACACACCGTGCATGAAAGCCTGACACGCGGGGTGGGGTCAGGCTGAGCGGGGGGTGCTGATGCGCGCTGTAGCGGAGTCGTAGCGGTGCGCGATGAGGGCCGCTACCGCGTGGTGGGCACCGAGGGGAGTGGTGGGCAGGGCGTGCGGGTCGGTGCGAAGGGCGAGACGGATGACCTTGTCGGGTAGCAGTCCGGGGGCGAGGAACCAGGAGGCCACCGCGACCCGGCGGGCGCCCGATGCGTGCAGGGTGGCGATGGCGTCGGGCACGGTGGGCGCCGCGGCGCAGGCGAAGGCGGGGACCACCTGCCAGCGGGTCCGCTCCGCCCAGACGGCGGCGACGGCAGCGACGGCGGCGTTGGCCGAGGCCTGCTGGGACCCGGCGGCGGCGAGCACGACGCCGAAGTCCGGATCGTCCGGCGAGACGCCGACCTCGGCCAGTCTGCGCAGTGCGGCGGTCTCCAGCCGGGGGTCGGGGCCGAGCACGTCGGCGACGGTGATGTCCAGCCCGGGCCGCGCCGCAGTGGCGCGGGACACCTCGCCGGGCACGTCGACCTTGGCGTGGAAGGCGTGGCCGAGCAGCAACGGCACCACCACGGCACGGGCCACCGTGGCGAGCACGGCGTCGAGCCGGGGCGCGGACAGATCCAGGAAGGCGAGGCGGACGTCCAGGTCGGGCCGCAGCGCGCGCACCCGGTCGATCAGCGCCGACACCGTGGCGGCCGAGCGTGGGTCGCGGCTGCCGTGCGCTACCGCCACCAGCGCCGACCTCACGGCACCAGCGCCTGATACACACCGTGCACGAGCGCCTGACACACCGTGCACGAGCGCCTGACACACCGTGCATGGGAGGCGGACACACCGGGGGTGGTGGGGTTCATGTCGCCTCGTCCGCGCCGACCAGGCCGGCGGCGAGGGTGTTGCCGTTCGCGGTGTCGATCACCAGGAACCCGCCGGTGTGCCGGTCAGTGGCATAGGTATCCACCGCCAGTGGTGCGGCGAGCCGGATCCGGGCTCCGCCGATCTCGTTGAGCTCCAGCGCCTCGGGGGGCTCGGTGTGCCGCAGGGTGTGCAGGTCAAGGCGCCCGGTCAGCTCCGTGACGACCGCCCGCACGGTGCGGGTGCCGTGCTTGACCAGTACCCGGGCGCCGGTCCGCAGTGGACGGTCGGCCAGCCAGCACAGGTCCGCGTCGAGCTCGGTGACCACCCGCGGCGCCTGCTGCGGATGAGCCAGCACCTCGCCGCGCCCGGCGTCGAGCTCATCGGCCAGCAGCACGGTGACCGACTCCCCGGCGGTGGCTCGCGGCACCGGGCCGTCCGGGGTGTCGATCCCGGTGACGGCGGAGCGCAGACCCGAGGGCAGTGCGATGACCTCGTCGCCGACCTCGAGCACCCCGGAGGCGACCTGCCCGGCCAGGCCCCGGTAGTCGGGATACTCGGCGGTACGCGGGCGCAGCACCAACTGCACCGGGAAGCGCATCGGCTCCCCGACCGCCTCCCTGCCGGTGGGCACCGCCTCCAGGTGCTCCAGCAGGGTCGGTCCTTCGTACCAGGGGGTGCGTTCGCTGCGGGCCGCGACGTTGTCGCCGTGCAGCGCCGACACCGGCACCGAGACGACGTCGGGTACGCCCAGTGAGGTCGCCGCCGCCGCGAAGTCGGCCTCGAGCAGGCGGAACGTGCGCTCGTCGAAGTCGACCAGGTCCATCTTGTTCACCGCGAGCACCAGGTGCGGCACCCGCAGGAACGCGGCGACGGCGAGATGGCGGCGGGTCTGCTCGACCACGCCGTTGCGCGCGTCGACCAGGACGACGGCGAGCTCCGCGGTGGAGGCCCCGGTGACCGTGTTGCGGGTGTACTGCACGTGCCCGGGGCAGTCGGCCAGCACGAACTTGCGGGTGGGCGTGGCGAAGTAGCGGTAGGCGACGTCGATGGTGATGCCCTGCTCCCGCTCGGCGCGCAGCCCGTCGGTGAGCAGCGCCAGGTCCGGCGCGGCGCCGTCGCGCCCCCCGCGGGCCCGGGTCGCCCGGTCCACCGCGGCGAGCTGATCGGCCAGGATCGACTGGGTGTCCTGTAGCAACCGCCCGACCAGCGTGGACTTGCCGTCGTCCACGGAGCCGGCGGTGGTCAGCCGCAACAGGCTGGTCATCAGAAGTAGCCCTCCCGTTTGCGGTCCTCCATGGCGGCCTCGGAGAGCCGGTCGTCGGCCCGGGTGGCGCCGCGTTCGGTGATCCGGCTGGCGCTCACCTCGGCGAGCACCTCGTCGATGGTCCCGGCCGTCGACTCCACCGCACCGGTGCAGGAGGCGTCTCCGATGGTGCGGTAGCGCACCGACTTGGTGAGCAGGTGCTCCTCGCGCCGAGGGCCGCCCCATTCGCCCGCGGTCAGCCACATTCCGTCGCGGGCGAACACCTCCCGCTGATGCGCGTAGTACAGGCCCGAGATCGGCACGTCGCGGCGGGCGATGTAGTGCCAGATGTCCAGCTCGGTCCAGTTCGACAGCGGAAAGACCCGGACGTGCTCGCCCGCGGTGTGCCTGCCGTTGTAGAGGCTCCACAGTTCCGGGCGCTGCCGCCGGGGATCCCAGCCGCCGAAGGAGTCGCGCAGGCTGACGATGCGTTCCTTGGCCCGCGCCCGGTCCTCGTCGCGGCGGGCGCCGCCGAACACCGCGTCGAATCGGTGCTCGCCGATGGTGTCCAGTAGCGGGATGGTCTGCAGCGGGTTGCGGGTACCGTCCGGGCGCTCGACCAGCCGTCCGTCGTCGATCCACTCCTGCACTGAGGCCACATGCAGCCGTAGCCCCAGGCCGGCGACGATGTCGTCCCGGAAGGCGATCACCTCGGGGAAGTTGTGCCCGGTGTCCACGTGCAGCAGCGGGAAGGGCAGCGGCGCCGGGTGGAAGGCGCGCAGCGCCAGGTGCAGCAGCACCGCGGAGTCCTTGCCGCCGGAGAACAGCAGCACCGGCCGGTCGAACTCGGCGATCACCTCGCGGATGATGTGCACCGCTTCGGACTCCAACGCCGCCAGGTGGTCGGTCTCTACTGTGGACGGTGCTGCCACGGTCGCTGTCACGCCACGCCCCTCTCGGTGAGCAGGTCCATCACGCGCCGCGCGGCGGCGGTGACGTCGATGCCGGTGGTATCCAGCCGCAGGTCTGGCTTGTCCGGCTCCTCGTACGGGTCGTCAACACCGGTCATCCCGGTCAACTCCCCGGCGGCCGCCCTGGCGTAGAGCCCCTTGACGTCGCGGCGGCTGCACTCGGCCAGCGGGGTGGCCACATGCACCTCGAGATAGCCGGTGCCGTGCGCGTCGTGCTGTGCTCGTACCTCGTCGCGGGTGGCCGAGTACGGTGCGATCACCGGCACCAGTGTGACCACGCCGTGCCGGGCCAGCAGTTCGGCCACGAAACCCACCCGCCGCACGTGAGTGTCCCGGTCCTGCCGGGAGAAGCCCAGCCCGGCGGACAGGCCCCGGCGCAGCTCGTCGCCGTCGAGCACCTCGACCTGCCTGCCTGCCGCGCGCAGCCGGCCTGCGACCGCGTCGGCGATCGTGGTCTTGCCCGCCCCGGACAGCCCGGTGAGCCAGACGGTGCTGCCCGCGCTCAACGGTGGATCCCGCATTCGGTCTTGGCCGAGCCCGCCCAGCGCCCGGCTCGCTGGTCCTCCCCGGCGATCACCGCGCGGGTGCACGGGGCACAGCCGATGGAGGGGTATCCGGCGGTCAGCAGCGGGTTGGTGAGAATCCCGTGCTCGGCGATGTAACGCTCGACGTCGGCGTCGCTCCACGCGGCCAGCGGGGCGAGTTTCACCTTGCCCCGCCCGGAGTCGTAGGAGACCACCGGCGTGCCGGCTCTGGTCGGTGCGTCGGTCCGGCGCAACCCGGTGGCCCATGCGTCGTAGCGCTCCAGGGCGCGATCCAGCGACGCCACCTTGCGCAACCCGCAGCACAGATCGGGGTCGCGGTCGTGCAGCGTGGGCCCGTGCTCGGCATCCTGCTCGGCGACGGTCTGCCGGGGTAGCACGGTGATCAGGTTGATGTCGTAGCTCGCCGCCACCGCGTCCCGGGTGCCGATCGTCTCGGCGAAGTGGTAGCCGGTGTCCAGGAACAGCACGTCGACGCCGGGCGCCACCTGCGAGGCCAGGTGGACCAGCACGGCGTCCCGCATGGAGGAGGCCACCGCGAACCGGGCGCCGAAGGTCCGCGCCGCCCAGCGCACGATCTCGGTGGCCGGGGCGCCCTCCAGGTCGCGCCCGGCGCGCCGGGCCTGCCGTGCCAGCTCGGCGGCCCCGGGCTCACCGCTCACCTGGCCACCTCCTCGGTTCTCGCGACGGCCAGGCCTACCATGCGTACGACGAAGACCCGCAGGCAGTCCGCGCACCGCCACGCGGCGTGCGGCTGCGCCTCGGGCCGCAGGTCCTCCTCGCCGCAGTACGGGCAGTAGAAGGGCACCGCTCGCGCGACGCCGGCCTCGCTCATCGCAGATCGCTTTCCTCGGCGCGGGTCACCCACTGGGCGAACCGCTCGCCCGGTGCGTGCTGGGCGGCGTAGCCGCGGACCAGGCGCTCGACGTAGTCACCCAGCTCCGCGGAGGTGACCTTGTGGCCGCGCAGCTTACGGCCGAACCCGCTGTCCAGGCCGAGGCCGCCACCGAGGTGCACCTGGAAGCCCTCGACCTGCTCACCTTCGGCGTCGACGACGAGTTGGCCCTTGAGCCCGATATCGGCGACCTGGACCCGGGCGCAGGAGTTCGGGCAGCCGTTGAGATGTACCGATACCGGGGTGGCCAGGGTGGACTGGACATCGGCCAGGCGCGCCTCCAGCTCGGCGACCAGCGCGTTCGCCCGGTTCTTGGTCTCCACGATGGCCAGCTTGCAGAACTCGATGCCGGTGCAGGCCATCACCGAGCGCCGCCACGGGCTGGGATCGGCGTGCAGGCCCAGCGAGGTCAGCTCAGTGACCAGACCGGCTACCTCGGCCTCGTCGACATCGAGCACGACCAGCTTCTGGTACGGGGTCAGCCGCACCCGGGAGGATCCGGCCCGCTCCACCGCCTTGGCGACGTCCACCAGCGTGGTGCCCGAGACCCGGCCCGCCACCGGAGCGACGCCGAGGTAGAACTTGCCGTCCCGCTGGCGGTGCACGCCGATGTGGTCGATCGGGGCGGGTGGCTGCTCGGGTGCCGGGCCGTCGATGAGCTTGCGGTGCAGGTACTCGGTCTCCAGTACGTCACGGAAGCGTTCCGGGCCCCAGTCCGCGACGAGGAACTTGAGCCGGGCGCGGTGGCGCAGCCGCCGGTAGCCGTAGTCGCGGAACAACGACGTCACACCGGCCCACACCGCCGCCACCTCGTCGCGCGGGACCCAGGCCCCCAGCCGCTGGGCGATCTTCGGGTTGGTGGAGAGGCCACCGCCGACCCACAGATCGAATCCCGGCCCGTGCTCGGGGTGCACCGCACCGACGAAGGAGATGTCGTTGATCTCGTGCGCGATGTCCTGCAGGCCGGAGATCGCGGTCTTGTACTTGCGCGGCAGGTTGGAGAACTCGGGGCTGCCGATGTAGCGCCGGAGGATCTCCTCGACCGCCGGGGTGCCGTCGATGATCTCGTCGGCGGCGATGCCCGCCACCGGCGAGCCCAGCACGACCCGCGGGCAGTCGCCACACGCTTCCGCGGTGGTCAGGCCCACCGCCTCCAGCTGCTCCCAGATGGTGGGCACGTCCTCGATCCGGATCCAGTGGTACTGGATGTTCTCCCGGTCGGTGATGTCGGCGGTGTCGCGGGCGTAGAGCCGGGAGATCTCACCCAGCAACTGGAGCTGCGCGGTGGTCAGCGCGCCGCCGTCGATGCGCACCCGCATCATGAAGAAGGAGTCGTCGAGCTCCTCGGGCTCCAGCGTGCCGGTCCGGCCACCGTCGATACCGGGTCTGCGCTGGGTGTAGAGCCCCCACCAGCGGAATCGGCCGCGCAGGTCGGCGGGGTCGATCGAGTCGAAACCGTGCTGGGCGTAGATCGTCTCGATCCGGCGCCGGACGTTGAGCCCGTCGTCGTCCTTCTTGGTCCGTTCGTTCGGGTTGAGCGGCTCGAGATAGCCCAGGGCCCACTGGCCCTCGCCACGGCGGGTCTTCGCTGCGGGTGCTCGGCGGGTGGGTGCGGACATTCGGGTGCCTCCGGAAGAGAGCACCGGCGAGCGGGCAGGCCGTGACCGAGCCATGCCGCAGCCCGGTTCCCGGCGCACCCGGCGCCGGCTGGGAACATGCAGGCGGGCGGGCGTCAGCTCGTCGAGCGGCAGAGCGCGCTGGAGACCCGGACATAGTCGACGTGGCGGCGAGCCACCAACGGAAGTCCGGGCACAATCACTCGCCTAGGGTCCCATCCTCGCGCGGTGCGGACCACCTCTGCTCGCATGTTGGGACAATGCTCACGTGACCGACCTCCCTACCGGGGCCGTGCCTGGCGCTGGCGATGGCGCCGCGCCGGACGGGGCATTGCCCGCCGCCGCACTGGCCGGGCTGAGTGAGCGGCCGTTCGGGGTGTACGTGCACGTCCCGTTCTGCGCCACCCGCTGCGGTTACTGCGACTTCAACACCTACACGCCCGGGGAGCTGGACTCCGCATCGTCGCCGTCGGCCTGGCTGGACGCCCTGCGCCGCGAGCTCGACCTCGCCGCCACCGTGCTGGGGGAGCCGGTGGCGGTCGAAACGGTGTTCGTCGGCGGGGGCACCCCATCGTTGCTCGGCGCGGGCGGCCTGGGTGCCGTGCTCGACGCCGTCCGCGGGTCGCTCGAAGTGGCGCCGGGTGCCGAGGTGAGCACCGAGGCCAACCCGGAGTCCACCTCGCCGGAGTTCTTCGCCGGGATCGCAGCGGCCGGCTATACCCGGGTCTCGCTGGGCATGCAGAGCGCAGCGCCGCACGTGCTGGCCGTGCTGGACCGCACGCACACGCCGGGGCGGGCGGTGGCCGCGGCGGTCGAGGCTCTCCGCGCCGGGATCGAGCACATCAACCTCGATCTGATCTACGGAACGCCGGGGGAGACCCGAGACGATCTGGCGGCGTCGCTGGACACCGTGCTGGCCGCCGGGGTGGACCACGTGTCGGCCTACGCCCTGGTGGTCGAGTCAGGCACGGCGCTGGCCAGGCGGGTGGGCCGGGGAGAGCTGCCCGCGCCGGACGACGACGTGCTCGCCGAGCGCTACGAACAACTCGACGCGGCGCTGTCCGCGGCGGGCCTGCACTGGTATGAGGTGTCGAACTGGGCCGCGTCCGCCGCCGCCCGATGCAGGCACAACCTCGGCTACTGGGCGGGCGGCAACTGGTGGGGTGCGGGGCCGGGGGCGCACTCGCACGTCGGCGGGGTGCGGTGGTGGAACGTCAAGCACCCGGCCCGCTACGCAGCCGCGCTGGCGCAGGGTTTGTCGCCCGCGGCGGGCCGGGAGGTGCTCGGCCCGGTGCAGCGGCACACCGAGCGGGTGATGCTCGGGCTGCGGCTGGCCGAAGGACTGCCGTCATCGGCCCTCGACCCGGCCGGCCGGGCCGCCGCCGACCGCGCGGTGACCGACGGCCTGCTCACCGCCACCCCGCCCGGCCGGCTGGTACTCACCCGCCGCGGCCGCCTACTCACCGATGCCGTCGTGCGCAACCTGCTGGTGTCGTGATCCAGATGGTGGGCAGGATGGGATCAGCCGCGCAGCAGGTCGAGGTCGAGTACCCGGACGTGCAGTACGGTGCGCTGCTGCAGGGCGGCTCGCAGCGCCCTGTGCAGCCCGTCTTCCAGATACAGCTCGCCGGACCACTGCACGGCGTGCGGGAAGAGATCGCCGAAGAACGTGGAGTCCTCGGAGAGCAACCGGTCCAGCTCCAGCACGGTGGTGGTGGTGACAAGATCTTCCAAACGGACCTGCTGCGGCGGGATCTGTGCCCAGTCCTTGGTCGAGAGCCCGTGCTCGGGGTATGGACGACCCTGCCGCACATCCTTGAAGATCACAGCGCGCGCTCACCCTCCCGTCAGGCTCGGCAGGCGCTCAGGGTAACCGGCTCGCTGCGGTGTCCGGACGGCTGCGCCTGGATCGCACTAGACTCAGCTAAAGGCCCACGGCGGCAGGGGAGGTGACGTGAACGCAGACGACCGCCGGTTCGACGTGCTGCGTGCCATCGTCGCCGACTATGTGGCAACCCACGAACCGGTGGCCTCTCGCACCCTGGTGGAGCGGCACAACCTCGGGGTCTCCAGCGCGACCATCCGCAACGACATGGTGGCATTGGAAGAGGACGGCTACATCGCCCAGCCGCACACCAGTGCGGGCCGGGTGCCCACCGACAAGGGCTACCGGCTGTTCGTGGACCGGCTCTCGGAGGTCAAGCCGCTGTCGGCGGCCGAGCGGCGGGCCGTGCAGGCCTTCCTGAGCGGTGGGGTCGACCTGGACGACGTGCTGCGTCGCAGCGTCCGGTTACTGGCCCAGCTCACCCGGCAGGTGGCGGTGATCCAGTACCCCACCCTGAGTCGTTCCATGGTGCGCCACCTGGAGGTGCTCGCGGTGACCCCGGCCCGGCTGATGCTGGTGCTCATCACCGATGCGGGCCGGGTGGACCAGCGCCTGATCGACCTGGGCGACGTGATCACCGAGGAACAGGTGGCGCAGCTGCGCACGTTGCTCAACCAGGCGCTGGCGGGGCGTCGGCTGGCTGAGGCGTCGGCTAACGTGGCCGAGCTGCCCGAGCACACTCCGGCCGATCTACGCGACACGATGGCCAGGGCCTCCACGGTCCTGATCGAGACGCTGGTGGAGCATCCCGAGGAGCGGCTGTTGCTCGGCGGCACTGCCAACCTCACCCGCAGCGCCGCCGATTTCCCGGGTTCGCTGCGCCAGGTGCTCGAGGCGCTCGAAGAACAGGTGGTGGTGCTCAAGCTGCTGGCCGCGGCCTGTGACGCGGGAACCATCACCGTGCGGATCGGTGAGGAGAATGAGGCCGAGGAGATGCGGAACACCTCGGTGGTCTCGATCGGCTACGCCTCCCACGGCACGGTCCTCGGGGGAATGGGCGTGGTCGGACCGACCAGAATGGACTACCCGGGCACCATCGCCGCAGTGCGTGCGGTGGCCCGGTACGTGGGGGAGATCTTGACCACCCGCTGAGCGGGTGGCCAAGGCCCACAGACGTGCACCGGCGAGCACCGCGGCCGAGGGTCGCGGCAGGAGGACACCAGCGTGGCCAGGGATTACTACGGGATCCTGGGCGTACCCAGGGATGCCAGCGCGGAGCAGATCAAACGCGCCTACCGCAAGCTTGCGCGCGAGCTGCACCCCGACGTCAACCGCGAGGACGGAGCGCAGCAGCGCTTCCAGGACCTCACCGCGGCCTACGAGGTGCTCACCGACCCGCAGAAGCGTCAGATCGTCGACCTCGGTGGCGACCCACTCGAGGCGGGCGGCGGGATGGGGGCCCGCGGCGGAGGTGACCCGTTCGGCGGCTTCGGACTGGGCGACATCATGGACGCCTTCTTCGGTGCCACCGGCGGACCCGGCGCACGACGCGGCCCGCGCAGCCGAGTGCAGAATGGCTCGGACGCGCTGATCCGTCTGCAGCTCACTCTCGATGAATGCGCGAGCGGAGTGTCCCGCGAGCTCACCGTGGACACTGCGGTGGTGTGCGGTGACTGCGAGGGCTCAGGGTGCGAGTCCGGTACCCGGCCGCAGACCTGCGACACCTGCCATGGTGCCGGTGAGGTGCAGAACGTGCAGCGCTCCTTCCTCGGCCAGGTGATCACCTCTCGACCCTGCCCGGTGTGCCGTGGCTTCGGTGAGGTCATCCCGGATCCGTGCCGCCAGTGCGGCGGGGACGGCCGGATCCGTGCCCGCCGCACCGTCACCGCCAAGGTGCCCGCCGGGGTGGCCGATGGGATGCGGGTGCGGCTGGCCGGTCAGGGCGAGGTCGGCCCCGGGGGCGGTGCGGCAGGTGATCTCTATGTCGAGGTGCAGGAGGTGCCGCACGAGATGTTCACTCGCGATGGCGCCGACCTGCACTGCACGGTGCGGGTGCCGATGACCTCCGCTGCGCTGGGCACCACCGTCCTGCTGGACACCCTCGACGGCCGCGAGGAGTTCCGCGTCGAGCCGGGTACCCAGTGCGCGACGGTGCTGTCCCTGCGTGGACGGGGAATGCCCCGGCTGCGCAGTAGCGGACGCACCGAAGGGCGAGGTGACTTGTTCGTCCACCTCGACGTCGTGACGCCGACCCGGCTGGACTCCCGGCAGATGGAGCTGCTGAAAGAGCTGGCCACGCTGCGCGGGGAAGAGCAGGCAGAGCTGGCCGTCAACGGCCGGGCCGGTGGCCTGTTCTCCCGGTTGCGCGACTCCTTCGGTGGTCGCTGAACCGGCGATGAGCAGCCTGCCGGTGTTCGTCGCCGACCCGTTGCCACCGGTTGGCGCCCAGACGGTGCTGGACGGGCCGGAGGGCAGACACGCGGCGACGGTGCGGCGGCTGCGCCCCGGCGAGCGGTTGCTGCTCGCCGATGGGCGCGGTGGGCTGGCCGGCTGCGAGGTGCTCGACGCCGGCCGAGACCTGCTGCGGCTGCGGGTGGTGCGGCGGGTGATCGAGCCCGCCCCGGCGCTGCGGGTGACGCTGGCCCAGGCGCTGGTCAAGGGCGAGCGGGGGGAACTGGCGGTGGAGTTGGCCACCGAGGCCGGGGTGGACGCCGTGGTGCCGTGGCGGGCCGCCCGCTGCGTGGCCCGCTGGGACGACGGGCCGCGCGGGGCGAAGGCGCTCGCTCGGTGGAGAGAAACGGCTCGCCAGGCTGCCAAGCAGGCCCGCAGGGCATGGTTCCCCGAGGTCGCCGAGCCGGTGGGGACCGCTGCACTGGCGCAGCGCTGCAGGGTGGTCGCGGGATGTCTGGTGCTGCACGAGTCGGCCACCGATCCGCTCAGCTCGGTGCCGTTGCCCGAGGCCGGGGAACTGCTGCTCGTCGTCGGCCCCGAGGGTGGGGTCACCGAGGCGGAACTGACCGAGCTGACCACGGCGGGAGCCCGTCCGGTACGGCTCGGACCGGCCGTGCTCCGTGCCTCAAGTGCCGGTGCTGTGGCCCTCGGTGCCATTGGTGCGCTATCCGGGCGATGGGATATGCGACATTCGTGTGGCGTATGGCGCGATGACCCGGAAAAGACCTACCCTAAGTAGGCAATGCGGGGTGGAGATCACCTGATCGATGCCCCGATCCGGGCTCAATGTTTCGTGGGGCTCGGAGAGGTCCCGCCGGGCACCTCCCCCCTCGGTCCGGCGGAGCCGCGTCGCGGTGGGACGACCCCCAGGTTCTGCTGCGGCGCGGCATCTCATACCCGCTCCGGCGGTGCGCTGCGAATCGGGGCCGCACGAACGCCGGTCTCCGGCTAGCATCGGCCCTGCCCGTCGATACGCGATGCGCAGCGCGCAGGAAGCAGGACGCACTCACACGTGACCGGTACCCCAGTGGGGGGCGTCGCCCCAGCCGGTTCGGGAACGACCCCACCCGAGCCTGTTCAATCGAAGATCGTGGTCCCGGACTCCGCCGTACTGGCGCTGTTGGGCTCTCGTGACGAGAACCTGAGGGTCACCGAGGACCTGCTCGCCGCCGACGTCCACGTGCGGGGCAATGAGGTCACGCTCTCCGGCACGCCTGCCGACGTCGCGTTCGCCGAACGGGCCTTCGCCGAGCTGCTGACCTTGGCCCGCCGCGGTCAGCAACTCGGCCCGGACGCGGTGCGCCGGACCCTGACGATGCTCGCGCAGGGGGACGGCGAGTCCCCGGCCGAGGTGCTCAGCCTGGACATCCTGTCCCGCCGGGGCCGCACGATCCGGCCCAAGACGCTGAACCAGAAGCGCTACGTGGACGCCATCGACGCTTACACGATCGTGTTCGGTATCGGGCCGGCCGGCACCGGCAAGACCTACCTCGCGATGGCCAAGGCGGTGCAGACGCTGCAGGCCAAACAGGTCAACCGAATCATCCTCACCCGGCCCGCCGTGGAGGCCGGGGAGCGGCTGGGCTTCCTGCCGGGCACGCTCTACGAGAAGATCGACCCCTACCTGCGGCCGCTGTACGACGCGCTGCACGACATGCTCGACCCGGAGTCGATCCCCAAGCTGATGGCGGCCGGGACCATCGAGGTCGCCCCGCTGGCCTACATGCGGGGGCGCACTCTCAACGACGCCTTCATCATTCTGGACGAGGCGCAGAACACCACTCCCGAGCAGATGAAGATGTTCCTCACCAGACTCGGCTTCGGCTCCCAGGTCGTGGTGACCGGTGACGTCACCCAGATAGACCTGCCAGGCGGGCAGGTCTCCGGACTGCGGGTGGTCCAGCAGATCCTGGATGGCGTGGAGGACGTGCATTTCGCGCATCTCAACAGCGCCGACGTGGTGCGTCACCGGCTGGTCAGCGACATCGTGGACGCCTATGCGCGGTGGGATGCCGTCCAGGAGGGCACCGGGGCACGACCGGTACCCAACCGCGCCGACCGCCGCCAGAGGCGGTGACCCGATGGGTGTCGAGATCGCCAACGAGTCGGGCACCGCGGTCGACGAGGCCTCCATCGCGGCAGCGGCCCGTTTCGCGATGGACCGGATGGGTGTGAGCCCGCTGGCCGAGCTGTCCGTGCTGCTGGTCGGGTCCACGGTGATGGCCGACCTGCATGAGCGGTGGATGGACCTGCCCGGGCCCACCGACGTGATGGCCTTCCCGATGGACGACGCCAGCGACGGCGGCCTGATGGCCGGTGGCCGGTCCGACGGCCCATCCATCGGGCCCGCGTTGCTCGGCGACGTCGTGCTGTGCCCGGACGTGGCCGCTGAGCAGGCCGCCGCGGCAGGGCACCCGGTGCTCGACGAGTTGCACCTGCTCACCGTGCATGGGGTGTTGCACCTGTTGGGCTACGACCATGCCGATCCTGCCGCGGAGCGGGAGATGTTCGCCCTGCAGGACGGGATTCTCGGTGAGTTCCGCCGCGCCGCCCGGGCCGCCCGGCGCCGGGCGGCCCAGCGCGACGCCGACACCCGGCTGCTCGGCGCGGTCGGTCTTGACGGGCCGGAGGAATCCGGCCGTCCCGGATGACCGGTCGGGGTCCGTGGTGCTGACCTCCGTGCCCCTGCTGGTGCTGGCGGTCGCCCTGGTGGTGGCCGCGGGTGCGTTCGCGGCGGCCGATGCCGCGCTGGGCACAGTGTCCCGCGCGCGGGTCGAGGCACTGGTACGGGCCGGGCGGTTCGGCGCCCGCCAGCTCGCGCAAGTCGTCGCGGACCGGCCCCGGCACGTCAACCTGCTGCTGCTGGGACGGCTGAGCTGTGAGATCACCGCAACCGTCCTGGTCACCGTGGCGGCGGTACGGGAGTTCACCCCCACCTGGCTGGCGGTCCTGATCGCCGGGGTGGCCATGCTGGTGGTGACCTATGTGGTGGTCGGGGTGGGGCCGCGCACCATCGGGCGTCAGCACCCCTATGCCGTCGGCCTGATGGTGGCCGGTTCGGTCCGGGCGCTGGGCCGGGTGCTGGGTCCGCTGTCCCGGCTGCTCATCCGGATCGGTAACGCGATCACCCCCGGCCGGGGTTTTCCGGAGGGGCCGTTCACCTCCGAGGTCGAGCTCCGCGAAATGGTCGACATGGCGGGTGAGCGTGGCGTGGTCGAGGCCGGCGAGGCCGAGATGATCCACTCGGTGTTCGAGCTGGGCGACACCGTGGCCCGTGAGGTCATGGTGCCGCGGACCGAGATCGTCTGGATCGAGCGGGACAAGTCGGTGCGCCAGGCGGTGGCGCTGGGCCTGCGCTCAGGTTTCTCCCGGATCCCGGTGATCGGGGACAGCGTCGACGACATCGTCGGCGTGGTGCACATCAAGGACCTGGTGGCCCGCACCGTGCCCAGCGTCCAGGACGCCGAGGGCCGGCCGGATCCCACCGGGGGCGCCATCACGGAGGTGATGCGGCCCGCTACTTTCGTGCCCGACTCCAAGCTGCTCACCCCGTTGCTCAAGGAGATGCAGGTCTCGCACAACCATATGGCCGTCGTCGTCGACGAATACGGCGGCATCGCGGGCCTGCTCACCATCGAGGACATCCTCGAGGAGATCGTCGGTGAGATCACCGACGAGTCCGACACCGATGAGCGGCCCCCGGTCGAACATCTCGACGACGGGTCCGTGCGGGTGACCAGCAGGCTGCCCGTGACCGACCTGGGTGAGCTGTTCGCGGTGGACTTCGGCGACGTCGATGTGGAGACCGTCGGCGGGCTGCTCGCGCAGCAGCTGGGCCGGGTGCCACTGCCCGGTGCCGAGGCCGAGGTGGCCGACTTGCTGTTGCGTGCCGAGGGCGGCAACGATCGCCGAGGACGGCTGCGCATCACCTCCGTCACCGTCCGCCGGGCAGCACCGCCGCTCGACCCGGAGGATGATCACGCCGCGGCCGACCCGCCGCAGGAAGCGAGCGAGACCCGTGCCTGAGACCGCTGACCTCGACCCCGAGGACGCCAAGATCGTGGCCTTGGCGCGCTCGGTGCTGGCCCGCACCGGTGCCGACGAGGGCGCCGCCGTGCGGGACACCGACGGACGGACCTACACCGGAGCCACGGTCGCGCTGCCCTCGCTGGCGCTCACCGCGCTGCAGGCAGCCGTGGCCGCGGCGGTGGCCAGCGGAGCGACCGGGCTGGAGGCGGCCGCGGTGGTGTCCGGGACCGGCGCGGTGGACGCCGACTCGCTGGCCGCGGTCCGCGACCTCGGTCCCACCGCCCCGGTGCTGCTGGCCGACCAGCGCGGCGAGCTCGGCGACGTGCTGCGCGCGGCGGGGTAGGGGTGCCCATGTCTACGGTCACCGACGGGACGAACGGCGTCCCGACGGCGTTCCGAGCGGGATTCGCCTGCCTGGTGGGCAGACCCAACACCGGAAAGTCCACGTTGACCAACGCGCTGGTCGGCCGGAAGGTGGCGATCACCTCCAGCCGGCCGCAGACCACCCGGCACACCATCCGGGGAATCGTGAACCAGCCCGACGGTCAGCTCGTGCTGGTGGACACTCCCGGTCTGCACCGGCCGCGCACGCTGCTCGGCCAGCGACTCAACGACCTGGTTCGGGGCACCTGGTCGGAGGTGGACGTGATCGGTTTCTGCGTGCCCGCCGATGCCCCGCTCGGGTCCGGTGACCGGTTCATCGCCGGTGAGCTGGCCGGGCTGGCCCGGCGCACCCCGGTGTTCGGCATCGTGACCAAGACCGATCTGGTGAGCCCGCAACGGGTCGCCGAGCAGCTTGCCGGGCTGTCCGACCTGGCCCGCTCGGCCGGCATCGGCGAGTTCGCCGAGCTGGTACCGGTGTCCGCGGTCGACGGCTTTCAGGTCGGGTTGCTCGCCGACCTGCTGCTGGCCCGGATGCCGGAGTCCCCTCCGCTCTACCCCGGAGGGGAGCTCACCGACCAGCCCGAGCAGACCCTGGTGGCCGAGCTGGTCCGGGAGGCGGCGCTGGAAGGGGTGCGCGACGAACTGCCGCACTCGCTGGCCGTCGTGGTGGAGGAGATGGGACTGCGGGAGGGGCGGCGGGACCTGCTCGACGTCTACGCGAGCCTCTATGTCGAGCGGGACAGCCAGAAGGCCATCGTGATCGGGCGCGGTGGCCAGCGACTCAAGGAGGTCGGCAGCCGCGCCCGCAGGCAGATCGAGGCGTTGCTCGGCACGTCGGTCTATCTGGACCTGCACGTGAAGGTGGCCAAGGACTGGCAGCGCAACCCCAAACAGCTCCGCCGCCTCGGTTTCTGACATTGGATGTTGCCGCTCAGGTTGTGGTGAGGTCGGCCAGTAGCTTTCGGGATCGGGCCGTGTCGTGGTTCAGTAGCACACTGCTTCGGGGGAGGGTCTCGGCACGATGGCGGGCATGGACCCACAGTTGTTGACGTTGCTCCGGTGTGATTCGCGCCAGTTGGAGGAAATCGGGGTAGCGGTCGTCGTCGGTTGGGTCGAAGAAATCAGCGTTGACCAGCGATCGCGGGGCGGGTGCAAGGCGGGGCTTCCCGGCTGGGTCGATGCGGGGAAAAAGTAGCCGACCGGCCGTCGCGGAGCGGGCGAGGTGCAGGTTGAGCCACTCGACGAGCTGGTGTGGGAAGAACTGCGGTTTGAGTTCCTTGCCGTACTCGTCGAATATGCCGTCGACTTTGCCCTTGGAGATGGCCGCGACGACCGAGGGTTCGACGGTGGGGTGCAGCCGGTGACCGCCGTTGAGGCGCTCGCGCACGCCACTCAGCAGGCCATGGGCGTGCAGCAGCCCGATCCCCAACGCGGCTGCGGCGGGCCACGGCAGCACAGCGAGCGTGGCCGGATGGAGAAAAACCCGATCGTTGGCCAGGAGTTGCCAGCCGTCATCGGCAAGCACCAGCGCCGTGGTCGTCTTGCCCGCTCTCTTGGGGCCGACGGTGAGCACGGCTAGGTCGTCCCGGACCACCGCGCTGGCGTGCAGGATCGCCCAGCCGTCAGCCTCGAGTTGTACCCGGATGAGTTCGCGGACGATCCTGGCGGCGGCGAGGCACAGCCCCAGCGAGTCGGCGGCCAGGAGAGTGACCTGCTGGCCGCCCATCGTGTGGTAGGCGACCTGCTCAGCGGCATCGACGGCTTGTATGGCATCGGCCTCGATGGCCACCCGGACGGGCTTGCGGGCGAACTCGACGACGTGGTTGGGCTGACGCTGCACATACTCATAGACGGACCGGTAGGCATCGGCATCGAGACTGCAGCTCAGCAGGGGTGCGCCTGATTCTCCGTCGATGCTGGGCAGGCCCCGCACCGTCCACCAAGACCCGAGGTAGTTGGTCAGCCAGTCAGCCACGGCAGCGTCGGTCGTGATGACGGTCACTGCGGCATCAGCGGCGCTGACGCGCAGCGCAGTGGAATTGCTGGACACAGGTCTCCTTCTTGGGTGTTGAGCAATTGCTTACAGGTGGGTGCCGAGCTGTTCGTAGAGAGCGGCGAGCTTGACCTCAGCTTCGTCGAGGCTTTGCTGCTCGGTTGGAGCGAGCTCGGGTGGGTCGGGCCACCAGAGCCCGCCAGCGAAGCGCAGCCGCTGACCCAGGTGGACGCCGCTGGGTGCTGCGACGGAGAGTTCTTCGTGCCCGTCCGCGTGACCCAGCAGCTTGGCCGCTGTGGCGAGTATGGCCCCGGCGGGGCCATACTGAGTGCGGCCAATGCCAGCGGTGATGCTCTGCGCCCAGGTTGCCAGCTGTTCCCGAATCCAGGTCAGCGGCAGCTCTACCGGGTGATGGGCAACGCGGGTCGCATGGGCGCAGATCGTGGCTGCGGCGCCGTGCTCACCGAGCACTGATCCGGTGACAGCGGCAATAGGCACGTTGGCCAACCGGGCAACCAGCCTCCGATAGCGGGCTGAATCGAGATTGGAGCCAACTCCGAGCACGGCTTCGGGCGCGGTGCTGTGCTCAGCGAATACCCGGGCCATCAGATCGACCGGGTTGGTGACCAGGATGACCGGTTCGGTGAAGCCCCGGAGCTGCCGGGAAAGGCCTGCGATCAGCGGCGCGTTGGCGGTCAGCCCACCGAGCCGGGGCTCGGAGTGAGTATTGGAGAACCTGGCACGTACACAGATGACGAGCGCGGCACAGTCAAGCAGTTCGCGGGGATGCTCGACGGCGTGGACTCGTGTGGATGCGTGCTGGGTGGCGGCGAGGTCGGCTACATCGGCTGCCAGCGCGACGGCCTCGACGAGTCTGCGGCTGTACACGAGCACTGTGGGCACGAGACCTACGGTCACGACGGCGGCAGTGACCGCGCGGCCAACTCGACCGGCGCCGATTACCCCTAGGTCCGTCCCGCACGGAGCATCCAGCCGGGGTTCCGCACATTCATCCACATGGCCGGGCTGCAAGTTGGTGAACCCCGCTGAGCATGATCTCCCAGGCCAGGGCCGGATTGCCGACCAACGTGGTTGCAGCAGCACGGGCGACTTGTAGCAGCGGCTCGGCGCGGACGACGGCATCGAGCAGAGTCGGTGGCAACGGAAGACCCAAGTCAGGTGGTAGCGACAACCCGGTTGCGAGATAGTTCGCCCAGTCTGCCACCCACAATGTCAGTAGTCGTCGCAGTGCGTCTTCGCTGTCGGCTCTGCAGAAATGGCATTCCAGTAGTCTGGTGACCAAAAAGTCAGCGTAAGGATCGCAGTGCTGTAGCCCCGGATCAAGCCAGATCTGCCGACCGTCGTGCCCGAGCAGGATGTGCTCAGGCTTGAGGTCACCATAGAGCACAGTGCGGTCCGGCCGCTGTGTCAGCAATGCAGTCAGTGGCTCGGATATCGAAGTAAATGCGGCAATGATCTGCTTCTCGGTGCCAGGTTCGGCCCAGCCTTCGCCCAAGCTGGACAGGTACACTTGACTACCAGGGCCGAGAAACTTGCGGGAAAAGGTTCCCGTGATTGAGGCGTGGGGGCTGTCGGACACCGCAGCCGGAAGTGAATCCACCAGGATCGGATCGCGTTGCAACCCCTGAGCCGCCTGGGCAACGCTGTTGATTAGCTCGTCAGTATGAACTTGATCCCGCAGTAACTCCGTTGCCAGGGCTCGGTCCTTCTGCTGCAGCAGTGAACAGTACCCCGGCCCTGTAAGCGAGCACCTCGGGAGCCTGTGGAGAATCATTCCTGTAACGACTCAGCGAGTCGAGCAGTTCGAGCTGAGCACATTCCACCGCGAGCTGTGCGTGCGGATCACGGATATATTCACGTTGAGCAGGCTCGATGCTGCTCCATCGCCCGCGAACCCCACGAATGATCGAAACCAACGAGGTCCCGAGCACGGAGTACTTGGCCACGATGCGGCGTTGTCCCACCTGAACTTCGGCGACGTAGTTTGTCACAGATGGTAGCTGTGGTCCGACTTGGATGGCTTCTCCCGGCCAAAGCTGCGTCACGGCTTCGGTGACTGCCTCGGCAGCCTGACGCAACACCATCTCCGGGGGTACCACCGGCAGGCGTGCCCTCGTCAACTGCCGTTCGAGTCGCGTCATTTTCTTGCCCCTCGTCATTGGCCCCGGTGAGGATCGGGAACTGCCGTCGGATCAACCGTGGCCGTATTGGAGAGGCATGCAGGGTGCGGATCGTGCACACTTGGAGCACAAGGCGTGACAGCCTGTGTGAGTGCCGTTACCTTCGGCGCACCAGTTTTCTGATTCTGAAGGGGGCGGCCATGACCGGCGAAACGGTCGAGGTCATCGACATCACCGCGATCAACTCGGCACTGCAGGCTTGCCTCACCCGGTGCGGTTGGACGCCCGAGAACCTCGGCAATCACCTGAATACGATGGCCCGCTCGCTGGCGTTGCCGGACAGGATGCACCCGAAGACGGCTCGGCGCTGGGTGCGTGCTGTGCATCCTCATACGAGGCCGTGCGTGCCTCGCCAGCCCTGGCCGGGACTGGTGTGCGCCGTGCTGTCCCGCAAGCTGGGTAAGCCCGTGACATTGGGCTCGCTGGGGTGGACCATCGGTAGCGGACTGCTTTACGTTCCAGCTGATGATGGGCTGGACCACGCGTGGGACCCGCCCGGTGCGCTGGCGTCCCTGATGGATGTCTTGGAGGCAGACGGCATGGACCGGAGGTACTTCCTCGCGATCACCGGGGTGTCGTTGACGGCTCTGGCGCACCAGTGGCTGCTCGATCCGGCGCGCGTGGCGGCGTCCGTGCAGGGCAAGCGGGTCGACCTCCAACTTGTCGCCGATGTGGAGCGGGTGGTCGAGGCCCGCCGCGGCATGGATGACGCGATCGGCGGTGGAGGACTGCTCCGGGCGTTGCGGGAGGACCTGCGCATCGTGACCGAAGTGCTCAGCAATTCCAGTTACACCGAGGCGCTGGGCGCTCGGCTGCACGTCGCCGCCGCCGAACTGTCCCGGCTCGCGGGCTACCAGTCGGTCAAGGCCGGCAAACACGCTGCAGCGCAGCGTTACTACGCGGCGGCGCTGCGCTCGGCACACGCCTCGGGTGACCGCGCGGTGGGGGCCAACGTCCTGGCCTTCATGTCCTTCCACTCGATCTCCTCCGGCGATCCCCGCGACGCGGTGGTCATGACTGACTCAGCACTGCAGGGTGGTGGGCAGCTCACCCCGAAGGTCGCCTCCTACCTGCATTCCCGTCGCGCCCGAGCCGCCGCCTGCTGCGGTGATCTGACCACCTGGGATCGTTCGCGTGGTTTGTCTTTCGATCTGCTCAACCAATCCAGGCAGGAGGACGAGCCGGTCTGGCTGTACTGGCTGGACGAGGCATTCCTGCAGGGCGACGCGGGCGCCGGAGCTCTGGAGCTGGACCGGGCCAAGGACGCCGAGCGGTACAACCGGCTCGCGGTGGCCACCATCAAGCCCGAGCTACAGATGGACCGGATGGAATACCTCGCGCAACTGGCCCGGGCCCGAACCGGGATCGGTGAGGTCGAGCACGCCTGCCAGGCCGCTGTGGAGGCCGCCACCGCAGTGCGCCGTCAGGACTCAGCTTACACCCGGCAACAACTCATCCGCTTCCGCACCGATGTCACGCCGCACGCATCCCACGTGGCGGTCCAAGAGTTCGACGCCAAGTTCAAGGACCTACTCAGCGTCTGATCATCTGGGTGGACCACCCGGATCGTGGCGAGCCTGTGGGCACGGCTCGTGTCGTCGATCCACCACTACTGTCGGACGGGAAACCGGGCAAGCTGATGACAGTCTTGCCCGTGCGTTGGTTTCACATCCGGCGCGGATCGCAGACGCCGAGGTAAAGCCCGCTCAGCTCCAGTTGGCTGCCGCTTGCGGATTCCGGCTGGAGCCCGATGCGATCCGCCTGTCCCCGCATCAGTTCCAGGAGTGCGTGACTGGCAAGGCATACGATCTGCGGGTTACCGCCGTCGGTGAGCGGCTGTTCCCCGTCGCGATCCACATTGCTGATCCTGATCAGCTCGACTGGTGCACCGATTACGATACGCTGAGCTATCAGCACGTCGAACTACCGGTAGGCGTCGCTGCCGGTATCTGCCGTTACCTCAAGGCAGCAGGTCTGGCCTTCGGTGCATTCGATTTCGTCATGGATCGGAGCGGTGCGCTGTGGTGGATGGAGTGCAACCCCAACGGCGAGTGGGGATGGCTGACCGAGGCTATTGACGTTCCGATTGCCGATGCTGGCGCTGATGTGCTGCCGGGGCTGTCCCCGCTATGAAGACGACTGCGACGATGATGACACCCGGTGTCCCCGACGAGCAGTGGCGACCGCGAGCTCAGGCGCTTGTCGATGAACTGGTGGCGCAGGGAGCTTTGCGAACACGCGGGTCCTGGAGGTCGGCACCGGGACCGGCTCGCCCGCCTCGACCCCGTTCGCGTGGGTCGCGCAGGTCCGCCCGGGCGGGATCATCCTCACCGACACACAGCCCGGCGCCGCCAGCGCAGCCAGTTCTCGTGGAATGACACGTCCGGCTCACCAGCTAGGAACTTGCGGAACGGCTCCGGGACCGATTCCGGCCGGGTAGTGCGACGATGAGCGGGTGAGCCTGTACCGCGACACCGGGGTGGTGCTTCGGGTGCAGAAGCTGGGCGAGGCCGACCGCATCGTCACGCTGTTGACCCGCAGGCACGGACGGGTGCGCGCGGTGGCCAAGGGGGTGCGGCGCACCTCGTCGCGGTTCGGCGCGCGACTCGAGCCGTTCGGGCATGTCGACGTGCAGTTCTACGCCGCCCGGACGCTGGACATCGTCACTCAGGTCGAGACGGTCGACGGGTTCGGCTCCCGGCTGGTCGGCGACTACGGCCGCTATACCACCGGCTGCGCGGTGCTGGAGACCGCCGAGCGGTTGGCCGGCGCCGAGGGTGAGCCTGCGCTGCGGCTGTACCTGCTGGTGGTGGGTGCGCTGCGGGCGCTGGCCGAAGGGCGGCGGGAGGCCCTGCTGGTGCTCGACGCCTTCCTGATCCGCGCGATGGCCACCGCGGGCTGGGCGCCCGCCCTGTCCGGATGTGCCCGCTGCGGGGCACCGGGGCCGCACCGGTCGTTCAGCGTCCCGGCCGGGGGCGTGGTGTGTCCTGGATGCCGCCCGCCCGGGGCGTCCACCCCGCCACCGCAGACGCTGGAGTTGCTCGCGGCCTTGGCGAACGGGGACTGGCCTGCCGCCGAGAGCGCGCCGCATCCGGTCCGCCGCGCGGGCAGTGGCCTGGTCGCCGCCCACCTGCAATGGCACCTCGAACGGCAACTCCGGTCGCTGCCCCTGGTCGAGCGCCGCGCCCCCGCTCCTGTCCCGCATTCCGCGGGCTGAGCAGGGTCGTCCAGCGCGACTAAACCCCGCCGAGCCCGCGGAATGCGGGAGGCGGCAGGATGGGCGCGATGCGGCGGCGGGAACGGAGCAGGACGCGCGGGCGCGGTGATGCCGAGGTCCGCCCGCCCGATCCGCATCCCTCCGGGGCCCGGGCTCCGCAGATCCCCGCCGATCTGGTACCCAAGCACGTCGCCCTGGTGATGGACGGCAACGGGCGGTGGGCCGAGCAGCGTGGGCTGCCGCGCACCGAGGGTCACCGCCGTGGCGAGGCCGTGCTGCTCGACGTCGTCTGCGGCTGCATCGAAGTGGGTGTGCAGTGGCTGTCGGCATATGCGTTCTCCACCGAGAACTGGCGGCGTAGCCCCGAGGAGGTGCGCTTCCTGATGGGGTTCAACCGCGACGTCATCCGTCGTCGCCGCGACGAGATGCACGCGATGGGTGTGCGGGTGCGCTGGGCGGGACGCCGCCCCCGGCTGTGGAGCAGCGTGATCAGGGAGCTGGAAACGGCCGAGGAGCTGACCGCGGACAACAACGTCATGACCCTGACCATGTGTGTGAACTACGGTGGCCGGGCGGAGATCGCCGACGCCGCGCGTGAGGTGGCCCGCCGGGTGGCCCGGGGCGAGATCGATCCTGAGCGGGTGGACGAGCGGGTGCTGGCCCGCTACCTGGACGAGCCGGACATGCCCGATGTGGACCTGTTCCTGCGGCCTTCAGGGGAACAGCGGATCTCGAACTTCCTGATCTGGCAGGCTGCCTACGCGGAGCTGGTTTTCCAAGACGTGCTGTTCCCTGACCTGGACCGCAGGGATCTGTGGCGGGCCTGCGAGGTCTACGCCGCGCGTAACCGCCGGTTCGGGGGCGCTGTCGCCACCGTGCCGCTCGACGCCCAAGACCTGTAGTCACCGAACCGAGGAGGACGATCAGGTGAGCCCTGAAGAGGCCGGGCCGAGCCTTGCCGCCACCCAGGAGTTACTGAACAACGCCCGATCGGCGCTGGAGCGCTACCAGGATGTGGAGGTGGACGACGACGGTGCGCTGACCTTTCGGCACTCGGAGGTGCCCTGCGCGGTACAGGCCGTGGAACTGGCCGAGGGCCTGCTGGTGCTCAGCTTGACCTGCGTGGTCGCCTGGGACCTCCCGGATGAAAGCGGGATCGCCGAGCGGGTGGCGACCCGGGCCGGGCAAGGCCTGTTCGGCACGCTGGGCCAGGTCCGCACGGACCGCGGGATCGATGTGACGCTGCGTTACACGTTCCCCGCCGCCGGTCTGGACACCGTGCCACTGGGCACCCTGCTCATGCTGGTGGTGTCCACCGCCTCACAGGTGCGCGGTGAGCTGCTGGATGCCTGACCGACGGGTCAGCGGGAGGTGGCGCAGCCCGCGCAGCTGCCGAAGATCTCGACGGTGTGGCTGATCTCGGTGAAGCCGTGCTCGGCGGCGACCTTCTCGGCCCACAGCTCCACCGTGGGCCCTTCGACCTCCACGGTGTGCCCGCAGTACTTGCACACCAGGTGGTGGTGATGATGTGCCGAGCAGCGCCGGTACACGGCCTCGCCGGAGTCGGTGCGCAGCACGTCGATCTCGCCGGCGTCGGCCAGAGTCTGCAGCGTGCGGTACACGGTGGTCAGGCCGATGCCTTCGCCGTTGCGGCGCAACCGTTCGTGGATCTCCTGGGCGGATCGGAAGTCGTCGGTATTGTCGAGCAGCCTGGTCACCGCGGCCCGCTGCCGGGTGGAGCGCAGGCCGGACAGCGGTGCTGGACGCTGGGCGCTCACCCCTCCTCCACGTGGGTCACCGCGTCGACCACGATATGCGAAAGATGCTCGTCGACCAGCCGGTAGACGACCTCCCGGCCGTGCCGCGTGCTGTCCACCACCCCGGCCGACTTGAGAACCCGGAGGTGCTGGCTGATCAACGGCTGCGCGACGCCCAGGGCGTCGACCAGCTCGTGCACGCAGCGCTCGCTGTCCCGCAGCTGCAGCACGACAGCGATCCGCACCGGCGCCGAGAGGGCCCGGAGCAGCTCTCCCGCCGCCACCAGGACAGCCTGCGGCCGGGTCGCCACCGCCCCCGGGACGGGCCGGTCGGGCGAGTGCTCATCCAGACCCCGGGTGATGACGGGTCCGGGTACCGCGTCCGTGGTCACGCTGGGCATGCCCTGCTCCTCCGTCGATCGGGGATCCCGCGCCATGGTATGCACCGCCTAAACCCACCGTTGCAGCGCGATTGCCACGAGCACCGCGAGCACCGCGAGCCGTAGCGCGCGTTCCTGGGCGGCCAACCGTGACCAGGTCACCGCGAGCAGCCCACCGACCCCGGCCGCGAGGAGCCCGAGCAACAGCGCGCCAGGCGCGCCGCCCCACCAGACACCCACCGCGAACACCGCCAGGACCGCGAAGAAGGCGATCGCCGGGTGCACCCGGGTCAGCGGGCCCTCACCGGGCAGCAACGGACGCCGCCAGTCCTTGCGGCCGATCCGGGCCACGACAACACCTCCGCTCCTGCCTCGCTACGGTCATCCTGCCACCGCTGCCCAAGGACGCCTCTTGTTGTTGATCTGTCGCTTCGTCGTCGGCCCTGCCGAGGTCGCGAGTTTCGTGACCCGGGCGCGCCGGGCGCTCGGCTTGTTGACCGCCCAGCCTGGCTGTGTGGGCGGCGACCTGGGCCGCTCCCCGGACGACACCACCCGATGGGTGTTGGTCGTGCGGTTCGACTCCGTGGTCGCCTATCGGCGCGCGCTGTCCCCCTTCGATGTCCGCGAGCACGTGATTCCGCTCCTGTCCGAAGCGCTGACCAGCGAGCCCGGTGGTTACGAGGTACTGGCCGCGGCCCAGAGCGGTGTCCTGACCGACCACCCCAGCCTGCTCGGCACCGACACCGATGGTGTGACGGCGCGAGAGTCCCGGCGCGGGCTCGGGCCCGGCGCTCGCTAACCTGACCTGAACCCCCTGCACCCGACCTGGAGCTCCTAGTGCCCGCCGATCGCATCGAGACCGTCGTCAGCCTCTGCAAGCGCCGTGGCTTCGTGTTCCCGAGCGGGGAGATCTACGGCGGAACCCGCTCGGCCTGGGACTACGGCCCGCTGGGCGTTGAGCTCAAGGAGAACGTCAAACGCCAGTGGTGGCGCGCGATGGTCACCGGACGCGACGACGTCGTCGGCCTGGACTCCTCGGTGATCCTGCCCCGCCAGGTGTGGGTCGCCTCCGGCCACGTGCAGGCCTTCCACGATCCGCTGGTGGAGTGCCAGAGCTGCCACAAGCGGTTCCGGGCCGACCAGTTGGCCGAGGACTACATCGAGCGCACCGGCGCCGAGCTCATCGAGGGTGAGCTGTCCGACGTGCCCTGCCCGAACTGTGGCGTGCGCGGGCAGTACACCGAGCCGCGTGAGTTCAACATGATGCTCAAGACCCACCTCGGCCCGGTGGAGACCGAGGAGGGGCTGCACTACCTGCGTCCGGAGACCGCCCAGGGCATCTTCGTCAACTTCCAGAACGTCATGATGTCCGCCCGAAAGAAGCCGCCGTTCGGCATCGGGCAGATCGGCAAGAGCTTCCGCAACGAGATCACCCCGGGCAACTTCATCTTCCGCACCCGGGAGTTCGAGCAGATGGAGATGGAGTTCTTCGTCGAGCCCGGCACCGACGAGGAGTGGCACCAGTACTGGATCGACACCCGCACCGACTGGTACGTCGACCTGGGCATCGACCGGGACAGTCTGCGGCTCTACGAGCATCCCAAGGAGAAGCTCTCGCACTACTCCAAGCGGACCGTGGATGTGGAGTACCGGTTCGGCTTCTCCTCCGGTCAGGAGTGGGGCGAGCTGGAGGGCATCGCCAACCGCACCGACTTCGATCTCACCACACACTCCAACCACTCCGGGGTCGACCTGTCCTACTACGACCAGGCGACCGACTCCCGCTACCGGCCCTATGTGATCGAGCCCGCCGCGGGTGTCGGACGCCCGATGATGGCCTTCCTGATCGAGGCCTATACGGAGGACGAGGCACCCAATGCCAAGGGTGGGGTGGACCGGCGAGTCGTACTCCGGCTGGACCGGCGGCTGGCGCCGGTGAAAGCGGCGGTACTGCCGCTGTCCCGCCACGCCGATCTCACGCCCAAGGCGCGGGACCTGGCCGCGGCGCTGCGTAAGAACTGGAACGTCGACTTCGATGACGCAGGCGCCATCGGCCGGCGCTACCGCAGGCAGGACGAGATCGGTACCCCGTTCTGCGTGACGGTGGACTTCGACTCGCTGACCGACCACGCGGTGACGGTGCGCGAACGGGACACCATGACCCAGGAGCGGATCGCCATGGACCAGGTCGAGTCCTACCTCGCGGCCCGCCTGGTCGGTTGCTGAACCATGCCAGCCGAACCGGTCTGGGAGCATAGCGCGTATGGCAACCGTGAGCACTGAGGAACCGAGAAGTCCGAGAAGTCTTGGCCAAGCCGGGGACGCCCTGCGTCGCTGGGCTGAGCAGGGTCGCCGCTGCGGGGTGGTACGGGTGCTGGAGCGGCACGGTTTCGGCACCGTGTCCACCGGCCAGCTACTCGCGGGCACCTCCGACGGGGAGCAGGCAGGCGGTCTGTTCGCCGGGACCATGGACACCGTCGCACTACCGTTGCTGAGCTCCGCGGTGTCGACCCCCGGCACGGCGAAGGGGCACGTCACCGAGCCGGACGCGGTGGACGCCGGGCTGGCCTGCGCGGGCGGCGCGCAGCTGCTGGGCCACCCGCTGCCCGCCGACGCCGCCGTGACGCTGGGTGCCGCGCTGCATGACGGTGTCCCCTCGGCGCTGGCCTCCACGATCGACGGGTCGGCTGTGCTGGTGGCAGCCGGGTCGCGGCTGGACGATGTGGTCGGCACCCTGGGCAGCGCCGAGGCCGATGAGGCCGTGCTGGCCAGAATGCGTGAGCTGGCCCGGATCGGCGCGACCGCCACCGAGCGGTTCGACGCCGGGGACACCCCGATGTTGCTCGACGTCTGGGTACCGGTGACCACCATGCTGGTGGTCGGCCGGGGGGCGATCGGGGCGGCGCTGGCGGCGCAGTCCAGGCTGCTGGGCTGGGCGGTGCGTACCGAGACCGAGCTCGAGCCGGCCGTCGCCGCGGCGAAGGAGTTCACCGCCGCCGACGTGCTGGTGCTACTCGATCACGCTCCGAGCTTCGACGCGGTCCTGGTGGAGCTGCTGCGCTCGGGACGTGGGTTCTGCGGCGCACTCGGTTCCCGGCGTACCCAGGCCGCTCGGCACTCCCGGCTGCTGGCCGCGGGGCTGACGGAGCAGGAAATGGCCAGGCTGCACGGACCGGTGGGGCTGGACCTGGGGGCGGCCACGCCTGCCGAAACGGCGGTGTCCGTGGTCGGCGAGGTCCTGGCGGTGCGACGGGGGCGTTCCGGTGGCGTGCTGGTTGCTGCGGAGGGCCGAATCGGTGGGTAACCGGACCTTCGGGTCCCTGCTGTCCGTCGTGGTCGTGCGGCTGGTCCTCGGCGCGATGCTGGTGGGTGCGTTGGTCGTGGGTGGCACGTTGTTCCGGGTCTGGCAGGTGGCCAGGGTCGATGATCGGGACCACGCTGACGTGGTGGTGGTGCTGGGTGCGGCGCAGTACGACGGGCGTCCCTCTCCGGTGCTGGCCGCCCGGCTGGACCACGCCGCGCTGCTGTGGCGAAGCGGGGTCGCCCCGCTGATCGTCACGGTGGGTGGTCGCCGGGTCGGCGACGCCTATACCGAGGCCGAGGCCGGCCAGGACTACCTGCGGTCCAACGGGATCCCGGCGAGCGCGGTGATCCCGGTCCAGCAGGGCAACGACACCCTGCAGAGTGTCCGTGCGGTGGCCCGGCTGGCCGAGCGGCAAGGCTGGAGGACAGCGGTGATCGTCAGCGATCCCTGGCACTCGCTGCGGTCCAGAACCATGGCACAGGACTTCGGGCTGCACGCCTGGACCTCGCCCACTCGCAGCGGGCCGATCGTGCAGACCCGGCGGATCCAGGTCGAATACATCGCCCGGGAGAGCGCCGCGCTGATGTACTACCGGCTCACTGGCTCGTCACCGGCCACGTCGCTCGGCCTCGATCTGGGGTGAGCCCCATGGGCCACCATTACACCGAGTCCGACTGCGCCCGGCTGCTGGCCGAGCCGGCCAAACGTGCCGCACTGCCCGGATCGGGGCCCGAGCGTCGCAGCCCCTTCGCCCGGGACCGGGCCCGGGTGCTGCACTCCGCGGCGCTGCGCAGGCTGGCGGGCAAGACCCAGGTGGTCGGCCCGGGGGAGGGTGCTGAGGTCACCAGGGTGCCCCGGACCAGGTTGACGCACTCACTGGAGGTCGCCCAGATCGGCCGCAGCATCGCCGCCGAGCTGGGCTGTGACCCGGACGTCGTGGAGACCGCGGGGCTGGCGCACGACATCGGCCATCCGCCCTTCGGCCACAACGGGGAGCGCGCCCTGAACGAGGTCGCCGCGGGGTGTGGAGGGTTCGAAGCCAACGCGCAGACGTTGCGGATCCTCACCCGGCTGGAGCCCAAGCTGATCGACCCCTCGACTGGCCAGGGCCGAGGGCTCAACCTGACCAGGGCCTGCCTGGACGCCACCGTCAAGTACCCGTGGCCACGCAGGCCGGGCACGGTCAAGTTCGGGTACTTCGCCGACGACGCCCCGGCGTTCGACTGGCTGCGCGCCGACTCCCCCGACGCCGCGCGGTGCCTCGAAGCACAGGTCATGGACTGGGCCGACGATGTCGCCTACTCGGTGCACGACGTGGAGGACGGCATTCTGGCCGGCCGGATCTCACTCGGCGCACTGGCCGACCTTCCCGAGCGCACGCTGCTCGCCGACCTGGCCGCGACCCACTTCAGCACACTGTCCAGCGCCGATCTGGCGGCCGTCGCGGCAGAGCTGCTGGACATCCCGGTGCTCGATGCGCTGCGCAGCTACGACGGCTCACTGCGTGCACAGGTGGCGCTGAAGGAGCTCACCAGCGAGCTGGTCGGGCGGTTCGTCACCGCGGTGGTCTCGGCCACCGCCGCGCGACACGGGCCCGGCCCGCTGGGCCGCTACCGGGCAGACCTGGTCGTCCCGGGCCGGGTAGCGGCGGAGGTGGCGCTGCTCAAGGCCATGGCCCTGCGATTCGTGATGAGCGACCCGCACCGGCTCGCGGTACAGGCCCGGCAGCGGGAGCTGCTCGCCGAGCTGTGCGCCACCTTGGTGCATCGGGCGCCGCAGCCGCTGGACCCGGCGCTGCGTCCGGCCTGGCGCGAGGCCCGCGACGACGACGCCCGGCTGCGGGTCCTCCTCGACCAGGTCGCCGCCCTCACCGACGCGCAGGCCATGCACTGGCACGCCGAACTGACTGGCTGCGCCCCGTGAGTGGTGATACGAGTCATAGCTCGCATCACCACTCACGGGTCTTGGGGGCACATGTTGCTGACCGAGAGCCAGCGTGAGTGGTTGCGGGTGCGGAAGTACCTGCGGCAGTGCCGCAATGACCTCGGTCGATCAGTCGCGCAGGAGTACCCCGATCTGCCGAAGGTTGCGGGCACGGTCCTGCTCACCCGGCCGGAATGGTTGCCCAGCGTGCCGATCCCGCTGGACGCGATCGATCTGCTGTTCGCGCCGGACGTTCCGTTCACCGGTCTCACCGGTACCGATCCGCTCGCCGCGTCGGTCAGCCCCGAGCGGCCCGATGGCTCGCGCTACCCGAGCTACTCCGCGGCGATGGCTGATCTCGCCGCACCGGCGGTGTTCGAGGACCGCTCGACCTACCGGTTGCTCGACGTCGACCTGGCCGGCCCGCGCGGGCGGCTGGTGTTCGGGCGGGGCAGCTATTTCGACGGTGCCGATATCGGCGAGGCCGTCGCCCACGAGTACGCCGTTGCCCGGCGCACTGACAGCCGGACCCCGTTGCGCGCCGCGATCGGCGACCCCTGCGACCTCGCCCGGCGCCCGACGAACATCGGGGTCGCTGCACTCACCGTCCGGTATGACCGGGCCGGCGGCGAGGCGACTTTCCTGCTGCATTGGCGCGATCCGGCCAAGGTCGGCCACGCGGGCGGGCTCTACATGGTCGTTCCGGTCGGCATATTCCAAGCCTCCGGAGACGACCCTGAGCACGAGCGCAACGACTTCTCGCTCTGGCACTGCCTGGTCCGCGAATATGCTGAGGAGCTGCTGGGTGAGCCCGAGGATCACGGCAGCGGTCAGATCGACTACGACAGTTGGCCGTTCGCCGCTCGCATGACCGATGCCCTGCGCAGTGGCCTGATCAGCGTGCACGTGCTCGGCATGGGAGTCGACCCGCTCACCTTCGCCACCGATCTGCTCACCGTCGTGGTGTTCGACGCACCGTTGTTCGACGAACTTTTCGTTAGGATGGTCGACACCAATGCTGAGGGCCGCTTCGTCGGTTCGACGCTGGACGGCACGGGCCACAAAGGCGTCCCCGGCACCGCAGATCAGGCGCAGCGGATGGTGCGGCATCAATCGATGCAGGCCGCCGGAGCCGCTGCATTGGCTCTCGCGCAGCGCAATGGGTTCCTGTCTCGTCCAGACCCCGACCGACGATGACGTCCGGATCGGTGAGTCGCGGCTCCGTATCGCCATTCACGGAGCGCTGCCCCGTGGCACACTCGGTTTTATGAATACTCTCGGAATCGCCCGGCTCGGCATGCTGCGTCGATTACTGTCCCGGCTGCTGCGGCGGCGCCAGCCGGTGCCCGCCGGCGGGGGACCGCGCAGACGACCGGATGACGGGGGATCGGCCGGGGTGCGTGAGCCCCGCCGGCCGCGCCCGCATGGCCCGCATGGCCCGCATGGCGGCGCGGCCCGCCGACTACCGCGCGAGGAGCAGCAGGTCGCCCTGCCCGACCCCCGGCACTGACCCCTGGCTCGGCCCTTGGGGGTGTTGTCACGTCTGTGGGCGCTGGCCCGTCCTCCTGGTGAAGGCCCGCAATCCGTGGGCCGAGCCCGAGGAGGGATCACCATGCCACGCGTCCCCGCAGTGCCTGCCCGTGAGGCCGGTCTGATCGGCAGGCTGGCATACCGCATCGCCCGGCGCCGCTACGGCGCCGTGCCCGAGCCCGCCGCGGTGCTACTGCACCGCCGGCCGGTCTTCTGGGCCTACGGGCTCTGGGAGCTGGGCAACGAGAAGGCCATGCGGCGGCTGCCCGCGAGCCTGCGCGAGCTGGTCGTGTACCGGGTCGCCACCCAGGTGGGCTGCTCGTGGTGCGTGGACTTCGGCACGATGCTGCAACGTCACTACGGTCTGGACATCGAGCGGCTGCGCGAACTCGACAGCTACCAGACGTCGTCGGAGTTCACCCTCATCGAGCGCCGCGCGCTGGCCTACGCCGACGCGATGACCGCGCTGCCGACCACGGTCACCGACGAGATGGTCGCCGAACTGGTCACCGAACTCGGCCACGACGGCGTGGTGGAGCTGACCTACGCGATCGCGGTGGAGAACCACCGCGCCCGGTTCAACCACGCCCTGGGCATCACCGACCAGGGTTTCACTTCGGGCGAGGCCTGTCGGATGCCGCTCCCCGGCTCAGCGAGCGCGGAGGCGTCCGAGTAAGTCGGCAGGCACGGGACCCGGACGTCGAACGGTCTGCGCGCGTGGCGGGGGATGGTGAGGCCGTCGGCGATGCGCACCAGCACGTCGTAGCGCTCCACGATGCGGCCGTGGCGGATCGCGTCGATCTGGGATTCGTGGGTGCCGGTGCGACGCCCGATCTCCCGATAGGACAGCCCGGCCTCGGTGTGTGAAGGTCGCACAGTAGCGCGACCCGGTTAGGCTCATGATCGGCTGGCCGTCCCCTGACGACCCGGAGAAGCGCCCTCATGGCGGCTGCGCCGAGCCACTCATGGGCCGAAGGCGCGGGTGAGCTTGTCCGGGTTGACCACGTCGTAGATCGCCGCTACCCGGCCGTCGCGGATCGCGAAGCAGGAGACCCGCCCAGCCGCTGGGGTGGGGTGCTCCGGGTCACCCGGCCACGGCGGGATCAGCATGCCCAGATCCCCGTTGACCAGCACCATCCGGGCCGGAGCGACCTGTCCGAAGCCGTAGCGCTCCAGCAGGCCGAGCAGGAACCGGGCCACCTTGTCGGCGCCGCGGACCGGCC
Organism: Pseudonocardiaceae bacterium; assembly: GCA_050699955.1. Taxonomy (GTDB): domain Bacteria; phylum Actinomycetota; class Actinomycetes; order Mycobacteriales; family Pseudonocardiaceae. The sequence continues at coordinate 21,439 of JBOHGD010000016.1, read as the reverse complement.
TGCGTGCGGTGCGCTCCTGGCCGCCCCCGTCCCCGATCATGACGGCATCGGGGTGCAGCAGCGTCACCACGGCCTGCACGTCGCCGGTGGCGACCGCGGCGAGGAATGCGTCGAGGAACCGGCGCTGCTCGGCCAGGCTCACCCGGGCGGGCGGGTCGGCCGACGCGACGATGCGGCGCGCCCGGGAGGCGTGCTGGCGGGCGGCGGGTGCCGAGCAGCTCAGCACGTCGGCGATCTCGGCGAACGGGATGCTCAGCGCATCGTGCAGCACGAAGGCCACCCGCTGCTCGGGGGTCAGCTGATCCAGCACGACCAGCGCGGCCATCCGCACGCCCTCGTCCCGGACCACCTCGTCGAGCGGGTCGGGCGCTGCGCCGTCCAGCTCGGTCAGCAGCGGCTCGGGCAGCCATGACCCGACGTAGCGCTCGCGCGCCACAGCCGCTGAGCGCAGCCGGTCCAGGCACAGCCGCCCGATCACCGTGGTCAACCAGCCACGCGGATCGCGGATCGCGGCCCGGTCGGCGTCGGAGAGCCGGGCCAGCCGAAGCCAGGTCTCCTGCACGGCGTCCTCGGCGTCAGCCAGGGACCCGGTCAGCCGGTAGGCGACGCCGAGCAGATGGGTCCGGTGCTCTTCGAAAATGGTCGCGCCCCGTGAGTGGCGATACGAGCCAGAGGTCGCATCGCCACTCACGGGGCGCAGCCTAGACTCGGCCCGTGGCAGGACGGATCCGGGATTCCGACATCGCGGAGGTCCGCGAGCGCAACCGGATCGACGAGGTGATCGGCGAGTACGTCGCGCTGCGCAGGGCCGGTGCGGGATCGCTCAAGGGGCTGTGCCCGTTCCACGACGAGAAGTCCCCTTCCCTGAACGTGCGCCCCAGCCACGGCACGTTCCACTGTTTCGGCTGCGGCGAGGGTGGCTCGGTCGTCGACTTCGTGATGAAGATCGACCACCTGGGGTTCGTCGAGGCGGTGGAGCATCTCGCCGACCGGGTGGGGATCCAGCTGACCTACACCGGCGGCGGCACCTCGGTGCAGCGCGACCGGGGCACCCGCTCCCGGCTGGTCGAGGTGAACAAGCTGGCGCAGGAGTTCTACGCCGAGCAGCTGAGCTCATCGGAGGCACGGGTGGCGCGGGAGTTCCTCGCGCAGCGCGGCTTCGACGAGCAGACCGCAGGCAGATTCGGCTGCGGGTTCGCTCCCTCCGGCTGGGAGCAGCTCACCAAGCACCTGCTCGGCCGTGGCTTCACCATCGAGGAGCTGATCAAGGCGGGGGTGTCCCGGGAGGGCCAGCGGGGGCCGATGGACCGGTTCCACCGCAGGCTGCTGTGGCCGATCCGGGATCTGGGCGGGGAGGTAGTGGGCTTCGGCGCGCGGCGGCTGTTCGACGACGACCGCAACGAGGCGAAGTACATCAACACCTCCGAGACGCCGCTGTACCGCAAGTCGCAGGTGCTCTTCGGACTCGACCTGGCCAAGCGGGAGATCGCCCGGCGGCATCAGGTGGTCGTCGTCGAGGGCTATACCGACGTGATGGCGATGCACCTGTCCGGGGTGCCCACCGCGGTGGCGTCGTGTGGCACGGCCTTCGGTGCCGAGCACATCTCGGTGCTACGCCGGCTGCTCATGGACGACGACGCCTTCCGCGGCGAGGTGATCTTCACCTTCGACGGCGACGAGGCCGGGCAGAAGGCGGCGCTGAAGGCGTTCGACGACGAGCAGCGCTTCGCCGCGCAGACCTTCATCGCCGTCGCTCCGGACGGGATGGACCCCTGCGAGCTGCGGCAGGCCAAGGGCGATGCCGCGGTGCGGGATCTGACGGCCCGCCGCCAGCCGCTGTTCACCTTCGCGGTGCGCACCCTGCTGGCCGAGCACGACCTGGACACCGCGGAGGGCCGGGTGGAGGCGCTGCGGCGCACCGTCCCGCTGGTCGCCCGGATCAAGGATGTGTCCCTGCGCGACGAGTACGCCCGGCAGCTGGCCGGCTGGGTGGGCTGGGAGGACACGGCCACGGTGCTGCGCCGGGTCCGGGAGACGGCCGGTTCGCCTGCCCCGCAACGGCGCGGCCGGCGGGCGGGTAACGGCGCGGGCCCGCAGCCGGCAGCACCGGAGTCAACGGAACGTCCGCCGCCCGACGACCCGCGGCTGCGCGCGCAGCGGGAGGTGCTCAAGGCGGTGCTGCAGGAGCCCGCGATGACCGGCCCGGTGTACGACGGGCTGCCCGCCGAGGCGTTCACCCACCCGGCCTACGCCGAGGTGCACCGGGCGGTGCTGGCGGCGGGTGGTACCGGCGCGGGGCTCTCCGGTGCCGGGTGGGTCGATGCGATCGCCGGGCACTGCGCGCCGCAACGGTCGCTGCTGACCGAGCTCGCGGTGGAGACATTGCGCGCGGGTGGCGGCGAGCAGGACGACGCGCGCTACGTCGCCAGCCTGCTCGCCAGCCTGCAGGCCAGCGTCGTCGGACGGCAGGTCGCCGAGATCAAGTCGCGGCTGCAGCGGATCTCGCCACTGGAGGATGCCGACTCCTATCACCAGCTCTTCGGCGACCTGGTGGCGCTGGAGCAGTACTACCGGGCGCTGCGGGAGCAGGCATTGGGGGTGCACGAGTGAGGGTGTGGGAACGGGTGCTTCGGATCTCCGCCGCGCTGCCCCCTGGATTCGCCGGGACCCTGGAGCCGGGCGAGGGGGTGGTCGCCGTGGCCGAGCTGGCCGAGGGTGGCCACCTTGTGCTGACCCAGCTGGGGGTGTGGGTGCCGGAGGGCGTGGTGGCCCGCCGCGTCGGGTGGCACCTGATCAGCAAGGCGGTGTGGGACCGCAGTTCGCTGCTGCTCACCGAGGCCGTCAGCATCGGGACCGCGGATGCGGCCGTGCTGCTCAGCGACCTGTCGCCGCGCCGGTTCGTCCTCACCGAGCCCGGCCGGGTTCCGTCGGAGGTGCGCAGGCGGGTGAGCGAGTCGATTCGCACCAGCGAGCATGTCGAGCTGCCGGGCGGCGGGGCGTGGTTCGTGCAGCGCCGCATCCCCGGCCGGGACGGTTTCGTGCTGCAGGTGCGGGCCGATCCGGACGCCTCGCCGGATGAGGTGCAGCGGGTGGCCGGCCTCGTCGCGGCCCGCTTGCCGCCGTTGGAGCCACCCGGCTAGCGTCGGCGCCGTTGACGTCGAGGAGGGCGCGGCGCTGTGTGGGATCCCGAGACCTACCTCGAGTTCGGCGATCAGCGGGCGCGGCCCTTCCACGACCTGCTCGCGAGGGTGCGGGCGCACGATCCGCGGCGGGTGGCGGACCTCGGGTGCGGCCCGGGGACGCTCACGCCGTTGTTGGTCCGGCGCTGGCCGAACGCTGCGCTGGAGGCATGGGACAGCTCCACCGAGATGGTCGCCGCTGCCCGCGAGCGGGGGGTACCTGCCGAGCTCGGGGACGTCCGGTCCTGGTCGCCCGGGCCGGACGTCGACGTCGTGGTCTGCAACGCCGTGCTGCAGTGGGTGCCGGGACACCATGCGTTGCTGCGCCGCTGGCTGGCCGAGCTGCCCTCGGACGCCTGGCTCGCGGTGCAGGTACCCGGCAACTTCGCGGCACCTTCGCATGCGGAGGTGCGCAGGCTGGCCGCCGAGCCCCAGTGGCACCAGCGGCTGGACCTGCGGGCACCGGATGCGGTGCTGGAACCAGCCGGGTATGCGGCGCTGCTCGCGGACCGCGCGGCAGAGGTGGACGTGTGGGAGACGACCTATCTGCACCGGCTGAAGGGCGAGGACCCGGTGCTCGACTGGATCACCGGGACCGCGCTGCGACCGATCCGGCAAGCTCTCTCGGAGCCGGAATGGGCCGCCTTTCGCGCTGAGCTCGCGGCACGCCTGCGGACGGTCTATCCCGCTGGTGCCGACGGCGTCACCTGGTTCCCGTTCCGCCGGATCTTCGCCGTCGCTCAGGTCGGCTAGCCTCGCTGCGGTGTCGCTGCCTGTCGGCCCGGTTTGGCTCGCCGCGCGGCCTGCGTCACGGCCTCAGGATGCGCTGTGCGGCTGTGCCCGGTCGTCGCGGTGTGCGCCGCCGACGCGCCCACCTGTCAGCTCGGTGACCTTGGCCTTGGCCATCCCGGCCGCGTTCTGCACCGCCGGGTGCTCGATGACCTGGCGTCCGGTGCGTTCGAGCTGCTCATAGCGTTCGCGGCCGGCCCGGGAACTGAGCACGTAGCCGATCGTCCCACCCAGTAGAAAGCCCCACATGCTCGTCCTCCTCGTCTCGGCTCCCCTGATACCCATCCTGCCCGAGCTTGGCGGGGCGGGGCCGTGGCGAAGCGGTTGGCCTCGGTGCGCTAGGGTGGTGACCAGCCGGTCCGGTAGACGGTCCGGGCAACTCGCACCTTCCCCCATAGCTCAATTGGCAGAGCATGCGACTGTTAATCGCAGGGTTGTTGGTTCAAGTCCAACTGGGGGAGCGTCACCGCAGGTGGAGCGATCGCGCCGGGAACACTGTCAAGATCCACCCCCAGAAAACCCCCAGGTTCGCGATCCGACTCACTCACCGCTGTCCCTCGTCCTCCCAACCATCGGAGCTGTCGCGTCAGGGCGGCCGATGATCTCCAGGACACGGGCCGCGTCCTCTGAAGCCATCTTGCGACCCATGTAGAAATCCTGCGTGAGCGACACCTGCGAGTGCCCGAGCTGATCGGCGATCTTCCGGGCGCTCACCCCGGCCTCGTCGAGCAGTGTGGCAGCCGTTTTCCGGAAGACGTGCGATGTCACCCACGGATAGCCGATGCGCCCGAACACGTCACGCAGGTCGGCCTGGGTGTTACTCGGATCCCGAAGTAGCCCGGTTGGCGACGTGAACACCACATCCCACTCGTTCGGCTCCGCTTCGGTCCGGCGTCGACACAGCATGTCCACCGCCCAGGACGGTAGCCGCAAGGTCCGATGACCGGCCTTGCTCTTCGGCTTGAGCTTGATCCGCAGACCCTGGCCCTTGATCCGGACGACGGTGCCCCGGATCTCCACAGTGCCCGCCGTCAGATCGAGCGCATCCCAGGTGATCGCGGAATTCTCGCCGATCCGCTTGCCGGTAGCCAGCATCATATCCACGAAGTCGAGCAGGTCCCAATCCCGGGCCTTCTGGTCAGCCGCAAGCTTTACCCGCACGTCGTAGACCTGCGCCAAATCGAGGGCTACCGCGCTCTTCTTCTCGCCGTGTTTGATCCGAGCCGTGTCCCGTATCGGGTTGGCGCGGATCGCATCATGCCGAGCCGCCAAGCCCAGCACACCATTAAGCACCGTCTTAGCACGCTTCGCGGCCCCGGAGCCGTGGTGAGCAGCCGTCACTGAAATGAAACGATCGGCACGACCCACCGTCAGCTCTCTCAACCGCAGCTCCCCAAGACCGGCAGTGATCCACCCAGCGGTAGCCTCGTACAACTGCTCGGTACCCGGTGACTTCTCCCCAGCCGCGACCTCGGCTCGCAGGTCCACCAGCCAGATCCGGACGACCTCGGCGAGTTTGGTCTCGCTGGTAATCTCGGCGTCCGCGTCGACCCGGTGACGATCCCGGATCGCCTCCCGCAACCGGGCTTTTGCCTTGGCCGCAGACGGACCGGACCGTTCGAGCTCGCGGATTTTGCCGTCGTAATCCCGCACCAGGCACCGGGCGCGGAACCCGTCACGGACTGGATAGACCCGGACCTCCCCAGCGGTGCCCACCGGCAACGGTGGTCTGCCCACGCCCTTACTCCCGGCTTCCAAGCTGGCTGAACCACTCCATAACCTCGCGCGGGTCATAACGCAGGTAACGGCCGACTCGACGACCTCTCGGACCGTAGTTCTGCTGCCGCCACTGGTACAGCGTCTTGATCGGGACGCCCAGGTATTCCCCGACGTCCCCAACTCCCCATAACCGAGCTGTCGTCAACATCTTCGTACCCCTCTCACGCGGCTTGATCGCTGGTTGCCGAATGGTTGCCGGGTGGGTCGCTATCGGTGGTGAGTTGTGCGGCGGTGTATTCGGCTTTCCAGCGTTGTCGTTCGGCGACGGCGTGTAGGAGTAGGACGGGTCGGGGTGGGACGTCGGGGTCGGTGGGTGCGGTGCGTTCCCACAGGTACGGTCCGTCCTCGGGGCCGTGCGCGGGCTGGATACCGGCCTCGGTGAGGAGTTGCCGAACGAACGCGGCCCGTTCGGCGCGGTGGTCGTCCAGGGTCTTGTTCGACCACTTCCGGGAAACCAGGACCCGGCGACCGCCGATACCGAGATGCTCAGGCTTGTGCGCCTTGCCCTTACACACCCCGGGGGTCATCGAACGTCGGGCGCCTTTGGGTTGAATGCCGTAGAGCAGCCACACCGCGCAGCGCGGCGAGCACGGCGTGACCCGCAACTCGGCGTGCAGCCGGTGGGCGTGGTCGCGCTGGGCATCGGTGGCGTGCTCGTCGAGCCCGGCCGCCTGACCCACGCTCTTGGTTAGATACTTAGTTAAATACCCGATGTGGCGTCCGGCTTCTTCGGTGCCACCGAGGATGCCCTTGACGTGCACCTGCGCCCCGAACCGCACCACATGCGCCGGTTCGCTCAGCCCCTCACACGCCTGGTCGAAGCCCGGCAACGGCGCCCGGGTGTCCGGGTCCACGAACGCCCTGGCCTGCATGTCCCAGACCGGCATCCGGTCCCCGCCGTAGACCAGGTCATCGTGCGGGGGCCACCACACCTGGTGATACGTGGCGGCGACGATCTGGCGCAGCTCCGCGCGGGGGATGGCGCCCCGGATCGCGGCGTGGAAGTGGGGGGCGCCGCGTTTCTGGGGTTCGACGGTGCCGAAGTACTGCACCTCCCAGCCCACACAACGCCGGGTGTTCTGCCAGAACCGATCCACCAGTGCGGGAAAGTGGATGGCGTCGCGCGCCGCCCGCCGATAGTCATACCCGCCCGGGTCCACCGCCGCCCCGTGCTGGTCGACCCGCCCGTAGGAGTCCAGCGTGAGGGTGAGGAAGGTCGACGGGCGGTAGCGGCCGGCGAAGACCCGCCCGAGGGTGCGTTTCTCGATCGGCCGGCGGGGCAGATCAGGAGCGTCCTGCCGACGCCGGGTCGAGCGCTTCCTCGGTTTCGGTGGGGGGTCCAGTGGGGTGAGCCGACCGCGTATCCCGAGCTCGCGTAGTGCGGTGTCGAGTTCGGCGACAGCGTCGGCGATCTGTTCACACGCCACCTCGTCACCAGCCGCGCGGCAGTCGGTGTAGGCGGCGAACAGATCGGCCCGTGCGGCCATCAGTTCCTTGTGTTCCGCGCTGGGCTTGGTCCGTTCGATGATTGGCTCGTGCTCGAGGTGCCAGCCTTGGCGGCACTGGACCATCCGTAACCGCCGGGCCTTGTCCGCACACGGGCCGCACTGGTCCGCCCGTGTGGACCCGCACGGCACCGGGACGACGTCAACCCGGCCGGTGGTTCGGTCGATCCGGCGCATCGCCAGTGGTCGGATGCACACCCCGTGTTGCTCGGCGACTGCTTGGGCGATCTCGGTGCTGACCGGCAGCGCTGATCGTTGTGCGCGGGTCATCCGTTCCGGGTCCACCCTGCCGGGTTCGGTGCTGGGCTCGGTGCCGGGTTGGGTGGTGCTCATCAGGCGGGCACCTCCCCGATGTCCGCGAGGTGACGTAGCGCGGTGAGCAGGACAGGTGTCGTAGTGGCAGGATCGAGGTCGCTACCGGGGCTGTGGGGGGTGTACGGCAGGCCGCCGTAGACCTGGACTGCCAGACCGTCGGGCAACCGGCCGGTGACCGAAAGGTGCACCTGGTGGCCGTCTGGGACTCGCCAGGCGTGGGCGGTGACCCCGGTGAGGGTGTCGGCCCAGGCCAGTAGTGCGGTGGCGATTTCGGGGGCGTCTGGGTGGGCGAGTTGGACGCTGATCTGTGGGGTGGGCCTGTAGGCGGTCACGGTCACCGACGCCAGTTCGGCGGGTAGTTCGAAGGTGGCGAGGTGGGTGCGGATCGCGTCGAGCAGATCGGTCGCAGTGCTCATCAGGCCCCTCCTCTAGTGATGCGTGTGGTGGTGGTCAGTGCTGGCCTGGTGGACAGCAGGGTGGGGGCGTCGTGGTGTCCGGCGCTGAGGTAGGTGGTCAGGTCGTCGAGGTCGGGGTCGGTAGTGTGAAACGCCCGGGCGCGCTGAGGTTCGCGGCGGCCGTCGAGCTTGACCCAGGCCACACCGGGGGTGGTGTCCTCGATCTCATGCGCCGCCGCGCCCCGGTCGCGGACGCCATCACCGAGGACCATGTCGACCTGCTCGGGTTCGTCCAGGCGCATCGCCACCCGGGTCGGGAACAGGTGCCGGAACTCGATCACCTGCTTACGCGGATCCTGAAGCTGCCCCAGCACGCAGACCCCCGGCGCCCGCCCCTGGGACACGATGGACTGCAGCGCGGCGTTCGCGCGTTTACGCAGCGAGTGGTCGGGTTGGTAGGCGATGACGTCGGCCAGCTCGTCGATGACCAGCACCACGAACGGCTGCCCCGATTCCGGGGACCACTTCCGGGTGCCCTGCGCCCGCAGCGACTCGGCACGCTGCCGGGTCAGCGTGGCGACGTGTTCGAGTAGTGCGACGGCCTCAGCACCGTTGGTGCACACCAGCCGCTGGAACAGCCGGGGTGCGCGGCCCAGCTCCATCCCACCCTTGGGATCAATCCCGAAGACCTGCACCACACCCCGGCGGATGAGCGGAGCCAGGGCCCGCAGTACCGCCCAGACCACCGAGGACTTACCCGCATCACTGACCCCAGCCACGAGAATGTGACGATCCAGCAGCCGCAGCACCCAGGATCGACCGGTCTCGGTGCGCCCGACGATCACCCGGGCCAGGTCCACCACCGTGGCGGGATCGGCCAGCGCCGGGAGCGTGATCGGGACGGCGAGGGGGTCGGTGTGGATCAGATCCAGCCAGATCCGGCGCGGCTTATCCACCCGGACCCGACACGAACGGGCACCAAAGGAATGCGCCAACTCGTCCGCGTGGGTGGTGTAGGTGCCCGCCGACTGGCCGTGCAGCAGCCGCACCGAGACCCGATCCCGCCACCCATCAGCCCGGACCCGACGAATCTTCGGGTAGTGCACCCGGCCCAGACTGCGCCCGGTCCGTTTGGTCAACTCCGAGAACAGCATCACGCGCCGCCACCGAAAGGCGTAGACCACCGCGCGGCGCCACTCCGAACGCACCTGACGCCCCACCGTCCGGGCGAACAAGGCGGGGTGCCGCCAAGCCCACACCCCACAGCCGACCCCGAGCCCGGCGAGCACCTCGACCGGTACCCACCACGAGCAGTAGCCGACCCCGAGAACCGCCAGGGTCGCGCCGCCGAGGAGGAACAGCGGGTACCGCCACACCCGCCGAGCGGTGAACACTCCCACCGCGACCAGGACCGCCAGGGCAATGATCGGGGAGGCGACGAGCAGGAGTTTGCGGGGCAGCAGGGTCCACCACGGCAGCCGGGGCCGCTCCACCTCCAGCGGCGCCGGGTCGACCCATCCCGAGTCTGTGTATCGGCGCATCACCGACCACCCCCGCTGTGGGGGAAGACCAGCGCCAGCCTGCCCGCGCACGACGCACAAGCGCTGTCACTCGGGAGTAGGCGGGCGAATCGGTGACACAGGGGGCGTCTCACTCGAAAGGTGCCCCGGTCTGGTGTTGTGGTGGTGGCGCGTTCTATGCTTCTCACTGTTCACTCCGGTATCTGGTGTGGACAGCGCAGAAGCGGACAAAGGTTGGTAGCCGTTGGAATCCGCTTCTGCGCCTACGTCGACAATGCGTGTGATAAGGGCATGCGGCATCGCCGCACCACCCCCGGTGCGCTTTTTCCTTTCTTGTGTGGGTTGTGTGTGTGGTGGGTTATTGCAGGCTCAGGCAGCCTCCGCAGACCCGGTCACTACCGGCTGGTATGAATGATCCGCTCCCGCACAGGCGGCAGGTCTGCCAACTCACCCGGACCCGACGCCCCCGCAACCGCCGATACCGACGCCGTGACCGCTTCAACTCCCGCCGCCGCGCCACCAGCCGAGCCCAACCCCGGCCCAACCCCATGACCATCACCCCCTTTTCTCCGTCCGGTAGAGGTCCGCTACTGGGGTTCCTCCGCGCGGGTCGGGACCACGATCTCGTTGACTTTGAGCTGTTCTCGTTCCGCCCAGTACAGGGCCTCGTGATGGTGACCCCGATCAATCTCGGCGATCTCCAAATACAACGCCACCGACCGCTCATAAAACACACGCCACTGCTCAGGAGACGCATCCCCCTTCGGGCGAATCCGCACCAACGCCTCATGAGCCTGAATCAACGTCCTCGGCTTCCCGGGCGCTACGGCCCCTTTCACGTTCTTGGCTGCGGTCATCGCTCACCCCTCCTCTTGTGTCGTGCGTGCTTGTGCCATGGCGACCAGCTCGGCGAGCCGGTCGAGTTCGGAGGCGACGACCCGGACGGACACTCGGGCCGCTCCGCCGTCACCGCCGAACACGAACGTTGCGGCGCTGCGTTCGGGCCACGGACCGTTATCGCCGAGGCTCATCGCGCCACCTTTATGCACGGTGACCTGAACATTGATCTCGGTGAGTCCACGAGTACGCGCCCTGGGCATCCCGACGCCCGGTCACGCCGCAGCGGACTTCGACACCGGCTCGCCGGACTCCCCGGCCTTGCCGGAGCGCCCCACGGTCGGGGCACGCAGGCCAGTGGCCCGGAAGCTGTAGGCGACGCGGCCGTTGCGCCCGGCATACGGTGTGATGGTCAGGCCCTCGAACTCCACCGCCGGGTACGGGAAGCCGTTGGTCTTGGCCGGGGGCACCGGTTGGACACTGGCCGCGACCTTGACCTTGAACTCGGCGCCGAACCGGGCCACGTCCTCGTTGGCGTCCAGCGCGCGGACGGTCCAGAGCAGCAGGTTGGTCTCCTTGTCCCGTTCTTGGCGTCGTGGCGCCTTGGAGTCTTCGTTGAACTCCATCGTTGGCTCGATCCCCAAGACGAAGCAGCCCACCGGGAACACGTCCCCGAACCGCACCGGGAACCGCGACGGAATCACTGGCATCCCCACACCTCCTCCTGTCATCCTGTCATCAACTCCTCATGATGACTTGCTGATGTGCGTCAAGCTACAGACAGAGACCGACTGTCGTCAAGTCCTCATGAGGAGTTAAAGTTTCGGCGTGTCACCGCAGCGACCACGCTGCCCCACCGAACCCCAGGAGGTGCGCACCATGACCAACGGTCTGAGCGCACGCGCACCCAAATACCACCGCATCGCCGACGCACTGCGACGCGAGATCCGAGACGGCGAACTCGCCCCCGGACAACGACTCCCCGCCGAGACCACACTGGTCGAGCGGTTCCGGATGAGCCTGCCCACCATCCGCCAAGCCCTCGGCGTGCTCCGCGCCGAAGGACTCATCGAGTCCCGCCACGGCATCGGCACCTTCGTCAAGGAACAACGCCGACTCCAACGCCGCTCCCGCGCCCGCTACGGCAGCGCCCGCGGACACCAGAAACTACTCAGCCACCACTTCCGCCACCACATCGTCTTCGCCGGACGCGGCCCCGCCCCCACCCACATCTCCGAAGTCATAGGCATCGACCCCGGCACCGAAGTCGTCATCCGCCGCCGACACCTGCACGACAAGGACACCAACCAGCCCGAGGAAATCGGCGCCAGCTACCTCCCCCTCGACATCGCCGCAGGCACCTACCTCGAAGAACCCACCGTCGTACCCAAAGCACTGTTCCTGTGCGTCGAGGAACTCACCGGTCGGCGATACACCCGCGCCCGCGACCAATGGATAGCCCGCATGCCCACCGCCGAGGAAAGCGGCATCCTCGAACTACCCACCGGCGCCCCCGTCATGCACGTCGTCCACATCGCCCGCGACGACAACGGCGACGTCCTGGAAGTCTCCGAATCCATCTGGCCCGCCGACCGCGTCATCCTCATCGACGACTACCCCATCGAACAACACCCCGAAGAACCCACCGCCACCAGCGAGGTCTAACCCCGATGCTCGACCCCCACACCGAGCACGCCACCCAGCTCCGCAACCACTGGTACTGGCGACCTGGACACCGCCCCGGCCGACCCTTCTACACCTGGCACCTCACCTTCGAACGCCAGTACGACCTGCACCGCCTGGTCACCGAATACCAAGACACGCTGGCCGACGTGCCCGGCCTCGACCCCGTACCCATCCCCTGGCTCCACATCACCATGCAAGGAATCGGCTTCACCGACCAGGTCTCCGACACCGACCGGAACGCCATCATCGAGGCCACCCGCCGCCGACTCGCCGAGATCCCCGCACCGACCCTGACCTTCCACCACGCCACCATCCGGCCCGAAGCCATCGCCCTCCACCCACACCCAGCCCAACCGGTCCACACAATCCGATCCCACATCCGAAACGCCATCGCCGACGTCTGGGGAACCGACCACATCCCAGAACCCGCCACCGGCTACCAACCCCACCTCAGCATCGCCTACGCCAACAAGAACGCGGAGCCATTACCAGCAGCCGACGCCATAGCCGCGCTCAGTACCGACCCCGCGCAGCTCATTCTCACGTCCGCATCCTGCATCGCATTGACGCGCATCAACCACACCTACCACTGGGACACTCACGCGACCGCCCATCTCGCAGGCTGATCTCCCAGCGTCCGAGGTCGAAACAAAAGAGTGAACAACCGGAACGTCGATCACGACCACTGTCAAGCAGGCCAGATCCAACTGCAAAACATCTACCGAGACAGGACACAGATCACACGCTTCTACTGCCGAATTTGCCTCTATGGGATCAAGAGCGGCCCCTGCGGGGCCGCCCGGCCACTGCGCCCTCGGCCGCCTGGCAAGGGTCGCGGGACCCGCCTCCGGCACCCGCGACCCGCCAGCGGCCAGACGGAGGCCAGGCGGTATCGGGGATGACAGATCACAAGAGAGATGCGACGCTCGCCGCTTGGGCAGGTCTCCGGGATAGCCCGACCGGAGCAGCGCTGCGGTCCGCGTGCGGTCTTCGTGCCATCCCGACGACCTCCCGAAGGGCTACCACACCGCGTCAAGGGGGCCGACCCGAGGTATCTCCCGACCGGCAACCGGTGCCCCCTTGACCCGGCGCGGTTGGGCTACGCCAGGCCGACGGGATGGCACGAAGGCCACCCGCTTCAAGATAGAGACAAGGGGGAGTTGGGCAGTAGGGTACCAAATACCTGTCCGCCTAGGGTTACATCGCCACTCACGAGATTATTTTTTTAAAAATGTTGCGGACGCTGTCGAGGTGAGCGACGCCGTGCCAGCAAGAACTGCAGCTGTGAATAGTGAGATGGTTTGCACAACGTTGGGAGCCTCGTGAAATCCCGCAATACCAGCACATGCCGTGGCCAGGACAGCAACCGTTACTCCTCTGTAGCCACGCCATCCACGCAGCCGACGTCTTGCCACGTAATCAGGTTACAGGGACTCTCAGCCGTCAAGATCGGCACCCCACCTTATCCCCAGGTTCTGCTGGGCACCGGTGACAACTGGCAGGCATCGCTGCGCGTTTGCACCTGCTAACACGGCAGCTAGCGAGTAGTGCCGAGCAGTGTCCCTCAACTATGGGTGCGTTCGATCTTGAATCGCAGGGTTGTTGGTTCAAGTCCAACTGGGGGAGCCCAGCTCAACGCGGTGACGCAGGCACCTCGGTGCTGAGTCAGGACGACACCAGGACAGCGACGCCGACGCCATCAGCTCATCACCAGCTGCTGTGACCCTCACCAGTGGGTCATCGGTCACCGGCAGAGATCGGTCAGGCCCGGACGAACGCGATCACGTGCTCGGCGAGTTCCGGCCCGGCGTCTTCCTGCAGGAAGTGCCCGGCGCCGGTGAGTACCGGATGTTCGACGTGCTGCGCGCCCGGCACGTGCCGGGCGAGAATCGGTCCCATCGGCCCGGTGATCGGGTCGGAGTCGCCGAAGGCCACCAGGAAAGGGCGTTCCCACTGGCCCAGCCGCGCCCACGCGGCCCGGTTGGCATCGGCAGCCGGATCGTCCGGTGCGGTGGGCACCAGCAGCGGCATCGCCCGCGGACCCGCTTTGAAGGACTCGTCGGGGAATGGTGCGTCGTAGCCGGCCCGGACGGTGGCCGGCAGTCCCCGTGCGCATCCGGCGGCCACCAGCCGCCCGATGTCGAGTTGTGGCGCGCGCTGCACCGCCCGCCGGAACTGCCACCACACCGGCGGCATGTCGGTGTCCCCGGTGGGCAGACCGGTGTTCGCGGCCACTACCCGCGCGACCGCATCCGGATGCTCGGCGACGATGCGCAAGCCGATCAGGCCGCCCCAGTCCTGCCCGAGCAGGGTCATCCCGCGCAGCGCGAGATGCTCGAGCAGCAACTCGGCCGTCCAGCCGACGTGCCGGGCGTAGCTGTGGTCGGCCAGGGCGGCCGGCTTGTCGGAGCGGCCGAATCCGACCAGGTCCGGCGCGATCACTCGCAGGCCCGCCCCGGCCAGCGCCGGGATCATCGTCCGGTACAGGTAGGACCAGCTCGGCTCGCCATGCAGCAACACCACCGGCGGGCCGTCGGCCGGCCCGGCGATGATGTAGGCCATCCGCAGCGTTCCGCCGTCGGAGTCGCTGACGTCGGCGTACCGGGGGTGGTAGGGGAAGTCCGGCAGGTTCGCGAAACGTCCCTCCGGGGTACGCAGCACCCGCACCGCTCGGACCTCCTTTTTCCTGTTTCGCGACCCAGCCGATCGTGCGGCCTGACGACCGCGGTGTCCACCGGTGTCGATGAGCGATCTGTGTTGCTGCGGGTGGGGATCCTAGATCGGTCGGATGTCGCATCCGATAGCCTTCCGAGCATCCGGGGCGGTAGCTCAGCAGGTCAGAGCAGCGGACTCATAATCCGTCAGGGCGTGGGTTCGAGTCCCACCCGCCCCACAAACCGCAGCTCAGCAGCGGTTTTACATCCAGTGGTGCTGGTCAGTGGCCGTGCGCTGGCTATTCGATCATGGGCGGTGGGTCTCTGTGTGCCACCGTGCTGAGCCGTCGGTGTCGGGTAAAGCGGCAGAGGGTGTGGGGCTCGAAGAGTGAATTCTGGCGTTGACCTGCAGGTTTACCGGTGCCCGGGAGGGTTTCTGCTGCGAGCTGGTACTCGCTGGTGAGCCCGCCGAGGATCGGTCTACGACGCACCTGGTGGTCGGCGAGGTTGATCACGCGCGGGGGAGGGGTCTCGGTGAAGATCGCTGAATTGCGTCTGTCAGGACCACCAGCGAAGGATCAACTAGAGAGATCACGCCCACGTTTTACCCCACGCTTATGGCTGATCGTCACGGTCATGGCCTAACGGCGCAGACCTTGAATCTGGCTGATGACCAGCTGAAACACAACACCGCGGCACCCCAACCAACCCTGGTAGATCAACTGATCTCAGATCTGTCAGGGCGTGGGTTCGAGTCCCCCCGCCCCACCACCTGACCAGCGATTATCCGCTCCAGCGGATTCTCTGGCCGGGGTGTGTGCTCACACCCGGATCGGCCACGGCGCGGCGCGGCACGATCGTCGCGGCGGCTTTGGCTGCCTCGACGGCCAGCTGCGGGGAGACCGAGGTGTAGGTGTCGGCCGTGAGTCCGATGCTGGAGTGCCCGAGGTTCTCCTGTACGACCTTCACCGGCCGGTCGGCGCAGACCTTGCCCAGGGTGGGCGGCCGACCACGCAGCCGACTTCGGCTGAGTGTCAGGCCACCGTGTCCGGCGCGAAGTAGTCGCGCAGCAGCGCGATCTTCCCCTCGCGCAGGCGGAAGATCTGCACCAGCGACATGGTCACGGTCTGGTCGGCCACGTAGAAGACGGCGTCGATCTCGGCGATGAACACGTCGGGGTCGGCGGTGTGGTGCAGCACGTAGCCGGACTTTGCCGGGTCGACCGTGCCTGCGGCGACCGGGCCCGGCGCGCTGGCCGATCGCTGGTAGTACGTGGCCATTGCGGCGCGAATCGCCTCCCGGCCAGCCAGGCGAGCGGGGAAGACGTGGCCGGGCGGGACGAGCGGTGCCTCGAACACGCCGTCCGCGGCGAAGAGCTCGGCGAGCGCGTCGGCGTCGCGCATCAGCGCTCCGGCATTGAGATAGCGCCTGAAGATCTCCTGCGGGGTGGCCGGCACGATGTACTCCTCTACTCGTGGTCTGGCTTCCGGTGATACTTGACGCTGTGGTTTCAGCACCTGCTTGACGGTTCGCCCAGGGCCTGGGCAGGGCAGCTCGCCGCTATGATCATCGTTGGCGACCCGAGCACACTCTTCTGTCGATGAGCGAGCGCATGCCACGAGCCGGCGTTCCTGCGATGCGCCACTTTTGAGCAGCGAAAACCTTGACCATCCTGGTGCCGTGGACCAGGAGAAGGCCGCGGCGAAGATGCGCTGAGGACAGAGCGCAGGGTGACGGCCACGGTGCGCCCGTGGTGGGCGAGGGAGTCGGCGTGATCCGCGGCGGTCGGTGCGTGGTCGCTGGGTTCGCCGTACTTGTCGATGACAGTACTCACCCCAGCGCAGGCGACACGGTGAGGACGAGCGGGTCGATGAGGGGCGCCCACTCGGGAAACCGGGTGTGCAGGCACGCGGTTTCCAGCCTGGTGGCCGCCCCGAGCACCAGCGGGGCGAGTTCGGAGTGGTAGCGGACAGCGCGGTCTCCGACGGCACGGATCACCCGGAGCCGGGTCGCCGGCGGCGATGGCCCGTTGCGTGCGACACCGAACTCCCCGAACGACCCTGCGGGGTACTTCGCGGCGGCCTTTTTCCGGCGGGTTCTTAGGCGGGCCGCAGGCGCGGCGCTGACGAGGCGCGTTCGGCGGCGTGCACGATACCGCGGGCCATCACGCCGAAGACCAGGTTGAGCAGCGGGCGCTGGGCCCACCAGTAGAGGTGGCCCGCCAGACCGGCCGGTAGGAACGTCACGTTCTGGTGGTACTCGCTGCCCCCGCCCGGCCGGGTGCCGACGCTGCATTCCAGCCAGGCCGTTCCCGGCATCCGCAGTTCGGCCCGGAGCAGCAGCCGCTGGCCGTGCTCGATCTCCTCGACCCGCCACCAGTCGAGCACCTCCCCGGCGCGGAGGTGGTGGGGGTCACGTCGGCCATGGTGGGCGCCGACACCGCCGAGTAGCTGGTCGATCCAGCCTCGCGCCTGCCAGGCGAAGGGCACCGTGTGCCAGCCCTGCCGGTCACCGAGGCTCTCGATCACCTGCCACAGCGTTGCGGGTGATGCGGGCGTCAGCACGGTCCGCTGCGCGGTGAACACCGGGCCGCCCGTGCCCGGGAGGTCGGTCGGCTGGGTGCTCGCCGGATCGTCACGGGCACGGGTTCGCTGCGCCGGTCCCTCGGTCAGGGCGCGGCGCACGGACTGCTCGTAGTCGAGCAGGCCACCCGGCGGGTCGGGCACGTGCGCCGCGATGTCGTGTTCGCGGCAGGTGAGGTCGTGCGACAGGGACTCGATGAGCGGTTCGGCCAGCGCGCGGGACACCGGGGTGATCAGTGCGACCCACCAGGAGGACAGCCAGGGCGTGAGGATCGGCACCGGGAGCGCGAGCCGGACCGGCAGCCCGGCGATACGCGCGTAGCGCTGCATCAGGTCCATGTAGGTCAGCACATCGGGGCCACCGATGTCGAAGGTCCGGTTCATCTCGCGGGGTAACTGCGCGCACCCGAGCAGGTAGTGCAGGACGTCGGCGATGGCGATCGGCTGGGTACGGCTGCGCACCCACCGAGGTGTGATCATCAGGGGCAGCCGGTCGGTGAGGTAACGCACCATCTCGAAGCTGGTCGATCCCGACCCGGTGATCACTCCGGCCTGCAGCACCGCAGCCGGCACCGGCGCGCGGAGGAAGAGATCGCCCACCTCTGCGCGGGAGGCGAGGTGGCGCGACGGCACCTCGTCGCGCACCGGGCGAAGACCGCCTAGATACACGATCCGCCCCACGCCGCCGGCGGCGGCGGCCTGCGCGACGAGTCCGGCGGCTCTCAGGTCGGCCTGGCGAAAGTCGCGCCGCGACAGCGAGTGCACCAGGTAGTAGACAACGTCCACGCCGTCCACCGCGTCGCTCAGCCCGGCCCCGGACACCACATCACCCTCCACGACCTTGACCTGGCCGCGGAAGGGCGCGACATCGAGGCGCGAGGGGTCACGGGCCAGGCACCGCACGTCGTAGCCGGCGTCGAGCAACCGCGGCACCAGCCGGCTGCCGACATACCCGCTCGCCCCGATCACCAGGCACCGATGCCCACCGCGATACCCCGCTGCGCCCGTCCCCATCCCGCCAGCCTGCGCCCTCCCGGCGCAGCCCGCAGCCCTCCGGCGAGTGAACACCCATTCCCTACCCCAGCAGGACCCGGCGGCCCGGACGTGTTGTCCTAGGGACATGATGCGCCAGGTCGCAGCGATCCAGGGCTGGCCCCTGTTGGTGGTGCCCGTGCCCCTGCTCTGGCCGCACCTGTCCTCGCTCTGGCTGTCACTGGTCACCGACGTCGACGCGCAGACCGGCCGCTCGCCGGTCGACTCGATGACCAACGAGGTCGTGGTGCGCGAGGACAGCATCCGGCGGTTGATTCCCTTCCAGCCCCTGGACTACGACGACGCCGTACGTCAGGCACTCAGTGAGCGGGCCAAAGCGGCACGGACCTCATGACGAGCATCAGGCAGCACTGGCGTCACCGTCAGCAACGACTGATGGCGGCGCTGCCCTCCGCGTGGGTCGACAAGATCCCCCGGCACCGCAGCGAGTCCGACACCGTGCTCCATCGTCGTCGCCGGCTCGTCACCGGGGTCTCCCTGGCCGGCGCGGGACTGCTGGGCATGTCGTTGTCGACAAAACCAGGCTCGCCGCAATTCTACGGCCTGACCCTCGGTGTGGCCGCGACCTGGATCGCAGGCGGGCTAGCGTCCGGCCCGCTGCCTCGGAACCGGATGCCCGACCGCGATCACACCCTGCGCCCCCCGGTGATCACCCCCGTGCTCACGGGGGTGGCCGCGTTCACGGTGTTCTATGGGTGCGCACTCGCTGCCCGGCACATTCCGGTACTCAACAGGGCGCTCTGCGGGGTTCTGCAGTACGCCCGCCAGGGATCGAGCCCCTTCGTGCTGCTCACCACCCTGGCCAACGGCGCCGCCGAGGAGGTCTTCTTCCGCGGCGCCCTCTACGCCGCCGCCGGCAAGTACCCCGTCACCCTGTCCACCACCATGTACACGCTTACCACCACCGCGACACGCAACCCGGCGCTGATCCTCGCCTCAGCCGTGATGGGCACCCTGTTCGGCCTGCAACGCCGGGCCACCGGCGGCATCCAGGCACCGATGCTGACCCACCTGACCTGGTCCACACTCATGGTGCACTTCCTGCCCGCACTGTTCCGCGACGACCCAGCGACCAAGCCACCGCCCGCCTGGAGCTAAACCAGGACCCCGAGCGCACGCCAGGCCAGAGGATCGAGCCATGACAGCCAGAGACAAGATGCCGAAAAGGTGCAGTATGCAACCCGAGGTTTGGCCCGAGGTGCCGTACCGGAGTGCGCAGGATGCGGATGGCCTCGCTGGTGAACACGGCGTCGATGATGCCGGTGAACTTGCTGTCGCGGTCCCGGATTAAGAAGGTGAACTGAGCCGTACGTCGCCGAGGCCCATCAGGAGATTCCGTGCCTGCTGAGCAACCCAGGCACCGCTGGGGTTGGTGGTGATGCCGAGGAGATGGACGCGGCGGGTGGCGTGCTCCACCACGAACAAAACATACCATCGGTGAAACAGCAGGGTGTCGACGCAGAAGAAGTCGATGGCGAGGATGCCATGGGCTTGGATAGCCAGAAACTGCCGCCAACTCGGCCCGCTGCAGCGCGGGGCGGGATCGAGGTCGGCTCGTGGTCTGGTTCCAGGCCATCAGGCGCAGTTCCTGCACGGTCCACCCGTGGTTGGCCAGCGCGCGGGCCGTGACGGGGTCGTCCAGCACGGCCCGTCGGTGGGTCAGCCCAGCACCGCCGAGGACGCGGGTGGCTTCGGCGGTGCGCTTGTGTGGGTTTCAGGCTCCGAGTGGCAGTGCCTCGTTCAGCTTTGTCCGCCAGGGGGCGTTGGGCGAGCGATGAAGACGTTCCCGCAGGTCAAGTCGGTCATTGACCTCGGCGAGGAAGTCAGGGGAGAGCCTTGGCTGGTGTGTCGGGAAGACCTCAGGGTCGTAGCGCTCGAACCAGGTTTCGACTTCCGCCCAGCTCCACAGCGGGTTTGAGGAGCCCCAGCGGGCGACGGGGGCGGGGAAGCCCCCAGGACCACGCTGGCCTCGGGCCAGCAGCGCCACGCTCTGCCGGCTACGGCCGACCCGCTCGGCGATCTCGCTGGCCGTCAGCCAGTCGTCGTCGGCCTGCACCTGGGTCACCCGAGCGCCGATGCCGGACTGCTCGACGTCGACGATGGCGGAGAGCACAGCATCCTGCTCGGTGGGTGCGTCCCGGTCGAAAAAACCCAGCACGGTGCCGTCGGGTTCGGTGGAGAACGCGCCGTCGTCGCAGCCGGCCTCGTGGAGGGCATCGAGTTGGTCGTCGGTCAGCTCGATGCCTCGCAGGGTCAGTCGAAAGGTCCACTCCGTCATTGCCCCTCCTCCTTGGCATGGTGGTTGTGCTGGTCGGTCCAGCGACGGATCTGTCGGCCGTGGTTGAACGGGCTCTTGGGTGTCGACCAGACCGAGAACATGGCTCGGCACGTACACGTGATCCGGCCCCATTTATGGCCGGCTGCTGTTTGTTCGACCACGAAGCCCAGTTGGTCGGCGTAGTCGAGAGCGTCGTTGATTTCTTTCTTTGGGTGTTTTGGATGCACGCAGCTCCCACGTTAGACGGGGGTGTTACAGTTGTCAACACGGCAGGTTGGAGACCTTAGCACGACGGTTTCGGAGCACCCGGTGGCGGGCGCGTGCCAACCGGAACCGTGGCCAGAGTGAGCAGAAAGGTCGGGTCAGCCCGGCGGGGTCGCGGACGGGTGACCTGGCGGCGCAACACGCTGAGCCCATGGCAGAACACCAGCAGTTCGACCAGTCGGCGAGCCAGGAGAGACACCAGCGAGACGATCACTGGGGGCATCCTCCCGGACGCCGCCGGCCCAGTGGTTGTCGCCTGCACCACAGCTCACGACGCGGAACCGAGGTTTCGGCGCCCGCAAGAGGATCGCGCCAGTAACACCAGCCACGCGAAGATGCGGGTGGTGAGCAGGTAGAGCATCCGCACAAGACGAGCCGGAATATGCCGCGGTCAGTGGTGAGCGCTTCCTACCAGTCAAGACCGGTGAAGCCATTCTGGAGCGCTCCAACAGGCCAGCGCACTGCATCGAATACCGAGAAGCTTATTCAGAACTAATTTAATTGAGAAGATGGTCGGTCTACATAAGGCTTTATGTGTCGTGATGGGATGCGGTGTGGGCGGCGGCCCCGGTGATCCCCTCTGCGTTATGTGACGACCGCTCG
>JBOHGD010000015.1:0-95753 GCA_050699955.1 Pseudonocardiaceae bacterium | reverse complement strand
TGTACACGAAATCGACCCACTCATCGGTGATCCGGCGTCCCATCAGCGGACCATCCACACCCGGCGCCGTCCGCTGAAACACGAAACCAGCCACTTTGAGTTCGTCAAGGAGTTGTTTCGCCCGCACCACAGCCGGACTATCCGGAACACTCACCACCCACCACCACCGGCCCCGGTGGTGGGCTGCCCATCACTCAACAGGGCATACCGCACCTTCCCGGTATCGGTGATGCGCCGATGCCCACCGGAACTGGGCCGACCCAACACCAGAAACCCCCGGCCGATCAACTCCTCACATGTCTGCGCCAGATAACCCGCGACCCGGAACCCAGCATAGAAATAACCACCATCACGCTGCACCAACACACCATCACCTACCCGGTTCAGCGCGAGCCATTCCACCCTCGCCTCCACACTCACCACACCGCCCACTTCACACACGATCCGCAATACGCCTCCACCGGTGCAGCCAAACTCGCAGCCAGCACCACTGCCCCACACACCGCCCGATAACGACCCCCACGACGCCCCGCATCCACCGCATCACTGGCCACCCAATGCACACCACCCGTCCGACCATCAACCAACGGAAAAACCTCACGTGTATCGGTTACGGCGCCGATGGCTATACCGTCCCTTCGTGTCCTGCACCAGCGGCTGACGGCGTTGATGGATGCCTGCGGTGCAACACCATGAGACGGCACAGACACGTCGGTTGTGTAGGTGGCAGACGGGGGCACAAGGGGACACCACCGATGTCACCGCTGAGGGGAGCCAGAGCCTTGACACGAGGTAGTGCTTTAAGTTGACTTGAAGCATGGACCTGGTCGAGCGTGTAGGCCGTAGCCGTGTACTGCCAGTACCTGCCGAACGGCGTCGGTTACGTGTGGAGCTTGGTATTCAGCAGCGTGAGCTTGCACAGGAACTTGCTGTTTCGGTACAAACCATTTGGTCGTGGGAACGTGGCCGGTCACAACCGACTGGCTTGAACCGGGAGCGGTATGCAGCCGCATTGAGTCAGATGCAGGCTCTTCTAGCGACTAGACAGAATGGGAATATTATCTCGTGACTCGCACGCTCGGCGGCAATTCATCTCGGCGACCAAATAACGTGCTCGCCGAGTGCCGTATAGGCCTTAAACTCTCACATGAAAAGCTAGCATATCTGGTGAGGGAGAAAGCCAGAGAGCGCGGCGTTCGGATTGGAACGCTTGACAGCGTCACCCGCCACATCAAGCGAATAGAGGCTGGGGATGTACGTGATCCGAGCGCAATGTACAAGCATCTCCTGTGTACCGTCCTTAAGAAAGCCGAAGCCACCTTATTTGGAACAGTATCTCCCGAGGGCAAACGTAGCATTCTCTACAACTCCACGCAGAGCGACGAAGCGTGCACCTTCCAGCTTCGTAACCATAAATTGATACCGACGTTTATCGGTGCCGATTTGGCGGAACATGCTATCGACAGGCTAGCCATGCGCGGGGCCGCAGCAACTCATCCAATCCCCTCTTATAACTGCACGCTCAATCATCCCCGCAACGAGGTGGGCTCCGACCTATGGGTCTGGCCCTTCGGGGTTGCGATTTTCCACCTTGTCGAGGACGTAGAATTTCCTAGTCTCGCAAATTTCGCAGTATGGCATAAGCGTGTCTACGACGAACAAATGAGGTGGGCAAACGAAACGATAGAGTCTCTCCTCGAATCCAACGCTGGAGCCCAGTACGCAATGCCTATTAACTGGATCATTCGCTCGATTTGGACTCAATCAACCCTCGATACGGCTCTACGGATCCTGTCTGCACCTCGAATACTTTTGCAACGGACAGCACATACAGAGTCATCTGAGCTTGCTCATGCGGAGATCATGGAACGCGCGCTTTTCCAGGGAAGGCTAGATCATTTAGATGTCTCCAATTTTGGAATTGAAGGAATATCTGCCGGTATTGCATCATGGTCAGGAGTTGTCTATCTCCCAATTGCACCGCATAGAGCATTATCTGAGTGGGAGATACTTACGTACGAGCGTACAGTTCAAGCGGCGTGGTCATACTGTGATTGGATACGAAGCCAAGTGGAGAGCGGCAACGATCCCGATGTACGACCTCAACATGGTCGGCGACTATTGCGAGCCTTACGGTCGATCATTACCAATCCTCGCCCTGAGGAAAGCTCCCAAGTCTATCCGCTACGCATCGCAATTCTTGGAACAAGTGGCATTACAGAACATCTCAACCAGGCCACAGACGCTACAACGAGACCAGAAGGTTGATATATGCAAATCAACAAATCAGTTCTTATGATAGTCGACGTACAGAACGGCTTCCTGACAAAGAAAACACGACACGTCTTGCCTGTAATTACCAACCTCGTTGACCATTGGCAGAAATTGGATGGCGAGACTGTCTATTCGCGATACTTCAACTATCCCGGCTCGGCGTTCGAGCGCCTTATGGACTGGCGGGGGCTTTATGCTCCTCCTGACACTGATATAGTAGACGAATTAATTCCATATGCGAAGCACTCAATCATTCTCGACAAGTACACCTATAGTGCCGTGACGCCAGAATTCGTAGAACTGGCTAGTCGTCACAATTGGACCGACGTTGCGATCTGTGGCATAGATACCGATCTGTGCGTACTAAAGACAGCCCTAGACGTTTTCGAATATGATGTAACACCCTGGGTCGTCACAAATGCGTCAGCCAGTACCGGAGGTGGCAATCCGCACAGAGCAGGCTTAACAGTAATAGGCAGAGCCATCGGCGAACATCACCTTGTCACGGCCGAAGAACTATTCCTCCAGTTTAATACTGATACATCTTCCGCGAAGCCCCACTAAACATTGACTCACTCAAAATTATGTGGTGGGCGGGGAAATCTCTGAACCAATTCGATTACCGCTGATGGCTCGATCACTTTCCCAGTTTGGGGATCCCCGCCGATCGTAGAACATCGGCAAAAACCATCTGTGTTCCTGCCTCCCACCCTCTCAGATTAACCCACTCGTCCGGCTTTTCCGCCCGACACTTCCGTCCACGGCCTGAAGAGAGGCCATCCCTCAGCCCCCGACGTGCATTGAATCAGCGTAGCCACCCGATCACCAGCGGGTACCGGCCGTCACCGGCACCAGCACCGACCCAGCAGGAACGGGCCTGACTGAACGCCTACCGCACGAGAGTGATCACCGGGTCGCGACCTGGGGTTATCCAAGATCCGCCACCGACGAAACCGCAGGTCAACCACCATTTCCCGGCAAGATCACCGGCAGTGGGCAAAACGGACACCCTCCGCGCGCCTGTCCGGGCGTGACCGTAGCCGCGCATACCCGCGCGGGTACGACGGGCTGCCCGATCTGCCCCCCCGGTCGGCTCGCTGAGCCGCGACCACAGGACGGCTGGTGTACCCGACGTCCCGGGTGATGCGATTATCACCAGCGTGAGAATGCCCAGGTCGCAAGTAGGTAACCATCAGCATACTGGCTATAGCTCTCATCGCCACTCACGGGTTATCCACAGGCCGGGCGGGTGAGGTGGTTTGTCATCGCTGCTCAGCGTGGCGTGATGCGGATTTGTCATGGTCCGAAGAGGATGATCCCCGGATAGGGTCGTGATTCTTTGACGGGCGGGCGATGAATCAGGGGAGAGATGGGGCATGAGTCCGGCAGGCGGGCGGGTGTGCGGGGCGTGCCGGACGACGGTGCTGTCCCGGTACAACACCGACCCGCCTGGTCGAGGGCTATGGCCCGAATGACCTCATTCATCAGCGCTCACATGGGGTATTCAGCGGCTGACGGCGGATTCTTCGACTATGCGGCGGGCGATCTGTTCGACCTGCTCCACAGTGAGCACTGGCGCGCCGCGATCATGTACCGCTTGGCTCAGGAGTCGGCGTACCAGCGCTGAGGTAGGGATCTGCTCGGCCGCCGCGCGCCGACGTAACTGACCGTCTAGTTCCTTGGTGATGCGCAACGAGAGTGGCACATCCAGCGTGGCGGCATTCTCGGCAATCTCCATCTCGGCGGCCTCGGCCTCTTCGTCGGCGTATTCCTCACGGACGGCGCGGATCTCGGCGTCAATGGTGGCCTCGTCGGTCATCGCCTACTCCTGCCCTTCGTAGTCTCTGAGGTCAGCTCCGCTGCTCTTCCATGCCGTCACGCCGGCGTGGGCGCCGCCGGTGGCGATCACTGTGATGACGAATCCTGCGCTGGGTGAGTACCCGATGATCCTGATCGCTCCGCTGCGGCTCTTCGGGTCTGGGTTGCGGACGATTCGCCGAGCATCAGCGGCGGCTTCAAGCGTCCACTCAGGCTCGATGTTGGTCGCGCCGGAGTATCGGTCGGCCCGATGCCGGATGTACTTCACGTCCGCATCACGCCACCATAGATCATCCACCATCTCTCGCATTGTATCACATTGTCTTACATCAGCGTGGGTGCGAGATCGTGGGTCAGCTCCGGCCTGGCCTGAGCCCACCCGTGCGGCCGGAAGCGGACCGGCGGGTCGGTTGTCATCGCTGCTCAGCGTGGCGTGATGCGGATTCGTCATGGTCCGAAGAGGATGATCCCCGGATAGGGTCGTGATTCTTCGGCGGGTGGGCGATGAATCAGGGGAGAGATGGGGCATGAGTCCGGCAGGCGGGCGGGTGTGCGTGGCGTGCCGGACGACGGTGCTGTCCCGGTACAACGCCGACCCGCTGTGCGGGCCGTGCCAGCGGGCCTCCCGCGATTCGCGGCAGATCGCGCCGGCGTGGTTGTGGGACTCGGCGCCGATGCGCCAGGCCCTGGCCCGCGTCGATCTCCCGGCGTTCGTCTCGATCTTCCGGACCGCGACGGGGCTGTCCCAGACGGAGCTGGGCAACCTGGTCGAGGGCTGGTCACAGTCGATCGTGTGCCTGATCGAACAGGGCAAACGAGACACCATCTACGACCTCCGCAAGGTGCTGGCATTCACCGACGCGGTGGGGATGCCCCGCTCGGCGCTGGTGCCGCTGATTCTGGGCGATCCGGATGCCATCCTGGAGAGCGACGACACCGTCGCGCACCGGGAGGGCGACCCCATGAACATCGACCGCCGCGTGTTCCATACCCTGGCCGTCGGATTCGCCGTCGCCGCTGTCCTGCCGCCCCCGGCCCGGGTGGACCGCGCGCACGTGCGTTTCCTGCAGGCCAGCCTGGCGCAGTTGCGCACCCAGGACGGCCTGGTCGGCGGCGGCGCCCTGCTGCCCGAAGCACTGCGGCAGTTCACCCAGGCCCGCGCGATGCTCGACGAGAGCGACTACACCGAGGCGGTCGGCCGCGAGCTGCTGATCGTCGCCGCCGACCTGGGCCTGCAGAGTGCCTGGTTCGCGTACGACGCCAACGACCAGCCGCTCGCCCGGCGGTTGTACCAGGACGCGGCCCTGCTGGCCGACAACGCCGGCGACAGTCAGCAGCTCGTACACATGTACGCCAACATGGCGCAGCAGAGCACGTACCTGGCGCGCTCCACCGGCCGCACGGGCTTTGCCCGGGAAGCGCTGCGGTTCACCGAGCGCGCCGAGGACGCGGCCCGCTACGAGCCCTCACCGGTCCTGCACTCCCTGATCTCGATGCGGCGGTCGCTCGCTCACGCGCACTTGGGTGACGACCGCGCCTTCCGGTCGGCTATCACAACTGCCCGCCGCGAGCTGGATCGCGGTCCGCACGAGACCGACCCGACCTGGACGGCGTTTGTCCGTCCGTCAGAGATCACGAATTATGAGGCGATCGGGCGTGCACGGCTTGGCTCACCCGACCAGGCCGTGAAGCTCTACCACGTCATCCTCGACGACACGGCCCGTTCGTTCCGCGACCGGGCCTGCCAGCGGGCCTCTCTCGCCGAAACCCTGGTCCAGGCCGGTGACGTCGACGAGGCGATCAGCCACGCCAGCACGGTCCTGCCCGACCTGAGCACCACCCTCACCTCCGGCCGCGTCCTGCAACGCCTGCAACCCGTCCGCGACGCCGCCAACCCCACCACCGCCGCCGAGTTCTGCGACCACTTCGACACCGCCGCCCGAGCCCTCACCACAATCCAGCGCGTCTGACCCCTCTCGCGGCCCCTGAATGGCCGTGGTCAGTCAGGGTCGCCGCCGTTCCGGATGCTGTTCAGCTCATCAATGACGAATTGGACACGATCGGCATCGAGCAGGCCGCCGAGGATCTGCATGAAGCTCTCCTCGCCTACCTCCTGCCGCTGCTTGCCCAACCAGAACAGGCTAGTAGAAACGTCTGGTGACTCAAGATCAAGATGTATCGCGAGGGCACTGATGATGTAGGGAATGCCCTCACCCGGTCGGTCCTGTTTCGTTCGCAACACCCCGAACTGGTGGTAGCTGTTGGCGATGCCGGCGCGGTCGCCGAGTTCCTCGGCGATGATCAGGGAAGCCTGGTAGCGCTGCTCGGCCTGGGCGTAGTCCCCCCGCAACTCGGCGATCATGCCGAGCTGGTGGATGCCCGCTGCAGCGGCGGCGGATCGGGGAGGTAACCAGGTGAGGGTGTCGGTGTGGAGGTCCTCTTCCCAACTCCACGCGCCCCAGATGTGCAGCTGCTGGCAGATCTGATCGGTGACCGTGAGGGCGTTGTCCAGGTCGTGGGCGTGGTGGAGGTGATGGCGGGCCTCGACGAGGTGCTGAATGTCGGTGGTGCGGTCCTGGGGCCAGACGTTGACCGCCAGCGCCAGTACTGGACGGCGCGGCGGTGGGCCTCGACCAGGTCCTCGGTGTCGGTGTGCCCGGTCAGGGCGGCGGCGGTCCAGCGGTGCACCAGGTAGCGCTCCGCATCGTCGTCTGCGTCGGTGGACGGCAGTGGTGCGATCAATCCGAGGGTGAGCAACGTGCTGAGTGCATCGTCCAGATCCGGGGGGATCACCAGCGGGGGTTTCCGGAGCTGAGCCACGTCCCGGTCCCACTGCTGGATCATGTCCTCGGTCAAACCGACCTCTGATGCCGGTTTGCCGCTGCGTTGCATTTCAGCAATCAGCTCACCGGTGGCACGCATCCGCTGGTCGCGGTCGGGGTCTTCGGGCGGTTGCTGGATTTGGGCGATCTGCCAGGCCAGGCCGATGCGGTCGACCGGGGTGCGGTAGACGGCAGTACCGAGGAGCAGGCGCCGGGCCAGTGGGGTGGCGTCGAGCCGGGTGAGCAGGTCGGGCAGCAGCACGTCGTCGGCGGTCAGGGTGATCGTCTCGGCCAGTGCCCGGTCCAGGTCTCCGGACACTGCACCCAGCCATTTCTCCGGGTCGGTGATGTCCCGTTTTGTCAGGGCGGTTTCCAGGCGGTCGGCGACGTCGCCGAAGCGGGCTTGGCCGCCGCGCAGCAGGGCGTCGAGGTATTCCAGGGAGCGGGGGTGCCCGCCCAGGTCGGTGTAGGCGCGGTGGCGTTGCGTGCCGGTCAGCTTGTCCAGGGCCGGGAGGCGCCAGAGCATCTTCCGAGTCTCGGCGAGCGACAGCGGGCCGAGGTGGTGGGCCACCAGCCGCCGGTGCGCCCGGTCGGGCAGGGTGAGGGGGTGGCGGCTGGTGACCAGCAGCCGGGTGCGGTCCAGCGTGACCCAGGCGGCCAGGAACGCCGCCAGTTGCGGGTCGGCGACCTCGTGCTCGGCGGTCAGATTGTCCTCGGCGTTGTCCAGCACCAGCAGGATCGACAGGTCCGCCAGCACCACCTCGCGCAGCAGCGCCAGCCGCTGCTCCCAGGGCGGGGAGGCGTCGATCAACGCCGTGACGATCTCCCGGTGCGGGTGCCGGTCGGGTAGCCCGTCGCGCACGCAGCGGGTCAGCAGCCGTTGGCGGATCGCCTCCAGGATGACCTCCACCCGGGCGTGTCCGATGACCGCCACCACCAGGCCCGCCTGGTCGCCGAGGTGGTCGACGAGTTGCGCGGCCAGGCTGCTCTTGCCGATGCCGCCGATGCCGTGCAGCACCACTCCCCGGCCCTCGCGCAGGTCCCGCAGCAGGGCGCGCAGCTCGGTGCGGCGGCCGACGAAGTCGCCGACCCGGCGGATCATGCCGCCCAGCGCGGGCGCCTTCTCCGGGCGGTCCGGCACCGGCTGTGTGCCGTCCGCCTGCCGGTACAGCGGCAGCGGTGGTCCGGCCAGAAACAGCGCCGGGGTGGCCCACTCCGCCCACGTCGCGCGCGGATCGTCGTCCGGGCGCCGGCGTCGCTGCTGCTCCAGGTGGCGGCGGACGGTGCACAGCTCGGTCAGCGCGCTCGGCTCCGGGCGGCGGGCGAGTTCCTGGTACAGCTCGGCGCACAGGTCGGTGGCGTAGGAGTCGGTGACCGGGGCGGTCATCGCCAGCACGGCGGGGACGCCCGCGTGCAGCAGGTCCCGCGCCAGGCCCGGCAACGCCTGCTCACCCTGCTGAGCGTCCGGATCGTCGGATGCGCCGGACCGGGCGGTCAGGGCGGTCGAGCAACCGGCCAGCACCACCAGCGGAACCTGGTGATCCGCCACCAGCACGTCGGCGACGAAATCGTGGGCGCTCACCACGTCCGCCTCGCCGGTATCGGTTTCCAGCACCAGCGCTCCCGGCTCGGCATGGCAGGACAGGTGCAGGACGTGGAACCGTTCCTCGGCCACGGCGGCGCGGATCGCGGCCCGGCCGCCCCAGTTCAGCACCCGCACATAGGCGCTCTGCTCGCGGCGGGTGGGATCGACCACCGACAGGATCCGGGCCAGCTCCTTCTCGTAGTCCAGCAGCTCACCCGTGCCGCGTTCGGGGCTGGCGATCACCGCCAGGATCCGCAGCGGCCCCGGCACCCGTAGCGCCACCGGGTCGGCCACCGTCACCGCCCGGTGCAGCTGCACCTCGGGACGCAGCACCAGCGGCTCGTCCTGGCCGGGCAGCACCAGCGTCTCCCACGGCAGGTCCGCCAGCTCCGGATCGTCCACCTGCACCGCCAGCCGCAACGGCCTCGTGCGCGTCCGGTCCAGCTCCTCGGCCAGCGCGGCGCCCGCCTCGCCGTCCAGGAACCGCGCCCCCAGCGCCCGGCCCAGCTCGGTCAACCGGCTGTGCAGCACGCCCCCGGCCGGTATCGGCGCCCGCAACACCACCGAGTCACCGGCGCGCGCCCGGGCGCGGGCCAGCTCCCACCCCAGCGTGCGCAGACCGCCGTCCACGCCCCGCGGCTGGTGCGTCCACTCCTGCTCGGCGGTGCTGAACACCACCTGCTGGGGGTCGATGCGCAGCCGCGCCGTCCTCGGACCCTCCGCCCGGTACTCCCCCGGCGGCACCACGACCCGCCCGTCCCGCAGTGGCCGGTCTCCCGCCGGGTGCCCCGCCACCGTGCGCAACAGTTCCGTGAACCGGTCCTCGTAGGCGGCGGGGGAGGCGAGCTGCCGGAAGTCCACCCACACCCGGCTGGCCACGAACCGCGGCAGCGCCACGTCGTCGAGCAGCACCGGGATCAGCCGCTGCACACCGGCCACCGCGCCGGTCATCGCGGCCGCGAACTCCTCCCGCCACCACGGCCGGTCCACCGCGGCCCGGCTGACCACCAGCACCACGGCCGCCGACGACTCCAGGCCCTGCTGCAACCGGTCCGCCAGCCGGTCTCCCCCGGCGATCTCCCACCGGTCGAAGTACACGTCCAGGCCCGCCCGGTGCAGGTTCTCGGCCAGCGTCCGCACCCACGCCTCGTCCTCATGGGCATAGGAGACGAACACGTCCCACCGCCGCTCCACGGCGCCTCCCCTGCACACCACCACCCGGACGGCGCCATCCAAGCAGAGGCCGCACCCACCCTGTCGGGGAATCGCACAGTTCGTTACGGATCACCACCGCGAGCGTCGCACGACTGCCGATCGTGCCCTCGGTGTCGAAAGACCGGGGATGGCCACACTCACCGCTGCCAGTGCCCGGACCGACGGTGGCATTCCTGGCACTCGTCTACCGGTTCGGTGGTCAGAAAACCGACACCGTGTCGCCCGCGGCGTGGCTTGCGCCCGCTGACCATGCGCCATCCCCTCGCCACGATCGTGGCACCGATGACCAGCGCAGATGCCACGATCAGCACCGGAATCAACTCGACGAGAACGGTCATGACTCGCTCCCCCAACTCAGCACCTCGGTAAGCACCACCACGGCACCACCGGAAATCCGACGCTCCACCAGTCCCTCCCCCGCAACGATCAACAGCGATCTCCGCTGCCGCCACGCCATACAATCGCAACTGAACCCCGCGAGATACACTACGTCGATAAACCCTTCAGTCATCCGGCGTCCCATCAGGGGACCATCCGGACCCGACGCCGTCCGCATGAACTCGAATCCGGCCGCTTTTAACTCATCGAGGAACTGTTTCGCCCGCGCAAGGT
This sequence comes from Pseudonocardiaceae bacterium, assembly GCA_050699955.1. Classification (GTDB taxonomy): domain Bacteria; phylum Actinomycetota; class Actinomycetes; order Mycobacteriales; family Pseudonocardiaceae. The sequence continues at coordinate 85,427 of JBOHGD010000015.1, read as the reverse complement.
CCGGACTATCCGTGACTTTCACGGACCTGGCCTCTTCCCGGTACCGTACGAGTGTCGTCAACAGGAAGCGGCGGATGGCCCTGTACATGCGGGCTCGCGCATGCGCTGTCGTTACTCATGAACCCAGCGTGGTAAGAACGCGAAGCGCAACCCATACCGCAAATCAGATAGTCTACTAAAATACCCCGATCCGCAGATCGGATACCCACTACCCGGTCCTCGTGAGACTCAAGGGCTCATAACGGCGCGACCACGCCATGGCCCGGGTGGCTCGAGTCACCACGTCACCCGGCGAAACGTACTCCCAGTGGGAGTACTCCTGGCTACTGGTCACTACCGTTTCGCGGGCGGGGCGTGGGCGGACATTCCAGGGCGTCCAGATCGCGCCGGTAGGACTCGTTGCTGGGCAGGTCCTGCTGGGTACTGGTGCCCTGGATGAGGTGTTGGGTCACCACGTCACCGAGCGCATGCAGCACATCGTGACGCTCAAGGCCCGCGGCGGTCAGCCGCTGGGCCGCCTGCCACGCCTCGGGTGGATCGTCGTTCCAGAGCTGGGTGGTGACGACCTCGTGGATGATCAGATGCATCTGCGGCCACACCGCGTCGATGAGCGCGGTGAAGTTCGGCTCAGGACCGCCGAGCATCTCGTGATACTCGGGATGCTCCCCGATGATCAGCAACCAGCGCTGCTTCTCGTCGTCCGCATCGAGCTGCGGGTAGTCCTTGTCCCCGATCTGGATGCCGAAGTAGGGCATCGCGAAGGCCCGGCGGTTCAGGACGGCCCCCACCTGGGCGAAGCCGGGCACCTCTTCGCCCGGGCCCGCCACCCAGGACTTCGCAGGCCCGACCCGGTAAGGATCGGCGTAGGCGGCGGGAAACTTCGCACCGAGCTCCGCGACCGCCCCTTCGAGCTCGTGGCGGGCCCATTCGGGCAGGCCACCCAGCTCAGCGGCCCAGCGCACCCAGGCGGCCACCACTGTGGGCATCGCGACACGCTCCTGATCGGACAGCACCGCCTTGAGGGGCAGCCAGGCCATCAGGAAGACCTGGGTCTTCGTCGGGCTGACCCGCAACACCCGGCTCTGGTCAAAGGCGCGACTATGGTCGATGATCAACTCGATGCAGCGCTGCGTCACGTGCCGATCGGCCAGCCCGGCGCCGTGGGCCGAGGCGAGGAAGTCGGCGACGATCCCGGCCCGCTCGGCCGCTCCGACATCCACCGGCTGCGGCTGCGCGGGTGGCAGCGCCCGCAGCCGGGCCAGCACCAGTGACCTGGTGAACCAGTAGGTCTTGCTCAGTGGCGGGTCGGACGTCATATCGGTGGCCACCAACGCCGCCTCGACGATGCCGCGCGCCACCGCCGGGTTGATCGTCCGCAACGTCATCCGATGCTGCGCCACCTCGGCAGTGACGCCCTCCAGCACCTTCTCCTGGGCGTCGGCGAGGTGAGCGTCCGTGGCGATCTCACCCATGTTGTGCTCCACCACCACGACAACCGAATGCTGGTGCCCGCCCCGCTCGAAGCCCAGCAGCACGCTGGTCTGGTCTCCGTAGATGTCGCCGTAGGCCCAGCAGCCCGTCACCCGCAGCCCGCCCAGCTCACCCGCCCAGGCAGGCTCGGGAACCCCGCGCGCCGCGAGCCGGTCGGCGGCCGCACTCGCCTTGCGCCGCTGCCGGTCCGTGCCCAGCACGGCGAGGACTCGCAACATCGCCAGCGCGGCCGCAGTACCGGACCGCTCGGCGTAAGCGATGAGACCCTCCCCGATCAGCACCTCCGGGCCACTGTCGGTAGGGCCCGTGAGCGGACCCGACCAGGCGGAGCTGATCTCGGAGATCAGCATCTCCACCTGCAATGGGTCACGCAACTCGGCGAGCGCCGCCTCGGCGGCGTTCAGCAGCCGCTCGAAGGATCCCTCGAGGTCGAACCTGTCAGCACGGCGCTCACGTCCGTCGTTCGGTGAACTCACAGACGAGAGGGTGCCAGAAGCCCGCGAGCCGCTGGCCATCAGCGGACACTCACGGGTTATCCACAGTGCAGCTCCAAGTCGACGAGTAGCAGTGGGTGGTCGCTGCCCGCGGCGGAGGCTTCAGCGGCCAGGCATTGGACGTCGAGCACCTCGAAGTCGCTGCTGGCCCACAGATGGTCGCCGGCCTCGCGCAGCACCACGTCCAGGTCGTGTACCGGTTCCGGGCCGAGCAGCGGGTCCGTGCCGTCGACGGGGGCACCGGCGTCGATCCCGAAGACGACCGGGCCGGAGACCCCGGCGAGCCATCCGGCGATCCCGGTGTGAAAGGCACGCTGCAGAGCCGCCGCGGGTTGGCCGGCGGGCGAGGCCTCGTCCACCGCCGCGGGCCTGCCGTGGAAGCTGCACACGGTCAGCAGCTCGCCGGAGGACAGCGCGACCCGGGTCGCCACGGTCCTCCAGAGGAAGCCCGGCTGGACCGGATCGCGGACATCGAAGGGAGCCTTGGTCAGCACCTGGGCATCCACCCGGACGTTGCTGGGAGTCCCCAGAACGGCGCAGCCGAGGCGGTACTCGCTGCCCCGCTGGTCACACAGGTCGGTGGACAGCGCACCCCAGGAGAACAGTCTCGCCTTCTGGTGCATCCGCTCATGGGCCGACGGGTGGGGCAGCAACGCGCGGTAGACCGGCCTGTTGATCTCCTGGAGCAGTGCGATGTCGGGTTGGAGCTTGCGCAGCAGGTCGACTTTGGCGTCCAGCAGCCCGGTAGGTCGGGAATCGACGTTCCAGCTCACCACCCGCATGTGCACCGCAGCTCGCCTCCTGCCCGCCGATCCCGGTCACCCGCGGTTCTGCTCACCTGGACCCCGGTACTCCGCGACCCGGTGGACCTCGGGCACGAAACCCCATACCGACCCCAGGCGCCCCGGCTCGAAGTCCTCGCCGACTCGCTTTCGGTACGACGCCTCAAGGATCGGCCGCTCATCGAGACTCTGGCCCATCGCGAGGCAGGGTGCCCGGTAGGCGCAGTTCGAGCAGTGCTCCCAGACCGGGTTCGGGTAGAGCCGCAGCGACGGATCGACCATGTCCTGCATCTGGTGGGCCAGGGTGGTGCCCTGCAGGCCGATCTCGAGCTCCGTCCTGGGGATGTGGGTGCGGCGGAACGACTCGATGCTGCGCTGCGTGATGATGCCACCCGCCGCGGGCCGCGCACGGACCTCGACGTCCGGATCGGCCGCCTCGCGCGAAGCGGGCCTGGCCGCGCGCAGCTCGTTGTGGATCGTGCCCTCGATCTTGGCGAGGAAGCCCGATTCCCATGCCCAGGACCGGGTCAAGGCCTGCTCGTCGATCAGTAACTGATCGAGGGCCGGCCACTGCGGATCGGTCACGACCCGGTGCTCGACCAGCCAGTACAGCTCGTTCTCGTCGATCACCACCAGATCGATCCGGACGCGATACTGCAGGTCCCGTCCGTCTGCCGTGATGAGGCCGCTGCCCGGGTCGGCCGGATCGGGCACGTGGACGTCGAACTGCGCCGCCACCTGAAGTGGGGTCAACCCCCGGTCGACATCCTGCGCCCATTCGAAGTAGCGCTCCAGCACGTCGGTGCCCAGCTCGAGATGCTCATCCCAGTCCCGGACCTGCTCCGCGGACAGCTCGCGGTACCGGGTGTAAGCCGCTCGCTGCCTGCGCATCGACTTCTCGAAGCCTTGGATGGTCAACGGACGCACGATCGCGCGGTTCCAGTCCCACATGCCAGGGAAGTAGTAGACGTCGAGCGCATCGTGGATGGCCTCGTCGAAGTCGAACACCTGCGTCGGCTCGATCGGCTCGTAGTCCTGCCGTTCCCGGGCACCCATGTCCCACGCCCGTCGGCAGCGCCGGAACAGTTGGGTCTCCCACGGTCTCGTCATATGGTGCACAGTCACCCGACGGCACCTCCTCACCCGAGCCGGGAAACCTGAGGATACCTTCCAACGGGCGACGCTGGCTGGTTCAGCCGACGCCGAGGTGGCGGGCGATGAGCATGCGTTGTACTTCGCTGGTGCCCTCACCGATCTCCAGGACCTTGGCGTCCCGGTAGAAGCGGCCGACCGGGTACTCGTTCATGAAGCCATATCCACCGAAGATCTGGGTGGCGTCCCGAGCGTTGTCCATCGCCGCGTTCGAGGAGACCAGCTTGGCGATCGCCGCCTCCTTCTTGAACGGCCGCCCCCGCAGCATCTTCGCCGCAGCCGCGTAATAGGCCAGCCGGGCGGTGTGCACCCGCACCTCCATATCCGCGATGGTGAACTGGATCGCCTGGTAGCTACCGATGTTGTGGCCGAACGCGCGGCGCTCGCGGGCATAGCGCAGGCACTCGTCGACGCAACCCTGGGCCAGCCCGACGCTCAGCGCGGCGATCGCGATGCGTCCCTCATCCAGAATGGACAGGAACTGCGCATAACCCCGGCCCCGCTCACCGAGCAGGTTCTGCACAGGCACCCGGCAGTCGTCGAAGAACAACGCGCGGGTGTCCGAGCAGCTCCAGCCGACCTTGGAGTACTTCTCCGAGACCGTCCAGCCCGGCGTGCCGACCGGGACGATGATCGCGGAGATCTCCTTGCGACCCCCGTTGACCCCGGTGATCGCGGTGACGGTCACCATGCTGGTGATCTCGGTTCCGGAGTTGGTGATGAACGCCTTCGACCCGTTGACCACCCAGGTGCTCTCCTCACACCGGGCGGTGGTGCGGGTGGCCCCGGCATCGGAGCCGCCGCCGGGCTCGGTGAGGCCGAACGCCCCGAGCCGCTGCCCCGTGCACAGCTCCGGGAGCCAGCGCTGCTTCTGTGCCTCGGTGCCGAACCGGTAGATGGGCATCGCGCCCAGTGACACGCCGGCCTCCAGTGTGATCGCCACCGAGGAATCGGCGCGGGCCAGTTCCTCGAGTGCGAGGCAGAGCGCGAAGTAGTCACCGCCCATGCCGCCGTGCTCCTCCGGGAAGGGCAGCCCGAACAGGCCCATCGCGCCCATCTTCGAGACCAGTGCGTAGGGGAACTCGCAGCGTTCGTAGAGCTCCCCGATGACGGGGGCGACCTCCTTGCGGGCGAAGTCCTCCACCGTGGCACGCAATGCCGCGTGCTCCTCACTCAGCTCCCCGAACATCTGGCCTCCCTGTGGATAACCCGTGAGTGGCAATGCGAGCTATGACTCGTATCGCCACTCACGGGTCGATGACCATGAGCAGTTCGTCGCGATCGACGGTGCCGCCGGGGCGGACCCGCAGGTCGCGGACCACGCCGTCGATCGGTGCGGTCAGCGTGTGCTCCATCTTCATCGCCTCGACCACGAGCAGCCGGGTGCCCGCGGTGACCTGCCTGCCCTCTGTGACATCGACGACGGTGACGGTGCCGGGCATCGGCGCGCGCACCGGACCTGCGGCGACAGCATCGGCGGCGGGCCGGGCGGCGTCGAGCGGTTCCTGCTCCCGCAACGCCCAGCTGTGCCCTTCACGCCCCAGCCACACCACTGCGCCGTCCAGCGCGCAGGTGTAGCGCCGCGTCGTCCCGCCCAGGGTGACCACCAGATCACCGCCGTCCCGCCGGGCCGACGCGAGGACGGGTTCGCCCGCACCGACGGCGATCTCGGCGGCGGCCGCCCGGCCCCGGGCCCGCACCTCGACCGGGTCGTGCCCGCCGTGCTGCACGCGCCATCGGGTCCAGGCGGGCTCGCCGACCCGCCAGCCACCCGGCAGCTCGAACGGATCCACCACCGGCCCGCTGGGCTCCAGCGCCAGCAGTGCGAGCAGCCCTGCCGCGGCCGGCACGTCATCCGGCGGCTCATCGCCGGTCCAGCCGGCTACCCAGCGCTCGACCAGCCCGGTGTCCAGCCGCCCGGCGATGACGTCGGGATCGGCCAGCAGCGCGCGCAGGAACGCGATGTTGGTGCCCACGCCCAGCACGCTGGTCTGCCCGAGTGCGGCGTCCAGGCGGCGCAGTGCGGTGTCCCGGTCCGGGCCGTGCGCGATGACCTTGGCCAGCATCGGGTCGTAGTCACTGCCGACGACCCCACCTTCGACCAGCCCGGAGTCCACCCGCACGCCCCGCCCGGCGGGCTCGCGCAGTTGCAGCACCCGCCCGCCGGTGGGCAGAAAGCCCCGTGCCGGGTCTTCGCCGTAGATCCGTGCCTGGACCGCGTGACCGTCGAGGCGGACGTCGCTCTGCGACAGCGGCAGCGGTTCCCCCGCGGCCACCCGCAGTTGCAGCTCGACCAGGTCGAGCCCGGTGACCAGTTCGGTGACCGGGTGCTCTACCTGCAGCCGGGTGTTCATCTCCATGAAGAAGAACTGCTCGGGCGCATCGGCCGCGACGATGAACTCGACGGTGCCAGCGCCGAGGTAGCCGACGGTCTTCGCGACATCGACGGCGGCGGTGCCCATCCGGGCCCGGGTGGCGGCGTCCAGCAGCACCGACGGCGCCTCCTCGACGATCTTCTGGTGCCGCCGTTGCAGGCTGCACTCGCGCTCGCCGAGGTGCAACGCCCCGCCGTGCGCATCGGCCAGCACCTGGATCTCGATATGCCGACACGCGCTGACCAGTCGCTCGACGAGCAGGGTGTCGTCGCCGAAGGCTCCCTTGGCCTCGCGGCGGGCGGAGGTGATCGCGTCGGCTAGACCGGCCGCCGACCGCACCGCCCGCATACCCTTCCCTCCGCCCCCAGCCGACGGCTTGAGTAGCACGGGGAAGCCGATACCGCAGGCCGCGGCGGCGAGCGCGGCATCGTCCAGGCCGGCACCGTCGCTGCCCGGCACCACCGGGACACCTGCGGCCGCCACGGTCTGCTTGGCCCGGATCTTGTCGCCCATCGCCTCGATGGCGTCGGCAGGCGGACCGACGAAGACCAGACCGGCCTCGGCGCAGGCGCGAGCGAAATCGGCGTTCTCCGCGAGAAACCCGTACCCGGGGTGCACAGCCTGCGCTCCGGTGCGCGCGGCGGCGTCCAGGATCCGCTCGATCTGCAGGTAGCTCTGCGCGGCGGGAGCCGGGCCGAGCCGGACGGCGATGTCAGCGTCACGAACGTGCCGCGCATCGGCGTCGGCGTCGCTGTAGACGGCCACCGCGCGGATCCCCATCGTGCGCAGCGTGCGGATCACCCGAACCGCGATCTCGCCGCGGTTCGCCACCAGGACCGAGTCGAACAGCGAGGCCTGCTTGCAGGGCCGAGCCATCATCACCGAGGCCTGCTTGCAGGGCCGAGCCATCATCACCGTCCTCACATCCGGAAGACGCCGAAGCCCGGGGGCTCCAGCGGCGCGTTGGCGGCGGCGGACAGGGCGAGCCCGAGCACCATGCGGGTGTCGGCCGGATCGATCACGCCGTCGTCCCACAACCGGGCCGTCGAGTAGTAGGGGTGACCCTGGTGCTCGTACTGGGCACGTATGCGGTCCTTGAAGGCCGCCTCGGGCTCGGCAGCGGCGTCGGCGTCGACCCGACGGACGGTGGCGAGCACGGTGGCGGCCTGCTCCCCGCCCATCACCGAGATCCGCGCGTTGGGCCACATGACCAGGAGCCGTGGCGAGTACGCCCGCCCGCACATCGAGTAGTTCCCGGCGCCGAAGGAGCCACCGATGATGACGGTCAGCTTGGGGACCCGGGTGGTGGCCACCGCGGTGACCATCTTGGCGCCGTGCTTCGCGATACCGCCCGCCTCGTAGTCCCTGCCCACCATGAAACCGGAGATGTTCTGCAGGAACACCAGCGGAACGCCGCGCTGATCGCACAGTTCGATGAAATGCGCACCCTTGAGCGCCGACTCACTGAACAGAATCCCGTTGTTGGCCACGATGCCGACCGGGTGGCCGTGCAGCCGGGCGAAGCCGGTGACCAGCGTGGCGCCGTACTCCGGTTTGAACTCGTGGAAGCGGCTGCCGTCGACGATCCGGGCGACCACCTCGCGCACGTCGTAGGGGGTGCGAGAGTCGGTGGGCACCACACCGTAGATACCCGCGGGGTCGATCCGCGGTTCCTCGACCGGGGCCTGCTCCCACGGCCGAGGCGGGCGGGGACCCAGGGTGGCGACGATGGCGCGAACGATCCGCAGCGCGTGCGCGTCGTCGGCGGCGAGATGGTCGATGACCCCGGAGATGCGGGAGTGCAGGTCCCCGCCGCCGAGCTCCTCGGCGCTGACCACCTCGCCGGTGGCCGCCTGCACCAGCGGAGGGCCGCCGAGGAAGATCGTGCCCTGGTCGCGGACGATCACGGCTTCGTCACTCATCGCGGGCACGTAGGCCCCACCCGCGGTGCAGGAGCCCAGCACCGCGGCGATCTGCGGGATGCCTCGCGCCGACATCGTCGCCTGGTTGTAGAAGATCCGGCCGAAGTGCTCCCGGTCGGGGAACACCTGGTCCTGTTCGGGCAGGTAGGCGCCACCGGAGTCGACCAGGTAGAGGCACGGGAGGCGGTTGTGCAGCGCCACCTCCTGGGCGCGTAGATGCTTCTTGACCGTCATCGGAAAGTAGGTGCCGCCCTTGACGGTGGCGTCGTTGGCGACGATCACGCATTCCCGCCCCGCCACCCGCCCGACCCCGGTGATGATCCCCGCCGCAGGCGCCTCGTCGCCGTACATCCCGGTGGCCGCCAGCGGGGAGAGCTCCAGAAACGGGCTCGACGGGTCGACGAGTGCGTCGACCCGGTCGCGGGGCAGCAGTTTGCCGCGCTCGACATGTCGTCGCCGAGCCCGGGCGGGACCGCCGAGCCGGGCTTGTCCGAGCCGTCCGCGAAGGTCGGCCACCAGCGCAGCGTGTGCCTCGACGTTGCGCGCAGTGGTGGCTGCCGTCGGATCCACGGCGCTGCTCAGGGCAGGGGCGTCCATCGTCTTGCGCTCCCTTCTCGCCACGCCGCAGCGTCCGCTGACCTCCGGCGACGAGGTTAGCGCCCGTTAACTACGTTAGTGCTCGTTAACGTCGTCCCGCTAGAGTCGGGCGCGTGACACTCTCCTCCGCACTGGGCACCACACCGACCCGGCGGGAGCAAATCCTGCAGGTCGCCTCGCATCTGTTCGCCCGGCACGGATTCCACGGAGTGAGCATCGCCGAACTCGGTGCGGCGGTGGGTATCAGCGGGCCTGCGCTCTACCGGCACTTCCCCGGCAAAGAGGCACTGCTCACCGAGATGCTCGTCGGCATCAGTGAGTATCTGCTGGACGGCGGCACCACTCGGGCGGCCCGGACCGAAGATCCCCGCCAGACACTGACCGAACTGGTCGAGTTCCACGTGGACTTCGCCCTACGGCACCCCGAGTTGATTACCGTGCAGGACCGCGACCTGGCCAACCTGCCCGAGCCGGCCCGGCGCAAGGTCCGCGCCCTGCAGCGGGCCTACGTGGAGATCTGGGTGGACACCCTGCGCAGGCTCAGTCCGGGACTGCCCGCGGAGGCCGCGCGGATCGCCGCGCACGGGGCCTTCGGGCTGCTCAACTCCACTCCGCATAGCGCAGGCGGGTCCGACTCGCAGCAGGTGGCCACCCTGCTGCGGCAGATGGCGATCGCGGCACTGACCGCTAGGCACTGACCGCTGGGCACTGACCGGGCTGGTGCGGGTCGGCCGGACCGCGCGCAACAACCTGCGCCCCCGGCGCCACATGGGGCTACCGGGGGCGGCGCGGGCTGCTGTGCGGGTCAGCCGAACTCACCGGCACGGACACCGGCGGTGAAGGCGGTCCACTCGCCGGGTGTGAAGGTCAGCACCGGCCCGGCCGGGTCCTTGGAGTCACGAACCGCACAATGCCCACCGTCGACGTCGGCGACCTCCACACAGGCGCCGCCGTTGCCGTTGCTGTAGCTCGCCTTACGCCATACGACCCGGGACAGCTCGGTCTCGTGGTTGCTCATCGTGGCTCACTCACCTAGTACTGCGTCCTTGATCAGGACGGTTGATGCGGCGGGGTCGAGGGCCGCAGCGGCTAGCATCCCGAAAGCCATGTAGTAGCTCGCCACCTGATGCGGCCTGTCCAGGTAATCAGCGCTCGCCATGTCCTCCAGGTAGATCATCTCGGCATCCGGCGGATCAGCCAGGCGAAGATGCACGAAGCTGGAGCCCATCGCGGGGTGGGCACCCGCGCTGAACGGGAGTATCTGGATCGTGATGTTGGGGTCCTCCGCGAGGTCCGCCAGGTGCTCCAGCTGTCTGCCCATGATCTCGCGGTCACCGACCTGTCGCCGGATCGCAGCCTCGTTCAGAATTGCCCAGATCAGTGGCGAGCGCTCGCACTTCAAGCGCTGCTGCCGTTCGGCCCGGCCCGCGACCAGCCGCTCGACCTCACGCGGGTCGCGGGCCGGGTTGGCGGCCTGGGTGACCACCCGGGCGTATCCCTCGGTCTGCAACAGGCCGTGGACGAGCTCGGCCTCGTAGATGCGTAGCTCGGCGGCTTCGGCTTCCAAGCCGAGGTAGGTGCGCGCCCAGTCAGGAACGCGGTAACCGGCCCTTCGCCGCGCGTCCCGGGCCAGACGCAGCACATCGTCGCGATCGGTGACGCCGTAGCGGTCGAGCAGGACCTTGACCTCACCGGCCCGGATCGTGGCCTTGCCGGTCTCGATCTTGCTGATCTTCGACGTGCTGCACTCCAGCTCCGCGGCGACCAGCTCGCGGCTCACCCCGGCCTCTTCCCGGAGGCGTCGTAGCTCACGCCCGAGCTGCAGGCGAGACACCGTGGGGGAGCCGGTCATGTGCGTAGTCTCCCGCGTCTCCCGACAATGTCGCGGTGGTCCACCCGATTGAGGTACTCGACAACTGGAATGTTCCATTCTTAAGGTGTGAGTAACGGAGATCGCACAGTCAGTGGCGTACTGGCCCGTCGCTCCGCCAGCCGCCCGGCCCTGCCGCTGCCCCGATCGGGCCGGGCGGCGACCGCCTACCCGGGAGGGCGATCGCCATGGATGACGCACCGTTCGTCAGTCAGACGGCGAAGACCCGTTGCGCTGTCGAGGGCCGTCTGGTCAACGGCGGCGGAGCCTGCACCGTCGTCCTGGTCCGCGAGAGCGCAGGCTGGATCCTCTACCCGCACGGCATCACCGGGCTTGCGGTGCACATCGCCGAATCCGACGCGGCGAAGGTCGCCACGACCATCCTTCGCAACCTCGGCTGATCGCACCGCCACCGCGGTCACTCGACGCAGGTCAACGGCTTCCTGGTCAAGCAGCCGGGTGACCGTTCGTCGTGAATCACCTCCAGGACCTGTTCGCTGAGCCGGTCGCCGGTGACCGCTCGTCGCGCCGATCACCTCACCCGGCGCAGTCGACCCCTCACGCGCTGGTTCCTCGTTGACGGCTCCGGATACGGTCGCCGCCGGTCGCAGGTCACGATCTGGTTGCGAGTCGGCATGGTCCCCGGGTCACTCCCGCTGGGACGGCTGCTGTCCCGCCCGCACACCAGAACCCGTCGCGAAGGGACTCCAGCGTTGGCGCGTCACCGCTCTCCCCGCGGTCGTGGACGGCATCCCGAAATCCGCCCCACACCTACTCGGACAGTCAGTAGCGGTGCTCATCGTCTGCCTCGGCCGAACCCGGCCAACCGCGGTCGCGCGCTGACCGCTGCCGTCGCAGTAGGCGCACTGGCCGTAGCGGGTCACTCGATGCAAGCCAGTGCTGCGGCCGGTACCGGGTCCGAGCAGCAGATCGGCCCGGTCACACCGATGGCGATGACCGGAGTGGCCCCGGCGCCCACCGAGGTGGTGAGCGTCGAGCCGGCCGTCGACCCGGCCGTGGACCTGCATGCGCTGGGGCGCGCCGTGGAGCGGGCCGACCGGGCGGCCGCCGAGGCGGCTGCTCAAGCGGCCCGCGAGGAGGCCCTCCAGAACCGCCTGGGGAAGCCGTACCAGGCAGGCAACAACCACAGCCTCGACGGCTGGATCGCCAAGGCACTCGGGCTGATGGGCCTGCCTCAGGCTCTGTCCAGCGGGGTGAAGGAGATCATCATGCATGAGTCCACCGGCAACCCCGACGCGATCAACCTCTACGACAGCAACGCGTCGGCGGGCCACCCCTCACAGGGCCTCATGCAGACCATTCCCTCCACCTTCCGGCAGTGCGTGCTGCCCAGTCTCGCGGACCGCTCGATCACCGACCCGGTAGCGAACATCACCGCGGGCGTGCGCAGCATGATCGCCCACCACGGCATCCGGGCCGTGCTCAACGGCGGGCTGCACGACTCCAACGGCGACTACCTGGGCTACGGTGGGGCTGGCTGCTCCTCCTACGACATCGCCCAGTACGCGGGACAGCTGCGCGGCATGTGGACCGACGAGCCTGTGCCCGAAAGCTCGGTCACAGCCAGCTGAGTCACGGTCAGCTGAGTCACACCGACGAACCCGCCGCGGCGTTCGCCCGCCTAATGTAGTCGATCAGCTCCGGTGACGGCCCGCCGACGTCCCGCTGGAGCAGCGCACTGTTCTCGGCGTGCCGGTCGACGTGGGCCAGATGATCCCGCAACAGGTCGGCGAGATCCGGCTCGCCGGTCAGCAGGTGACCGATCATGTCCAGCGTCAGCCCCAGCTCGCGCATCGCCACCACCCGGTACAGCCGGCGTACGTCGTCCTCGTCGTACAGCCGGTGCCCCGACGGTGTCCGAGCCGACGGGCGCAGCAACCCCAGTGCGTCGTAGTGGTGCAGCGTCCGCACGGTCAGCCCGGTCAGCCGGGCCAGCTGCCCCACCTTCCAGGTCTTCCCGTCGGTCCTGCTCATGTGCCCCCACCTTCTCCTCGTGCCCCGCACATCGCGGCGGCACAAGGGAACGCTAAATCCTGACGTTACGTCAGGTGCAAGCGCGTATCTGCGCGATGGCGGACTGTGCGGCGTCGACCCGGCTCAGCCACCGGTGAACCGTCCAGGGCGGCGCTCACGGAAAGCCCGCATGGCCTCGGTGAGGTCGTGGCTGGGCAGGAATGCGGCATTCCAGGCCGACACGTAGCGCAGACCCTGGGCCACCTGCGCCTCCCGGGCGCAGCCGAGTACCTCCTTGGCGCCCTGCACCACCAGCGGCGGGTTCTGGGCGATGTCGGCAGCGAGCGAGCGAGCGGCGTCCAGCGCGACGGCGGGGTCCGGGTGGACGTCGTTGACCAGCCCGATCCGCTGCGCGCGCTCGGCGTCGATGTCCTTGCCGGTGAAGGCCAGTTCACGCAGGTGACCCTCCCCGATGATGCCCGCCAGGCGCTGCAGGCTGCCGAGGTCGGCGACGATGGCGACCTTGACCTCGCGGACGCTGAACCGGGCATCGGCGCTGGCCAGCCGGATGTCCGCGGCGGCGGCGACATCGACCCCGCCACCGACGCACCATCCCGAGATCGCGGCCACCACCGGTTTGCGGCAGACCGCGACGCTGTCCACGGCCGCCTGCAGGGTGCGGATCTCGTCCAGGAAACGGGTCCTCGGGCCGGCCAGCGCGCCGTCGTCGAGCACCTCCGACCAGCGCGGCATCATCGCGGGCAGGTCCAGCCCATAGGAGAAGGTGCCTGCGCTTCCGGTGAGTACCACGGCCCGGACCTGCGGATCACCGTCCAGCGCCCGGAACACGACCGGCAGCTCCCGCCAGAAATCCGGACCCATCGCATTGCCTTTGCCCGGGCCCAGCAGGGTGACCTCCGCGACGTGCTCGCGGCGCCGCACCGCCAACGCCACCAGGTCCACCCCCGACAAGCCCGTCACTGCCTCCGATGCCGATGTCATAGCCCCATCCTCACCCAGCTCCGCACCCGACGAGACGGGCCGTCAGAGTGCCGTCCAGCAAGTTCGCCGATCGCCGATGACAATTGGTGCACGCCTGACTTCATTCCGTATCTCATCACCCGCACCCCTTTAAGCGTCGTTCGCGGCGGGCGTACGATCCTATCTGTCCGGTGCAGGCCGAACCAGTTGCCCGGCAGCGCGGAAGGGCCATGCATATGCAGACCCGATTCAACGTCCGTTCGGTAAGACTCCGTTCGTTGGGTCCCCGTTTCTTCGGAGCCACTCGAGCGCCGACGTCGGCAGCGGAGTCGGGAAGGCGTCGGATCATCTCCTCCGCGCGGGTGGCGGGATGGGCCGGAATCGTGTTCTCCCTGCTGTTCATGTTCGCGTTCATCCTGGTACGTAATATACCGCGTCTGGGTGTTTCGGACAGTGCGTACATACAGTTTTACAATAATGGCGAAGGCAATCGGCTGGTCGTCCTCGGGTTGTATGTCGTACCGTTCGCAGGTATCGCGTTTCTCTGGTATATGAGCGCCACGCGCATAATGCTTCACGAGCTTCACAGCTCCTCGTCCGAGATCACCCATTGGCTCCAACTGGCCTCCGGCGTGGTGTTCATCTGTATGATGTTCGCCGCCTCGGCCTCCGTCGGGGCAACCGCGCTGATCGGGGCGTTCTCGACCGCCCCGCTGCCCTCGGTCGACGTCTCACGCGCCTTGTCCAGCGCCGGCTACGGCCTGATGTTCGTCTACGGCGTCCGCGCCGCGGGCATGTTCATGATCGCGACGACCAGGCTGGCCGGGACCACCGGGATGGTGCCCCGGTCATTGCTCATCCCCAGCTACGCCCTGTCCATATTGTTGCTGCTCAGCACCACATTTCACCCGTCCATCCTGCTGGTTTTCCCCGGTTGGGTGGCGCTGACCAGCATTTTCGTGCTGCTGCACGCCGGCAGGCCGGGTCTGCGGTTAACGCATCCGGATGCCGGCGCCACCAGCACCGGGTCTCACGCACCGCACAAGGAGTGATCCGTTGACCACCCTGACCAGTCTCGACGCCATCCCGGGCCCGGCTGGGTTGCCATTCCTGGGGAATATCTTCGAGATCGACGCCCGCAGCCCAGTGGAGAGCCTGATGAGACTGGCCCGCAAACACGGGCCGATCTTCAAGTTGACCGTTCCCGGCGGGACACGACTGATCGTCTCGGGGCCGGACCTGGTCGGCGAGATATGTGACGAGGCCCGATTCGACAAACTGGTCACCGGTGGGTTGTCGAACCTGCGCAGGGGACCTGCCGGAAACGGGCTGTTCACCTCCGAAACCCAGGATCCGCTGTGGCGCCGGGCGCACAACATCCTGTTGACGCCGTTCAGTCAGCAGTCCATGCGAGACTATCTGCCGATGATGTCGGATATCGCCGAACAGCTCATGGACAAGTGGGAACGGCTCAACCCAGGTGACGAGGTCGATGTCCCCGCGGAGATGACCCGGCTGACGCTCGACACGATCGCGCTGTGCGGATTCGGCTACCGGTTCAACTCCTTCTATCGGAATACCCCACACCCCTTCGTCTCGGCCATGGTCCGTACGCTGGAGCAGTCGCAGGCGCGGACCCGTCAGCTCGCCGTACTGACCCGAATGAAGATCCGGGCGCAACGCCGGTTGGAGGAGGACCAGGCGTTCATGAACGACCTGGTGGACAAGCTCATCCGGGAACGTCGTGAGCAGGGCGCCGCAGGCGAGACCAGGGACCTGCTCGGCCGCATGCTCACCGGCGTCGACCGGCAGTCGGGGCAGAAGCTGCCCGACGAGAACATCAGGGCCCAGTGCATCACGTTCCTGATCGCCGGGCATGAGACGACCAGCGGGCTGCTCTCGTTCGCCGTCTACTACCTGCTCAAGAACCCTGACGTGCTGGCCCGAGCCAGGGCCGAGGTGGACGAGGTACTGGGCGCGGCCGGGCAGCCGGACTATGCGCAACTGCACCGGCTTACCTACCTCACCCAGATCCTGAATGAAGCCCTGCGGCTGTGGCCCACCGCGCCGGGCTTCAGCCGGTACCCGCTCGAGGACACCGTGCTCGGTGGCCGCTACCGGCTCCCGAAGGGCACCGCGATCACCGTGCTGACTCCGATGCTGCACCGGGACCGCGACATCTGGGGTCCGGACGCGGAGGACTTCAACCCCGAGCACACCGTCCCGCAGCGGCTGGCCGGTGTGCCACCGCACGCGTTCAGGCCGTTCGGAACCGGCCTGCGAGCCTGCATCGGGCGGCGGTTCGCCCTGCAGGAGGCCACCCTGGTGCTGGGCATGCTGCTGCGGCGCTTCGAGCTGATCGACCACCTGGACTATCAGCTCACCATCAAGACCACGCTGACCATCAAGCCGGCCGACCTGCGGATCCAGGTCGCGCGCCGAGCGCAGCGCCCGCTCGACCATGCCACCGAGGTGGCCCCCGCCGCACCGGCCGCGTCGCTGTCCCGCCCGGTCCCGGCCCGGCCTGGTCCGCCGCTGCTGGTGTTGTACGGGTCCAACCTCGGCACGGCCGAGGGGATCGCCACCCGGCTCGCCCAGGAGGGGACCGAGCGCGGCTTCGCGGTGACCGAGGGTGCGCTCGACGAGTACGCCGGTGCCCTGCCCACCGACGGCGCGGTCGTCATCGTCTGCTCTTCTTATAACGGCTTGCCACCGGACAACGCCGAGAAGTTCTGCGGCCGGCTTCGGGACCCCGCGGCCGCCGCCGACGCCTGCGCCGGGGTGCACTACACGGTCTTCGGGTGCGGCAACACCGAGTGGACGGCGACGTACCAGGCCGTGCCCACGCTGCTCGACACCGAGCTCGCGGCGCACGGCGCCACCCGCCTTCACCCGCGCGGCGCCGGGGATGCCAGGGAGGACTTCGACGCCCAGTACCGCAGCTGGCACCGCGACCTGTGGCGGGCGATCACCGCGGGGCTCGGACTTCCGGCAAGCATGGCGACGTCGGCCACCACCATTCCCCGGCTCTCGATCTCGCTGGTCAACCGGCAGCTGACCAACCCGGTCATCATGTCCTATCGGGCCCAGCCGACGCTGGTGCGCGACAACCGAGAGTTGTGCGGCACGAACGGCGGGTGGCCTGCGCAGCGCTCCACCCGGCACCTGGAGATCGCGCTCCCGACCGGGATCAGCTACCGCGCGGGCGATCACCTCGGGGTACTCCCACGCAACGACATCGACCTCATCCGGCGGGTCATGCAGCGCTTCGCGCTCGACGCGGGCATGTACGTCACGATCGTTCCCACCGGTGGCACCCACACCCACCTGCCGATCGGCGAGCCGGCCCCGCTGCTCGGAGTGCTGGGTGCGTGCGTCGAGTTGCAGGACGTCGCCACCCGGGCCGACATCGAGGTCATGGCCCAGTACACCGGTGACCCCGGGCAGCGGGCCGAACTGGCCGCACTGGCCGGGGACGACGAGCAATCCCGGGCCCGCTACCGAGAACGAGTCTTCCTGCCCCACCGGTCCGTCCTGGACCTGCTCGACGAGTTCCCAGGCTGCACGATGCCCTTCGAGATCTACCTCGATCTGCTGCCGCCGCTGCATCCGCGGTACTACTCGATCTCGTCCTCGCCGTTGGTCTCACCGGATGTCTGCAGCATCACCGCCGGGCTCCTGCGGACTCCCGCCCGGGACGGCGATGGGGTGTTCCGCGGAATCTGCTCCAACCATCTGGCCGGCTGCGCGGCGGGCAGCACCGTGTTCGTCTTCGTCCGCGAACCGACCATCGCATTCCGGCCGCCCGACGATCCACACCTTCCGATCATCATGGTGGCGGCGGGCACCGGTCTGGCGCCATTCCGCGGATTCCTGCAGGAGCGGGCCGCGCTGGCCGAGCGTGGCGTCCCGACCGGAGAATCGCTGCTGTTCTTCGGCTGCCGCGACCCCGCGCAGGACTACCTCTACTCCGACGAACTGCAGCAGTTCGAGAAGCTGGGCGTGGCCCGTGTCCATATCGTCTTCTCGCGGCACGCCGACGAGGGCCGGAAATATGTCCAGCACGCGATGCGGGCGAACCAGGACGAGGTCTGGGCGCTCATCGAGCGGGGCGCCGTCATCTTCGTCTGCGGCAATGCGAACACCATGGCACCCGGCGTGCGCGCCGCGTTCCTCGACATCTGCCGCGCGAAGACCGGCAGCCGCCTGGCAGACGCCGAAGAATGGCTCGCACGCCTACGGACCGAAGACCGGTTCCTCGAGGACATCTGGGGCAGCTGAGGCACCTAGGTCAGCACGTGCTGAACCCTCCGAACCACCCGAATCGCACCCTGGATAGAGACCATGGCAATCCAGGGCAGATCTGGTGCGGTCTGCGTCCACAACGTACCCAAGAGGATGCCGCGGCATCCGGGTGATTGGCCCACCCGCCGGGCGGCTCTAGTGTCAGCGGCGTGCCGAACGCGGACGACGTGTTGGCCGACCCCGAGCGGCTGGCGGCAGTGCGCGAGGTCAGGGACCTGGGCGCGGCGCCACGCGTCGCGTTCGATCGGCTCGCCCGGCTGACCGCGACCGTGCTCGGCACCCCGATCGCGCTGGTGAGCCTGGTCGGGGAGACCTTGTTCAGTGCGGGCACGTACGGGGTGGGTGAGCTGCCCGAGGCCTCCCGCGAAGTGCCACTGGACAGCACGCTGTGCCCGATAGTCGTCGAGTTGGGTGAGCCGTTGCTGGTCGACGATGCCCGCACCGATGCGCGGTACGCCTCGCATCCGGCCTGCGTCGGGTCCGGGCTGATCGCCTACGCGGGAAGCCCGATCCGGGACAGCGCCGGCCAGGTGATCGGCAGCCTGTGCGCGGTCAGCCTGGAGCCCCGGAAATGGACCGATCGCGACCGGCTGGCGCTGGAAGCCCTCGCTCGGTCGGTGACCAGCGAAGTGGATCTGTACCAGGGCCTGGACCACCACAATCGGCTGCTGGACGCGTTCGACGCCGCCCCGGTGGCGGTCGGAGTGACCCGCGGCACCGACCATGTCATCGACTACCTCAACCCGCTCTACCGGGAGATCTTCGGGAACGCCCCAGTCGGAGTGCGTGGCCGGGAGGCGTACCCGGAGCTGGCGGCCCAGGGGTTTTTCGACGTGCTGGACCGGGTGCTCACCACCGGGCAGACCCATCGTGCCCACGAGGAGGGCCGCCCGCTCGGGGGCAGCGATGAGCAGCGCTACTTCGACCTGTCCTGCTCGGTCATCGCCACCGACGCGGCGGCGCCCTACGGCGTGCTCATCGTCGCCGCCGACGTCTCCGCCCAGGTCCGGGCCCGGCACGCGGTGCAGGCGCGGGCCGACCGGCAGGAGGCCGTAGCCAGGGCAACCGCGGCGGTCAGCCGCAGCCTGGATCCGGAGACCGAACTGGACGCGCTGGCTCGCTCGGTGGTCCCGGCCCTGGCCGACATGTGCAGCGTCTACCTGCTCGACGCACCTGTCCCGGCGGGTCGCCCACCCCTGCTCCCGGTCGGCACCACCAGGCTCACCGCCGCAGGCCGGCCCGGGCTCACCCTGCCTGCCACCCCGCAGTCGGCGCTGGCCTGGCCAGGTCACGACGTGGTGACCGACGCCATCGCCGCGGGACGCCCAGTGCGCACCACCATCGACCCGGACAACCTGCCGGGCTGGGCGCACGACACGGGAGTGGCGCAGCTGTGGCACTCGGCAGGTGTGCACAACGTGGTCACGGTGCCGGTGATCACCGGTGGGCTGGTGCTGGCCGTCGCGGCGCTCATCGCCTTCCGCGACCGGCCCAGCTACACCGAGGACGACCTGGCGCTGCTGCAGCAGATCGGCCTGCGAGCCAGCGTGGCGATCGGTCACGGGCAGGCCTATCAGCGTTCTCGGGAGCACGCGCTGGCTCTGCAGCGCAGCATGCTCACCGACCCACCCGACGTGCCCGGGCTGCAGCTGGCCGCCCGCTATCGCCCGGCCGGTCAGGACACCGAAGTGGGCGGCGACTGGTACGACGCGTTCCTGCTGCCCGGCGGGGACCTCGCAGTCGTGATCGGGGATGTGGTCGGGCACGACATGGCCGCCGCGGCCAGCATGGGGCAGCTGCGCAGCATGCTGCGCGCACTGGCCGTGGACACCGGCGGTACCCCCGACGACGTGGTGGCCCGGCTGGACCGGCTGGCCAGTGGCCTGCAGGTCACCAGCTTCACCACACTGCTCTACGGCCGGATCCGGCGAGCCGGGTCGCAGCATGTGCTGTGCTGGGCCAACGCCGGGCACCCGCCACCGGCGCGGATGGACCGCGAGGGCGGCGGCCGGCTGCTCACCGAGGCCCGCGGCCTGGTACTCGGCGCCCAGCCGGACGTCGTCCGCGACTGCGCTGAGGTCGCCCTACCACCCGGTGCCACCCTGCTGCTATACACCGACGGGCTCACCGAGCAGCGCGGTGGCCGCCCCGATGACGACGTCGTCGCGCGGTGTACCGAGCTGGCCGGGGTACCCCTGGACCAGCTGTGCGACGAGTTGGTCAGCGGCGCGCCGCCCTATGACGACATCGCGCTGCTCGCGGTCCGGTTCGAGGAGTGACGTGGCTGGCGGTGCTCGCGGCGTCGGGTGCGGGAAGCTTGCCGGGCCCGGTCGCGTTCTCGCCGGTGTTGACTGGGCACTGAGAACAGGAGGCACGGTGGAAGCCGAGCGGGCGCAGCGAGTCCTGATAGTGGCCGCGCATCCGGATGATGTGGACTTCGCATCCGGTGGCACGATCGCCGCCTGGACCGATGCGGGTGTCGAGGTGTCCTACTGCATCGTGACCGACGGTGACGCCGGTGGTTTCGACCCGGAGGTGCCCCGCTCGGCGATCGCGGGGATTCGGCAGGACGAGCAGCGCAAGGCGGCCGCCACGCTGGGCGTCACCGACGTCGAGTTCCTCGGCTACCCCGACGGCAGGCTGACGGTGAGCTTCGACCTGCGGCGGGATATCGCCCGCGCCATCCGCAGGATCCGCCCGGATCGGGTGTTGACCCAGTCACCGGAGCGCGACCTGCGCAACCTCTACAGCAGCCACCCCGATCACCTCGCTGCCGGGGAGGCCGCACTCTGCGCGGTCTACCCCGACGCCCGAAACCCGTTCGCACATCCGGAGCTGCTCGCCGAAGGCCTCGAAGCGCACACCGTGTCCGAGGTCTGGGTCGCGAGCCCCAACGATCGGGCCGAGCGCTACGTCGACATCACCGACACGTTCGATCGCAAGATCGCCGCACTGCGCGCGCACGCCAGCCAGACCGCGCACATGACGACCCTGGAGGAGCGGATACGCGGCTGGGGATCGCTGCAGGCCCAGGCGGCGGGGTTGCCGGACGGCCGGCTCGCTGAGGGATACCTCGTGCTCGACACCCGCTGACCCACACCGGGACCCACACCGGCCTGCCGAGCTGCCCGACCAAGCGGCTAGGCCGACTGGATCTCCGAGAGAGGCGGAGGGTCGTGGTCGGTGCCGGGGAACTCGAGTTCCGGGCCGCCGGAGAGCTCGACCCTCCGGCTCCCGGACAGCAGCACATGAGCCACCAGGGCGGGATCGTCGCTCATCGGGACGTGCCCGCAGCCAGGCAGGCTGAGCAGCCGGGCCTGCGGGATCAGCCGGGTGACCAGCTCGGCACGGGGCCGGCGCAGGATCCGGTCCCGCGTTCCCCACGCGACGGTCACCGGCACGTCGGGAATGTCACCGGCGAAGACGATCCGCTCCCCGGCTGCCATCGTCGGCACGAAGGCGACGGCGCCGACCAGCGCCCGGATGTCGTCGAGCACCACCTGCGGCTCCAACAGGGCCGGCCGGGCCACGATGATGCCGGTGAGCAGCGTCCGGCCGGCCGCGGTCTGGGCCAGCCGAGCCGCAAGCAGCGGGTTCAACCGGCTCGCTGTACGGTGCATGGCCCGCACCCGCGCCAGCGCCCACCGTCGCTCGCGCGGGGTCCACAACCCGGCCGGGGCCAGTGCCGTGGCACTGCGGGCCAGGCCCTGTTGGGCCAGCACGAGGGAGACGAAGCCACCCATTGAGTTCCCCGCCACGTGCGGCCGGTGCAGCCCCAGGCTCGCGAAGAACTCGGCCAGCACGGCGATGAGGCTGTCCAGCTCATAGGGCAGATGATCCGGCAGTGGCGGGGACTCGCCGAACCCGGGAAAGTCGAGGCGGATCACGTCACGGTGCTCGACCAACCGGTCCAGCACGGGCGCCCAGGCCTGCCGCCGATGACCCACACCGTGCAACAGAACCAGTGGCGGCCCCACACCGGACCTGTCATAGGCGAGCTCCACATAACAAGTCTACCGGTTGGTAACAAGCCGTTGACCAGTTCGACGCCCTGGACCGCCCCGGGAGATGGCCCGGTGGCCCGGGAAGGGACCTAACTGCCGGAGTCGGCGGCTTGCGCGGCCTCGGTGCTGCGGACCCGGTCCTGCAGCGACCGGTACTCCTGATGAGACGCCAGCCTCGCCTTCACTTTGAGGTCGAACACCGCCGGGGTGCGATACGGTGTCGCCCACTTGGCCTCCACCTCAGCGGCGACCTCTTCCCTGATCACGGACATCCGCTGGCGCAGCTCCGGCAGCTCCGGCTCGCCCTGGACCTCGGCACCGGCCGCTGAGTCCTCTACGCCATCGTGGCTCACGTCTGCTCCCCGTCCCTTGACCGTCGAGCTGTCAGCATCCGCCGTGCGGCGCTCTCGATATCCCTACCCTAGATGACCGATCCGCGATGAGGTGGTAGCGCTACGTAAACCGCCGAAACACGCAGTGCCGAGTCGGCCGTAGGATCTCGATGCTGCGGTGGCGGGAACATCCGCTGGATGCGGGACGCTGAACACCTGGTTGCCACCATCACTGCAGGGGATCCTCTTCGTGCGCTCATCCCAGGCTGACCTGGCCGAACGCCTGTCCGATCTGACGCTGGCCGACGACCGTCGGCTGCGGCGAAGACTCGAGCGTGCGGACAAGGTGCGCGATCCGGCCAAGCGCGGCGTGATCGAAGGGCGGATCGCCGCCGACGCCGAGGCGGCCGGGCAGCGCATCACGCGGCGCAGGGCGGCCGTGCCGCAGATCCGCTACCCGCAGGCCCTGCCGGTCAGCCAGCGCAAGGACGAGATCGCCGGCGCGATCTCCGACCACCAGGTGGTGATCGTCGCCGGGGAGACCGGCTCGGGCAAGACCACTCAGATCCCCAAGATCTGTCTGGAGCTGGGCCGTGGGATCCGGGGCACGATCGGGCACACCCAGCCACGCAGGCTGGCCGCGCGCACGGTGGCCGAGCGCATCGCCGAGGAGTTGGAAGTCCCGATCGGCGGCGCGGTCGGCTGGAAGGTGCGGTTCACCGACCGCGCCGCCGATGACACCCTGGTCAAGCTGATGACCGACGGCATCCTGCTGGCCGAGATCCAGTCCGACCGGCTGCTCCTGCAGTACGACACACTGATCATCGACGAGGCACACGAACGCTCGCTGAACATCGATTTCGTGCTGGGCTATCTCAAGCAGCTGTTGCCCCGCCGCCCCGACCTCAAAGTGGTCATCACCTCGGCGACCATCGACCCCGAGCGGTTCTCCCGGCACTTCGACGGCGCTCCGGTGGTCGAGGTCTCGGGCCGCACCTACCCGGTGCAGATCCGCTACCGGCCCTACGGCGCGGACAACGCAGCCGACCGGGACCAGACCCAGGCGATCTGCGACGCGCTGGCGGAGCTGCGCGCCGAGGGACCCGGCGACGTGCTGGTCTTCCTGTCCGGCGAACGGGAGATCCGCGATACCGAAGAGGCTTTGGCGGCGCTGGCCATACCGGACACCGAGATCCTGCCGCTGTACGCCCGGCTGTCGGCCGCCGAGCAGCACCGGGTGTTCCAGCCGCCGGGCACGGGGCGCGGACACACCGTGCACCAGGGACGGACACGCGGGGGCCGGGGTACAGGCCGGCGTGGGGGGCGGATCGTGCTGGCCACCAATATCGCGGAGACATCGCTGACTGTGCCGGGCATCCGGTATGTGATCGACGCCGGCACCGCCCGGATCTCCCGCTACAGCCACCGGCTCAAGGTGCAACGGCTGCCGATCGAACCCGTATCGCAGGCCAGCGCCGCCCAGCGCGCGGGGCGCTGCGGGCGCACCAGCGACGGCATCTGCATCCGGCTGTACTCGCAGGAGGACTTCGAGTCCCGGCCCGCGTTCACCGACCCGGAGATCGTGCGCACCCATCTCGCCTCGGTGATCCTGCAGATGACCGCACTGGGGCTGGGCGACGTCGCGGACTTCGGTTTCATCGACCCGCCGGATCGGCGCCAGATCTCCGACGGCGTGGCGTTGCTCCATGAGTTGGGTGCTCTCGACGACCACCCGAGGCGGCTCACCCCGGTCGGGCGCACGATGGCGCAGCTGCCGCTGGACCCCCGGCTGGCACGCATGGTGGTGCAGGCCGACCGTAACGGCTGCCTGCGGGAAGTCCTGGTGATCACGGCGGCGCTGTCCATCCAGGACCCGCGGGAACGTCCGGCGCAGGCCCAGCAGGCCGCCGACGCCCAGCACGCTAGGTTCACCGACAAGAGCTCCGACTTCGTCGGCTACCTCAACCTCTGGCAGTACCTGGAGGAGCAGCAGGCGACCCTGTCGGCCACTCGGTTCCGCAAGCTGTGCGGTACGGAGTTCCTGCACTACCTGCGCGTACGCGAGTGGCAAGACCTGCACGGACAGCTCCGCCAGATCACCCGCGGCCTCGGGATGACCCCGAACAGTGCGCCGGCCGACGCGGCACAGGTGCACCTCTCGATACTGGCAGGCCTGCTCTCCCAGATCGGGCTGCTCGACCAGGAAACCCGCGAGTACCTCGGAGCGCGCGGTGCCCGGTTCGCCGTCTTCCCCGGATCGGCGCTGTTCCGCAAGCCGCCGAGCTGGGTGATGGCCACCGAGCTGGTGCAGACCTCCCGGCTATGGGGACGCATCGCCGCGCGCATCGAGCCCCAGTGGGTGGAGCCGCTCGCCGGGCACCTGGTCAAGCGCAGCTACAGCGAGCCGCACTGGGAGCGCAAGCGCGGCGCGGCGCTGGCCTACGAGAAGGTCACCCTCTACGGCATCCCGATCGTCGCCTCCCGCAAGGTCGCCTACGGCGGCATCGACCCCGAGCTGTCCCGCGAGCTGTTCCTGCGCCACGGGCTGGTCGAGGGTGACTGGGAGACCCGGCACCCGTTCTTCCATGCCAACCGGGCCAAACTCGACGACGTCGAGGAACTCGAACATCGGGCCCGCCGTCACGACATCCTCGTCGACGACGAGACCCTGTTCGACTTCTACGACCAGCGCATCCCGCCCGAGGTCGTCTCGGCCCGGCACTTCGACAGCTGGTGGCGCGAAGCAGGCCGGACTCAGCCGCAGCTGCTCGATTTCGACCCAGCCATGCTCATCGCCCGCGACGGGGTCAGCGACCAGGACTACCCCCGCACCTGGCGCCACGGCGGGCTGACCCTGGACCTGTCCTACCAGTTCGATCCGGGTACCGACGCCGACGGCGTGACCGTGCAGGTGCCGCTGCCGGTGCTCAACCAGGTCGACCCCACGCCATTCAGCTGGCAGATTCCCGGCCTGCGCGAGGAGCTGGTGGTCGCGCTGATCAAGTCGCTGCCCAAGCCGCTGCGCCGTCAGCTCGTTCCGGTTCCCGACCACGCGAGAGCCCTGCTGGCCCGGATGACTCCCTACCGCCAACCGCTGCTGGACGCTCTGCAGCGCGAGCTGGACCACGCCGGAGTGACCGTGCCCCGGGACGCCTGGCAGCTCGACCGGGTGCCGGACCACCTGCGGATCGCTTTCCGGGTGGTGGACGGCAACCGCACGCTGGCCGAGGGCAGGGACCTCACAGCGCTGGCCCAGCAGGTGGCACCACAGCTACGGGCCACCCTCTCCGCGGCGGGTGCTGACCTGCATCGGCGGGGAGTACGCAGCTGGGATGTCGGCACGTTGCCGCGAACCCACCAGCAGCAGCGGGCCGGGCATCTGGTCACCGCGTACCCGGCGCTGGTGGACGAGGGGGACAGCGTCGCCGTCGAGCTGTTCGCCACCGAGGCCGACCAGGCCCGCGCCATGTGGGCGGGCACCCGGCGGCTGCTGCTGCTCGCGGTGCCCTCCCCGGTCAAGGCAGTCCAGCGCGAGCTCAGCGCGGCGGCCAGGCTGGTGCTGAGCCGAAATCCACACGGCAGCGTCGACGCATTGTTCGAAGACTGTGTGAACTGCGCCGCAGATGCTCTGATCGCCGCATGCGCGGGGCCTCCCCGCGACGAGGCCGGCTTCGCCGGGCTCGTCGACCGCACCCGCGCCGAGCTGCCCGGCGCGGTGCGCGGCGTGGTCGCCCACGTGCAGGGCATCCTCGCCATCCTGCACACCGTCGAGGCCCGCTTGCCAGAGCTGGCAGAACCCGCGCTGGCCGACGCGGTGGCCGACGTCCGCGCGCAGCTGGCGACGTTGGCCGGGCCCGGTTTCGTCACCGCAGCCGGCGCGCAGCGGCTGCCGGACCTGACCCGCTACCTGCGAGCGATCCAGCGCAGGCTGGACAAGCTGGCCCGTGATCCGGACCGCGACCGGGACTGGATGCAGCGGGTCGGGACCATCCAGCAGGCTTACCGGGAGCTGCGCGACGAGGTCGGCGAAGGCCCGGAGCTGGAACATATCCGGTGGATGATCGAGGAGCTGCGGGTCAGCTACTTCGCCCAGGAGCTGCGTACCCCGTACCCGGTGTCGGACAAGCGGATATACCGGGCGATAGGCGCTGCGCGCCCGTGAGTGGCAGGCCGGTGCTGCACCTGGTCCAGAGACCTCTACACCTGTTCCAGGCTGAGCTGACGGAGTTCGTTGCCTAATAACCACGAGTTGACCACGGCGGCTACAGACCTCGGATTCCCCGTGGCGACCCCCATCATGACACCTCGCTCACACCACTCGGCAGGAGCTGAAGGTCTGATCTCGTTGCTGTACTCGCCTGCTGCACGAACGCTATAGGCACCACCGACTTATACGTCGAGATGATCCGTGAAGATTCCGATGAGGATGCGCCCGGCCGGGCCATCGGCTGGCAGCGTGAAGTGAATACGGTTGCGGTGGCGCTCGATCTTCGCATGCCATTCGCAGCAGTACCGAGTTTCGTTGTATGTCACGTAACGTGTACGCATGAACGCTTCACTGGCATGTGTCTTTGGGCTTTCCGGCGACAGGTTCACCCCGTATTGTCCCATAGCAGCCTTGACGTCGTAAGGGATTCCTTGGCGTTCGGCCAACACGCGCGGGAAGTGGTCGTTCAAGGCGCTGAGAATACGTACTACCGGATCACGTAACGCGGCGTAGGTCCCGTCGAACTTCCCGAATCTGAGATCCGGGTGAAAAACGAGTCGCGGGAACGCGAACATGGCGACCGCGAAGAACTCATACTCAGGTACGTCTTCCAGAGTGAAAGCATGTAGCCACACCCGTCCGACCTCGGGTGCCTCCGCGAAGAACGCCACTTCGACGGTACTCAACTCGCTGTTCAATGTCAGAAGGCCACGGCGTGGGCAGGTCGGAAAGACCAGGCATCCGACTGCTCGGCCGCCGAGACCCATCGCGAGCGCGTAGCCGGCGGAGAAGGCAGGAATAGGGGTCTCACGCAGGTCTATCGGCATGCATCCGGCCGGGGCGCCATTGTCCCATTCCTGACAGCGATCAAGAAGCACACCGGTGCGTCTACAGACATCCGGGTCGACGTCAGTCGCCCGGGCGTAGAGCAGCTGCACCAGCTCCATGCCATCGCGGCACTCGACCGAATGATAGTCCGAATAGACCGCAGGTGCCTGGCCGTCCCTTCGCAGGGCATCCAACGCATCGTTGAACTGCTCTAAGCCACGCTCCACATCCTCGTCAGGCAGTTTCCGGAAGTCGAAGCTGGCCTCGTCGACGACAACGCGCGGCCAGAAGTCACCGCTGGTCGCGCCGGGCACGAGCGAGCCTCCCCAAGTCGGTCTCGATCTGGTCGAAGAACCCCTCCGGCCAGGCGCTGAGGCGACCGTGCTCCGTGAGGTCTATCAAGGTGGGGTGCCCGTCGTCGGTCTTGCCGAAGAAATGCACGATCACGTCACGAGCGTCGATCGTCTGCTCTTCGGCTACGGCGAGACGTACGCCATTCAAGGTATGGTCACTGTGCGTCTCGATCACCACCTGAACCCCGCTGCCCGCGACACGGGCGAGAAACCGGCCGAGTCGGGACTGTCCAGCCGGGTGCAGGTGTGCCTCAGGGTTCTCCACGAGCAGCAGTCCATCCTCGGGTGCGAGCAGCCCGGCGACTATAATCGGAAGCGCGTAGGAGAATCCGAAGCCCATGTTCGCCGGTCGGATCGGCTCACTCATAAGTCCGGGTTCTTGGAACCGGAGCACGCTCGCGGATAACCCCGGTGGCCACTGAGCCGTGATCTGCACTGGGCTGATGACATACGACACCCATGCTTCTACCTGCGTACGCAGGGTCGTGACGCCGTGCTCAGTGTCCGGGTGACGAAGTTGGGCACGGATGGGCTTCGTTTCATGCTCCGCTAACACTTGGGCGGTGAACTGACCCTGCTCGCCCACGCTGATGTGCGCGGTCTCAATGGAAGTGACCGACAGCAGGTCGCGCGGGCCGAGTCGCTCAGCCATGAGATACACGAACGCCGGGCCGGTACCGATCAACTCAGTGGGGGGACTCTTCGGGCGGTGGGTTACGTTCAGGTGTGGGTGGCGATCACCGGGAGATGAAAACCGGTAGAGATAGTCGGTACCCGCACAGCGCAGGTTGATCTCAATCTCATCACCCTCCGCGTCGAAACGCAGGACGTCCTGGGAATCTCCGAGTGCAAGGCCGTAGGGGCCATTTAGCTGCACCACAGTTGTCCCGGGTTCCTCTGCAATCTGTCGAGCAAGCAGGAGCGCCTGTATCGTGGTACTTTTACCGGTTCCGTTCAGTCCCGTGAGGACCGTCATCGGGTGCAGGTTCAGATCCACAGTGCGGAATCGTTTGAAGTTCCGCATCGAAAGGGTAGAGATCATCGTCCTGCCTCGACAGCTACTGTAGTACGGTCGAAACGATATCTTACTTTCCTCGGGTCGCCAGTCGATAACGTGATCGCCGCGATGTAGTCTTGATCATTGGTCATCCACTCGCGAGCCACTCCCGCAATTCCCTTTTTTCGCATCGCAATGTCTGCAGTCTCATAGCGGGACAGCACAACCGACCAGGTCTCGAAGAGTGGACGGTTGATCGGACTGAGCCATTCGGTTCCGTAAGTCCATTTTCGGAAAGCGTGATCGCCGAATATCTCATAGGCGTTTACCATGGCAAGACGAAACCGCTCAACGAGTTCATCGAGCTGAGCGTCCGGCGTTTCTTGCTCGTCATCGAGCAATCCGGTAGTATGCTCAAGGAAAGGATCCATGGCACGGAAACGGGGTTCGGAGTAGGCGTCCTCGCCGAGTAAGGAAAAGGCACAGAATCGCAGCGCCATCTCCCGGTCGTTCATGCGCACATGGTCACGCAGCGTGCCGCCGGTAGCCCGGTCGAATTCGGCTAAGTGCGTGCAGTGTTTCAGAAAATCACGACTGCGTTGCTTGCTCATGCAGTGCCGAATCTCCTGGTGATTCAGCGGAGAGCCACCTGTGTTGATGCGCTTGAATATGTCGTACGTGACCGCCGTGGGTGTCGTCGGATCGATGACGTGTACAACAATTTGCGTGTTGTATATTCTGCGTCGCCACGGAGTTGGAAGCTCGCTGAAGTATTTTCCCTTCGCATTGTCGAGGTATTCGAGGCCGGTCAGTGAAAAGGTTCCGTTGGTGCCGTCTCCAACGAATTCCTTGACCGTGGACAGTCGCTGCAGGCCATCCACGACGCGCATCATTCCCTCGCCATCCTCTGCGAAGTAGAATGCCGGAAGGGGAATCTGAAGTAGGATTGACTCAATGAGTCTGGATTTCTGTTGACTCTTCCACACGCGGTTTCGCTGGAAATCCGGCGCCAGTTCCAGGCTGTGTTCTTCAATCAGGTCGAGGACATTTCGAATGGAGAAGTTCTTAGTGCTGACGCGAATGTGTTCCGGGTTCCAGGGGGGGCGCTCAATCGCTGGCTGCCCCGAGCGATCACTTTCGAGTTGCTCGACTTCGACGCCTGTCGGTGCGTCATCGAACAGTTCTTCGCGGGCCTGCAGGTCGGCCTCGGTCATAGTGCCTCGCGTCTGACGGTTGGTCGGGCTCGTCTGATCTTAACGTGCGTCCGACCGTGCGATCCCCGGCCAGGAGATCGTCTCCCCGGCGGTGGCGTGTTCAGGCGCGCCCAACCTGGAGTCGGACTGCGGAGATCAAGAGACCCAGGTGGACAGGTCGTGCGAGAGGGAAGGGTCGGTTTCGCGGTAGGTAGCGCCGAGGCGGAAGTGGTGCATGAGGGGCGGACACACCGTGCACGGAACGCGGACACACCGTGCAGGAGCGCAGGACACGCCGGAGGGGTGGTTTACGACAGGGGTCGGTCGGTGGGGGCGATGGGGGCGGGCAGGACGTCGCGATCGGTGAGGAAGCGGTCCACGCCGGCGGCAGCGGAGCGGCCCTCGGCGATGGCCCACACGATCAGGGACTGCCCACGGCCCATGTCGCCCGCCACGAACACGCCGGGCACCGTGGTCATGAACGATGCGTCCCGGGCGACGTTGCCGCGGGCGTCGAACTCCACGCCCAGTCCTTCGAGCAACTTACCCTTCTCCGGCCCGACGAAGCCCATCGCCAGCAGCACCAGATCGGCGGGCACATCGTGCTCGCTGCCCTGCACCGGCACGAACTTGCCGCCTTCTGAGACCACCTCGACCAGCCGCAGCGCGCGCACCCGGCCTTCGGAGTCGCCGAGGAACCGCTGGGTGCTCACCGCGAACAGCCGGTCGCCGCCCTCCTCGTGCGCTGGGGAGACCCGGTAGACCATCGGATAGGTCGGCCAGGGCTGGTACTCGGGTCGGTGGTCCGGCGGAGTCGGCATGATCTCCAGCTGGGTCACCGACGCCGCACCCTGGCGATGCGTGGTGCCCAGGCAGTCGGCTCCGGTGTCGCCGCCGCCGATGATCACCACATGCTTGCCCTCGGCGTGGATGGGTGAGCGCGCCAAGTCGCCCTGCTGCACCCGGTTCGACGGTGGCAGGTACTCCATCGCCTGGTAGATGCCCTCCAGCTCACGCCCGGGAACCGGGAGGTCCCGCCATGCGGTGGCGCCCCCCGCCAGTACTACGGCATCGAACCCATCACGCAGTTCGTCGGCGGTGATATCGACTCCGACGTCGACGCCGGCATTGAACTCGGTGCCCTCGGCGCGCATCTGGTCCAGCCTGCGGTCCAGCCTGCGCTTCTCCATCTTGAACTCGGGGATGCCGTAGCGCAGCAGCCCGCCGATCCGGTCCGCGCGCTCGTAGACCACCACGTCGTGCCCGACCCTGGTGAGCTGCTGAGCGGCGGCCAGCCCGGCCGGGCCGGAGCCGATCACGGCGACCTTCTTGTCGGTGCGCACCTGCGGCGGTTGCGGGCGTACCCAGCCCTCGTCCCAGGCCCGGTCGACGATCTCGATCTCGACCTGCTTGATGGTCACCGCGTCGTCGTTGATGGCCAGCACGCAGGCCGCCTCGCACGGTGCCGGGCACAACGTCCCGGTGAACTCGGGGAAGTTGTTGGTGGCGTGCAACCGTTCGATGGCAGCTGCCCAGTCCTGCCGCCAGACCAGGTCGTTCCACTCCGGGATGAGGTTGCCCAGCGGGCAGCCCACGTGGCAGAACGGGATACCGCAGTTCATGCAGCGGCCCGCCTGCCGCTCCAGCGAGCTGCGGTCGAAGTCCTCGTACACCTCGCGCCAGTCCCGCAGCCGCAGGTCGACCGGACGCCGCGGCGGGTTCTCCCGCCCGGTACTGAGGAAGCCCTTGGGGTCAGCCATGAGCCGCCTCCGTTCCGATGATCGGCCTAGCCATGGGCGGCCTCCATGATTGCTTGGTTGACGTCGAGGCCGTCCCGCTCGGCCGCGGCCTGGGCGGCCAGTACCCGCTTGTAGTCCTTCGGCATGACCTTGCCGAACCGCTCCACCGCCGTGTCCCAGTCGGCCAGCAGCGAATAGGCCACCGCCGACCCGGTCTCGGCGTGGTGCCGACCGATCGCATCGGCCAGGAACGCCCGGTCGTCGTCGTCCAAGGGGTCCAGGTCGACCATCTCCGGGTTGACCCGGCCGATCACGCGGGGATCGGTAGCCATGTCGAGCACGTAGCCGACCCCACCGGACATTCCAGCCGCGAAGTTACGTCCGACGGGGCCGAGCACCACGACCCGGCCGCCGGTCATGTACTCACAGCCGTGGTCGCCGACGCCTTCGACGACGGCCAGCGCACCGGAGTTGCGCACGCAGAACCGCTCACCGACCATCCCGCGCAGGAACATCTCCCCGGAGGTGGCCCCGTAGAGGATCACGTTGCCCGCGATGATGTTCTGTTCCGCGGTGAACTGCGCATCGGGGTGCGGGCGAACAGTGATCCGGCCACCGGACAGGCCCTTGCCGACGTAGTCGTTGGCATCGCCGACCAGCCGCAGCGTGATCCCCCGTGGCAGGAACGCCCCGAAGGACTGCCCGGCCGATCCGGTGAGGGTGATGTCGATCGTGTTGTCGGGTAGCCCCGCACCGCCCCAGCGGCGGGTCAGTTCGTAGCCGAGCATGGTGCCCACGGTGCGGTTGACATTGCGCACCGGCAGGTCGAGGTGCACCGGCGTGCCGTCGTCCAGCGCACCCTCGGCCAACTGGATGAGCGTGTTGTCCAGTGCCTTGTCCAGCCCGTGGTCCTGCTCGGTCACCCGGTGCCGGACAGCGTCGGGGTCCACGTCGGACGGCACGTGCAGGATGGGCGAGAGGTCCAGCCCGGCGGCCTTCCAGTGGTCGATCGCCGAACGGGTTTCCAGCACCTCGGTGTGCCCGACCGCCTCTTCGAGGCTGCGGAACCCGAGCCGAGCCAGGTACTCGCGCACCTCCTGGGCGATGAACTCGAAGAAGTTCACCACGTACTCGGCCTTGCCGCTGAACTTGGCCCGCAGTACCGGGTTCTGCGTGGCCACCCCCACCGGGCAGGTGTCCAGATGGCAGACCCGCATCATGATGCAGCCGGAGACCACCAGCGGCGCGGTCGCGAAGCCGTACTCCTCGGCGCCGAGCAGCGCCGCGATGATGACGTCACGGCCGGTCTTGAGCTGGCCGTCGGTCTGCACGACGATCCGGTCCCGCAGCTTGTTGGCGATCAGCGTCTGCTGGGTCTCGGCCAGGCCGAGCTCCCATGGGGTGCCTGCGTGCTTGATCGAGGACAGCGGTGAGGCACCGGTGCCACCGTCGTGCCCGGAGATGAGCACCACGTCCGAGTGCGCCTTGGCCACCCCGGCGGCCACCGTGCCGACCCCGACCTCGGATACCAGCTTGACGTGCACGCGGGCCCGCGGGTTGGCGTTCTTCAGGTCGTGGATCAGCTGCTTGATGTCCTCGATGGAGTAGATGTCGTGGTGCGGTGGCGGCGAGATCAGCCCGACGCCGGGAGTGGAGTACCGGGTCTTGGCGATCCACGGGTAGACCTTGGTACCGGGCAGCTGCCCACCCTCACCGGGCTTGGCGCCCTGCGAGATCTTGATCTGCAGGTCGTCGGCGTTGACCAGGTACTCGCTGGTCACCCCGAACCGCCCGGAGGCCACCTGCTTGATCGCCGACCGGCGCAGGTCGCCGTTCTCGTCCCGGGTGTAGCGGTCGGCGTCCTCGCCGCCCTCCCCGGTGTTGGACTTGCCGCCGAGCCGGTTCATCGCGATGGCCAGTACCTCGTGCATCTCCTTGGAGATGGATCCGTAGGAGATGGCGCCGGTGGCGAACCGCTTGACTATGGACGTCACTGCCTCGACTTCCTCAAGAGGCACCGGATCCCGGGCCCCCTCGCGGAAGCCGAACAGACCGCGCAGGGTCATCAGCCGCTCCGACTGGTCGTCGACGAGCTTGGTGTACTCCTTGAAGATCTCGTACTTGCCCGCCCTGGTGGAGTGCTGCAGCTTGAACACCGTCTGCGGGTTGAAGACGTGCGCCTCGCCTTCGCGGCGCCACTGGTAGTCCCCGCCCACCGCGAGCTCCCGGTGCGGTGCGTGCACCCCGTCCGACGGGAAGGCGCGGCGGTGCCGCAGCGCGACCTCGGCGGCCAGGGTGTCGAACCCGATGCCGCCGAGACGCGAAGTAGTACCTGTGAAGCACGAGTCGACGACCTCGGGACCCAGCCCGATCGCCTCGAAGATCTGCGCACCGGTGTAGGAGGCCACCGTGGACACGCCCATCTTCGACATCGTCTTGCGGACGCCCTTGCCCAGCGCCTTGATCAGGTTGCGGGTGGCGTGCTTGGCGTCGACACCGTTGAGCACGCCCCGCTCGGCGAGGTCCTCCACGGTGGCCATCGCCAGGTACGGGTTGACCGCCGCGGCGCCGTAGCCGATGAGCAGCGCGATGTGGTGCACCTCGCGGGCGTCGCCGGCCTCGACGATCAGACCGACCTGGGTGCGGGTCTTCTCCCGCACCAGGTGGTGGTGTACCGCGCCGGTGAGCAGCAGCGACGGGATCGGGGCGTGATTCGCGTTCACGCCCCGATCGGAGAGCACGATCAGCCGGGCGCCGTCCTCGACGGCTTCGGCGACCTCGACCCGGATCTCGTCGAGCCTGCGCACCAGCGCGTCGCCACCGCCGTGCACGTCGTAGCAGCCCCGGACGGTCACGGCCTGGTACTCGGGCTGGTCTCCGTCGTCGTTGACGTGGACGATCTTGGCGAGCTCATCGTTGTCCAGCACAGGGAACGGCAGCACGAGCCGGCGGCAGGAGTCGCCGTCGGCGCTGAGCAGGTTGGGCTCGGCACCGAGCTGCGCCTGCAGGGAGGTCACCAGCTCCTCCCGGATCGCATCCAGCGGCGGGTTGGTGACCTGGGCGAACTGCTGGGAGAAGTAGTCGAAGAGCTGCCGGGAACCCCGCGAGAACGGGGCCAGCGGGGCGTCGTTGCCCATCGACCCGATCGGCTCCGCGCCGGTGGTGGCCATCGGCACCAGCAGCACCCCCAGCTCTTCCTGGGTGTATCCCATGACCTGCTGGCGGCGAACCAGCGAGGCGTGGGTCGGTACCTCCCGCTCGCGCTCGGGCAGATCCTCCAGCTGGGTCAGGCCCGCGGTGACCCACTCGCCGTAGGGGTGTTCGGCGGCGAGTCGGCCCTTGATCTCGTCGTCCCCGACGATCCGGCCTGCCGCGGTATCGGCCAGGAACATCCGGCCCGGCTCCAGCCGTCCCTTGCGGACCACCGTGGCCGGGTCGATGTCGAGCACCCCGACCTCGCTGGCCAGCACGACCAGGCCGTCCTCGGTGACCCAGTACCGGGCCGGGCGCAGGCCGTTGCGGTCCAGCACCGCACCGATCACGGTGCCGTCGGTGAAGGCGATCAGCGCGGGCCCGTCCCAGGGTTCCATGAGAGTGGAGTGGAACTGGTAGAACGCCCGGCGGGCCGGATCCATCTCCTGGTGGTTCTCCCACGCCTCCGGGATCATCATCAACACCGCGTGCGGCATCGGGCGCCCGCTCAGGTGCAGGAATTCGAGCACCTCATCGAAGGAGGCGGAGTCGCTGGCCTCCGGGGTGACGATCGGGTAGATCCGATTCAGGTCACCGGGGATGAGGTCGGTGGCGAGCTGGCTCTCCCGGGCGTGCATCCAGTTCCGGTTGCCGCGCAAAGTGTTGATCTCGCCGTTGTGTGCCACGTAACGATAGGGGTGTGCGAGTGGCCAGGACGGGAACGTATTGGTGGAGAACCGCGAGTGCACCAAACCCAGCGAGCTGGTGACCCGTTCATCGGAAAGGTCCGGATAGAAGCTCACCAGCTGTTCCTCGGTGAGCATTCCCTTGTAGACCAGTGTCCGCGCGGACAGGCTGGGAAAGTAGGCGTCGACGTCGCGCTCGGCGCGTTTGCGCACGCAGTACGCCCGGCGCTCCAGCTCCAGGCCGGTCTCCTGTCCTTGGGCCGAAGCAAGGAACAGCTGCCGGAAGTGCGGCATCACCGAACGGGCCGTGGGCCCGACCCTCTCCGGGTTGACGGGGAGCTCCCGCCAGCCCAGCACCCGCATCCCCTCTTCAATGGCGATGGCCTCGATGGCCGCCACAGCCGCGACGCCGACGGTGTCGTCGTTGGGCAGGAATGCGGTGCCGACCGCGTAGCCACCGGGTTCGGGCAGCTCGAAATCGACGATCTCACGCAAGAAGCCATCGGGGACCTGAATCAGAATCCCCGCGCCGTCCCCGGTATCCGCTTCGCCCCCGCGGGCACCCCGATGCTCGAGGTTGCGCAGCGCGGTGAGCGCCTTCTGCACGATACCGTGATCGCGGTGTCCCGCGAGGTCGGCCACGAAGGCAACCCCGCAGGAGTCGTGCTCGTTCGCGGGGTCGTAGAGACCCGCTGGGCGGCGGCGGGCGTGCCGAAGGCTCGACCCCGCTAACAGGTTGCGCGTCGGCTGATGGCGGTTGGCAGCCACGTGCACCTCCCGTCGTCTCGATTTGCACTCGGTACACGCATCGGGACGACGTGCACCCATCTGCGGTTACCCACAGGTTACCCCAGGGAGTTACTGAACCGTAATGTTGCATGCGGCATGAACGATTCAGTGCTGCGCTACGGTGCCCGCGCCGGACCCTCATCGTGATCTTGAGAACATCGACGCTGACGTCCTCAATGTGCATAGTGCCTGCAACGACGGGTGTTCGCGCGGGCACCGTTAACCAACCATGGTACGGCTGAAACCAGCCGGGCTCCTACTCCAAGCGGTCGCTGTGCGGTGCGGGCCTGCTCACGCTTGCCCCGGAAAGGGGTGTACGCACGGTCAACAATCGCTTCCGCTGAAGGTCCTGTCAGGTGGTGGTCCTAACCGGGCGGTTGCGCCAGCGGTGTCGCCAGTGCCGGGGTGCGCGGACGGCGTCGGCCTCCCTGGCGGACGGGCTGGCCGGGCGGCTGGGTGGCGTCACGGTCGCGGGCACCATCACCTGTAACTGGTGGGAGCTGACCTGCCAGAACCGCCGCTCCGGGTCCCCCAGCCGCCAGCGGTCGGCCAGCCCGGCGGCCTCGTCATTGCGTGGCATCCAGCGGGTGCTACGGCTGCGTACCGCCTGGATCAGCGCTCGCCACGCCTCATCCGCGGATCCGTGCACGGTGACGGTCGTGACGCCGTCGGATTCTCCGACGACCACCGTGTAGGCGCTCACGGCCTCGTAAGGCATTGCGGATCTCCT
Source organism: Pseudonocardiaceae bacterium (assembly GCA_050699955.1). GTDB lineage: Bacteria > Actinomycetota > Actinomycetes > Mycobacteriales > Pseudonocardiaceae. The sequence goes on along the minus strand of JBOHGD010000015.1, from coordinate 48,434 downwards.
TCCGGCGGCGCGTCTAGGGTTGGCCCCTGCGGTTGCTCCCGTCACCTCGGGGGCGCAGCAGCGCGCCGCCTGGCCCGCGCAGTCTATCCGGGGGTCCGGTTACTGATAGTAATCATTTGACACCTATGTGTAACCGTCGAATGAGTACTCAACGCCGTACGCGGAGGACCGAGGATCGTGTGCTCAACGCGGACCCAGCCTGAGGTATGCAGGGCAGGCTGAGACATGCAGGGCACGCCGATCTTCGATGAGCTGCGACGCCGGTTCGGCATATCCTCGACCACGAGTGCCGATCAGCCCGGTGAGCCTGAGAACGACGACCCGGTCGGCGAACCGGCGGTGGACCGGGATCCACCCGGGGAACGCAGCTCACCCGAGAAGATCGTGGTCGCAGGCGGCCGACGGGTGGGAAAGACCACCTTCGTCGGCGCGGCGTCCGAGATCGAGCCGATCAACACCGAGGCGTGGATGACGGCGGAGGGTACGGGTGCTCATCCGGTCGACCCGGACAGCGGTGAGAGCATGGAGAGTGGCGAGATCATCACGGTAGCGCTGGACTTCGGACGGCTCACGCTGTGTCCGGACCTCGTGTTGTCGTTGTTCGGCACATCGGAGCAGCCGGAATCCGGGTTCAGTGGAGCGCTCGGTGCGGTAGTGCTGGTGGACCCTGGGCGGATCCAGGAGTCCTTCGCGTCGATCGGCTACTTCGAGAACCATACCGATGTCCCGTTCCTCGTAGCCCTCAACGTGTTCGACGGTGAGCTCGTCCACGAGCTCGACGACCTGCGCGAAGCCCTCGCGCTGCCCCCGGGCGTGCCGCTGACGACCTGCGATGTGCGCGATCATGAATCCACTGCCCGGGTGCTGCGAGAGCTGGTGTCCTACACCAGAGACCTCAGCGCGCCGGATGGCGTACTGCGGAATGGTCGGCGAAGCTGGGTATGAGGGGCGAGAAGGGAGGCGACCGGGATGGATGCGGGCGCGCTGTGCACTCGGGTACGGGAGGACCTGGCCCACGTCGAGCAACGCATCCGGGACAACCCGTGGCTGGCGGAGCTGGAAGCCGGGCGACTGCCCACTGCGGCCCTGCGCGGGTTCGCGGGTGAGCAGCTCCGGGTCATCCCCAGCGATCTACGCAGCTTCCAGATGCTCACCGCGCGGTTCGCCGACGAGCCGGCGCATGGCTATCTCGTGGGCATGGCCGCCGGGGAGCAGGCAGCGTTGCCCCTGCTGGACGCCTTCGCCACCGCGGTGGGGCTCGATGACCAGGCGCGGCAAAGCTATGAGCCGGCCGCAGGCTGCCAGGCGTACCCGTCCTTTGTGGCCCGCCTGGCCCGGGACGGCATGCCGGCCGAGGTGGCGGGCGCCTTCTTGGTGAACCTGGACGCCTGGGGTAGCTGTTGTGCACGGATGGCGGACGCTCTGACCGGCAGCTTCGGACTCACCGAGCAGGAGTGTGCCTTCTTGACGCATTTCGCCGGGCCGACCACCGAGCTGGAGCGGACCAGCCTGGAGGTGATCGACGCCGGGCTCGAACAGGGTGTCGACCCGGCAGGTATCGCTCGGGCCGCCAGGCTGCTGCAGGCCTACGAACTGCTCTTCTGGAACAGTCTGCTCATCTGAGCGGGGGTTCCAGGTGCCGGCCGGCGTTTCCAGGGACTCCAGTGCAGCGCTAGGCAGTGCAGCGCTAGGCCGGGGCGGTGACCCGGGCCAGGAAGTAGATCGTGCCGGTACGACGGTGCCGGATCAGCAGCAGGAAGGGCCGGTCCACCTCGACCAGCAACGGCTCGGCGGGCGGCGTGGTCATCGCCCGCATGGCGACGACCGCCGCGGTGGCCGCGGCGCCCTCCAACCCCTGCTCGTCGACCCGGAGTACGGCTCGATGCACCACCTCGTCCACCCAGGCGGCCCGCAGCGAGCTCAGCCCGGTGAGGTCGGCGTGTTCCGGGTCGAACAAGGCACGGACGCCGAGCGCAGCGAGTGGCTTGCGCAACCCCGCACTCCACTCCAGCCGCAGCCGGGGCAGTCGCAGCCGCAGCCGCAGCCGTCGCGACGGACCCGCGGTGTCGCCCAACTCCGCGGTGGTGAGGCCGGCCTCGACGTCACCCAACGGCCCGTGCGGCAGCAGAATCACGGCGTCGACCCCACCCCGCGCAGGCAGGGTGACGACCTGCCCATGGTCGGTCCGCGTGTAGCCCAGCTCGGTGACCAGCTCCATGGTGGGGACCTCGATCGGCCCTGACGGTGCATGGAACCGGCGCGAGCGGGTGGAACGCCGGTCGAACGGGTGTGTCCAGGCCGCTTTCAGATACAGCGCGGAGACGAGCAACGCGATGGTCCGTGGTCCGAGCACCCCGTCGCTGAGCAGTTCGGGGATCAGCCCGCGGGTGGTCTCAGCGACGTCGGCGTTGATCCGCCGCCGAGCCTGCTGCAGATCGGCGCCGAATGTGCGGAGCGCACCGCAGGGCCAGTGCGCCAGTGCGGCAGCGAAGCCGTCCGCCACGTCGACGTCCTCTCGTACCCACGCGGTACCGGCCAGGTGCAGCTCCACGTCGTCCGGGTCGAGTTCGGCGGCTCGGCTGAGTAACCGGGCAAGGGCGTCGGTCGAGCCGCCCGGGGCACCGGTGAGCATGGCGAGTAGCTCGTCGCGGGTCACCCCGCGGGCCGCGGTCGCGCCCAGGCCGAGGGCCACCGCCACCGAGTACGGCGACCAGCACACGGTGCGGTCCGGGTCGGGTGCGGCGGCCCGATGCAGCCGGAGCGCGAAGTCGGACAGCGCATCGGTACTCACGACTTCGGTCCGCCCGCCTGGTTGACCCCGGTGACGATGGCGGTGGAGGCCACCCCGACCGGCCGAGGGATCACGGCGCGGCGTGCCGCCCGGTGGAACGCAACGGCGACGGTTCGGTGGAACGCAACGGCGACGGTTCGGTGGAGCGCAACGGGGGACGCCCGGTGGAACGCAGCGGGGACGGTTCGGTGGGACGCAGTGGAGTGGGTGCCGGCGAGCGCGGCGGCGAGGGCTCAGGCGTCCAGTCCGCGGAGCGCAGCGGAGGGAACTCGGGTTGTGGATCATCGTGGATGCGTTTCGCCTGCTCGGCGATCTGGCGGGTAAGACACGGCCACGAGGCGGAGAAACCTCCCTCATCGCGGCAGGCTTGGCAGCGCCCGCCCTGGTCCGGGACATGCTCGGCGAGGACCTTCCGCCATACATCCGGCATCCCGGACATGACGTGTGCCATGGCCACGAGTTAGACCTCCCTCAGCGTTCCAACGACCGGGGCAATGATGGCCCTCCACTATGGGTGACGCAACGCTGGGGTGGTGTGTCCAAACCATGGCTCTTTCGGGTGCACAATCATCCGTACCGGGCCTACCGCGCGACACATGGAGCACCCGGCTGTGGGAGAGGATGCGTGGTCTGATGGTCGAGCGTCGGTTGCTGCTCGTGCACGCCCATCCCGATGACGAGGCTTCCAACACGGGCGCGACCATGGCTGGCTACGCTCGGCAGGGTGCCACTGTGGTCCTGGTCACCTGCACTCGCGGGGAGCTCGGTGAGATCGTCGCGCCCGATCTGGCTGAGTCGCTGGACGGTGACTCCGACGGGCTGGCCAAGCATCGGGAGTCCGAGTTGGCCGATGCGCTGACCGCGCTGGGTACCGATCGGCATCACTGGCTCGGCGGGCGCGGCCGCTGGCGGGACAGCGGAATGGCCGGCGTCCCCGGCAACGAGCACCCCGCTGCCTTCGCCCGTGCCGATCCCGACGAAGCGGTCCGCTCGATGGTCGAGATCCTGCGGGCCGAGCGTCCGCAGGTGGTGGTGACCTACGACACCAACGGCGGGTACGGACACCCCGACCACATCCAGGCGAACCGGATCACCATGGCCGCGCTGGACCCCGCCGCCGACCCGGCCTTCGCGCCGGAGCTGGGCGCGCCGTGGCGGGTCGCGAAGGTCTACTGGACCGCGCTGGCCCGTTCGCTGATCGAGCGCGCGGTGGCCACCGGTGTGCTGCCCTCGGTGGACGATGTGCCCTCGGTGCCGGACGAGGAGATCACCGCGGTGGTGGACGGGCGGGCACACCTCGGGGCCAAGGTCGCTGCGTTGCGGGCGCACCGCAGCCAGGTGGATCTGGAGAACGGGCTGTTCGCCGCCATCGTCACGATCCCCGAGTTCGCCGTGGAGAGCTACCGGCTGGTTCGCGGGGAGCGGGGGCCGGGCTCGGGACCGTACAACTGGGAAGACGACCTGTTCGCCGGATTGGGAGGCACCGGATGAGCCTGCGCGGGGAGATCCAGGAAGCGCTGCGACGTTTCCCCCGCCGCGGTGCGCGCCGCGCTGCCTGGCGCGGCGCTCCGCGGGTCCGCGGAGCGCGCCCGGCCGCGGTGGCCATCACGGTCGTCACCGGCCGCACCGGCCCCGCGGTGCTGATCACCCGGCGCGCCGACGCGTTGCGCACGCACCCGGGCCAGTACGCACTGCCGGGTGGCCGGATCGATCCGGGTGAATCGGCGGCCGACGCGGCGCTGCGTGAGCTCGCCGAGGAGCTGGGGATGCGGCTGCCGTCGGAGTCGGTGGTCGGGCTGCTCGACGACTACGTCACCCGGTCCGGATTCGTGATCACGCCGGTGGTGGTCTGGGCCGGAGAGCACCACGAACCGCTGCGCCCGCACGAGGCCGAGGTCGCCGAGGTCTTCGCCGTCCCGTTCGCCGATCTCGACGTCGAGCCGGTATTCGTGGCCATCCCGGAGTCCGACCGGCCGGTGATTCGCCTGCCGCTGCGCGGAAGCTGGTTGCACGCCCCGACGGCCGCCGTCCTGCATCAGTTCCGCGAGGTGGTCCTGCACCGTCGCCGCACCCGCGTCGCCCACCTCGAGCAGCCCGTCTTCGCCTGGCGCTAGCCTGCCGGAAAACGGGCTGCAGGCCCGGGCGGGTGGTCACAGGAGGCGGTATCGGCCACAATGGGTCTGTGGACCACGAGGGGGACGACTACCCAGCCGAATCGGCCGGACTGTTCAGCGCCGGTGACGGCCGGATCGACACCGAGGACGGCCACGCGATCATCGTGCACACCGACCGGGCGACCGAGCTGACCACCCTGGACCTCGTGGACTCCGATGGGGTCCTGCTCGGCAGCCATGTCCTCGGTGCGGACGACATCCAGCGCCTCCAGGACGCCCTGACCGCCGCACGGGAGCACGCTCGCGAGTTTGACGTTCCAGTGGTGCTCGATGTGTCCGCAGTGCTCGGACGGGACTGAGCGAGCCGGACAGGGCGGCTACCGGTCGAGGCAGGTAGACACCGGTAGCGTTCTCCTGCCACGGCGAAAGGACTATCGACGTGTCGCGAATCGGAATAACTGGTCACATGAACCTCTCTCGCGACTCCGTCCCTCTCGTTACGGAGGCACTTCGCGGTGCCCTGCCGGACTGCGACGAGAGCGAACTCATCGGGATTACCTGTCTGGCTCAAGGCCCAGATCAAATCTTTGCTCGGGTTGTACTGGAGCAGAACGGTGCTGTCGAAGTAATCCTCCCAGCCGTGGATTATCGAGAGCGCAAGGTCAAGCCTGAAAATTTGACGGAGTTCAATTACCTAATTAGCCGCGCCCGCTCAGTACGGACATTGCCATTTGAGAAATCCAATAGAGATGCATGCATGGCTGCCAGCGAGGAAGTGCTTAGTAGTCGGAATTAAATAAGTTATCCATTTGATGGCATTGTCGAGCCCGCGACCTGCGATGATGCTAACTTCAGTGGATTTGTTGTTCCATTCCGGTTCCTTAGCTCGATTGATTCTCCTATAGCAATATGGGATAACAGTCCGTCCGGAGGTTACGGCGGCACCGCCGATGTCGTGGAAGCGGCACGTAAGCGCGGGTTACCTGTCACGGTGATCTGGCCCGACGGTGCGCGTCGCGACCCACGCCTGTAGTGATCCCGGGAAGCGTGGTGCCCAAGGCACGCGGAGGCGGTGACGAAACAGGCCCCCGGGCTGTGATCAGGAGCCGACGTCGTGAGCGACGCTGGCGGACGCGGCGGGGCTCGTCGCCGAACTCAGCCGTCATGGGGTGGCTGAACATGGTCCGCGAAGCGACAGCCGAAGGACGTCTGTTCTCCCGCGTACGGGTGGTCAGCTTTCCTCTGACCGATTACACCCGCTTCAGCATGTGGGTATCTGGGTTCACCAGGAAAGCCGGGGACGATATCCGCTATCTCACCCGCGACCGGGCCGATGCCGCCAAGCTGCCGAAGCACGACTTCTAGCTTTTCGACTCCCGTAAGCTGGTCAAGATGCACTTCGGTGGTGACGGTCGGTTCGTCGGCGCCGAGGTCATCGAAGACCTGTCGATCATCGTTGAACACAGCTATTGGCGTGATGCTGCCTACTTCCAGCCGCACGTGACGCCGGTTCAGGTGTTCAACCAGGCCACTGACCCGTTCCTTCCCGTCGCCCGGCCGCGCACCTTCGCCGTGTTCGAAGACCTCGACGCGCGGGGACTACGCAATCACGTCTTGGTCATCACGCGGCACGCAATGAAGCCCGGGGACATCGAGCCGTACCCGTCGAGCGTTGCCGCCGAGTCCCTGAATCTCATGAGTGCACCCGGCGCCGGAAGTACCGCACCATCCTCTACTGGCGGCCATTGGTGCCGGGCCTCAATGACATCGACGAGCACCTGGACACCGCGTACGCCCTGGCCAAGCACGCCGACGCCACGGTGTTCACCGGCCTGTTCTACCGCGACCAGATCGCGAACCACTACAAGGCCAAGGGGCTGTCCGAACCATACGAGGACACTGCGCGCCGGAAGATCGTGCCCGAGGCGTTGGAGCGGCGCGTCTTGGCAGCCTTCGATGCCACGACACCGTTGTTCCGCAAGACCTCGTGCGCGGTCGCACACCACGTGCCGTCACCCGACCGACTTCGGGAGGTCGCCAGCACCCTGCCCGAGGCTCGTGGTCTAGTGGTCGTGGACATCACCGAGCGGGCGGCCGTGGTGTCCGGCCTGGAGACGGAGCAGCCGCGCTACTACCTGCAACACGCGCTCGGCTTCCAGATGCACGACGTGCGACACCCGCACGCCCTGTGTCGGCATGGTCGAGCCGACATCGGATGGAAGGACAGAAAAGCAAGATGGCTGACTGGACGAGGCTCAGCTACGTGGTCGTGGACGTGGAGGGCAACGGCCAGCAGCCGCCCGACCTGGTGGGGAGTTGGCCGCCGTGCCGATCGTCGGTGGTGTCATCGGGGAACCGGTGAGCTGGCTGGTCAAGCCAGAGTCGCCCATCAGGCACTTCGCCACCCGTATTCACGGCCTGACCAAAAACGACGTCGCCGACGCGCCGGTGTTCGCGGATGTCATGGCCGGGGTGCTGTGCGTCCTGGACGCAGACGCACTTGTTGCCCACAACGCGCACGTTGACGTTGGTGTCTTCAGCGCAAGCTCGGGGACTGGGAGTGCCCAGAGGTGTTCGACACGCTCAAGCTCGCCCGCCGCCTGCTGCCGGACGTGGACAGCTACAAGCTGGGCACCTTGGTCGAGGCGTTCAAGCTGGCCGAGGGGTTGCCGGAAGACCTCACGCCGCACCGCGCCACCTACGACACCTTGGTCACAGCCCGTCTGTTCGTCCGGCTGGCCAACACCACCGACTTCCGGACGCTGAGCCTCGAAGAACTCCGAGGCGATTCACCAGGAGAGGGCGAGGATGAAGCTCCGGCCCTTTTCTGAGCACCCGTGCGGCTTGTTCATCAGCGTCGACGGACCGGGCGGCGCCGGGAAGTTCACGATCGTTCACCACCTGGCGCAACTCCTCATCGGCGCTGGCGAAGACGTCCATGTCACTGCCGAGCCGTCCAACGGCCCCATCGGCGCGCTCTGCCGCGAGTTGACCGAGACGACCACTGGGCACGCGCTCGCGTGCTTGTACGCGGCCGATCGCTACCACCACGTTGAGGCAGAAGTCCGCCCCAACACCAAGGCCGGCCCGGTGGTGATCTAGGTCCTCGGCCAGCCAACCCCCGACAAGTTCGGCGTCGTCGCCAACGACAGCACCCAGTTCGCCTGGTTCAGCGACGACGACAACTGGCACCGCGGCCCCTGCCCCTAATCTGACCGCCGCACGTCAAATGACCATACGTGAGTTCAATTGGTCGTTAGCTTTCACACCTTGAAATGGAACTCGTGCAGCACGCTCTTCGAAGTAGATGCGGCAACCCGAGTCAACTCCCAATCGCCGGTGTTGATGTTGGATTCCTTATCGAATCCTAGCCATCGCCCAGTCATCCTGCTTCCAGTCGGATCGATTAATAGCTGGATTGCGCCACGATAGACCGCACCCTTGTAGTATCCTGCCGGCGAGGTCCGCTCGATCCAGGTACCCGTCACGATTGAATCGCTGACCGAGAGGTCGAGAGTCAGTAGTGAATATAGCGAGTTCGGCAGACTCTGTGCGGACAACTGGTTATCCTGTCGGTTGATCACGACGTAGTGTTCGCCGGCGAACTCGTTTCGGCGACCCGAGCTATAATAGATGTAGCGACTATGCCAGACGCCGGAGAAACGCTCCGCCTGTGTGGGCGGTGGAACGGCTTGGGCAGCGTCAGCTTCGAGCGTCGAGATAGCGGGCGCTACCGCCGCCAACGACAGCCCAGCGGCGAGCTTGAGGAACAGTGCACGTCGATCGATATTGGCGTCGACTTGCTGAGCCAATGCCGTGCTCAACCGCCCGAATTCATGCACGTCCATCTCGTCAAGCCGCTCCACCAGGGCCGCCAAGTCCGGCCCGGTACGATGCCGATCTCCATTATCGGTCGCTACGGTGACGATATCGCGTACGTGTTCCATGTCCTTGCGGGCGCCGTTTATCGCGTCTCGATGCCGGAAGTCGGCATAATCAACGAGCAGGTCCCCGATGCTGCACTCGTAGAGTTCGGCCAACCTCCCGAGCACGTCAAGTGAAGGTGTGTAGCCTGTCTTGCTCGGCCAGTTCTCCCAATACGAGAAGTTTTTGAATGTCTTGGGCTCCGCAGGCCAGCGTTCGTTCCACAGGTCGGCAGCCTCGCGCTGGCTCCACCCGTGCACGAGCCGGTGCGCGACTCGGGCGTTAACGCCGTAGCGCTGGCGGAACACTTCCGCGACCTGCGCCCAATTGTGGTGTCGTTCGCGCAGTGACGCCGAGAGCTGTATCTGCTCTTGGCGCACGCTGAGGCGTTCAGCCATGACCGGCCTCCTCATTTTCCCCACCGTCGGGGGCGGTTGTCCGTTGCGTAAGTCTCCCCGCGCTACGGGGAGGTCTCCCGTGTGCAGATCGTAGTCGTACTGGGTGTTTCACCGAGTAGACACCGGCGAGGATACGAGGTGTCAGTTCCACCGCTCTCGTACCGAAGGGCATACCCGATGGCCACCGATCAGCGCGTGACGTGGGGGGAGACCAATCCGCTCCTGCGCCGAGTTGATGGCGGTGGGGTGAGCTGGCCACGTACCGGCGGGATCGGCGACGTCCCCCTCACCGTCGCCGGTCCCGTCATCCAGGCTTGTGCGGAACCTGTTCCACAGGAGTTCGAGACCGGCGCGCGGGCTGTGATCAAGAATCCGAGTGAAGGGTCCAGCGCATGGCCGCTTTTTTCCACCTCACTTGTCACCGGTGGCTGGACAAGGAGCTGACGAACTTGCTGGATACCATTTTGGCTGGTGAGGTGGTGAAAGACCGCGCAATCGCGGAACGTCTCGTACGCATTCTGGGTGGAGCTATCTCGTTACATGAACGGCACGCGGTGGATCGTCGTGGACGGTGCCTGAGGTGTGCGCCGCGGCGTCGGCGGTGGCATCCATGGCGTCGGCGGTACTCATGTTCGGTGTATTCGGCGCTCTGGTTCTGCCTCGCCCAGCCCTTTAAATTCGTACTGCCCGCAGTATTGGACCGCGCCGATGTATCCAGTGTGCGTACGGTGGAGCTGGTCCGAGTACCAGATCGCGGAGACCAGGCGGCCAGCGATGACCGATGAGGACGAGGCGTTACTGCTCGCGCTGTCCCGGGTCGGCAGGGACAGCGGAGATTTCGCGCTTGGTGTGCTGGAGAACAGCATGTCCAGGGATGACCAGATTGCGTTCGGTCATAGGCTTGTCAACCTGGCTGAAGCTATCCGAGAGCGAGCGCTCAGGACCGCTGGACCCATCATTGAAGGCAGTGTCAACGATAATGACAACACCGAACAGTCCAGCATTGTTCGGTGATTCCTACCATCACGAAAGGATGTTTCCATGACAACCGCGATGCCAATGACAGACGATCCCCTGTTCCGGGTCGCAGATCAGATTCCGCTGGGCCGGCCCCTCGGTCTGGTGGTGGCGACCGACGAGATACCGAGTCACCCGACTGTGCGGCCGTTCGGTCTGCGCTTTGCCACGTCGAGCGCCGCGCCGATCCCTGTGGATCTGACAGGATCGCACTACAACCGACGGCGGCAGATCACCGTGGACGACGTCGGTGCACCGGTGTTCGACAAACATTCAACCGGACCGACCAGTACCCAGACCTCCGATGGTCATAAGAGCATGGATTCCGACACCGACCATACCGAGGACTGAACCATGCACAACGAGCCGACAGTGCTGATCCTGACACAACCCCTCGACGTGACGGCTGACTACGTGGTCGATGAGTTGAATCGGCGTGGTGTGCCAGTGTTCCGGTGCGACCCCGGCGAATTCCCGCGCGGCCTGACGCTCGTTGCCGAACTGGATGCAGGCTGGACCGGCAGCCTGCATCTGCCCAACCGTGAATTGTTGCTCGATGATATTGGCTGCGCGTGGTACCGGCGACCGACCACCTTTCAGTTTCCCGATGGGCTGAGCACCGAGGAACGTCGCTGGGCGCAGCACGAAGCCAGACTCGGCCTGGGCGGTATCCTGGCCGCCCTGCCGCGATGGCTCAATCATCCCTGCGACATCGCCCGTGCGGAATACAAGCCGATCCAATTGCAGATGGCCCACGCGGTCGGGCTCACCGTGCCACCAACGCTGGTCACCAATGACGCCGAAGCGGCTCGGCGATTCGCGAAGGAGCACGGACAGATCGTCTACAAGCCGCTGTCGTCGACAGGGGTATCGGAGGAAGGCTGCTACAAGCTGGTCTACGCAAACCGGCTCACCGCAGACGACATCAGTCCGACAGTGTCCGCCACTACGCATCTCTTCCAACGGTGGGTCGACAAAAAATATGAGATTCGCTTAACCGTGATCGATGATGCGTTCTTCGCGGTACGTATCGATGCCGAGTCAGTGGATGGCGCGATCGACTGGCGCAGAGACTATGGCAACCTACGTTATTCTGTCGTTGACGTGCCTGATATTGTACGCGACCATGTCCGCGGGTTGCTGGACCTGCTGATGCTGCGCTTTGCCGCACTCGACTTCGTGGTCACGCCGAGTGGCGATTGGGTTTTTCTGGAATCAAATCCGAATGGGCAATTCGCCTGGTTGCAGGATGCCGTTGGCGTGCCCATCGCTGCCACCATTGCCGACGCGCTGGTCAAGGAAACGACCTCGTGAGCGACTCGGTGAGCGACGCCGACGGATTCCGCGCCGGGCTCGTCGCCGAACTCAGCTGTCATGGGTGGCTGACCACACCGGAATGGCAGGAGGCGTTCGGCGCCGTACCACGGCACCAATTCCTGCGTCGATTCTTCGCGCTCACCGCTGACCGGTCACGATATGAGGCGATCGGCCACAGTGACCCGGACTGGCTCGAACTCGTCTATCGCAACGCGGTGTGGCCCACGCAGCTCGACGGTGACGACCGACGCTGGGAGGAAGCCAGGATACACGGTCCTGTCATCGGCACGCCGACCTGTTCCAGCACTCAGCCCAGTCTGATGACCATCATGCTCGAAGCCCTCGACGCCAGCGATGGGCATCGGGTGTTGGAGATCGGAACCGGCACCGGTTACCACGCCGCGCTGCTGGCGCACCGACTCGGAAACAGCCAGGTCGTGTCCGTCGACGTCGACGCCAAACTGGTCAAACAGGCGGGTGAGGACCTGACCGCGGCCGGATACGCACCGACGGTGGAGGTCGCGGACGGCGCGATCGGCCATCCCGGCGGCGCACCATATGACCGATTGATCGCCACCTGCGCGGTGCCGGTCATCCCGCCCGCGTGGCTGGCCCAGATGCGGCCCGGTGGGGTTGTCCTGACCAACCTCTATCGCCAGCTCGTCGGTGGTTCACTGGTCTGTCTGACCGTCCGTGCGGACGGATCTGCCACCGGCCGCCTGCTTGACGACTGGGGTGCGTTCATGCCGCTGCGCGCATGTCGGCGCACCGCACCTGAGCAGCTCGTTCGCCTCGCCTCAGGGCAGGACGGTGCGAAGCGGACAGCACAGTTACCAGCCCCGGTCAGCGCCGATAGCCAGACATGGGTGGTACTGGCCGACCTGCTCATGCGCGAGACAGCCAAGGTCGACATCACGCGGCCGGACGGAAATGTCCAGTGGCTTGTGGACCCGGATGGTTCCTGGGCTTACCACGAGATCAGTACCGGCATAGTCGAGCAAGGCGGGCCACGCCGACCATGGGATGAACTGGAGCGCATTCACCAGCTATGGGCCGTTAACGGCGAACCGACGCGACAAGACATCGGCCTCACCGTCACGCCCGACGGCGAGCACCGAGTGTGGCTGCACGACGAGATGAACGTCGTGACCCGAGAAGGCCAGGCCGAGTGGAGAGACTGAGCTGGGGGAAGAGGCTGGTCGCACTGTCCTATGCGGCGGTAGAGACGCCCGGCCGCATCGCCGAGGCCGTTACTGCTTACCTCAAGCGGTTCGGGTTGTCGTTCGGATGCTTCGACTTCACGGTGTCAACCGACACCGGTGAGTGGGTGTTCCTCGAATGCGGTCCCAACGCACAATGGGGATGGTTGGAACACGAGACCGGCCTGCCTATTGCCGACGCCATTGCCCGCCAGCTCACCGGAGACACCGTATGACCAACTCCGACTGGGAGCCCAGGCTCGCCGCCCTCACTACCTCCCTCGCCGACGAGGGCCACTTGCTAAGCAAAGAATGGACAGAGGCGTTCGCCGCCACACCCCGGCACCTGTTCACCCCCGAGGTCATCACCATCACCCCAAACGGCTACCGGACGCTTTCAGCAGAAGACCCCGACGTTCGCCAGGAGTGGCTGTCGGCGGTCTACTCCGACGAATCCCTTGTCACCCAAGACAACTCGCCAAAGAAGACGCCGATGACGAGGTCATCGGCCCGATCCTGCCTATCGGCGGACACTTCATGTGGTTACGGCCCGACGCTTCCGACCCGCACCGGCCCCACGAGCACACCCCGGCCGTGCAGCGCGGCACGACCAGCCGGGTCACCACCAACCTCAACCCAGCCGGAATCCCAATCGACGACGATGGGTTCCGATTCCTGCTGCAACTCCAACTCCATGCGGCACAAGCCCTCTGGCGAGGCCAAGCGTTCAACCCGGGCACCCGCAGCCAGCAGGACGCAATCATCGCCACCGCCGCCGACGGCTCCCGGGCCGAAGCCCTCACCCACCCAGAGCCAGAGGGCTCCCATCGAGTCGTCCAGTCCGGCCCCCGTCGCATCTGGGACACCATCGAAGCCACTCACCGCCTCTGGCAGGACCTCGGCCGGCCCACCCCCGACAAGTTCGGCGTCGTCGCCAACGACAGCACCCAGTTCGCCTGGTTCAGCGACGACGACAACTGGCACCGCTGGCCCTTGCCCCTAATCTGACCGCCGAGGACAGACTGGATGCGGTTGATCGAAGCCCTCGACCTCACCGCACCGAGATTGTCCCAGTCGGGGTCTGTGCCAGCAGGGCGACTAGCGTGGCGGCGTGCGGCTGGCGACGTGGAATGTGAACTCGGTGCGCTCCCGGCTACCGCGTCTGCTGCCCTGGCTGGATGAGCGTGCCCCGGATGTGGTGTGCCTGCAGGAGACTAAACTCCCCGCCGGCGCCTTCGACGAGCTGATCCGCCCGGCGCTGACCGAGCGCGGGTACGCCGTCGCGCATCACGGTGACGGGCGGTGGAACGGAGTGGCGATCGCGTCGCGCGCCGGGCTCGACGATGTGGTCACCGGGCTGCTCGACGAGCCGGTCAATCCGGTCGGGGAGAGCACCGGCCCCGAGGCCCGTGCGGTGTCCGCCACCTGTGGCGGGCTGCGGATCACGTCGGTGTACGTGCCCAACGGGCGCACTCCGCAGGACCCGCACTACCGCTACAAGCTGGACTGGCTGGCCGCGCTGCAAGCGACGGTGGCCGCGGGGGATCCGGCATCGGCCGTGGTCAGTGGCGATATGAACGTCGCACCCACCGACGCCGACGTGTACGACCCGGCCGCGTACGCCGACTCCACGCACGTCACACCGCCGGAACGGGACGCGCTGCGCGCCCTCGGGCTGCATGATGTGGTGCGGGAGCGCTGGCCCGACGAGCGGATCTTCACCTACTGGGACTACCGGGCAGGCATGTTCCACCAGGACCGGGGCATGCGGATCGACCTGGTGCTGGCCGGCACCGACGTGGCGCCGAGGGCCCGTGCGGCGTGGGTGGACCGCCAGGCCCGCAAGGGCAGCGGCCCCAGTGACCACGCCCCGGTGATCGTCGACCTGGACGAGGCCCCCGACGGTGACTGCGGACCCGTGGTGCCGCCGCCCTCAGCGCCACGCCTGGCCGGACGACGCTGAGGCGTGGCGATCCCGCGCGGCGGCGCGCTTGTCAGTCGTTGTCCGGCAGGTACTCGTCGTTCTCGTAGTACTCGAGGAGGCCGATGAGTGTCGGGTAGTCGTAGGTGACCAGCTCGTCGCCCTCCCACGTGGCGCCCAGTTCCTCGGCCCACTCCAGGGCATTGAGACTGGGCGGCGCATCCTTGGACCAGTGGAACGGCACCATCGTGTTGAACTTGTCACGTCGGCCCAGGACCACCCGTTCGCCCTCTGTTTTCGGCGCTGTCACGGGTGCTGATTCTACTCAGACCCGATATGTCTTCATATCGCTGACCGCGCTACGGTGCGCGCTAGACCGACCAGCGGGCTGAGTCATTCTCGTCGTCGTCGTTCTCTTCGGTGAAGACTCGGCTGCCGCGGAAGTCTTCGGGCAGCAGAGTGGTCAGTTCGCCCTTGCCGACGTCACCCTCGACCTCCATCAGCCGGCTGGCGTGCCGCAGCCGGGCCCGCTCGATCGCGTTGCGGACACTGCGGGCATTGGCGAACCGTGGCTGAGTCCGGCGGCGAGCCAGATACTGCTCGAAGACTTCCTGTGCTTCGGGACTGAAGCTGTACCCCTCCGCCTGGACCATGAGGTCCCCGATCGCCTCCAGCTCCTCCTGGGTGTAGTCCGGGAAGTCGATGTGGTGTGCGATGCGGGACCCCATGCCGGGGTTGGCGGAGAAGAACCAGTCCATCCGGTCTTTGTAGCCGGCCAGGATCACCACGAGGTCCTCGCGGTTGTTCTCCATCACCTGCAGCAGGATCTCGATGGACTCCTGGCCGTAGTCCCGCTCGTTGTCCTGCCGGTACAGGTAGTAGGCCTCGTCGATGAACAGCACGCCGCCCATGGCGCGCTTGAGTACCTCCTTGGTCTTGGGCGCGGTGTGCCCGATGTACTGCCCTACCAGATCGTCACGGGTCACCGAGACGAGATGACCTCGGCGCAGGTAGCCGAGCCGCTGCAGCAGGTCCGCCATCCGCAGGGCCACGGTGGTCTTGCCGGTGCCCGGGCTGCCGGTGAAGCTCATGTGCAGGTTCGGCCGCGAGGTGGACAGACCGAACCTGCTCCGGGCCCGGTCGACCAGCAGCAGGGCGGCGATCTCCCGGATCCTGGTCTTGACCGGCTTGAGGCCCACCAGGTCGGTGTCCAGTGCGGTGAACACCTCGTCGATCCCCGTCGCGGCCCGCTCCTTACCCAGGTCGACCTGGGCATCGGCGGGGAGGACCTCCTGCTCCGCCTTCGGATCCTCGAGGGGAGTGCCCCGCCCGCCCGCGTCGCGGGCGGGCGAGGACATCCCGAACCCCATCCGAGCAGGTGTCTCGGGTGGATGGTTGCCGGTCATTGCTGCCCGTTGTAGCGGCTGCCGTGTGGCTTGTCCGCGGCGTAGGGGTGCAGGGTGTAGCGGATGGTCCGGTCGTGCCACTCCTGGCGCTCCAGCCGGAAGCCGGGCTCTTCGGAGGGCCGCTGCACGATGTAGGACAGCCCCACCGTCTGCTTGCCGAGGTTCGAGTTGTAGGCGTTGACCCGGATGTAGTGCTCCGGCTTGGCCTTGCGGCACGCGTTCACCTCGGCGAGCACCCCGGCGGCGTCGGCGAGGTCGAACATCGGCAGCCCCCACATCTCCCAGTAGACGTTGCGGGGATGCGGGTCGTCGGTGAACTCGACCGAACACGGCCAGCCGTTGTCCAGCGTGTACTGGATCTGTGCGGTGATCTCGGCGTCGGTCAGGTCGGGCAGGAAGGAGAATGTTCCCTGAGTGATGCGCATCGTCGGCTCCAATCAGATCGAAGTCGGAGTTGCGACCACGTCGGGCACGTCGGTCGACTCGTAGTTGAAGGAAATGTCGCCCCAGGTGGCCAGCGCGACGTCCAGCTCGCGGCTGTGCTTGCTGGCCGCCTTCAGGATGTCCTGGGCCTCCTTGCGGTAGTCCCGGCCCTCGTTGCGCGCCTTGATCATCGCCTCCAGGGCGACCCGGTTCGCGGTGGCGCCGGCGGCGATGCCCATCGGGTGGCCGATCGTGCCGCCACCGAACTGCAGCACCACGTCCTCACCCAGGTAGTGCAGCAGGTCGCCCATCTGCCCGGCGTGGATGCCACCGGAGGCCACCGGCATGACACCCGGCATCGAGCCCCAGTCCTGGTCGAAGTAGAGGCCCCGGACCGGGTTCGCCGGGAGGTAGCTCTCCCGCAGCGTGTCGTAGTAGCCCCTGATCGCGTTCGGGTCGCCCTCCAGCTTGCCGACCACCGTGCCGGAGTGAATGTGGTCCACGCCGGCGAGGCGCATCCACTTGGCGAGCACCCGGAAGTTCACCCCGTGGTTCTTCTGCCGGGCGTAGGTGGCGTAGCCGGCCCGGTGCAGGTGCAGGATGCACCCGTTGGCCCGGGCCCACTTCGCCATCGACTGGATCGCGGTGAAGCCGATGGTCAGGTCGATCATGATGATGATGCTGCCGACTTCTTTGGCGAACTCGGCGCGCTCGTACATGTCCTCCATCGTCGCCGCGGTGACGTTGAGGTAGTGGCCCTTGACCTCACCGGTGGCCGCCGCCGCGCGGTTCACGCCCTCCATGGAGTACAGGTACCGGTCCCGCCAGCGCATGAACGGCTGGGAGTTGATGTTCTCGTCGTCCTTGGTGAAGTCCAGCCCGCCGCGCAGCGCCTCGTAGACCACCCGGCCGTAGTTACGGGCGGACAGGCCCAGCTTCGGCTTGGTGGTGGCACCCAGGATCGGGCGGCCGAACTTGTCCAGGTACTCGCGCTCCATGATGATCCCGTGCGCCGGGCCCTGGAAGGTCTTCACGTAGTGCAGTGGGATCCGCATGTCCTCCAGCCGCAGCGCCTTGAGCGCCTTGAAGCCGAAGACGTTGCCGATGATCGACGAGGTGAGGTTCGCGATCGACCCCTCCTCGAAGAGGTCGATGTCGTAGGCGACGTAAGCGATGTACTGACCTTCGGTGCCGGGGACGGCGTCCACCCGGTAGCACTTGGCCTGGTAGTGCGTGTAGGCGGTGAGACGGTCGGTCCACACCACCGTCCAGGTCGCGGTCGAGGACTCGCCGGCCACCGCAGCGCCCGCCTCCTCCGGGGGCACCCCGGGCTGGGGGGTGATCCGGAATGCGGCGAGGACGTCGGTGTCCTTCGGTTCGTAGTCTGGCTCCCAGTACCCCATCTCGGCGTACGGGATCACTCCTGCTGACCAGCGATCCGCCTTCTTCTTCGATGCGGGAATGTCGAGTTCGGTCACGCCCGTCTCCTTTCGTCAGCACCGAGAGTGGCGAGAAACTATCATCCTGTCCATCAAGTCTTCCCAGGCAACTCTTAAGTGATTGTTGAGGGGTCGTGACGACCGAGTCTCGCTTGCGCACCCTAGTAGCCCTTGCCGCCGCCGGATCGGTCCGCGGTGCGGCGACCCGGCTGACGGTCACCGAGTCCGCGGTGTCGGCCTCCGTCGCGGCGCTGGCCCGTGAGCTCGGTGTTCCGCTCGTGGAGCCGGCCGGCCGGGGGCTGCGGCTGACCGCGTCCGGCACGGTGTACGCCCGTTATGCCCGGCAGGTGCTGGGGCTGCTCGACGAGGGCGCGGCGGCCGCCGTCCAGGAGCTCGACCCGGAGCGGGGCCGGCTGCGGCTGGCCGCGGTCACCACCGCGGGCGAGCATCTGTTGCCTGCCCTGCTGGCCGCGTTCCGCCGTCGGCACCCGAGGATCGCGCTGGTGCTGGACGTGGCGCCCAGCGAGCAGGTCTGGGACCTGGTGATCTCGCACGAGGCCGACCTGGTCATCGCCGGACGGCCACCGGCCGGTGCCGAGGCGCGGGTGGTGGCCGTCAAGCCCAATGAGCTCGTGGTGGTGGCCGCACCGACCGTCGCCGAGGCATTCGACTGGGCGAGTACGCCATGGCTGCTGCGTGAGCAGGGCTCCGGTACCCGGATCACGACCGAGGCCTATCTGACGTCCCTGGATGTCGCGCCGCCCCAGCTGGTGCTGGGTTCCAACGGCGCGGTGGTGGCCGGTGCGGTGGCCGAGCTGGGCGCCGCGCTGGTCTCCCGGGACGCGGTCACCGAGCAGCTGGGCGACGGCAGGCTGGTCGCGGTACCCACCCCGGGCACCCCGTTGCGACGGCCGTGGCACGCGGTGACCGGTGCCTACTCCGGTGCCGCGACCTGGTTGTTCGTCCGGCACCTGTGGGCGGCCGGATGGCGGGCTCATGGGTCGCCGCGGGCCGGCGACGCCGAGCCGGGCGCCGATTCGACACTCCCTGCCGACCCGGACGGCTGACCCCCCGCCGCTTCCACCTAGTGGGGGAGGTGCGCAACGGCGGTCTGGCCCTAGCATCGCGGCAGGCGGCGCGGACCTACCCGCCGCAAGGGACGGAGGGGCAATGAGCCAGGGGCTGCACGAGATCGCCCGGACCATGGTCAGCCGGCCGCGCGGCATCCTCGCTGCCGACGAGAGCATCGGCACCATGTCCAAGCGGCTGGAGAAGGCGGGCGTCGCGGCCACCGCCGAGAACCGGCGGGCGTATCGCGCGATGCTCATGACCACCCCGGACCTGCAGAGCGGGATCAGCGGGGTGATCCTCTCCGACGAGACCTTCCACCAGAAGCTCGATGACGGTCAGCCCTTCCCGGATGCGGTCGTCGCGCTCGGCATCCTGCCCGGGATCAAGGTCGACACCGGCGCGAAGCAGCTGGCCGGAGCGCCGGGTGAGACGATCACCGAGGGCCTGGACGGCCTACGGGAGCGGCTGGCCGACTACGCGAAGGGCGGGGCCCGCTTCGCCAAGTGGCGCGCCGTGATCACCATTGCCGAGGACCTGCCGACCCGTCGGGCGCTCAAGGCCAACGCGCACGCGCTGGCCCGCTATGCCGCGCTGTGCCAGGAGGCGGGCATCGTGCCCATCGTCGAGCCCGAGGTGCTGATGGACGGCGAGCACTCCATATCCCGCTGCGCCTCGGTCACCACTGCCACGCTGGAGCAGGTGGTGGCGGAGCTGGACGAGGCGGGTGTGGACCTCACCGGTGCCGTGCTCAAGCCGAACATGGTCGTGTCGGGCAAGTCCTCGGGTGAACAGGCCGGCCCCGAGGAGGTCGCGGCGCAGACCGTGGCGGTCCTGAAGGCGGTCCTTCCCGAGTCGCTGGCCGGGGTGGCGTTCCTCTCCGGCGGTCAGCCGCCCCAGGTGGCTACCGCGAACCTGGCCGCGATGCAGAGCCACGACACGCCCTGGCCGCTGACGTTCTCCTTCGGGCGGGCGCTGGTCGACCCGGCGTTGGCGGCTTGGAGCGTTGACCCCGCCACCCGCGTCGCGGACGGTCAGCAGGCGCTGTACGAGCGGGTCACGAGCAACGCCGCCGCCGTGGGCCGGGAGCCGGCCTCCACCACGGCCTGACGGCCTTGTGAGTGGCGATGCGAGTCATAGTTCGCAACGCCACTCACAAGGCGCAGCCATCAGCGGTAGAGACCCTCGCGCAACGCGGTGGCAACGGCTGCCGCTCGGTCGGTGACGTCCAGCTTGCGATAGATCCCCCGGACATGACTCTTGATCGTCTCCTCGCCGACCACCAGCTCGGTGGCGATGGCGCGGTTGGACGAGCCTGCCACCATCAGCGCGAGGACCTCGCTTTCCCGCTGGGTGAGGCCGAGGTGGGCGCCGGGCCAGAACTCCCCTGCCTGTAGCCGGGCGGCGGAGGCCCCGGCCCGGGCCCCGAGGGCCGCGTCGAGCACCACCCCGCCCGCGTGCACGCTGTGTAGGTGTTCGACCAACTCCGGACCGTCGATCCGCTTGAGCAGGTAGCCGACCGCGCCTGCCTGCATCGCCTGGAACAGGTACTGCTCGTCGTCGTAGACCGTGAGCAGCACAACCTTGCGTCCGGGGCAGTCCGCGATCAGGTCGCGGCACAGATCCAGCCCGCTTTCCCGGCCCAGCCGCACGTCAGCGAGTACCACGTCGGGGTTCAGACCGGCCACCACCCGCCGCGCGGTCTCGGCGTCGCCCGCCTCACCGACCACTCGGACCTGTCCGGCGAATCGGGTGAGCATCGCCTTGAGGCCGGTGCGCACCATCTCGTGGTCATCGACCAGGACGACGCGCAGCGGCTGGCTTTCCATTCGCTGAGTGTAATCAGCTCGGTCGGTTTAGTCGGACACCCAACGGTCGGTTGAGCGGGAAATCCGACGATGCACCTGGTGTGCGGCCCAACGGGGGCCTGCCGGATCCCCTCGCCATTCCCTCCAGTAGGGGACGCCGGGCAAGGGGGTGGCGCATACCGTTGAGATCAGCAGCCGGAGACGGTCAGGCTCGACCCCGTACCGCGGGTCGCCGCCGGCGCTTCCAGGGAAGGGGTGGGTCGTGCCCGACAAGTTGCTGCGGATGGAACGCGCCGGGTCCAGCGTTTCGCGGCCGGTGATGCTCGCGATCGCCGGCGACAGCGCGGCCGGAAAGACCACCCTCACCAAGGGACTGGTGGAGGCGCTGGGCGCCGATCGAATCACCTCACTGTGTGTGGACGACTACCACCGCTACGACCGGCAGGAACGCAAGGGACTGCCGTTCACCGCACTGCACCCGGACTGCAATTACATACAGATCATGGAGCAGCACCTGCAGCTGCTGGCTACCGGCCAACCGGTGCTCAAGCCGGTGTACGACCATGACACCGGCCTGCTCGCCCGCCCTGAGCTCGTCGAGCCGACCGAGTTCGTCATCGTCGAGGGCCTGCTGCCGCTCTACACTCGGTTGACCAGGGCGTGCTTCGACATCACCGTCTACCTCGACCCGCCGGAGGAGATCCGCCGGGAGTGGAAGGTGAAGCGGGACACCGGCAAGCGCGGGTACCAGCCGGAGCAAGTGCACGCCGAGCTCGACAAGCGCGAGCCCGAGTCTGCGAAGTTCATTCGCCCGCAGCAGTCCTCGGCCGACATCGTGGTGCGGTTCGGCCCCATCCAGGAGCGCGATGACCCGCCCGACACCCCGCTGTCGGCTGAGCTGACGCTGCGCTCGACGATCCGCCATCCGGATATGGCCGGCGTGTTCCGCGAGTCCGACCGGCGCGCCATGCACCTCAAGCTGGTCCGCGACGAGGACGGCAGGCCGGTGGACGCGCTGCACGTGCACGGTTACGTGCCCCGGGAGGAGAGCCGGGTGCTCGAGAAGGCGATCTGGTCGGAGCTCGGAGCCGAGTCGGGAGAGCCGCCTGAGTCGCTGGGCCAGATCGGTGAGGGCACGCGCAGCGAGCCGCTGGCGATCACCCAGCTGCTGCTGCTCTACCACATGCTCGACGCCGTTCGCTGATCAGTTTCACCACCAGCGCCGCTGGTCCGTACCACCGCCCGCAGTGCAGGCACCGCCTGCACTGCGGGCGTTCGGCGCAGTGGCTCCGGCCGCGGGTGCCGGTCAGCCTTCGGGTGCGCGGTAGAGGCCGACCAGGTTGCTGAGCACCGCGGCGAGGGTGGAGTCCTTCGTCGCCTTTCTCCGCAACCTGAAGTGCCACTTGCCGGCTGCGGGCCTGCTCAGCTCGAGGTCGCTGTGCAGGGCGACCAGGACCAAGCCGCCGACGCCCACGGTGGCAAGCTCGAAGTGGGCCGCGTCGTCGGAGATGTCGCGGGCCTGCTGGACGACTCGCTGCAGCTCGGGCCGGGTGGAGATCAGGTGCCGCAGGATGGCGCGGACCAGTTCGCCCTGGCTGCTCGCGCTCCCGGGCTCGGCGTATCCGGCAGCCAGCAGCGGGTCGCGAGCGGCTTCTCGCACCCGGGCCTCGATCACGCGAAGCTGTTCTGGATCGGGCAGCGTGTCGGCATGATCGAGCACCAGGGCAAGCACGCGCACGGCCTGGGCGTCGGAGAGCTCGTCGGTAGTCATGGTCTCGCTCACTACGTCGCCCGGTCGCCGCACCGTGTTACCACCGGTGACGTCGTCCAGAGCCGGTGCTGCCCCACCGTCAGCTCCTTCCCGGCACCACGGTGCCGTCGGATTATCGGGAGAGCTCCCGGCCCAGCGCACGGCGGTGCTGTCTGATCATGTTCACCGACTGTATCGACACTCGGTGCCAGCTCCACGATGAAATCCCCGATCGAGTGACAACTTAAGTATGGGGAACCGGTATTTGCGACCGGGCGTCGGAGTCTCGTCTGCATATGACAACCCTGCTTTGAGGGGTGGCAGGGCGCGCTAAGCAGAGATGAGTGGAGGGCAGCCCATGAAAACCAGGGAGCAGGTGGACACCATGGACTGGCGGGCCCGTGGGGCCTGCCAGACCCACGATCCGGACCGGCTCTTCGTGCGGGGTGCCGCCCAGCACGAGGCCAAGATCGTGTGCATCCCGTGTCCGGTGCGCGCGCGATGCCTCGCCGAGGCGCTGGACCAGCGAATCGAGTTCGGCGTATGGGGTGGCATGACGGAGCGGGAGCGCCGGGCACTGCTGCGTCGCAGGCCGGATGTCCACAGCTGGGCGGATCTGCTCGAGGCTGCGAGGCACCACGAGCCGCCCGCCCGGCGGGCGGGATGAGCCGGGTGGGACCTGAGCCGGGTGGGACCTGAGCCGGGTGGCTTGCGCTGAGGCTCATGCTCCGGTGCGGCT
Source organism: Pseudonocardiaceae bacterium (assembly GCA_050699955.1). GTDB lineage: Bacteria > Actinomycetota > Actinomycetes > Mycobacteriales > Pseudonocardiaceae. The sequence continues at coordinate 25,120 of JBOHGD010000015.1, read as the reverse complement.
CAGTCCCGGCTGACCGCTGGTTGCGACCTGATCGCCAGCAGTTCGCCGATCTTGCGCAGCCCTGGTAGATCGTGCACGTCGGTGGCAAGTGCAGGCACACGCGCCACCGCGACGGCAGGATGAGCGCTGCGGAACCGGGCCAGCAGCCGGCGTTCCCGTCCGGCCAGAGCGACCCGGTCGGCGTGTAGCCGCAGCACCGCAGCGACCAGCGGGGCGTTCCCTTCGCGTTCCAGGGTCTCGGCCGCCGTCTCCGCCCGCGCTCCCGGGAGGTCGGCGAGCACCGGATGGGTGCGGTTGAGGATCAGCCCGGACAGTGGCATCGACTCGGTCGCCAGCCGGTCCACGAAGTAGGCCGCCTCGCGCACGGCGTCGGCCTCCGGCGCGGCGATCACCAGGAACGCGGTGCCCGGGGCCCGGAGCAGTTTGTAGGTTGCGGCGGCCCGCTCCCGGAACCCGCCGAACATGGTGTCGAATGCCTGGACGAAAGCCGAAGCATCAGCCAGTAGCTGTCCGCCCAGAATCGCCGACACCGCCCTGGCGAACAGGCTGAATCCGGCGCCGACCAGCTTGCGCACGCCACGCCCGCCCGCCCGCGCTGGGGCGGAGAGCAGCCGGATCATCCGTCCGTCCAGAAACGAGGAGAGCCGTTGCGGGGCGTCCAAGAAGTCCAGGGCGGAGCGCGACGGTGGGGTATCGACGACGATGAGGTCCCACTCACCGGTCGCCACCAGCTGGCCCAGCTTCTCCATCGCCATGTATTCCTGGGTGCCGGAGAACGACGAGGAGATGGTCTGGTAGAAGGGGTTGGCGGTGATCTGGGCAGCCCGCTCGGGGCTCGCATGCGCTTGCACCATCTCGTCGAAGGTGCGTCGCATGTCCAGCATCATCGCGTACAGCTCTCCGCCGGCCGCCTCGATCTCTTCGCTGGGCACAACTCGGCGCGGGTTGTTGGTCAGCTCTCGCAACCCGAGTGACTGCCCCAGCCGCCGCGCCGGGTCGATCGTGAGCACCACCACCGAGCGCCCGCGCTCGGCGGCGCGTAGCGCGAGCGCCGCTGCGGTGGTCGTCTTGCCCACCCCTCCGGCGCCACAGCACACCACGACGCGGGTAGCGCGGTCGTCGAGCAGGGCATCGACGTCCAGCGGCGGTGGCGGGCGGGTAGTCATCGCACTCCCTGCTCGCGAAGTACCTCGGCGAGGTCGTAGATCCCGCCGAGATCGACGCCATCGACCCCGACCTCGGTGAGCTCGGGTAGATCCATCAGCGGCATGCCGGCCTCGGCGAGCTTGGCGCGGGCCTGCTGTTCGGCCTCCACCCGCACCGCGTGCTCCACGGTTTCGGCGACCAGGCCGTCGATCACCGCCGGCTCCAGGTCGAGACCCACGGCGAGCAGCCCGGCATGGACCTGGTCGCCGTCCACCCGCCCGTCGGCCGCTGAGGTCACCGAGAGGGCAGGCAGCCGGGGCGGCCGAGCCCGGTTCACCAGCACCGCGCCAGGACGAAGGTCCGCCAGATCGAGCTCGGCCACTGCCTCGAGGGTCTCCGCCACCGGCAGGTCCTCCAGCAGGGTGACCACGTGCACAGCGGTATCCGAGGAGTGCAGCAGCCGCACCACCCCCTCGCTCTGTTTGTGGATCGGGCCAACCTTGGCCAGGTCCGCCATCGCCTTGGTCACGTCGAGGAACTTCACCACCCGCCCGGTCGGCGGGGCGTCCAGCACCACCGCGTCATAGGTGTGCTTGCCGTGCTCCGCACGTGTGGCGGCCTCTTTGATCTTGCCGGTGAGCAGCACGTCGCGCAGCCCGGGAGCGAGTGTGGTGGCGAACTCGATGGCGCCCATCCGACGCAACGTGCGGCCGGCGAAACCCAGGCTGTAGAACATCGCGAGATACTCCAGCAGCGCCTCGTCGGCATCCACGGCCAGCGCTCGGACCTCGCCCCCGCCCGGGGCGACCGCGATCCGGCGCTCCTGGTAAGGCAGCGGAGGGGAGTCGAACAGCTGCGCGATGCCTTGGCGCCCCTCTACCTCCGCCAGCAGAGTGCGTCGCCCCCCGGCGGCCAGTGCCAGAGCCAGCGCCGCGGCCACCGTCGTCTTGCCGGTCCCGCCCTTGCCGGTCACGACGTGCAGGCGGGCCCGGGTCAGTTCCTCGGGCCATCCATGCGATGTCACGACCGCGAGCCTAGATGCCGTACGGCGGGCGAGTTGGTAACAGTGTTCCCAGCCACAGCGCCACGCACGAGCGCGCGTAACGTGCGCGCCCATGACGAACTGGGAGTACGCGACTGTGCCGCTGCTGACGCATGCCACCAAGCAGATCCTCGACCAGTGGGGAGGCGACGGCTGGGAGCTCGTCGCGGTGATCCCGGGGCCCACCGGTGAGCAGCTGGTCGCCTACCTCAAGCGTCCGAAAGGCGAGCAGTGAGCTGGTCGGGTCGGCTGGCCGAGCTGGGACTGGAGTTACCGACGGTAGCCGTCCCGGCCGGGGTTTACCTGCCTGCTGTGCGTACCGGGTCGCTGGTGTTCACGGCAGGCCAGATCCCGCTGGTCGGAGGTTCGCTGGCGGCCGTCGGCAAGCTCGGTGCCGAGATCGACGTCGAGCGTGGTGCCCGGCTGGCCCGGACTTGCGCGCTCAACGCACTGGCCGCGGTGGACGCTCTGGTCGGGCTCGACTCGGTGTCCCGGGTGGTCAAAGTGGTCGGTTTCGTGGCCTCGGCACCCGGGTTCAGCGCCCAGCCCGCGGTCCTCAACGGCGCCTCCGAACTGCTCGGCGAGGTGTTCGGTGCGGCGGGGGCGCATGCCCGGTCCGCAGTCGGGGTGGCAGAGCTACCCATGGGTGCACCGGTCGAGGTTGAGCTGATCGTCGAAGTCTGATTTTTTCCGGCACGCTCGGGGAAGGGGTCGCGACGTGCCACTGCACCATCCCGCTTACGGGTCGCTACGTCTGGTCACCGCACATGCGGCCGTGTTGCTCGCAGACAACCCCTCCCCGATGACGCTGGAGGGCACCAACACCTGGGTGCTGCGGGCACCCGGATCGCCGAGTTGCGTGGTGGTCGATCCCGGGCCGGACGACGAGGCGCACCTAAGGCGGGTCGCCGGGCACGGTCCGGTCGCCCACGTGTTGCTCACCCACGGGCATCCGGATCACGCCGCAGGTGCCCGCCGCTTCGCCGAACTGGCCGGCGCCCCGGTACACGCCGTCGACCCCGAGCACCGGCTGGGTTCCGCAGGACTCCAGGGCGGCGACGTGGTAACCGCGGCCGGTCTGGAGATCCTGGTACTCGCCACCCCCGGACACAGCTCGGACTCGCTGTGCTTCCTGATCGACGGCGGCGAAGCGGACGGCACCTCGTCGGTGATCACCGGTGACACCGTGCTCGGTCGTGGTACGGCGGTCGTCGCTCACCCGGACGGGAGGCTGGACGACTACCTGGCCTCGCTGCGCCGGCTCGCCGAGCTGGCACCAGGGGTTACCCTGCTGCCTGGGCACGGACCCAGCCTGCCCGACGCCGGACAGGTGGCCAGGGCGTACTTGCAGCATCGTGCGGTGCGGCTGGATCAGGTGCGCGCGGCACGGGTGGCACTTCGGGCCCAACGGGACCGCGAGCCGACTCCCCGGGAGATCGTCGAGATGATCTACGTCGACGTAGACCCCGTGCTGTGGCCCGCGGCGGACGCCTCGGTGGCTGCCCAGCTGGAGTACCTGGGCTGGTACGCATAGTTGTGGTTGAGTGGACGATCGCGGAGCTGATGATCACAGTCAGGTTACGAGTTGGTGATCTTCTGGCCAACCTGCGTACCGTTGTGCCGGTTCGGCCGTCCTCGCATACGTGATGGCAGTAGTGCGGGGCCGTGTCAGGCACGGCGATTTCTTCCGTCTTCTTCCGTCTTCTTCCGTCGCAGCGGTTCGGGGCGCTACGACGGGAGGCTGGCAGCGTGATTCTTCGGGGTGAGGTGTCACGCTGACAGCGGGAGGGCCGGCGCACCACGTCGGGGTGAGGTGCCGGCCCTCCCACCCTGTTCGGGCCTGCTCGGGGCAGCCCGCCCTACTCGCCGAGCTACCTTCCTGCGGAGCGTTCAGCGTGCCCGGCGGGCCAGCCGCTCCGGCTCCAGGATGAGCACGCTCTTGCCCTCCAGCCGCAGCCAGCCGCGCTGGGCGAAATCGGCGAGCGCCTTGTTCACCGTTTCCCGGGAAGCGCCGACCAGCTGGGCGATCTCCTCCTGGGTGAGGTCGTGGGTCACCCGCAGCATGCCGGCCTCCTGAGTACCGAAGCGCTGCGCGAGCTGCAGCAGAGCCTTCGCCACCCGGCCCGGCACGTCGGTGAAGATCAGGTCCGCGAGCATGTTGTTGGTCCGGCGCAGTCGCCGCGCGATCACCCGCAACAGCTGCTCGGCGATCTCCGGCCGCTGGTCGATCCACTCCCGCAGCGCGGGGCGGTCCATGCTGACGGCTCTGACCTCTGTCACGGTGGTGGCCGTCGAGGTCCGCGGTCCCGGATCGAAGATGGACAGTTCGCCGAACATGTCCGAAGGGCCGAAGACCGCGAGCAGATTCTCCCGGCCGTCAGCGGACTTGCGGCCTATCTTGACCTTGCCCGACAGCACGATGTAGAGGCGATCGCCGGGCTCGCCCTCGGCGAAGATGACGTGGGCCCGGGGGAACTCGACCGGTTCGAGCGTGCTGCTCAGGGCTTGCACGGCTGCCGGATCGACACCCTGGAAGATGCCGGCCCTGGTCAGGGTGTCGTCCACCGCGTCCCCTCCTGATCGCCCCGACGGAACCGGCCCCAGCTATCAAGGGCCTACCAGATGCCGCCGAGCACGTCGGAGAGTCTAGGGCCGCAACCGGACGCGGCGTGACCTCATCCGGGGGGTGCGGCGCCGTCGGCGCAATCGGAACAGCTCCAGCGCTCGTCCGATCCCGCTGCCGAACAAGGCCCGCATCTCTTCGTCCCTGGCCTGCTCGAGGAACTCCTCGATCTCGTTCTCCTGCACGGCGACGTGGCGTAACCGGTCTTCCACGCGTTCCATGGCGAGCGCGAAGAACATGATCAGTAGGGGTACAGCGGCTACGAACCAGACGGTCATGGTGCGGCGAATGATCTCGCATCACTGGATCGGGCCGTACACCGGGTCCCTCGGCCCGGGCGTGTCGTGGCATCCAGCCCGTGCGACCGGGCCCCGAACCGGCTACGTAGGCTGTGGGAGTGCCACCCCGACCGCGCCGGTCTTTCGCCGACGAGAGCCGCCTCGCGCTGGTTCGCCGCGTCCGCCGGATGAACCGGGTGCTGGCCACCGCCTACCCGGACGCGCACTGTGAGCTGGACTTCGAAACGCCGTTACAGCTCGCCGTCGCCACCATCCTGTCCGCGCAAACCACCGACAAGCGGGTCAACGAGACCACGCCGGCGCTGTTCGCCCGGTACCGCAGTGCCGCCGACTACGCGGCAGCCGACCGGGCCGAGCTCGAGGAGTCGATCCACCCCACCGGCTTCTACCGGAACAAGGCGGCGGCCCTGATCGGGTTGGGTGCCGCGCTGGTCGAGCGCTTCGATGGCATGCTGCCCCACCGGCTGGACGATCTGGTCACCCTCCCGGGAATCGGCCGCAAGACCGCCAACGTGATCCTCGGCAACGCCTTCGGCGTACCCGGCATCACAGTGGACACCCACTTCGGCCGGCTGGTCCGCCGCTGGGGGTGGACCGACCAGGAGGAACCGGAGAAGGTCGAGCAGGTGGTCGGTGAGCTCGTGCCGAAGCGGGACTGGACGATGCTGTCCCACCGGGTGATATTCCACGGCCGCCGGATCTGCCACTCCCGACGTCCGGCCTGCGGGGTGTGCCCGCTGGCCCGCGACTGCCCTTCCTACGGCATCGGACCCACCGAACCAGAGGTTGCGGCCGCGCTGGTACGCGGCCCCGAGACGCCGCACCTGCTGGCGATGGCCGGGTTACCGGCCGATCTGCCTGCCGGTGCGGATGTCCCGGCAGGCAGGGCGGCGCGGTGAGACCTGCGGTACGCAGTGCGCTGCGCTGGGTGCTGCCTGCCGTGTTGCTGGCCCTCGCACTGCTCGTCGCGCTGTACCCGCGCCCGGACACGACGGCGGATCCGGGCGGAGCCGATCAGCCCACGGCCCGGCCGGTCGATCTGGGTCAGCTCCGGGCCGCCGCGGCGCTGCAGTCCTGCCCGGCCCCCTCTCCGGGTGACATCCGGCCCGTCGCAGCCCTGTCCGGAGTCGTGCTGCCCTGCCTCGGTGCGCCCGGGACGGTCGATCTGGCAGCGGCGCTGGCCGGGCGGCCCGCACTGCTCAACCTGTGGGGGCCGGCCTGTCAGCCGTGCGCCGAGGAGTTGCCCGCACTGGCCGCCTACGCCGCCGAGCCCGGTGCGATACCGGTGCTCGGCGTGGAGGTGCAGCGGCTGCCCGAGGGAGCGCTCGACATGCTCGCTGCGTTGCACGTGCACTACCCGTCGGTCAGTGACCCCGACGGTAAGCTGCGTGCCGCGCTGGGTGCCCCCGAGGTGATACCACTGAGCTTCGTGGTGTCCGCCGACGGCCGGGTCAGCCAGGTCAACCCACCCACGGTGCTGCGTAGCCCGGATCAGGCACGCGCGGTCATCCAACGCTACCTCGGCCCAGGGGCGGCCGGATGAGCATCGGACCGCTCGTCGACCCCGCCTTCCTGCCGGACTGGCTCGCCCCGCTGGTGCGCAGGACCGCCGGACTCACCGCCGGAGACCTCAGGTGGATCCCCACCCGGCCAACGGGTACCGGGCGGGCCGCGGCGGTGCTCGTGCTCTTCGCGCAGGACGCCGTCAGCGGCGTCCCTGACGTGCTGCTGCAGCTGCGTTCCGACGCGCTGCCTTCGCACGCGGGTCAGGTGTCCTTCCCAGGTGGGGCGATGGACGACACCGACGACGGCCCGGTCGCGGCGGCGTTGCGCGAGGCCGCCGAGGAGGTCGGGGTTCGAGCCGACGATGTGCGGCCGGTGGCGGTGCTGCCCGAGTTGTACGTGCCGCCGTCGGACTTCGTCGTCACGCCGGTGCTGGGGTACTGGGAGCGGCCCGGACCGGTCGCCCCGGTGGATCTCGCGGAGACCGCCGCGGTCGCCAGGGTGCCGGTGCCGGTGCTCGCGGACCCCGCGAACCGGGTGATCGTGCGGGGGTCCTCGGGAAACCCGCTCCCCGGTTTCGTCGTGCCCGGGATGCTGGTCTGGGGTTTCACCGGCGGGTTGCTGGACGTGCTGCTGGCGATGGGGGGCTGGGAACGACCCTGGGAACCTGCCGTTGAGTACGACGTGGACACTGCGTGGCGGCTGGCTGAGCGGACCGAGGTGATCCGGTGAACTGGGTGGACGTCCTGGTGCTGGCGCTGGCCCTGTTCGCCGGGATCTCCGGTGCCCGGCAGGGGATGGTCACCGCGGTGGCGTCGTTCGTCGGTGTGCTGGCCGGGGCGGTGATCGGGGTGCGGGTCGCCCCTGCCTTGGTCGAGCAGGTCCAGAGTCCGGCGATCCGGGTCGGGTTCGGGGTGACGATCGTCATCCTGCTCGTCGCGCTGGGCGAGACGCTGGGCGTATGGCTGGGCCGGGTGGTGCGCAGCCGGATCGACGGTGAGCGGCTGCGCCAGCTGGACAGCGCGCTGGGTGCCGTGGTGCAGGGCATCGCGGCTCTCGTGGTCGCCTGGTTGGTCGCGTTACCCCTGACCTCCTCGGCCTACCCGGCGCTGGTTGCCGGGGTGCGGGACTCGAAGGTGCTGCGGGTCGTGGACACGGTGATGCCCAACACCCTGCGGCAGCTACCGAGTGAGCTCACCCGGCTGCTCGACGTCTCCGGGTTCCCCGATGTGCTCGCGCCCTTCTCCAGTACCCCCATCACCGACGTCGGCCCGGGAGACCCGGCGCTGCGCAACAGCCCGGCGGCGCTGAAGGCGCGGTCCAGCGTGCTCAAGGTGCGGGGTCGCGCGCCGTCCTGCTCGCGGGCGCTGGAGGGCAGTGCGTTCGTGATCGCGCCGGAGCGGGTGATCACCAATGCGCACGTGGTCGCGGGCACCGACGAGGTGTCGGTCGAGACCTCGGACGGCGTGCTCAGAGCCAAGGTGGTCCGCTACGACCCGGAGACCGACTCGGCGGTGCTGGACGTACCCGGACTGGAAGCGCCGGTCCTCAAGCTGGCCCCGGAGCCGGCCGCCACGGGGACGAGTGCGCTGGTGCTCGGTTATCCACTGGACGGGCCGTACACCCGGTCGACGGCCCGGGTGCGGGAGCAGATCAAGCTGCGCGGCCCGGACATCTACAACTCGAACACCGTGGTCCGTGACGTCTACACCGTGCGGGCCATCGTGCGCAGCGGCAACTCCGGTGGCCCGCTGATCGACGCGTCCGGACGGGTCCTCGGCATGGTGTTCGGCGCCGCGGTGGACAACGAGGAGACCGGGTTCGTGCTCACCGACAGCGAGATCGCCGACGACGTCGCCGCAGCGCCCAGCCTCACCGACGAGGTGTCCACCGGACAGTGCGCGTCCTGAACCTGTGAGTGGCGATGCCACTCACAGTCAGCGAAGCTGCATGTGCAGCCGCAGCGTGGTCCCGCTGCCGATCCGACCGGTCGGCATTTCGACCAGGTCGCACAGCAAGTTGACCAGGATCAGCCCGCGACCGTGCGGGGCGGACTCGGCGGGCGGGATCCGGCCGACCAAGCGGCTGGCGAGGTGTCCACTGTCGCTGATCTCGCACACCAGGCACTCGGTCTCCACGTCCTGCCAGATCGACAGGATCCCGGGCTCGCCGGTGTGCAGCAGGGTGTTGGTGGCGACCTCGTTGACGGCCAGGCACAGATCGACGACCCGGTCCGAGGGCAGACCGGCCCGCAGCGCCAGGCCCTCGACGAACTGCCGGACGACCCGCAGGTCCGACGGTGAGCTGAACACCAGCATGTCGCCCCACCACTCCGGCGGCTCGGGCAGCACCTTGAGGCTCCCGTCCGCGACGACGCGCGGATCGGAGTAGTCGACACTGCGTACCCGCAGGTCGCCATCAATCAGCACGGGATGGGTCCGCCGCGCGTCGGCCAGCGCCGCGTCGTCCAGCCCGCGCGCGTCATACGGGCACAGGATGGTCGCTGCCAGGTCGGCCAGGGCGACGTTGATCAGGGCCTCGTGCTGCAAGGCGGCGCGGTACTCCGCCGGAGTCCGGCCCGGCCAGATCGGCTCACCCACGATGCGCACCCGGCCTACGGGGTGTTCCTGGGCGAACGTGTAGAGCACGGTGGGGATGATGCGACCCGGATTGCGGCCCACGTCGGTCATGTCCGCGAAGTGAACCCGCTGCGCGTCGGTGCCCATCGCCGACCGCAGCATCTCCAGGTGCGAACCCGGCACCGCGACCAGCGTGGGCTCGGCCAGTTCCAGGCCCGCACGGAGGAAGCCCTTGATACCGGCCACGTACTCGTCGGTATCCCGGTAGAACAACGCCTCATGCATCAGCCCGGTGCCCGGCGCCCACGTCGCGGTCATAACGCCACCTCCGCGGGGAGAAGTACGTCGGCGGTCATGGCACCGTCCACCCGGATCCTGGCCACGCCGGCCCAGAAACGACCCATGATCCGGCCCAGCGCGGGAGGGGGGTCGTGCAGCACGAGCGAGCGATCGGGGGCCAGTCGGGCCGCTGCGGCGACGAGCACGGCTACCCCGCTGATGTCGACGAAACGCAGTTCGGCGAGGTCGAGATGCACGTCGCCATCCCCGTTGAGCAGCCCGTCCAGCGCCGCCTGGAGGACCGGCGCGGTGGCGAGGTCCACCTCACCGACGAGACGCGCGCCAGCCCGGCCGGTCATCGACGTGATGGTCAATGCATTCCCGGCTTCAGCCGCTTGAGTCATCACCTTGCGTTAGCCCCCTTACACCGGATCGAAGGCATCCAACAGCGACCAGTTCCCGCCCTGCCTCCGCGCCGCAACCAATATACGGCGCATCACCTCATGTCCGGATCGCCCCGTCCAGTCCTTCCTGCGCGCAGGATACAACTTCACCGTCGCAAGAAGCACCCCCGAGTTTACCCGAGCGGGTCTTGTTCGTGTTTCGTTAACCACTGATGGAGTAGCGATCCAGGACGCTCCGTGACAACCGCGTGCACGCTGCGAGCCCACACAGAGCGTGAGATTTACGTTCACCATGGGTAACCGTCACGCCGCCCACTCAGACAACCGGTAGTTGCGCCCGGGGTCGCGCAGCTGTACCAGCGCCCGCATCTCCAGCTGCCGGATGCGCTCCCTGGTGTATCCCAGCAGATCCGCGATCTGCTGGAGGGTGTGCTCCTGGCCATCGGCCAAACCGAAGCGCAGGCTGATGATCAGCGCCTCGCGCTGGGGCAGGGAGTCGACCAAGGTGCGCAGCTCCTCGCCGAGTGCCTGATGTTCGACGACCTCATCGGCGGTCGGCCCTTCGGAATCCTCGATCAGGTCACCGATTCTGGTGTCCCCATCACCGACCGGGGTGTCCAGGCTGATCGCCTCCCGAGCCGCCCGCCGCAGCTCCACGACCTCGTCCACCGGCTTGCGGACCTCCTCGGCGAGCTCGGCCACCGTGGGGTCGCGGGCCAGGCGCACCGCCAGGTTGCGCTCCACCCGGGAGAACCTGGCCAACTCGCCGACGACGTGCACGGGCAGCCGGATGGTGCGGATCTGGCTGGCCAGACCGCGGTCGATGGCTTGCCGGATCCACCAGGTGGCGTAGGTGGAGAACTTGAAGCCCTTGGTGTAGTCGAACTTCTGCACAGCGTGGATCAGGCCCAGGTTGCCCTCCTGGATCACGTCGAGCAACGGCAGTCCTGCGTATGCGTGCTTCTTGGCCACCGAGACGACCAGCCGCAGGTTGGCTCGGATCATGTGATCCTTGGCGCGCTCACCGTCCTCGACCACCACGGCCAGGTCGCGTCGGCGCTCGTCAGCTACCGTTGCCTCTGCCTCGTCGTCGGCGGCACGGCGGAGTAGCTGGGCGGCGTATACACCTGCCTCGATTCGCCGAGCCAGCTCGACCTCCTGCGCAGCGGTCAGCAGCGCCGTGGTGCCGATGTCATCGAGGTAGGAGCGGACGAGGTCGGGTTCTTCATTGCGGTCGCGACGGGTCGCGGCTCGGCTCGTAACGGACATGGTCAGCCTCCTTCCGCGGGCCTGCCCGGCGGAAACCGAGGGTCCTGAGCTGCGTGGCACACAGACAGGCTCCGCCCCGGCGGAGCCGATACTCGTGGGATGTACGAGCACGGGCGTCGGACATCGACGCCCCGATCGCGCTGAACGGCCCGTTGAGCGCAACCAGGTCAACGCCCGCCCGGCCCTGGTTCTTCCCTGCCCATGCACTGACCGCCCATCGGGATGGTCGAACGCGGCAGAGCGACAGCCGAGGGCACCGCGGCACCAGGAGCACAAGGGGACCAGCGGAGCGCCGGGCGCGGGTTACCATCAAGTAACAGGGTTCGGACGCTGAATCACGCGTGCACATCAGTGCGGCGACCCCGTGCGTGCGGCGCGGCGCCTCAGCTGGGGCCCCGGGCATGGTCCGATCGGAGCAAGAGGAGCAGAGACCATGCGTCGTCGGTTGTTCGATGTCGAGCACGAGGCGTTCCGAGAGAGCGTGCGGGCCTTCCTGGACAAGGAAGTCGTGCCGCACCAGGAGGTTTGGGAGGCAGAGGGCATCGTGCCCCGGAGCCTGTTCACCACCGCAGGGGCGGCGGGTTTTCTCGGGATGGCCATCCCGGAGGAGCTCGGCGGCGGCGGAGTGTCCGACTTCCGGTTCAACGCGGTGCTCGGCGAGGAGATCATGTACGCCGGTGCGGCCGCGGCCGGGCTCGGACTGACCCTGCACAACGACGTCTGCCTGCCTTACTTCCTGGACCTCGCGACCGAGCAGCAGCAGCGGCGGTGGCTGCCCGGGATCGCCTCAGGAGCGCTGGTCACCGCGATCGCGATGACCGAACCGGAGATGGGCTCGGACCTGGCAGGAATGGCCACCACCGCGGTACGCCGGTCCGACCCGGCGGGCGATCGGTACGTGGTGAACGGATCCAAGACGTTCATCACCAATGGGATCAACGCTGATCTGGTGATCACCGCGGTGAAGACCGATCCGCGGGCCCGCCACCAGGGCATGAGCCTGCTCGTGCTGGAGCGCGGGATGGCCGGCTTCGAACACGGCCGCAACCTGGCCAAGCTGGGCCAGCACGCCCAGGACACCGCGGAGCTGTTCTTCCGCGACGTCGAGGTCCCGGCGGCCAACCTGCTCGGCACCGAGGGCAGCGGGTTCGGCCATCTGGTGGATCGGCTGCCCCAGGAGCGGCTGTCGATCGCAGTCTCCGGCGTGGCCGCGGCACGGGCCGCCCTGGAGATGACGCTGACCTACGTCAAGGACCGCAAGGCCTTCGGCAGGCCGATCGGGTCGTTCCAGCATCCCAAGTTCCGGCTGGCCGAGATGGCCACCGAAATCGACATCGCCCAGACCTACGTGGACCGCTGCATCGAGGCGCTCAACGCGGGGGAGCTGACCGTCACCGACGCGGCCAAGGCCAAGTGGTGGTGCACCGAGCTGCAGGGCCGGGTCGTCGACGCCTGTCTGCAGTTACACGGAGGGTACGGCTACATGCTGGAGTACCCGATCGCCCGGGCCTACGCCGACGCCCGCATCACCCGCATCTACGGTGGTACCACCGAGATCATGAAAGAGGTCATCGGCCGCTCACTCGGCTTGTAGAAGCGGTACCACACTCTCGATAAGCCTGGAGTGGACTACTGTGCGAAGTACGTCGCCCAGGTAGGTTGCACCGTGCTAGGGCAGACATCCCCCGACGATCGAGTGGAAGGGTGGGCCGGTTATGTCCGGAGCGTTGAGTCCCACTCATTGGGTGATCATTATCGCGGTGTTCGCACTGCTGTTCGGTGCGCGAAAACTGCCCGAAGCTGCCCGCGGGATGGGCCAGGCAATGCGGATCTTCAAAGCCGAAACATCGGAATTGCACAGCGACCGGCGAGACGGCGACCGGCGAGCTGTCGGCGAATCCGGCAGCGCAGCGACCCCCAGCAGCGCAGCGACCCCCGGCATGACGCAGCCCACGAGCTACGACCCCGCCCAGCCGACGACCTCACCACCCGCGGCACCACCGCAAACGCAGGATCAGCCGCGGACCGACTGAGGTGGCCGGGGTCGCGCCATGCGGAGCAGGAGTGGGAAGGCCGAGCCGTCCACAGTGACCCCGTGGCACCGGCAGCAGTCCGGTCCGCCCAGATCGCCCCGGCCGCGGGCATCCGGCGTGCCCACCCCGAATGGTCCCAGCCTCGCTCCAGCCCGCAGCCCAGAGGTCGGTTCGCGGGTAGCACACGGCCACCGCCCCGAAACCACTGTCGATGACGATGGCGTGCCAGCACTTCCCCGTCATGACCGCGCCATCGACGCGACTACCGGATTCCCGCCAACTCTATTGCAACAGCACATCCTGGTATTGATCCGGTACTCCCGCACGCAGGGCAGTGAACTACGACCGGTGCATCGCCTGGATCAAAGAATTTGATTTTAGGTCCCCTCGCCACCATAACCACGCGTTGTGCGGAGCCAAAGTCATCGTATCCAATCCAGGCGTTCATGACGAGGGCCCAAATGGGGAAGGAATTCTCAATCCGCACATGATCGGCGCCGGCCGTGCGTAGCCCGGCTCACGCCGCTGCCAGCCACCGGACCGGCGGACGCACCTTCCCCTCCATGCAGGCCCATGCTGAGGTGGGACCGGCACGCTGACCGAGGATGACTGACCAGCCGGGAGACCTGCCTGTGGCTACTGCCAGGGCCTGCCTGCCCTCCAAGCCGGACAGGTGATCATGGGGACTGGCCGCGGAAACCCCCGCCCGCCGCCATGCCACCAGATTGCCCGGTAGCGATGGGTGTCGGTCCGCAGGAGGATAATCCGAAGGTTTGAAGGCGGCTCGCCTGTTGTTGGACTGGCGCATCCGGAGGGTGAGGACACCACCGGCCATTCCGGCGTCCAGGTGCGTCACTTGGAGTGAAAAACACCATCCCACGGTACGTATGGGCCCCTTCCAGCGATCATAAGGATATCGGCGGAATCTAGGACGGAGGCGGACTGAAGATGAACGCCAACAGCGGCGAAACGGTCGCCCACGACATGTTCGCCCTGCTCCACCAGTCCGCGGCGCCGGTGGTGACCCGCTGGACCTATTCCATGGACGACCCGTTCGCGGTGACCCTGGTCATCCAGACCCGCGGCGATCAGTGCGTGGACTGGGTACTGGCCCGAGACTTGCTGGTCGCCGGCCTCACCGGACCCGCCGGCATCGGTGACGTGCGAGTGCGTCCCGCCCAGATGGCGGAATGGGACGTCGCGCTGATCGAGATACGTTCGCCCGACGGCCGGGCCATGCTGGAAGTGGACCGCGACCTCCTGCAGCAGTTCGTCGATGCCACCGTCGAGGTGATCCCGCTGGGCAGCGAGTCCACCTTCATCGACATGGACGCCGAGATCGAGAAGATCACCAGGAGCTGCGCGGGCTGACGACGCCCGAACGGGTGCACCTGCTCACGACCCTGGTGCCCGCCCGGCCCAGGTCCAGGCGTAGCCCGGGTCCTCGCAGGTCAGACCGGCCTCCCCGATCTCCAGCGAGCGGAAGGTGTCCACCATGACAGCGAGCTCGTCGAAGAACTCCACCCCGACGCTGCGTTCGGTGGCTCCCGGTTGCGGTCCGTGGCTGTGTCCGCCGGGGTGCAGCGAGATCGAGCCCGCGGCGATGCCCGATCCCTTGCGAGCCTCGTAGTCCCCGCCGCAGTAGAACATCACCTCGTCGGAGTCCACATTGGAGTGGTAGTACGGCACCGGGATCGACAGCGGGTGGTAGTCGACCTTGCGGGGCACGAAGTTGCAGATCACGAAGCCGGTGCCCTCGAACACCTGGTGCACAGGTGGTGGCTGGTGCACCCGCCCGGTGATCGGCTCGAAGTCGGCGATGTTGAACGTGAACGGGTACAGGCAGCCGTCCCAGCCGACCACGTCGAAGGGGTGGTGCGGGTAGACGTAGCGAGTGCCCACGATACCGCTGCTGCTGCCGCTGGTCGCCCCCCGCGAGGCGCGATGTTTGACCAGCACCTGCACGCCCGTGTCCTCGGCCAGCAACGGCGCCTGCGGCCCGCGCAGGTCCCGCTCGCAGTACGGCGAGTGCTCCAGCAGCTGCCCGAACCGGGACAGGTAGCGGCGTGGCGGGGTGATGTGGCTGCTCGCCTCGATGCAGTAGGCCCGCAGGGGATGCGCACCGTGGGGGACCCACCGGTGCGTGGTGCCGCGTGGGAGAATCACGTAGTCGCCGTCACGGGCATCCAGCGCACCGAACACCGTCTCCACCACGGCCTGCCCGGACTCGATGTACACGCACTCGTCCCCGATGGCGTCGCGGTACAGCGGTGAGGCCTCCCCCGCCGCAACGTAGCTGATCCGCACGTCGGCGTTGCCCAACACCAACCGGCGCCCGGTCACCACGTCCTGAGCCTTCCAGTCCGAATCCGGGAACAGCGCGTGCAGCCGCAGGTGGCGCGGTTTGAGGGGGTGGTTGGCGACGGTGCCGCCGGGTGGCGGCTCCCACTCCGTGGCGTCTGCGATCGCCGAGGGGAGATGGCGGTGGTAGAGCAGCGACGAGTCCGACGAGAAGCCCTCCTGTCCCATCAACTCCTCGTAGAACAGGCCCCCCTCAGGGGTGCGGTGCTGAGTGTGTCGCTTGGGCGGTATCTCACCTACTCGCCGGTAATACGCCATGACCTTCCTCCTCGTGCAGCCGTGAGCAGGGTGGTCATCGTGACCCCCTCCAGAACGATCGTTCGGTTGAGGCCACGCTAGCATCGCCGGATGCCAGCCGACTCCGGCCAAGCCGGACCCCACGTCCTCGTCGAGCGTGACGAGGCGGCTACCGCGGTGGTGACACTCAACCACCCGGACCGCAGCAACGCGCTGAGTCGCGAGCTCAAGGAGGCGCTGCTGGCCGCGCTGCGCGACGTGTCCGAGGATCCCGCGGTGCGCGCGGTGGTGCTCACCGGAGCGGGCCGGGCCTTCTGCGTCGGACAGGACCTCGCCGAGCACGCCGAGGAGCTGCGCGCCGGTCCTTCGACCGCGCCGGGGACGGTCGAGCAGCACTACAACCCGATCGTGCGCATCCTGGCCGGCATGCCCAAACCCGTGATCGCCGCGATCAACGGCGCCTGCGCGGGGGCCGGGCTGGGCTTCGCCATGGCCTGCGACCTGCGGGTGGCCGCCGCGGGCGCGACGTTGCGCACCGCGTTCACGGGCGTCGGGCTGACCGCGGACTCCGGACTGTCCGCCACCCTGGTGCACGCGCTCGGGACGTCCCGGGCCGGTGAGCTCCTGCTGCTGAACGAGCCGTTCACCGCGGAGCGGGCCGCCGAGCTGGGTCTGGTCCGGATGGTCGCCGCGCCCGATGCGCTCCGGGACGTCGCGGTCGGGCTGGCCCGGCAACTGGCCGCAGGCCCGACACTCGCCTACGCGGAGATCAAGCGGGCACTGCGGATCGGGGCCACCGCATCACTGGACGAGGTCCTGGACCACGAGGCCGCCGCACAAGCCCGGCTCGGCCGCACCAGCGACCACGCGGCGGCGGTGCAGGCGTTCCTGGCCAAGCATCGGCCGGCCTTCGAGGGGCGATGAGTGCCGCGCAGTCCGCTCGGCGGGCCGGTGTCCGGCGGCCCTACGACGTGGCCTCGCTACTGGAGATCGCGGTCGCCGAGTTCAACCAGCGGGGCTACGACGCGACCAGCATGGAGCACCTGTCCCGGGCCGCTGGGATCACCAAGTCCTCCTTCTACCACCACGTCACCGGGAAGGAGGCCTTGCTGCAGGCGGCGTTGCAGCGCGCACTCGACGGGCTGTTCGCGGTGCTCGACGAGCCAGGGGCGCAGGAAGGCACCCCGCTGCAGCGGCTGCGTCACGTGATCCGCCGCCAGGTTGAGGTGCTGCTCGCCGAACAGCCCTACGTCACACTTCTGCTGCGGCTACGCGGGAACACCGAGACCGAGCGGTGGGCCCTGCAGCGCCGTCGCGCGTTCGACGCGGTGGTGACCTCGATGGCCCGCGCTGCGGTGGAGGCCGGCGAACTGCGCAGCGACATCGACCCGGTGCGCACCGCCCGGCTGCTGTCCGGGCTGGTCAACTCGATCGTCGAGTGGTATCGGCCGGGGGGCTCCAGTCGCACGGCCCTGCCCGATGAGGTGGTCCGTATCGCGTTCGAGGGGTTGCTCACCCGCCCCTGACTCCAACCCACCGTCGGCGCGATCTGGATGCGCGATCAGAGGTCGTACCCACGACGCAGCAGGAAGGCGGCGGCGCGCCGGTTCTGGACGATGCCCATCGGCTCCACCCCGAGGGCGTTGACCACCCGGTTGCAGATCTCCAGCAGCACCGCGGCGTGTGCCGCCTCCAGAATCTCCTCGTCGTCCAGACCAGCGGAGCGCAGCAACCAGAGGTCGACGGCGCCGATCTGGTCGGGTCCTGCGGAGAGCCGGCGGAGAAAAGGAACCATCGCGGCCACCCGGACGCCGACACCGCCCGGGTCACGGCCGCGCAGCACGTCCTCGACCGCGGCGACGCCCAGATCGAGCCCGGCGATCGCACAGTGCACCCCGGTGCAGTAGTCGCACCGGTTCCCGATCGAGACCACTCCGCCGAACAGCTCGCGCTCCCCCACCGACCACCGCCCGGGGCCGCGCAGCACCGCCTGGCCGTATCGACCCACGGGCTTGCCGAAGAACCGGTGCCGGTAGAGCAACACCCGAACGAAGCCCGGGGTCGGCCGACCGAACAACAAGCGAAGCACCGGTCGCAACACCCGCGACCGCAGCCCCCGCCCCCGCTCGATCCCAGGTAGGCGAATCACGGCCGGAGATCCCGCAGCAACCGCTGCACGGCACGCAGCCGCTGCGATCCCGCCCCGATCGCCGCCGCCACGACGCACTCGAACAGGACGTCCTCGCTGTACCCGGCGTCCAGCAGGCGCCGGATGTACTCATCGGTCACGCCCAAGCCGCCGGCCACGACCAGCTCGGCCAGCTTTCCGAGGTCACCGGGAATGCGCTCTCCGCTGGTCAGCGCACGGCGCACGATGCGGGGCAGCACGCCGGCTGCACCGCTGACCGCCTCAGCCAGCTCGCTCAGCCGCCGCCCACGCGGATCCATCTCGGCCGCCCCTGTGCGTAGTGTTTGCGCATAGGGTGCCGCCACGTCGCTCGTTCAGACATGCGATGTCCCCTGAACGAGTGTCGAACGCGATCAAAACCCGGGGCTCGATGTCCCCGCACCTGGGAAGGTCCTGCGTCGCACGGCGAACGTCGCTCGCGCAGTGGACGATCGTGTCGACGCCTCGGACAGCCGCTTCGATGCCCTCACCAGTGCCCAGGTCGCCCACCGCCCACTCGACCTGAGCGGGCCGTCCGGCCGGCCCGGACGACGGCTGAGCACCCGCACCACCGCTGCGCTGCCTGCCAGCCGGCGGACCACCTCTCGGCCCGGTGTGCCGGTCCCTCCAGTGACCGAGATCCGGATCGTCACCGGCTCACACCTCCGTCCGATCCGCTCCCCTGCCTGGCCCGCAGTGGGAGGGCTCCCGAGGGACAGGCCGCGACGCAGCCGCTTTTCCCGACCCGTCAGCATCCGCAGTGACTACCCGGGCGGTGTCGGCCGCGAGCGAGGCCGTCGCTGCTTCTCCGGTTCCTGGTGCGCCCTTGATCGCTTCCAGGAATGGACAGGACGAAATACCACCAAGGGGATTTCTCATGCATTCATGGGCATAGCTCACCAACGGCTGTACGTGGATGCGAAAGAGGGCCGGAACCGATCTTGCACGGAGGTGGCGGCGGCCCGCAGGATATGCCCGAGATCGGGAATCGTCACTGCTCAGAGCACCCAGGGGGCCGTCAGCAACATGACGAGGAGGATCAGCACATCAGGAACGACACGCCTGCTCAGCGACGCGGAGAAGATCCACGTATCGCCGTCGGGTGAGCGTATCCAAGAGGGTCACGGCTCGATCACACCAGGTCACTGTACGGTGTGTCAACCGCCGGGAGGAAGAATTGTTCCAAGCCATCGTGATGGCTGTCACCCTGTTCACCGAAAGATTCCCGGCACACCTTGACCGATGATTTTCCGGACCCGTACATTCCACTCTCGTGAAGATCGGGGTCATGCTCGTGGGACGCGCTCATGTCGATCTGCTGCGCACCTGTACGACAACCTGTTGCTGATCTTGTCACTCGGCAGCCCCACCCTGCACTTCCGCTGAAGAGGTATCTACCGTGAGCACAACCCAGCCACCCACCCATTGTCTCGCCGACCCGCGTCTCGCCGACCCGCGTCTCGCCGACCCGCGTCTCGCCGACCCGCGTCTCGCCGACCCGCGTCTCGCCGACCCGCGGTGCCATGCCCCCGCCGCTCGCCGGCCCGGGCCGTTGCGGTCCGCCCGAACCGCGGCACCGGTCGGCACCGTGCTCGCCGTTCCCGGTCGCGGTGACGGCCCGGGTTCGCTCACCGGGCTGGCCGATCGCCTGGCCCTGGACGGCTACGAGGTACACGTGCTGGCCGGGGGTGACCCCCAGGAAGCGGCCTCCCGCCTCGACGAGGCTGCCCGGCACAGCGAGGCACGGCGGCAGACCGGGCCGACGGTGCTGCTGGGCATCGACAGCGGAGTGTTGGCGGTGCTGTTAGCAGCCCGCCGGGGCATATCTTCGGCCGGTCTCGTGCTCGCTGGGATGCCCGGTGACAACGCAGGCCTCGCGGCTTCCGGGCCGGACGAGGCCCGGGTGCGACTGCGCGACCCCGTACAGCGGGCCCGGTTGACGACCGACGGCGACCTGCGCCTAGGCGAGCTACTCGCCGACCCACTGCCCGCCGCCGAGCTTGATGCACTGTTCGACGACTCGGTCCGGGTGCCTGCGTTGGTGTTGCACGGCGACTCCGATCCGCTGTGCCCTTTACCGCTCGCCAGCCGCCGCGCTCTGCGGTTACGCCGGTTGCGGATGGTCTCGGTCAGCCAGACCGCGCATGATGTGTTCCGCGACACCCACCGCGCCAGCGCCATCGCCGAGGTACTCCTCTTCGCGGAGCGGCTGCGCGGCGGGCCTACGGCGCCTCCCCAGGTGCGCTCCCTGGTGCGCGCCACCTGGTGACGTTTCCTGAACCCGAGCTTTCCTGTACGCAATCCAGGGTGCGGCGGAACGTGAAAAACCGGAAGAATACCGTCACCACTGACGAGCAGGTTGACCGCCAATACACGCGGCGGCGCGGCGGCGCGGATCAACGGCGTGGCGCCGCGCCGAACCATTGGGTTGACCACGGATCGAACATCAGCACTCGACAGAGCGTGTCAATGCGACACCACCACAGATTGCAGCGTACGCATCACAATGTGGGTTCGTCCGGGCCGGCCGGCCGGATCAAATCCACCCAACCGGGATTGCTCGGCAAATTGCTTGACATCGACCTCCCGGCGCGGACTACTGTCGGTGTTGTCCATCCGGGGCGGTCAAAGGATCTCGCTTTGACAACGACGCAACCACAACATGTGCGGCCGCGGCCACTACTGCCATGAGCCGATGGAGGCCACCGTGATTCACGCACTGCTGATGCGCGCTCGTCCGGCGGTCGGTGTCGGCATCCCGGGTCGGACACGGTGATACGGCACACCCGATTCACTCCTGACTGGGACACCCGCAGGACCTCCGTGCCCGTCGGGCCACCGCCGGGCACCATCTCCCCCGCCACGGCGCGCGGCGGCGCCCGCTGGTCGTGTCTACGCCCGGCCCAGCGCGCGACCCAGGACCCCAGGACCGGAGAGGCAGCAAGCCCAGTGCAGCAGGATTCGCCGACGCATCGCGTCGTCCTGATCGTCGAGGTGGACGAGTCGGCCGAGTTGAGTCCCGCGGACCTCGTCGCGATGGCCGATGTGCTCCGCGAAGCGGCTGCGGAGCTCGCTCCGCAGGGGACCACTCGAGCCTCGGTGGAGCTCGGCGTCACCGACCCGGCACCGCGAGCATCTGCCTCCGGCGAGGGCACCACTCCGGTCCGTACCGCCTGACCGGCCGACACCAGCAGCGCCCGACCGAACCGAGGACCAGCGGCCTGGACGGTCAGGCTCGGCGTTCCACGGCCAGTCCACGGGAGCGCAGTACCCGTCGTTCCACCGGGGCGAACACGAGCAGCTCGATGGCCACACCCACCACCAGGATGAGCAGGATCGAGGCGATCACGAGGTCCATCTGGGACAGTTCGCGGCCGATGCTCAGTTGCTGCCCGAGCCCGATACCCAGTTTCGGCGCGTAGGTGATGAGCTCGGCGGCCATCAGCGAGCGCCAGGCGAAGGCCCAGCCCTGCTTGAGACCGGCGATGTATCCCGGCAGTGCCGCCGGTAGCAATACATGGCGGATTCGCCCGACAGGCCCGAGCCCCAGTACCCGCCCGACCTTCTGCAGCAACGGCGGCACCTGGTTGAACCCCGCGAGCAGCCCGTTCGCGATCGACGGAACGGCGCCGAGTAACACCACGGAGTAGATGGCGGCGTCGGTCAGCTGGAACCAGATGATCGCCGCCGGGACCCAGGCGACCGATGGCAGGCTCATCAACCCGCTGATGAACGGGCCGATCGCCCTGCGCAACCACTGGCTACTCCACATCGCCAGCCCGAGCAGGGTACCGACGACCACAGAAGCCAGGAAGCCCAGCGCGCCCCGGGAGACGCTGGTCGTGATCGCGTCCCACGCCCGGCCGTCGGCGACCATCGCGGCGAGCAGGTTGAGCACGTCGAGCGGGCCAGGCAGCACGTACTTCGGCTTGAGACCGGCCTGGTAGACGGCCTGCCACACCCCCACGAACGCGGCGAACGCGGCGATCGGCGGCAGCACCGACCGGACGAACACCGCCCACGGCCCGGGCCGTGGTGGGAGCGCGGGCGGCGCATCGAGGGCATCCAGCCCGGCCTCGAACGCCCTGGAGTCCTCAACGGTCCTGGAGTCCTCAACGGGCATGGCGGCTGATCTCCGCTCGCAGGTGATGCGTGATCTCGGTGGCCAGCGCGCTCACTCCGGGGGACTCGATCGCTCTGGGCTGAGACAGCTCGACCTGCCATTCGCGGACGATCCGGCCGGGGCGGGAGCTCATCAGCAGGACTCGCTGCCCGAGCCGGACCGCTTCTCTGACGTTGTGCGTGACGAAGACGACGGACAACCCCTGCTCCGACCACAACCGGGTGAGCTCCTCGTGCAGCGCATCGCGGGTGATGGCATCCAGCGCGGCGAACGGCTCGTCCATCAGCAGGAGCTGGCTGTCCTGGGCCAACGCCCTGGCCAACGCCACTCGCTGGCGCATACCACCGGAAAGCTCGTGCACCCGCTTGCGAGCCTGCCCGGCCAGGTTGACCAGCTCCAGCAGTCGTTCGGTCTCGGCGCGGCGCTCTTGTCTGGCCACCCGCCTGGCCTTGAGCGCCAGCTCGACATTGCCCGCCGCGGTCAGCCACGGCAGCAACGCCGGTTCCTGGAACATCAGTGCCGGACGGCCCACCGTGACCTCGATGTTCCCGGAGGTTGGTGTGTTGAGGCCGGCTATCAGCGAGAGCAGGGTGGACTTCCCGCACCCGGAGGAGCCGAGCAGGCAGACGAACTCACCAGGCCCGACATCGAGATCGATACGGTCGAGCACCGGCGCAGCGTTGCGCTCGAAGACGTGGACCACCTGCTCCACCCGGACGCTGGCGGGGAGGGTCACCGGGTCGATGGCCCTCCCCGCCAGCTCAGGGGGCCTGGTCCGCGCTTGCTGAAGGGGCGGATTGGCCATGCTGTTATTCCTTCCCGAGCCCACCACTCGACACGGTCGGTAGGCCCCGCTCGGTGAGGATCCGATTCAGGATCGACAGGTCGTAGATCCCGTTGAGATCGACTTTCTGCTCGGTCACCCCGGCGGCCACCGCATCGTCGGCGTCCTTCTGCAGGGACGAGGCAATGGGGTCCAAGGTCACCGTCTCGTTCTGCCACGCCCGATCGACCACGTCGGACCGCAGAGGTTTCCCGGTGAGGGTCTTGAGGCCGTCGTTGACGACGGTCTTCGCCTGGTCCGGATTCGCGTTCATCCATTGCACCGCGTCGACATGGCCGCGCAACAGGGCCTCGACGGTCTTCGGGTACTGCTTCAGGAACTCGGTGCGCACGATCAGCTGCGTCGTGACGAACCGCCCTGCGGGCCAGAGGTCCTTCTCGTTGACCAGCACCTTGGCGCCGGCTTCCTCTACCAGCCGGGAGGCCCATGGCTCGGGCGCCCAGGCACCGTCGAGCTGGCCCTGCTTGAACAACTGCAACTGGTTGGCATTCGCAGTCGGGCTGATGGTCACGTCGCCGCCACCTTGCACGCTGTTACTCAGGCCGTGCTTGGTGAGCCAGGCGCGCAGTGCGACGTCCTGCGTGTTGCCGAGCTGCGGGCTGGCCAGGGTCTTGCCCTTCAGATCCTGCGGGCTGTTGATGTCCTTACGCACGACGAGCTGCGCACCACCGGAGGTGGCGCCCGCGATGATCCGGATCGCGTCGCCGCCGCTCTGCCCGTAGGCATTGATAGCCGGGTTCGGCCCGACGAAGGCCGCGTCCAGACCTCCGCCGAACAGCGCCTCGACCGCAGCGGGGCCTGCGTCGAAGATCTGCGTCTGCAACGTGGTAGGGCCGAGCGCATTGCGGATGAAACCCTTGTCCACTCCTGTAATAGCGGCCGCGTGGGTGAGGTTGGCGAAGTACCCCAGACGCAGGGTGGGCGCAATGCCCGAACTGTTCGCCGGGGCGTTCTGGCCACCGGAACAGGCAACGCCGAGGGACAGGATCGGGACGGCCACGAGGACCGCCAGGGCACGTCTGAGGCGGGTGGTACCGATCATGTCAGCTCTCTCTTGTCGGGACGGGAGGCAACCGGTCAGGTGATCGACCTCCCGCGACATCTCCTGGAGAGAACCGCCGGCAGCGGCTGGGTCCGTGGTGATGTGGCATGGCGCGTTTCCTCGGCTCGAGGGGTGCGCGAGGTGGCGTCGGAGCGGCATCGGCAAGGCCACAACCGGCACGACCGCACGCCCGGCGTTAGGGAAGGTCGGGCTGGGTCAGGCCGGCAAACAGATCATGCTGCGGGTACGCCCATAGTCGACGTGGCGACGGGCCACGAGCCTCAACAGGAGCGCAGGCACGTGGGCGACGATAACACGAATGAGTGATTCTGCCAGGGCCGTGTTCGAGGAGTGGACCGAAGCAGCAACCGGGACAGGACGGGTCCTGCCTCGTCATGTCGGGCTTACGCCGATTCGGCGGGCGGCTCCCAAGGCTGGATCCAGGGACTGGCCGGCCAGCTCTCGGCTGCGGCCATCAGCTCGAACGCGGTGGCACCGTCCACGCACTCACGAATGATGTCCGCGTGACCGGCGTGCCGGGCGGTCTCCTCGATCAAATGCAGCAGAACCCAGCGCACTGACCAGGCTGTGACGTCACGCGGGAACCAGGGCACCCCCTGCGGCACAGGCACTGCCCGCCCGAGGTCGGCGATATCGGCAATGATCGCCTCGGTCTGTATGGCCGCCTCGTCGTACTGGTCGAGTACGTCGGCCAGCGTCTCGTCCGGCCCCAGGCGGAAGTCAGCCTGATAATCCTGCTCCGACGGGTTCCGCTCGCGCTGCAGAACGGTGTCCATCCAACTCCGCTCCATCGAAGCGACGTGCTTGACCAGGCCGCCGACGCTCAGCGCACTCGAGGTAGGAGCGGCTCGGGCCTGCTCGTCGGTCAGCCCGTAGGCCGCGACGCGGATGACATAGCGCTGCTGAGCGAGGTAGCCGAGCAGCCCCTCCCGCTCATCCCCCACCGGGGGAACCAGTCCGGGCATGTGATGAACCTCCTGTGCGGGATCTCGGGACTCGCTCATCGTCGCACCGGACCCCGACAGTTTCGGGTATCCGCGCGCGACCTGTCCTGAACAGTGATCCGGGGGCGGCGATGTCGTCTGGTGTGGGATTTCAGGTCATCGATCGCTGTGATCGTCGTGTGTGCGCGTTTAACGACACTATTT
>JBOHGD010000014.1:0-97211 GCA_050699955.1 Pseudonocardiaceae bacterium | reverse complement strand
GAGTTATAGCTCGCATCGCCACTCACGGGTGCTGTGCCCTGGCCAGTGCCTGCTGCACGATCGGCCCGTGCCGCCAGCGCTCCGGCACCCGCAGCGCGGCGGAACGCAGACCGCGCAGCATCAGGGTGGCGGTCAGGTCGGTGGTGGGCAGGCCGGGTAAGCCGTAGATCCGGCGCGCCCAGGCGGGCAGCAGCGCGAACGCCAGCCCGGACACCGTTGTCCAGAATGGACGGGCAGGTGTGGTCAGCTCGATCCGCAACGGCAGTGGCGGGACCGCGAGTCGCAGTGCGGCCCGCCGGGCCACCGGGGAGGCGAGCAGCTCGGGACGCACGTACTCGAAGTACTCATCCAGCGCAGCCCGGGTGGTCGGTACGTCCTGAAGACCGACCAGCTCCGCGGCGCGCACCTGCTCGGTGAGGAACCGGTCCACCTCCGCGTCGGTCAGCCGTAGCCCACCCCGGCGGGTCGCGTCGAGGAACGAGGCCATCTCGGTGGCGTGCACCCACCGCAGCAGATCGGGGTCGGTCGCCGCGTACGGCGCGCCGGTCACCGGGTCGACCCCGCGCACCAGCCGGTGCACCGCACGAACCCGAGCGGCCGCCGCGTCGGCCTGGGCGCGGGTGCCGAAACCGACCGTGATCACGTACTGCGCGGTGCGCTGCATCCTGGGCCAGAAGTTGGTGCTGAAGTCCGAATGCTCGTGCACTGCGGCCATCGCCCTCGGGTGCAGGGCCTGTAGGTACAGCGCGCTGACCCCGCCGACGCCCGCGGCGGGGTCAGCCAGCACCCGCCAGGTCATACTGCCTGGCCCGAAGTACCCGAGATCATCTGTCATGCGCTTCACTCTGCCCTGCCCGCCACCCGGCCGCAGGGTTGCGGGCTCAGCGCTATCTAGCCACGAGGCAGAGCCGCGCCTGCCGAGGTGGTGAGGTGATCGCGGCGGCGAGCCTGGTGGCCCGCATACCGGCCCGGGCCGGTGAGGGGGGCCGGATCGCCAACGGGCGTTGCTCGGTTCGGGGGACGTGCAGGGACCGCGGTGCCGGGTAGGTGGTGGCGGGGGCGTCGGGGTGCTGGGGGTGCACCAGGTTCAGCAACGCCCGCAGCGCCCACTGTGGTGGCCCCTCGTAAGCCCACACCGCCAGCTCAGGTGCGAACACGTCCACCCCCCCGCCGTGGGGTGTCGGCACTCTGGCGGCGGTGACCCGGTCGAAGTCCCGGATGACGACCAGATCGACGCAGTCGGGCCACTGGTAGGAGGCGGCCAGGGCGTTCGGCGCGGCCGGGTCACCGCAGCGGTACAGGACGAATCCGTCGGCGACCACCTCGCGCAGCAGCTGCGCCACGACCGGCGGTAAGCACACCTCGGCATCCGGACGCGCACCTGGTGACGGACGCGCACCTGGTGACGGAGGCGAGCCCGACTCAGCTGACGACATGGTCGAACTCACCGTCCTTGGCCCCGGCCAGGAAGGCGGCCATCTCGTCCCGACTGAAAATCAACGCCGGGCCGTTGGGATAACGTGAATTACGTAGCGCAACGCCACCTCCCTCCAGCGAGGTGGCCTCTACACAGTTCCCGAGCTGGCCGCTGTGTCGGCTCTTTCGCCACGTCACCCCGGTTAGCCGCGCCGCCGATACTCCGTTGCGAACCGTGCTTGACATGATCACTCCTCTCAGCCCGTCCCGACCTTGCATGTGCTCATGCACGTGCATGTGCGATGCAACGTAGTGCGTGCACGTGCACGGGTCAACGCACGTGCACGCGAAGTGAACAGTTCACCTGAGGTTCGCCGCGAGCATCGCCCCATCTGCGGTTGGCTGCCTCAGTCCCGTGCCGCAACGTTCAGTGAGGCCTGATGTCCGGTAGCAACGCGCCCCTGTCGGAAGATGCCGACGACCAGGCTCCCCGAGTACCCGTCGACACGACCAAGGCGAGTATCGCCCGGGTCTATGACGCGGCTCTGGGTGGTAAGGACAACTATGAGGTCGACCGCGAGGTCGTCCGGCGACTTGGGCAGGTCGCACCGGAGATCGGTCAGGTCACCCAGGATCATCGTGCGTTTCTGATCCGGGCGACTCGCTTCCTCGCCAAAGAGGCGAACATCACCCAGTTCCTCGACTGCGGATCGGGGCTGCCCACGGTGGAGAACACCCACCAGGTCGCCCAGCGAATCCAGCCCGACGCGCGCGTGATCTACGTCGACAACGACCCTATTGTGCTCGCGCACGGCCGGGCTCTGCTCGAAGAGAACGACCGGACCCACTTCAGCGCCGCCGACATCTTCGAACCGCGGCAGGTCCTGGGCGACGAGGCGGTCCACAAGTACCTCGACTTCTCCCAGCCGATCGCGCTGTTCCAGCTCGGCACGCTGCACCACTACAACGGCCAGCGCCCACCACAGGACATCATGGCCGAGTACATCGAGGGCATGCTCCCCGGCCTCGAACTCGTCGAACCCGGCCTGGCCCGCTGCGCCGACTGGTGGCCCGACGGCCCACAGCTCACGCCACTGGCTCCCGCACAGCACTGCATCGTCGGCGCAGTCGGCCGCAAACCCTGAACAGCTCGGCGGTGTCGCGAGTCACCCGGGCAGGTCGCGCATCATCGCGTCGAATATCGGCGCATCGTCGAACGGCTGGAGTTCGCCGATCTTGTACCAGCCCCACGATCGGTAGGCCGCGCGGGCCGCGGTGTTGTCCGGCCGGACGAGCAGCGTCGCCCGCTGCTCCGGCCGGTCGTCGAGCAACGCATCGAGCAGTGCGCCGCCGTAGCCGCGACGTCGCCACTGCGGACGCACCATCAGCTCGTTGACGGCGAACGTGCGCCGCCCGGTCTCACTCAGCAGCGCCGGGTCGACTTCTCCGCGAATGCCGCGCCACCAGCGCGAACCTGGGGGCAGCGGGTAGCCGAGCGCATAGCCGATCAGCTCATCGTCGAGCCGGCCGGTGACGAAGCCGAAACCGTCGCGGGCGCCATAGGCTTCCAAGCGTTCCCAGTAACGCGGCCACGAATAGAACGGATCATCCAGCCGGTCGGCGTGGATGTCGAGGTAGGCGCCGTGCACGTCGTCGCGCTGTCCGTGCAGACCGTGGGCGTTGTAGTGCCGAGTAATGAGCTCGGGCACGGCGATGTCCATGGCGAAAACTCCGTTCGACGCGCGGGGTCAGGCACTCATCGAGCGGTAGCGAGCGAGGAAGCGGTCGGCTCCTTCGACGTCCGGGTAATCGGCGAGACGCCGCGCGACACCATCCAGCTCGCCGTTCACCCGCCAGCTCGCCACCTCACCGGAGAGCTCGTCGAGTACGACGTTCGCCGCCTCGGCGGCACCATCAACCGCGCCATTGTCCAGGCGAGCCCGAGCGAGTCGCGCTCGATACAAGGCGCGATTCCGGGTGAACCGGCTGCCATAACCGGCGATGACCCGCTCCAACAGTGCCTCCGCGCGGGCCGCCTGCCCCAGTTCCAGCGCGCAGGTCGCCTCGCAACCGTCTATTTCGAACGGAGAGAGGAACGCATTCCATTCCTCGACCGGCTCGTCGTGGGCGCGATCCAGCGCCCTGCGGGCCTGAGTGATGGCGTGGTCGGTCTCGCGCGCGTCCGACATCAACGCACTCGCCATGGCGTTGCGGAACTGCGGGATCACGGCCAGCCGGGGCAATTCACCGGCGGACGCGGCGACCTGTTCAGCCGCGCTGGCCAGACGTCGTGCCTCACGCGGGCGGTCGAGCACATAGCTCACCCGGGCCAGGTCGGACAGGGCGCGTATCTCGACCTCGGGATCACCTGCCTGCCGCGCCAGGGCCAGCGCGTCGGTACAACACGCCCGAGCGACGTCGTGTCGTCCGGCGTCGAAAGCCAGCGATCCGGCACAGACCTGCAACCGCCCGGTCGCCATCAGCAGTTGCTGACCGACGCTCGGGCCGTAGCTGCGCGCCTCCAGCATGAGGTAGCCCTCATTGGCCGACGCCGAGGCGGCCTGCCAAAGGTTCTCCCCGCCGTGTCGGCCCCCGAGGCGCTGGAGCCGGGCTTCGGTGCGCTGTAGCCGGGCGATGTCGGCGGCACCCACCGCGCCCGCCGAGGCCACGCCCAGTCCGGTGGCCGCCGTGGTCACCAGACCCCAGGTGACGAGCGTGCGCCGCCTCATGGGGTCACACGGTACCGCCCGATTGTCGTGATCGCCTCGATACGGTGGGTGAACGTCGGTGTCGGATCGTGCTCGGGCGGTCTCTTCGTGATGCCGGCGGATGAGCGCGTGCAGCTGGTCGTAGGCACGGCACAGCGCCTCGCCGGTCGACAGCACCTCGTCGCAGCGTTCCCAGAATGAGCGCGGGACCTGCTGGCGGCCGACTTCGACATTGGCGATCGTGCTGCGGGCGTAATGCGTCAGCGGGGCGAACTGGTGCTGGCTGTGGCCCGCCGCCTTACGATGCTCAGCCAGCAGACGGCCCAGCGCGCGCCGGGCCTCGGCGATGGCTTGGCGATCGACCATGGCATACCCCCGTTTCGGCAACCGCGAACTGTCGCGGATTGTCGTAGATCGTATCGGTAGGTATCCGACAGATGCGACGGATCGCTTCACTATGCGCAGGCCCTAGCGCCGGGCAGTGCGCGAGCCGGTTACCCGACGGACGCCCCAACTGTCCGACCGCTCGCCGCCCCCGGCGCTGGGTGCCGCTCAGCAATGCAGCGAAAGGACGGGGTGGGAACCGTGATCCGCCAGGACCGCGAACTGCTGGCCGAGTTGGCCCGGCTGAACAGCGACGTGGTGCCGCTGGCAATGCGCATGATGGAAGAGAGTGCCACCGCGGATGAGCAGCGCGCTTTCGCGCAGCGGCTGGTCACCATGGCGCACCGGCTGCAGGAGCGGGCAGCGACCGTCATCATCGAGGCCGACGTACAATAGTGAGCACGGTCTGGGGGACTCGGTACCGCCTACTGCGAGAGCGCCTTGACCAGTGGGCGGACCAGCTCAGCGCGGCTCAACCCACAGAGTGCACCGAGCACACCGTGCGGTTGTTGGCCGCGGTGACCATGCTGATCGGGCAGCACCAGGTCAACAAACGAGGGCAGTGCCGATGGTGCGGGTGGACCCGATGGACGTGGCGGTTCTGGCATCGCCGGCCGCAGTGCACGGTGTTTCGCGCACTGAGCTTCGTCCTCGGGCAAGGCGTGGACGTCGTATGGTGGCAACTGTTCAACAGCGTCGGGCGAAAATGCACTCTGGCGGAGATCCGAGAATGGGTCACCGACCAGCACCACGCCGCGCACCTGCACGACGACGAACCACCAGCAGTGCTGGAGCCGCGAGAAATTTAGACGGCTTAGGACAAGTTCTCAATCTCCACCGAGCTGTCGAGGGTGAGCAGTGGTTCCGAGTCATCGGTCACGACCGGCCACCCACGGTGCTGCGCACAGTGCACGACATGCGCGGCGGAAGACCTGCCCGTTGCCGGACCGTGGCGAGGACGCCCTCGGGCGGAGGTCCACCGAACAGCCCTGCTACCTGCGCGAGAGCGCGATCCTTGGCCAGACGAAGTCGCACCGCGTCGGCGACGTAGTCAGCCACGCTACCTACGTCGCCCCGCCTGACAGCATCGCGTGCATCATCGAGGAGCTCCGCGGGGAGATTCACCGACTCCAACTCGCTGCTCATGGACGACGAGGGTAGCCGAGCCGTCACCGCGACCGATAGCGCGCATGCCCGCTGGACTCCGTACGGCGCCTGCGACGCTGGAGGTAACACGACGTCTACCCTCGGCCGACATCGTGCACAGCGGCCCTGTCCGCTCGTCGGGTCGGAAGGACGCGAACCTCAGTGATCACCGGTGACCTCAAGAGCAAGATCGACCGCATTTGGGATGCCTTCTGGTCCGGCGGCATCGCCAACCCGCTGGAGGTCATCGAGCAGATCACCTACCTGCTGTTCCTGCGCCGGTTGGACGATCTGCAGACGTTGGAGGAGAACAAGGCCAACCGGACGCGACGGCCGATCGAACACCGCTTCTTTCCCGAGGGCAGCGACGACCGCGGGCGCGCCTATGACGACATGCGCTGGTCACGGTTCAAGGACGTCTCCCCTGCCGAAATGTTCACCGTGGTCGGCGAGCACGTGTTCCCCTTCCTGCGCACGCTGGGCGGCGATGGCTCCACCTACGCCCACCACATGCGCGACGCACGTTTCACCATTCCCACCCCCGCACTGCTGTCCAAGGTGGTGGACCTGCTCGGCGACATACCCATGGACGACCGCGACACCAAGGGCGACGTCTACGAGTACATGCTCGGCAAGATCGCCAGCGCCGGGCAGAACGGCCAGTTCCGCACCCCGCGCCATATCATCCGGCTGATGGTGGAGCTGACCGCTCCACGACTCGACGACGTCATCTGCGACCCGGCCAGCGGCACCTGCGGCTTCCTGGTGGCGGCGGGTGAATACCTGCGTGAGCAGAACTCCGGGCTGATGTACAGCCGGGAGCACCGGGACCACTTCAACCAGAAGATGTTCCACGGATTCGACTTCGACAACACCATGTTGCGCATCGGCAGCATGAACATGCTGCTGCACGGCGTGGAAGAACCGGACATCCGCTACCGCGACTCGCTCGCCCAGAACGTCGCCGACGAGGCCGAGCAGTACTCGCTGATCCTGGCGAATCCGCCCTTCGCCGGCAGCCTGGACTACGAGAACACCGCCAAGGACCTGCAACAGATCGTCAAGACCAAGAAGACCGAACTGCTGTTCGTGGCACTGTTCCTGCGGCTGCTCCAACCGGGTGGGCGAGCCGCCGTGATCGTCCCGGACGGGGTGCTGTTCGGCTCCAGCAAGGCGCACAAGGAGCTGCGTCGCCTGCTGGTCGAGGAGCACAAACTCGATGCCGTGGTGAAGCTGCCCGGTGGCGTGTTCAAGCCGTACGCCGGAGTATCCACCGCGATCCTGCTGTTCACCAAGACCAACTCCGGTGGCACCGACCACGTCTGGTTCTACGACGTCACCGCCGACGGCTGGAGCCTCGACGACAAGCGCGCCCCACTGCTCCCCGACGACAAACTCGGACCGGCTCCTGCCACACCACTGACGGACGACGATCACCCGAAGAACAACCTGCCCGACGTGGTAGCCCGCTGGAAACAGCGCACCCGCGACGAACGCCGGCGCCCCCGCACCGCCCAAAGCTTCTGCGTGCCGAAAGCGGAGATCGCCGAACAGGGCTACGACCTCAGCCTCAACCGCTACAAAGAAATCGAACACGAAGAAACCGAGCACCGCCCTCCCGGCGCCATTCTGGAAGACTTAGCACACTTGGAAGCCGAGATTCAAGAAGGAATGTCAACGCTGAAAGCAATGCTAGGATGAGCGGATGGGTCACAGCCCGATTGGGCGACATAGTTAGCATCGTTGGCGGAGGCACCCCTACGCGCACGAATCCCGACTATTATGGCGGCGAAATTCCTTGGGTTACACCCAAGGACATGAAGTCTAATTATATCGATAAATCATTAGTAACACTCACCCAGAATGGCTTAAGCAATAGCCCGACACGCCTCATTCCATCCAATTCCATTCTCATTGTAGTCCGCTCCGGAGTACTCAAGCACACAGTTCCAATAGCAGTCAATACCGTGCCGGTAGCCATAAATCAGGACATGAAAGCGCTAATGTGTTCTGAGCAGATTGACCCAAACTTTCTGGCCCGTTTTGTGAAGGCACGATCAACAGAGATTCTTCGATGGGTGCGGGCAACAACAGCCGACAACTTCCCTACCGACAGACTGAGGGAACTCAGTGTTCCAATTCCGCCGCTCGGCGAACAGCGGACGATTGCCAAAATCCTGGATCAAGCCGATTTACTGGGTTACCAGCGCCGCAAGACGATCGCTCATCTCGATGAGCTTAGTCAGTCCATGTTCCGTGAAATGTTTGGCGACCTCACAAGAAAACAAGAGAATTATAACCTATCGAATCTGAAGGATATAGTATCCGAATTCCGTTACGGCACGTCGATCAAGTCGCAATCTCAAGGTGTACCAACACTGCGGATCCCGAACGTGACAAATAGTGAGATAGACACGTCCGACCTCAAACTGGTTCCTGTATCGACACCAGAACTCGGGCGCCTGAGACTGCTCGACGGGGATCTGCTAATTGTCCGAACTAACGGAAACCCGGACCTCGTCGGCCGCTGTGCAATCTACAACTCGGAAGTCACAACAAAATCCGGGAGACCTGGCGAGGACTTCATCTACGCATCGTATCTCATCCGTGCGCGACCGAAGATGGACGTCATCTCTCCAGTCTATCTCCGAGAATTTTTACTTGGCCCAACTGGCCGTCGCGCACTACGCTCCCGATCCAAAACATCGGCCGGTCAGTTCAACATAAACACCGAAAGCCTCGGCGCCATCAAGGTTCCCGTCCCCCCGCTTGACCTTCAGCACGAGTATGCCCGCCGCGTTAGAGCCGTCGAGCGGCTGAAGGCCAGTCAGCGGGCTCATCTGGCGGAGTTGGATGCGTTGTTTGCGTCGTTGCAGTATCGGGCGTTCCGGGGAGAGTTGTGAGATGATCACGGGGGGCGACGGCGGTGGGAGGCGGCCAGAGGTGGGCAGCAACTTCGCGTTCCTGCGGGCCGACTGGCCTGGGTTGTTCGAGGATGCGCAGCGTGCCGAGCGGCTGACGTTGCTCGATCCGCGTACCTCCTGCTTCTATGCCCGGCGCACCCTGGAACAGCTCGTCAAGTGGCTGTTCGACGCCGACCGTACGCTGCGCCGCCCTGATCGCAACGAGCTGAGCGCGCTGTTGCACGAGCCGACGTTCACGAATCTCCTCGGACCCGCACTGCTGGCGAAAACAGACATCATCCGCAAGCAGGGCAACGAAGCGGTACACGGCAGCCGCCCGATGCGCAGGCAGGATTCGCTGGCCGTGGTGCGCGAGCTGTTCCACGTCACCTTCTGGCTCGGCCACCGCTACGCCCGCTCCGACGCGAGTCGCCCACCAGCGCAGTTCGACCCGGCCGTGTTGCCACAGCCACAGACCACCCACGCCGCCCCGCAGAGCCGAACCGAGCTGAAGCGCCTCGAAGAGGATCTCGCCGCCCGGGACGGCGAACTCGCCGCGCAACGGGAGAAGAACTCCGATCTCGACGCCGAGCTGGCGCAGCTTCGGGCCGCCGTCGCCGCCGCCAAGGCGGCCAACGAGCAGCGGCCGGACACGCACGACTACGACGAGGCGCACACCCGCGACCTGTTCATCGACCTGCTGCTCGCCGAGGCCGGCTGGGCGCTCGACGCCGAGCAGGACCGGGAATACCCGGTCACCGGGATGCCCAACCCGAGCGGGAAGGGCAGCGTCGACTACGTCCTGTGGGGCGACGACGGCAAGCCGCTCGCGCTGGTCGAAGCCAAGCGGACCGTCCGCGACGCCCGCGCGGGCCAGCAGCAGGCCAAGCTCTACGCCGACTGCCTCGAAACCAGGTTCGCCCAGCGCCCGCTGATCTACTACACCAACGGCTACGAGCACTGGTTCTGGGACGACACCCGCTACCCGCCGCGTCCGGTGCAGGGCTTCCACAAGAAGGACGAACTACAACTGCTCGTCCAGCGTCGCAGCAGCCTCCGACCGCTGGCCGACGCCAGGATCAATCCCGCTATCGTGGAGCGCCATTACCAGCAGCGCGCGATTCGCCGGATCGCCGAGACCTTCGAGCAGGACCACCAGCGCCGCGCCCTGGTCGTGATGGCCACCGGCGCGGGCAAGACCCGCACCGTGATCGCGTTGACCGATCTGCTGGTGCGCTGCAACTGGGCCAAACGAGTGCTGTTCCTAGCCGACCGCCGCGCGCTGGTGAAACAGGCCGTGAACGCCTTCAAGCAGCATCTGCCCGACTCGGCGCCGGTCAATCTCGTGGAGGAGAAAAACACCGACGGCCGGGTGTACGTGTCCACCTATCCGACCATGATGGGCCTGATCAACCAGACCGGTGGGCCGCAGCGCCGGTTCGGTGTCGGGTATTTCGACCTCGTCATCGTGGACGAGGCGCACCGCTCGATCTACCAGAAGTACCGCGCCATCTTCGAGTACTTCGACGCGCTGGTGGTCGGGCTCACCGCGACTCCCCGCGACGAGATCGACCGGAACACCTACAGCTTGTTCAACATCGAGAACGGCGTGCCCACCGACGCCTACACCCTCGACGAGGCGATCGCCGACGGCTATCTGGTGCCGCCCCGGGCGGTCTCCGTGCCGCTGAAGTTCCAGCGCGAGGGAATCCGTTACGACGAGCTGAGCGACGAGGACAAAGCCGAGTGGGACGCGACCGAATGGGGTGATGACGGTGACCGGCCCGACGAGGTCGGTGCCGAGGCCGTGAACAAATGGCTGTTCAACACCGACACCGTCGACAAGGTCCTCGAAACACTGATGACCCACGGCGAGAAGGTGGCCGGTGGTGACCGGCTGGGCAAGACGATCATCTTCGCCAAGAACAACCACCATGCCGACTTCATCGCCGAGCGCTTCAACGCCAACTACCCGGAGCGGCTGGGCAGCTTCGCCCGGGTCATCACCCACCAGACCGAGTACGCGCAGAGCCTGATCGACGACTTCTCGACCAAGGGCAAGGTGCCGCATATCGCGATCTCGGTGGACATGCTGGACACCGGTATCGACATACCCGAGGTGGTCAATCTCGTCTTCTTCAAACTGGTGCGGTCCAAGACCAAGTACTGGCAGATGATCGGCCGTGGCACCCGGTTGTGCCCGGACCTCTTCGGACCGGGCCAGGACAAGACACACTTCTTCATCTTCGACTGCTGCCAGAACATCGAGTTCTTCAACCAGAACCTCGAGACCTCCGACGGTGCACTGGCGGTACCGCTGGGGCAGCGCCTGTTCACCGCGCGAGTGGCCCTGATCGCCGGACTGGACCGGCGCCTGAGCGCGGGCAGCAACACATCCGGCCAGGTCACCGCCGCCGAGCGGGAGCTACGGGCCACCACCGCCGACCTGCTGCACCGCGTGGTGACGGGCATGAACCTGGACAACTTCATCGTCCGCCCACACCGCCGCTGGGTGCAGGCCTACGCCACCCGCGAGGCGTGGAACACCCTGGACGACGAGCAGCTCGCCTGCATCGCCCAGCACCTCTCCGGGCTGCCCAGCGCCGTTCAGGATCACAGCGCCGTTCAGGATCACAGCGCCGTTCAGGATCACAGCGCTGTTCGCGATGACGATGAGGAGGCCAAACGCTTCGACCTGCTCATCCTGCGCGCTCAGTTGTGCACCCTGGACGCCGAGCCCGGATGGCGGGCCATCGCCGGCCAGGTCCGGACCATCGCGGACGCACTGCTCGGCCAGACCGCCATCCCGGCGATCAACGATCAACAAGTGTTCCTCGAAGCCCTCGCGGGCGCGGACTGGTGGCGCGACGTCACGCTCCCCATGCTCGAACAGGCCAGGGTCCGGGTGCGCGGCCTGGTGAAGCTGCTGGCCAAGACCACACGCAAGATCGTCTACACCGACTTCGAGGACCAACTGGGCGACGTCGACGAGATCGAGATAACCCCCGGCCAGGGCCAGGTCGACGTCCGGCGCTTTCGCGCCAAGGTCCGCGACTTCCTGTGCCGCCATGAAGACCACATCGCGTTGCACAAACTGCGCCGCAACGCACCGCTGACCGAAGCGGACCTCGGCGAACTCGAACGAATGCTCAGCGAAAGCGGGGAACTCGACGAAGCGACACTGAACAGATCCGTCGACGAAGCCGAAGGACTCGGCCTGTTCATCCGTTCCCTGGTGGGCCTGGACCGAGTCGCAGCAATGGAAGCCCTGGCCGGCTTCCTGAACGACAAGACACTCTGCGCCAACCAGATCGAGTTCATCAACATGATCATCGAGCACCTGACCCGGCACGGCACGATGACCCCCGCACAGCTCTACGAACAGCCATTCACCGACATCGCCCCCAGCGGGCCGGACCTGCTCTTCACGTCCGACCGGCTCACCGATTTGATCGTGATACTCGACAACGTCACAGCCCGCGCATCCGCTTCATAGCACGCCCGCCAAGATCACCGAGGCAGCGACGATGCGCTCACTGCCCCTGCTCTGGGACCGCCTCGACCCCTGACGGCTCGTTCGCGGACGGCCAGTCGGCCAGCAGGGGCGTTTCCTCGACCGGCCAGTCGGCCAGTTCCCGGATCAGCTTCTGCGCGCCCCGCAGTGCCGACACCTCACCTTCAGAGAAGCAGCGCCGGCCGTGGGCATCGTCGGAGAGCTCCGCGACCCTGGCCACGTTATCGCGGGCGTCCTGTTCCGCCTTGGTCAATCGCGCTAGTACCGCAGCGACTTCAACACTGTCCTGCCGCGCCATGATCGGTGTCCTCCCTACCCGCCTGCTAGCCCAGCTTGCCCGCCCAGTTTGCTGGAGAGAAGGGCATCCGAGACACGTCAGCCTAGTCGGCACCGCAGGCGCCCGGGATATCGGCTCTGGTCATCAGGGAGCCCGGTAGACCGCACCACAGCCATGGGATGTTGCCTGCGCACCACAGCCGGTGGGCCCCACGGGTTCGATCCCGTCGTGGGCTGAACCGGCGGGGCGTGGGGTGCGGCCCTGCTGCGGTGGACCGGGGTCCTGTGCTGGGCTAGGTTGATCGTGAACGGTCGAGCGAAGCTGCTCACACAGGGTTCGCCGGCCCAGACCCCGTCGGCGCTCTGCGAAGCACAACGGATGATCCCCTCCCGGCCCGGGGCTGGTTTCCTCCGCTGTGTGCCGCGTCGGACGGGGAGGAGCACGATCGGTGACGACCACACTCGATTCGTCGGACGGCTGCGCGGAGCATTCCGCCGTCGATGACCAGACCGGTGGCCGCCCGCTGTGCACCCGGGAGCAGCCGCTCCGACTTTTGCTGCAGCACCCTGTCCCTGAGGTGTGCGTGGTGGGGGTACACGGCGAACTGGACATGCTCACCGCACCACTGCTCGATGAGTGCCTGCGAGAGCAGATCGGCCATGCGTTACCGCATCTGGTGGTGGACCTGGAGGGCGTGAGCTTCCTCGGCACCAGCGGGCTGAGCTCCCTCCTGCGGGCTCGCGAACTCGCCCAGACGGCCGGCGTGGACTTCTGCCTGGCCACCCTGGCCAAGAAGGCAGTAAGGGAATCGTTGGCAGTCGCCTCCGTGCTGCCTGTGTTTCGGTGCTATCCCACCCTGGCCCAGGTCCTGCCCGAACTGCGGGATCGAACTGGGGCGCGGGCTCCGACCGACGATCCATCCGATGCTGACCTCGTCAGCCAGCTCGGTGCGGGCGATCAGCGGGCGATGGGGCTGTTGTATGGACGCTATGCGCGTCCGGCTTATTCGCTGGCCAGGCGGATCTGTATTGGCGTGGAAATCGCGGAGGATGTTCTTCAAGAGGTGTTCCTCACGGTGTGGCGCGAGTCTACGTGTTACGACCCGGCGCGTGGCCGCTTTGCGACCTGGCTGTTCACCCTGGTGCACCACAAATCGGTGGACGCAGTGCGCCGGGAGAGCGTGGTGCGGCGTTGGACCGTACCCAACACTGTTGATGGAGAAGCCTGGTCCGCGCCGCATGGACCCGGGGCGGATGAGGCGGTGATCGGCTCGGTGCTGGCAGCTCAGGTGCGCGACGCCCTGGGCAGGCTGTCCGTCGAGCAGCGCCAGGCGTTGACCCTCTCCTATTTCGGTGGCTACACCCATGACGAGATCGCCGCGCTCGTCGATGTGCCGCTGGGGACCGTGAAGTCCCGGTTGTACGCTGGGGTGCGACGGCTGCGGATCCTGCTCGGTCCGCTGGTGTGTCCGAACTGAGCTCGGTCGAATTCACCACGGGTGCCGTCTGAACAAAGCCAACCACGGATCGTTTACGGTCTGCCGAGGTCGGCTGCACCGTCGAAGCAACGCACCGGGTCGCTGCCCGAACTTGCTCCCGCCGTCGCTGCCGGGCACCGCCGCGGAACTGGCCGCGGGTGCGATCCCACCCACCCACGTGCGGGTGATCACCGCCGTGTCGCCTGTAGCGTCGCTGTCCGGTACACCTCATTATGGGTATCCTCTGTGCCTTTTTGCTCCACAGGCCTTTCGTGACCATCCACATCCTTTGACCTGGACATACGTCGCTGCGAGCGAGACCTGTCCACAGGTTTGTCACGTTCAATAGCAGGTTTATCCCCATACATCGGCTTGTTGTACACGTAGCGATCCCCAAGCACACCCGGCTAGGTTCTTGGTCCTCCCAGCTCTCCCGCCCTAACCCTGAGGGCGGTTCACCCCTTGTGAGGCCGCCGAGTGCTACCCTTAAAACAAGCTACGACGCTTCATGACCTTCAGCGCTATGTTGCAGAGATGGAGGAAGAGCGCGGCTTCAGTAACCGTGACGTCGTGCAGCAGTGCCTCCTCTTGGGTGAAGAAGTCGGCGAATTATTCAAGGCGGTTCGCAAGTGTAAGAAAATGCGAATCGGGACGACTTCGATAACAGGTACCGTTGACGAGGAACTTGCCGATGTGTTGATCTATGTATGCGCGATCGCTAATCGACTCGGGGTCAGCATTGATGAAGCGCTTAGACAGAAGGAGGCCTTCAATGAAACCCGGACGTGGGCGTAATGCCGGCAGTCCTGGCTGACTGTCGAAAGCTGATCAGTGGTCTCCGTCCAGGGTGCACGCAACCTGCACGTTCATGCCGGTGGTCTTGTGCTTGCCGGAGTACAGCCCCGGGTTCAAGGCCCATGACCAGCAAGGAAGCAGTGTGCCGTCGACGACGTACCGCGTCCGTGCGTCAAGCTCGTCAGCTGTCGGAACATACTTTCTGAGCACCTGGCCCAGTAATGGCGTCATTGTGGCGACTGCGCGGCTGATCGTCGCCTGGGACACCCCGTAGGTCTCCGCTTCTCACAGAAAGCGGACCGTCTCCTACTTCAACACGCCGATCGCGGTAGTCCGAACTTCACTTGTGAATAACCCTCCATTGTTTTCCTTGGCGTTCTGAGAAAAGCACCGACCGGTCGCCCTGCCACGCCGGGCGGATCGCGGGCATCGGTCAGCCGCTGGGACAGTGAGTCCAGCGGCAACCGGGATGTGACCACCATCGACGCCGGGACGGTGCACCCTCTTACAGGGAGCGGGATGAATACATGCCACGGTTGGTGGTCGCTTGGGGGAGTCACTGTGCAGTTGTGGTGCCCGGTCGGTCGGCGGTGTTGTGCAGACACACCGACCGACCGGGAGTCAGTAGTGGGTGGGTGTCGGCCTCGGGGTCGGGGTCGACGCGGCAGGGGGCCATTCGATCTCGCCGTGCGGCGCGCACGTCGGGCACACCACCAGACTCGGCGCCACCCCGAATGTCGGAGTGTGGTCAGTGGGAAACCTGCGCCCACACATCGTGACCAGCACATCAGGCTGGGGATCGGCGAGCACATGCGCGAAAGAATCAGCCGGGTCGAACACCCACCGGATACTGTCTTCGGTGCTGGTCATGGGAACGACAACCCCTCGACGGTGTGCCCGGGATAAGGGTCCAGGTTCTGCCGTGCGCACAATTTCTCATACCACGCGCGGCCGGTATCAGTGATCGTGACGTGCTGCCTGCCGTACACTGGGTCGTGCTCGCCTAATGTGGCGTGCCCGGCGCTGATTAAACGTTCGACAGCGTCCTCGATGAACGGCAACAGGTGCCGTTCACCGTCGTAATAGGTGACACCTACCCGAGACACACACGAACCGTCACGTCCACAGACCCGGAGCAGGCCCAGCCACGAGCTCAGCTCGTCGTGGGTCAAGGGTTCCCGATCGCGCCAACTCCGATTCGTCACGTCATCGGTCGTCACCAGTTCGCCAGTCGGCGCGGCGCCGCGTTGCCTGCGCTGGTAGCGGCTGACTGATAGCCGATCCAATACGCGCCACAACCACCGCACCGGACACAGTTCTTTCTTCATGATCCGGTCACCGGGCACAATGTGACCAATGTCCCGGACACACCAGGCTGGCAGCCGACCCGACACTGCCCACGACATCGCTCATAGCGGCCCACTCCACAGATCCCCTGTCGGCCCGGTGCATCACAAACCCCGTATCCGCGCCCACGACGCACACGAGCGGCACGATTCCCCGTCCGGCGTCGTCAGAGCCGCAGCCACGACCACTGCCCCACACCCAGCGATGTAGCGCCCACCACGGGCACGCCCAGCGGCGGCGTCGGTATCGGTGATCAGATGAACCCTGCCCGTCCGCCCATCGGCCATCGGCGTGACCGCAACAACAACACCCACCCCACTCACAGCACGCCTCCGCCGTCCGGCCCGGTGCCGCCCACCGGAGGGACCACCGAACCGCGCCGAAACCTGCGCGGCTGACCACCCGTGAACAACTGCCACCCAGCCGCCAGCCCAACAGCGCCCATCACGACCCCATATGCGGCAGCCAGCACCGGGAGCAGGCTCACAAGGCCCGTGACACTCACATCAGCCACAGTCGGCTCCTCTCGGAGCTGGTGGACTGACAGCCGAGTCCGGTGACGTGGGTTTCGGCGACTCGATGGGCCACCTGGGCGGTACGGCGTCCCGACCTAGCTGCGCCACGTGACAACCGGGGCGTGACCTGCTC
This sequence comes from Pseudonocardiaceae bacterium, assembly GCA_050699955.1. Classification (GTDB taxonomy): domain Bacteria; phylum Actinomycetota; class Actinomycetes; order Mycobacteriales; family Pseudonocardiaceae. The sequence continues at coordinate 80,596 of JBOHGD010000014.1, read as the reverse complement.
TACGGGCTGTCCGTAGACGGGGGATGGATTCATAACGTCACAGTTGCGCTACCTACGATGACCACGCGATGCCCGCACCAGGTCAGCAGTGGACCAGCACAGCACATCTGCGGACCTGGCGCATGCACGCCCCGCAGAGCGCGATGAACCTCCAGACTGGTCACTGTGAAGGGAGCCTGACCGATGACTGAACCTGTGGAGCCGCGCACGCTGTTAGAGGCGATGATCCGCCAACGACAGCTCTCGTGGGATGAAGCGGCCGCCATGGTGCTCAAGGCGGCTAAACAGCATGAGGATGTCTCCATATCGTTAAGCGGTCGTCATCTCGGCCGCTTGGCGCGCAACGAGCGATTGGGGAATCGACCTAACCCGGCTACGCGCCGCGCGCTCCAGTACGCTTTCGGACGCTCAGTTGATCAGCTATTAGCTCCCTATACTCCCAGTGACCTCTCTGATGCCGAATCAGAACACAGTTCAGAAACTTCGGAGGTATTAACAGTGGCGGCTAATCGAGCGAGGCGATTCATGACCAGTCTTCAAGTAATGTCAGATGAATCGCTAGAACTCATCTATGATGATGTGCGGGACCTCGTCGGGACCTATCCGACACATCCATTACCAGAAATTCTCGGCCATTTGGTCGCTGGTCAAGACGCGGTATTCCGTCTCCTGGAACGCCCCCAACGTCCCAACCACGCTCGCAGGCTTTACTTCCTCAGCGCGGTTCTCGGTGGGTTACTGACCAAAGCATCGCATGACCTGGCCGATCCATATGCAGCGCTTGCGCAATCCCGTACCGCATGGTTATGCGCGGAACGAGCGGATCATGATGGCCTTCGCGCCTGGATATCCGGATTGCAATCACTCGTCTGTTACTGGGCGCGCCGACCTCATGACAGTATCCGCTATGCCCAGCGCGGTGCTACCTATGCCCAACGCTGCGGAAGCACCACAAGCGTCTGGCTACCCGCCAGCGAGGCACGCGCATGGGCGACTCTCGGAAATGTTGAACAGGTCCGAGAGTCTATTGCGCGTAGCGAACAAGCATGGGAGGGGGTGCATCCGGATGAGCTAGACGAGATGGGGGGCATTGCTACGTTCAGTAGGGCCCGGCAGGTGTATTATGCGGCCGACGCCCTCGTGTGGCTTCCTAGCGAGGCTTCGAGCGCTGAGGATTATGCACGTCAGGCTGTCGCGGCATACTCGGATCCAAGCGATCCTGACTGGGCCTTCGGTGATGCGGCCGGTTCACTCGCCGATCTTGCCATTGTTCGGATCGAGCGCGGGGAAGTCGAGGGGGCAGCAGAGGCACTAAAGGCCGTATTCGATTTGCCTCCAGGGCAACGAATTAATGGCATCATTCATTCGCTCAATCGGGTTCATTATACCCTCAATCACATGTCAGCCAATTCCGTCGCCCAGGAACTGCAAGACCGCATCGAGAATTACACCAGCACTCCAGCACGCATGCTCCCGAGGTAGGCTACCAACTGTGTACCCGATTCAGATTATCGGTTCCTGCGTCCTTCTCAGAGAGTTCTGCCCGAGCGATCTCGACAGAGTTATGAACGTTGTCGGCGACGACCGAGTCACCGACTCGCTTTCCTTTGACTCGCGCACCAGAGATCAGGCGTCAACGATGATACAAGAAACGCTTAGTCGGGCGAAACAAGAACCGCGCACTGAATACTACTTAGCAGTAGCCGCTGCGGATAATGAACTGGTCGGGTTCGCCCGCCTAGGCCTGAATGGTGTTCAAGCGGCAAAATTGGGATACGCCATTGCCGCCGACTACTGGCGCCGTGGCTATGCTAGCGACGCAACCCGTACTCTCGTGAACTTCGGCTTCCGATCATTAAAACTTCACCGTATCTCCGCTGCGATTGGGCCAGAAAATACTACCTCTATCGCCATCGCTCGCAGACTTGGAATGACCTACGAGGGCCGACTCCGCGACCATGTATACACTAACGGAAAGTGGCGTGATAGCATACTGTACTCAATACTAGCCGACGAGTGGGTCACAGACGGCGGAATGGCAGCATAATCAATTAACCCCGACACCATTTGATGCGGTTTTCTGTGGGAATTCGGCGTCCTGGTCCGGAGGGTGTGATGTGGAGTTCGCCGAGGAGTGTGGGGGTGAGCAGCAGGCGGGCTATTTCGCGTCAGGTACTCATGAGTGCGGCTTTCAGCGGCGGGCGACGTCGGCGCCGGGTTCGATCAGGCCGCGTAGTGCGTTGTGGGTGGCGAGTTCTTTCTCGCGTTGTTCCAGGCGGGTGATCTCGGCCAGTATCGCTGGTTCGGACCGGGCGGCCAGCGCAACGCTGAGGGTTCCGGCGGCCACCGCGTCGGCCAGTTCCTCGTGGCGGGTCCGTGCGGTGGCGAGTTGGTCTCGGACGGCGGTGAGTTCGCGGTCGTCGTGGTGTTCAGCGATGCGCAGGGTGTCGATCACCCCTGGCCGGGCGATATAGTCCAGCATGACACCTTCGGCGATCTCGTCCACCTCGCGCTGGGTGATACGGACACATCCCTTGGTGCGGCACATCCGACTCGACGCCCGCGGCCACCCCGAATTCACCCCACCAAAAATCCTCAACCCCACCAGAACACCACTCCACGACCCACTCCGACAGTAACCCGGCGACATGACCGTTCGCATTGCGCACCCACCGCACCGGCTGCCGGATGTCAACGGTGTCGGCTATCCGGTGCGGGCCACCTTCGGTTCGATCAGTTCCTGACCGCCGAGATAGGGACGCACGGCCTCGGGTATCCGCACCGACCCGTCGGGCTGGACGTGGTTCTCCAGGATGGCCAGCACGGCGCGATCGGTGACCCCGGTGGCCGAGAGGGTGTAGGGCTGGGCGACCCTGCCCGCATCCAGGTAGCGGATCCGGAGCCCCCGAGCCTGGTAGTCGGTGAGGTTGGCGGCCGAATGGGTCTGCTGATGGTCGCCCGAACCGGGAAACCAGCATTCGGTGGCGAACGCCTGATATGCGGGCGCGGGGAGGTCGCCGGCGCGGACCCGCACCACGCGATAGGGCAGCTCCAGGTCACGCAGGATGTCCTCGGCATTGCGCTGGCACTGGCCCAGCCAGTACTCGGCGTCCTGTGGTCGGCACAGCACGACCTGCTCGACGGCCTGCGCGCCGATCGCGGCCACCCGGATCGGCAGCTCGGCGGTGTCGATGATCTGGTCGCCGTAGTAGCCGACCACCCCGTCCCCGGCGAGTACCGGAGGCATCACCGGGGTGAGCCCGCGGGCCTGCAACACGCTCTGCGCGTGAGTGAACACCGCCCACGCGAGCCGCGCGCCGTCGCCACGCCAGTAGTAGCCGCCCGAGCCGGCGACCTGCGCCCCGCGGGCCGGATCCAGGATCCCCAGCGCCGCGCCCACCGCGACGTGGCCGCGGGCCTCGTCGGCAACCACCGGGTGGCCCTCGCGGCGCAGCTCGACGTTGTCCCCGCCCGGGGTGTCGGCGGCCAGCAGGTTGGGCAGCTGGGCCCACAGCTCGTCGCGAAGCTCCTGCAGCGCGCGGACCTTCTCGTTGACCGCGCTCACCTCGTCCTTCAGCGCTTGCGCGGCATCGGCATCGACCTGCTCACGGCTCATGGCCTGGCGCCGCCGCTGCGTCCGCAGCGAGGTGGCCTGGGCGCTCTCCTGACGCAGCTCCGCCTCGACGTCGACCAGACGGTCCACATCCACGTCCGCGCCCCGCTGTTCGGCCGTGCGCCGAAGGAGGTCGGGGTCGGTCCGCAGCAGCGTGATGTCGATCAACGTAGTGGCCTTCCGAACTGGTTCCGCGGCGATGTCCGAGCCATGATGTCGCCGTCCGTGACCTTCAGGCAAGCAGCCGCGGGTCAGGCACCCAGCCAGCGCCGCCAGATCGGCAGCAGCCCATCGAGCAGCGCGCCCGGGTTCTCGGTGTTCGGCGAGTGAGCGGCACCGGGCACCACCACGACCTCGGCGCCCAGCCGGGTGGCCATGTCCAGCTGGAGCGGCGCAGGCCAGGCGTCGTCGGACGCACCGAAGGCCACCAGGCACGGGATGGCGCGAGCGCGCAGCGCGGCGGCCAGTTCGGCCACCCGGTCCGGTTCGGTGCGCAACCCGGTCGCCATCCCGAGCAGCCCGGCAGGCGACGAACCCAGGAACCGAGCCCGCAGCAACGCGGCCAACTCGGGCGGCTCGGCGACCCCGCCCGTGGCCTCCATCAACCGCCGGACGGCCTCGATGCCCTCGGTACGCAGCACCGGCTCGGTGAGGTCGAGCAGCGCGCGGCGCAGTCCGCCGGGCAGCGCACCCGGGCCGGAGGCCAGCAAGGTCAGCCCGGCGACCGGCGCTCCCGCGAGCACCGCGGATCGGGCCACCAGGCCCCCGTAGGAGTGCCCCAGCAGCAGCACCCGGTCCCCCGCCGCGGCCAGCTCGGCCACCAGCGCGGCCACGGTTCGTCCGAGCGGGCCGGGGAGGTAGTCCTGCTCACACCGCGGACCGGCCGACTCATGCTGCCCGGGTAGATCCATTGCCAGCACCGTCAGACCCGCCGTGGCGAGCGGATCGAGCAGCGGCGCGAAGTCCTCCTTGGACCCGGTGTACCCGGGCACCAGCAATGCCGTCGCACCGGCGGGTTCGTTCGGTTCGGCGCGCAGCGCCGCCAGTGCCGCGCCCGGCACCGGGAGCTGAACCGGGGTGGCACGGTGCGGGGTGATCTGTGATGCCGTCACGGATCATCAGCCTACGAGCCCAGCTCACCCAGACCAGTCATCAGCCCAGGGCGACCAGGGTGCCGCCGCGTTGCTCCAGCACTACGGAGCCGTCGGTGGCGGTACCGACCGGGCCGCGATAACCACCGCGGTTCACCGGCAGCGTCTGCAGCTCTTGCCCGGTGATGGGGTCCAGCACCCGCAACGCACCTGGGACGGGCAGCAGCAGCCGTCCCGCGAACATCGAACCGGGGCCGAGCGAGCCGGGATGGGTCCATCGTGGCTGTAGGTCATCGACGTCCAGTGCGACCGTTGCCGAACCGGTGAACCAGTAGAACCCGGTCGGGGTCCGGGTGATGGCGACCTGCCCACCAGGGGGATCGCCGCGCAGGTCGGTATCCGGGACAGCCAGCGGGTACGTGCCCACGACGTCGCCCCTGGCGTCGTACACGAGCAGCCGGGGCGGACCCGGCACCGCCACGGCCACCCGATCGGTACTCAGCGCGACAACCCGGGCCTGCGCACCGGGGACCAGGGTGCTGAAGTCCACCTCGGGCTGCTCGGGTTCCTTCGGGCGGGACCGTTGCACGGTGAGCCGGGCCGAGCGCTCGTCCGGGCAGTGCTCCACCACCGCCAGCCGCTCGGAGCTCAGCGCCAGCGAGCCGTGGATGCAGTTCGGCCGGGGCTCGGTCGCGGGCTCCGCCGGGCTCGGCAGTCGCCCGTAGGCCAGCGTTCGCACCAGATCGCTGCGCCACACTTCCAGGTAGCGTCGCCCGGTGGTGGCGGCTTGGTCGCTGTCCCCGGCCAGCCGGGTCGGCGCCTCGACCGGCCCGGTCCGTTGCGCCCCCCGCCTGCCGTCCGCCCACTGCAAGGTGGTCGTCTCGCTGCACGTCTCGCCCCGCTGGTACAGCGCGACCACTCGGTCGAACGCGGCACCCACGGTGCACAGCGGCAGATCGCGCTGATAGCTCCACCGGATCGCGCCGGAACCGATGTCGCGTCCGGCCACCTCGCCACCGGCTGCGGTGACGGCGATGCCGTCCTTGGCGAGCGGGACCGGGGCCGCTGGGCTGGCGGCTCGCCAGAGTTCCCGCAGTGCCGACGGCAGCCGCACGGCATCCGGGGCCTGCTCCGCCGGGGCGGGCCCGGTGGCGGTGATCGACGTGGTGTGCCGGATGTCACTGGTCCACCACAGGGTGCCGGCAACGACGAGGACCGCTACCGCCAGTACCGCGGCGGCGGTCAGGTCCCCCCAGGTCCGGCGTTCGGGTGCGGGCATTCGAGCGAGGGTCAGTCGCCGCCGCCAGGCTGGCTGTCGCGTTGCCCCGGCCCACGAGTGCGGCGACGGCGACGGCGCGGCCGGGCGGCCGCCTCGTCGCCGGACGGGTGTGATGCCGCCGGTGCGGTCTCGCTGCTGGTCCCGGCACCTTCTCCGCCCCGGGTGCGGCGCCTGCGCCGACGAGCCGGAGCAGCCTCGGCCTCCGCGCTCATAGCGCGGCTACCGCGGTTGACTCCAGCGCCGCGGCGCCGCGGCCTGCCCGTCTCGTCGGTCGGCTCGGCGGCCAGCCCCACCCGGGTACGCCGGGCCATCGGCAGCCGCCCGGTGGAGTTGGTGGGAATGTCCAGGTCGCTGAACAGGTGCTCAGAGGTGGAGTAGGTCTCCGCAGCGTCCGGTATGCCCAAACCCAGCGTGTCGCTGATCAGCTTCCAGCGGGCCTCCTCGTCCCAGTCGACGAGGGTGACCGCGACGCCGTCCCGGCCGGCCCGGCCGGTTCGCCCGATCCGGTGCACGTAGGTCTTCTCGTCCTCCGGGCACTGGTAGTTGATGACGTGGGTGACCTCGGGGATGTCGATCCCGCGGGCGGCGACGTCGGTGGCCACCAGTACGTCGACCTTCTCCGAACGGAACGCCCGCAGCGCCTGCTCGCGGGCCCCCTGACCGAGGTCACCGTGCACCGCCGCAGCCGCGAAACCGCGCTCGGTGAGCTCGTCGGCGACCTTCTGCGCGGTGCGCTTGGTCCTGGTGAAGGTCATCGTCAGACCCCGGCCACGAGCCTGCAGGATCCGGGAGAGCAGTTCCACCTTGTCCAGCGCGTGTGCCCGGTAGACGAACTGCCGGGTGAGCTCGTGGATGGCGGTGGCGTCCGGCTCCTCGGCGCGGATATGCGTCGGACGAGTCAGGAAGGTCCGGGCCAGCGTGATGATCGGGCCGGGCATGGTGGCGGAGAACAACATGGTCTGGCGCTGGTCGGGCACCATCCGCAGGATCCGCTCGATGTCGGGCAGGAAGCCCAGGTCGAGCATCTCGTCGGCCTCGTCGAGCACCAGTACCCGCACCTTGCCCAGCACCAGATGCCGCTGCTCGGCGAGGTCCAGCAACCTGCCCGGGGTGCCGACCACCAGGTCGATCCCGCTGGTCAGTGCCCTGATCTGCGGTTCGTAGGGTCGTCCGCCGTAGACCGGGAGCACCCGCAGCCCGAGGTCCTTTCCGGCTTCGGCCAGGTCGGCGGTGACCTGGAGGCACAGCTCACGGGTCGGCACCACGACCAGCGCGCGAGGCGTGCCATCGAGCGCGATGTCCCCGGCGGTGATCCGCTGGATCAGCGGGACGCCGAAGCCGAGTGTCTTGCCGGTGCCGGTCCGGGCCTGGCCGATCAGGTCGTCGCCGGCCAGGGCCAGCGGCAGGGTGAGCTCCTGGATGGCGAAGGTGCGTTCGATGCCCACCCTGCGCAGGGTGCGGACGATCTCCTCGCGAACGCCGAGCTCGGCGAAGGTGGGCGAGTCGTCCCGCACCGGGGCGCCTGCCTGCAAGGGTTGCGGCGGGGCGGGCTCGTCGAGGGCAATTTCGAAGTGTTCCAGCGTGCGGGGGTCGGGGATCTCCTGGATGTCGATATCGGACAGTGGGGATTGACTGACGGTCAGCGTGATCGCCTCTCTCGTACCGGCGCGCCCGCTGCCGTCTCGCTCGACCATCTCCGGGCCGCCGGTCGGCGCCGCGGAACTGGGAACGAAGGCACGAGGTACGCGCGCATGAACTGTGCCCGGCGGCATCAACCTCCGAGCCGAGGGGTGTCGCCAGCACACCGTGACAGTGAACCGTAACAGCGTGCCGCGTGACGCCCCGTGTGTGGATAGTACCCGTCCCACCTCATGAGTGCCCGGTGACACCACGCAGCCGGGTGACATCTCGGTATCACATCGATCTCCACGACCCTCGGCTGTTGAGAAGGCCGGAGAGACGGGAGACGTGACCATGAAACTGCGAAGTCGTCTGGGTGTGGCCGTGGCTTCGATCGCAAGCCTGGCCGCCGTTGCGGCCGGATCAGCCGCGGCGGCCGACGCAGCCACCGTCCACAGCGCTCCGGGACCCGCGCACACCGCCGCTCGAGCCGGACTGGTCGTGTGTGCCGGTAAAGTCGACAGTCCGCACTATTCCACCGGCGCCCGCAGTGTGATCTTCAAGGCTCGCATCCACTGCAATGGCGACGGCGGAAGCGTCGAATACTCGCTCTTCGGATGGATGAACTACGCGTCTGGAGGCAGCCCGGGACATCCGGCGCTCGGCCCTTACGAGCGAGTCTTCACCTCCAAGAGCCAGACCCAGAGCATCCCCGTCAACGGTGGTGACAAAACATTCTATATGCCGGCGCCCAACGAAGCGCACCTCGGAAAGGGCGGAACCTACTGCCCCGGGATCAACGGGGGACCAGCGGGCGGGGATCGCGCGACGCTCACTGGCCCGTGCAATGGCACCTGAGTGACCACACCAGTGCGGTGTCACGCCTTGTTCACCTACGATGGCACCATGAGCTCCGAGGATTGGGTGCCCGACAGGAGAACCCTCAGCTGGGTCTTCGGCACCGCGCACGAAGATCGGATCGTGCACGGCCTGGCGGCCGACGTCAAGAGCAGGACAAGAGATATACCGTATGACTCAGAAGCTTACTGGAGAATTGTCGCCGAAGTCGCGATCGAGTGTGTCGTGTACGACCTCGGCGCGATAGCGGCTGCGATGGGCGTCACTGTGACGGACCGCTAGCTCGGTCGCCGTGCCAACGGCGCCCCGGCGTCGGGCAGCAACTCCGGCTCCGGCGTCACGCCCGCGTCGCGGGCCCGCCGGCCTGCAGGCTCGCTCCCCGCCGCAGGGCTGGACACCCCGGGACCATCACGGGCTGGACCATTCGGACCGCGACCCGACGCCGTGAACCGTCACCGACTGCCGACAACAGCGATCCGCTGTAACTAAATGTTCACATTCTTGTCATCGGTACATCATGGGACTACGCTACAGATTACCCGGACCGGCGGTAAGCTCCCCGCCCCTACCCATGTCGGTACCGGGAAGCAGGAAGTGGCGGCCGGAACTCGCTCTTGCCCCCCCTCTGAGTCCCGACCCCACCTTTGCGAGAAGCGGGAGCCGTGCCCCAAGTGGGTCTCCACGGCTCCCGCTCCGCCCTCCACGCGCGAACGAGAGCTAGTTATCGTGACCCCTTGTAGCCTCGTTCCCGTCGGTGTTATGTCGCGGCTCTCGCGTCGCCCCATCAACCACTTCGCCCGATCAACCTCCCGCGCAGCCGCTCACCGCAGATAAAGTGTACCGCGCAGCCGCTCACCGCAAATACAAAAATACGAGGTGAATGCACCAAACAGCACTGCTCCGCTCGGCTCAGGGAAGGCATCCGAGCGGAGTCCTCACCCCGGGTCCAACCCCACCCGGTCGGACCAGCACGGAACGCGGAGCGCGGGCTCTGCGGAGACTAGAGTGGGCTGTTACGTCGAGGACCAGCACTGAGCGGGGGCACTCGTGGTGGACAACGCACACCCGGCCGATATCGACACCACGGTTCCGCACACTGCTCGGGTCTGGAACTACTGGCTGGGCGGTAAGGACAACTACCCGGTCGACCGCGAGGCGGGGGACCACATTCGGGACGTCATGCCGGGCATCGTCGACACCGCCCGCGCCGTCCGGGGCTTCCTGGTCCGCGTGGTCCAGCACCTGGTCGGCGAGGCCGGAATCCGCCAGTTGCTCGACATCGGCACCGGCCTACCCACCGTGAACAACACCCACGCGGTCGCCCAGGCGACCGCGCCGGAATGCCGCGTCGTCTATGTCGACAACGACCCGCTCGTGCTGGTGCACGCGCGCGCTCTGCTCACCAGCGCGCCAGAGGGCGTCACCGAGTACATCGAGGGCGATCTGCGCGATCCCGACACGATCGTGCGGGAAGCGTCTCGGACGCTGGACTTCACCCAGCCGATCGCGCTCATGTTGCTCGGGATCTTGAATCACATCATGGACACCGACGAGGCGAACTCGATCGTGGACCGGCTGCTGGGCGCCCTGCCTTCCGGCAGCTACCTGGTGATGTCGCACTTCACCGCGCTGGTCGACACCGACGTGGTGGAGAAAGGCATGCAGACCTACAACGAGAGCGGAGGGACTCCGCCGGTGCGGGGCCGCAGCCGTGACGAGCTCATCCGATTCTTCGACGACCTGGAGCTGCTGGAGCCCGGCGTGGTCTCGGTTTCGCTGTGGCGCCCCGAGACCAGCGAGTTCGGTGCCCCTGCTGAGGTGTATGAATTCTGTGGCGTCGGACGGAAGCCCTGATCTCAGATCTCTTTGATAATGCCACCCAGGAAGCTGGTTGTCCTGGTCGGTGATTTGGCGTGGAGGCAGAGGCGGTCCATGACCATCAGGTAGTGGTCGACGTCTTGGCCCTTGTCCAGGTAGAGGGCGCTGGTGAGCTGTTCGAGGTAGACGATGTCGGGAAGATCGGGTGCGGCGAACCGCAGGATGGTGAACGGGCCGCCCGCTGCGGTGTGACCACTCGAGTAGAAGGGCATCGCCTGCAGCGTGATGTTCGGCAGCTCGGCCATCTCGATCAGATGCTGGATCTGGGCGCGCATCGCCGCACGCCCGCCGAGCCGCCAGAGCGCCGACTCATCGACCACCGCCCACAGGTTCGGTGCGCCGAGTTGGGTGAGCATCTGCTGACGTTCCATTCGCAGCGCGACCCGGCGTTCGACCTCCTCGCCCGATTCGTTCGGATAACCCTGCTGAATGAGCGCGCGGGCGCACTCCTCGGTCTGCAGCAGACCGGGCACGACTTGAGGCTCGTGGGTGCGGATCACTGCGCTGGCCTGTTCCAGACCGAGATACAACTCGAACCAGCTCGGCAGAATGTCGCTGTACTGGTGCCACCAGCCGGGTACGTTGGCTTGCCGGGCCAGGGTCAGGAACGTGTCGCGTTCCCCCTCGTCAGTGATGCCGTAGAGGGTGAGCAGATCCGCCACGTCGCGTCTCTTGAAGCCCACCCTGCCCAGCTCAAGTCGACTGATCTTGGCATGGGACGCACGGATCACGTCGCCGGCGACTTCGCGGGTGATTCCGTTCGCCTCCCGCAACCGACGCAGCTGAGTGCCCAACGCGATCCGGAGTACGGTCGGCCCGCTCCCGGCCCGGACCTGTGCGTGACCAACGGGCCGGGGGTGATCCGGCTGTGCTGCGGGCAAGATTCCCCCTTTGGGTGAACATTTTAGATTGCACCGTCTCATCTCACCCCCTGCGCTGTACAGCACGTCCCCCTTTCGGCCGTACGGGCTGTTCAATCACTCAATCGTGCGCGGGCGACAACGCTGATGCGCCGTGATTCCGTGACAGCGAGTAGACAGCTGGTACTCCGGACGAGGTCCACCTGACGGTCACCTTCAGGCCTAGGCTGCCCATTGTGGACCTGGCACGTGAGGGCATCGTCGATCTGCTGGGAGTCCTCGCCTACGGCGAGCTGTCCGCCTTCGACCGGCTCGCGGAGGACGCTCGCTGTGCACCCACACTGAGTGGCCGGGCGGCGATGGCCGGTATGGCCGCGGCCGAGATCGGACACTTCCGGCTGCTGGAGCACCACTTACAGGAACTGGGGGTCCCGGTGGACGAGGCGATGGCCCCCTTCGTGCAGCGATTCGACCACTTCCATGCCTCCACAGCGCCGCGGTCCTGGCTCGAGTCGCTGGTGAAAGCCTACATCGGGGACGGGCTCGCGGCCGACTTCTACGGCGAGGCGGGGTGCTGGCTCGACGAACGTACCGGGGCTCTGGTCAGCGCCGTACTGGCCGACACCGGACATTCCGCGTTCGCCGAGCGGGAGGTGCGGGCGGCCTGCGAGCGGGACCGAACCACCCATGACCGCCTCACCCTGTGGGGGCGGCGGTTGCTCGGCGAGGCAGTCACGCATGCTCAGTACGTCGTCGCCGAGCGGGACGCGTTGGCCGAGCTGATCACCCGTGGCTCGGGGGACCTGGCCGGGCTGGCCACCCTGATCCGCAGGCTGCAGGTCAAGCACGGCCACCGGATGACCACGCTCGGACTGTCCTGAGAGCCGCGCGAGAGCTGTTCGCCGTCGGCGCAGCAGCCGCCGCCCGCGCCGACGAGGTGCTCGACTAGCCTGGGCACCAACTTCGATCACATCATGGAGGTCCCCGCGTGGAGGTCAAGATCGGCGTCGCGGAGAGTCCGCGCGAGCTGGTGGTGTCCAGTTCGGACTCACCGGACCAGGTGGAAGCGCTGGTCACCGAAGCGCTGCGGAACAGTCAGGGCCTGCTGACCCTGGTCGATGACAAGGGCAGGCGGTACGTCATTCCCGCCTCGAGGGTCGCTTACGTCGAAATCGGGCCCGGAGAGGGCCGCCGAGTCGGCTTCTCGGTGGGGGGCTGAGGGTCCGGGGCGGGCTGAGGGTCCGGGGCGGGCTGAGGGTCCGGGGCGGGCTGAGGGTCCGGGGCGGGCTCGGCCAGCATCCGGGCCGGTGATCCACCCGCCTGCACGATTCCGTCGAGCGCGCCCCACACCATCATCAACAGATAGTCGCGCAACGCTTCCCGGGACACGGTGCGCCGCTCCAGCCACCAGTCCCCGGCTGCCTGCACCATACCGACGCCCGCGTGTGCCCAGGTCTCCGCACCGCCGGTGTCCATGCCCAGCTCGCCCAACCGGTCACTGAAGATCGTGCTCAGGGTGCCTGCAATGAGCTCGTTGTTGGTGGTCACCGGATCGCGCTGCACCGGCCGGCCGGGGAAGGAGCGGCGCACCACGAAGCGGTACAGGTCGGGCTCCTCCTGAATGAACGTCAGATAGGTGTCGATCACCAGCCGCAGCGGCCCGCGAGGATCGCCTTCGCCGTCCAGGCCGGAGAGCAGGGCGGTACGCAGGAACCGGGTGGCGTGCTCGCTGACCGCCATGTACAGATCGCCCTTGTCCTGGAAGTATCGGTAGAGGATCGGCTTGCTGATCCCGGCCTCGCCGGCGATATCATCCATCGCGACGTCCGGCCCGTGCTTGCGGATCGCTGCCAGGGCGGCACACACCAGCTCCGCGCGACGCTTCTCGCGGTGCCCGGATCGATCCCTTCTCGGATTGGCCGAGCCACACTCGAGCTTGACAGAGTCGACGTCGTCCGACATGTTACTTATGGTAACGGTTACCCGTGGTAACACCGAATGGGCATCACCGAAAGCGGGAGACGCCGATGACCACCACCGAGGACGTCCGGTCGTTCACAACATCCGACGGCACCCGGCTCGCCCTGCACTGGCAGGGCCCGGCGGGCGCGGGGCGAGCCCCCTTGACTCTCGTGCTCACGCACGGCTGGACGCTCGACTTCCGATCCTGGGGGCCGGTAGCCGAACTCCTGGAAGCCGGTTCGGACCTGCGCATACTGCGCTACGACCAGCGCGGGCACGGCGGCTCGGACCGCGCCCGGCCGGGTACCGCGACCATCGCCCAGTTGGCCGACGACCTCGCCGAGCTGCTGAGCGACGAGGTCAGCGGGCCGGTGGTACTCGGCGGGCATTCGATGGGCGGGATGGCGATCATGGGGCTGGCCGAACGGCACCCCGACCTGGTGGCGGACCGGGTCGTGGGCGCGGTGTTCGTCGCCACCTCATGTGGTGACCTGATCCCGCTGGACCTCGGGCTGCGGCCCGCCCTGGCCCGCCTGGTGGGCCGCGCGGAGGCCCGGCTGATGCGCGGGAAGGCCATTGCGCGACGGCTGCGCGACCGGGAGGTGACCACCAAGCGGGCCGGGCTGGTCCGCCCCGGAGTGCGCTGGCTGCTGTTCGGTCAGCAGCCCCGGCGGGCCGACGTCGATCTCACGGCCCAGTGCATGGCACAGAGCCGGCCGGCCAACGTCGTCGATTTCCGGCCCACCTTCGACGACCACGACAGGGCGGCGGCGCTGGCCGCCTTCACCCATATCCCGACGCTGGTGCTGGCCGGGACCCTGGACCGGCTCGTCCCGGTTCGGCATGCCGCCGCGATCGCCGCGCAGCTGCCCGACGCCACGCTGGTGCGCTACGCAGGCGCCGCGCACATGGTGCTGCTGGAGCGCGCCGAGCAGGTGGCGGACCGGATCAGGGAACTGGTCACCATGGTGACGCCCGGCTCCTGACACCTGACGACCCGGCGGATCTGACCACCCGGCGACCTGACCACCCGGCGACCTGACGACCCGGCGGATCTGACGGAGCGGCGACAGATCCGGCAGGTCGCCAGGTCGGCGGCCTCAGCGCAGCGGGCTGGCGGTGGATCGCCAGTTCACCGTGGGCCGCAGCGCCGCCAGGTCGACCCGCTCGATGTGCTGCTCAGTGATATCGAACAGCGACTCGATCAACGTGTCGGACAGCAGATGCGGTTCCAGTCCCAGGTCGACCAGGCCGGTGTGCACCACGTTGTAGTAATGCTCCTCGAGCTCAACCCGGGGGTTGTCCAGGTACTCGATCTCCACATTGCCCGGGTAGCCGGCCGAGACGGCCTTGGCGACGTCGGCGACCGACATCGACTCGGTCAGCTGGTTGAACACCCGGAACTGGCCGACGTCGGCCGGGTGCTCGCAGGCCAGCCGGATGCATTCGACGGTGTCCCGGATGTCGATGAAGCCCCGGGTCTGCCCGCCCGCACCGTAGACGGTCAGCGGATGCCCGAGCACGGCCTGGATGACGAAGCGGTTGAGTACGGTGCCGAAGATGGCGTCGTAGTCGAACCGGGTCGCCAGCCTGGGGTCCCCCGCGGTCTGGTCGGTCCGCTGGCCGTAGACCACCCCCTGGTTGAGGTCGGTGGCTCGAAGTCCCCAGGTCCGGCAGGCGAACTCGATGTTATGGCTGTCGTGCACCTTCGACAGGTGGTAGAAGGAGCCCGGCTTCTTCGGGAAGAGCAGGCGGTCCTTGCGGCCGTTGTGCTCGACCTCGAGCCAGCCCTCTTCGATGTCGATGTTCGGGGTGCCGTACTCCCCCATGGTGCCGAGCTTGACCAGATGGATGTCGCGGTCCACCTCGGCGATCGCGAAGAGCACGTTGAGATTGCCGATGACGTTGTTCGACTGGGTGTAGACCGCGTGCTTGCGGTCAATCATCGAATAGGGGGCCGAGCGCTGCTCCGCGTAGTGCACGATCGCGTCCGGCCGGAACCGGCGCACCGCGTCGAGGGTGAACTCGCCGTCGCACAGGTCCCCCACGAACAGCTCCAGCTGCTTACCGGACACCTCCTGCCACGCCTGCAGGCGACGGTGCAGCGGCTCGATGGGTACCAGGCTTTGCACCCCCATCTCCTCGTCGTAGGAGCGACGGGCGAAGTTGTCCAGCACGGCGACCTCATGCCCACGATCCGACAAGTGCAGGGCAGTGGGCCAGCCCAGGTATCCGTCACCACCGAGTACGAGAATCCGCACCGTGTTCCTCCAGCCATTGTTGTGTGGTTCCACGGCACAGGCACGTCCGGGCGGTTCGACCGATATCCACACCCGGGTCCGTCCCCGGGTGGAACCGGGCGGTATGTGCCCCTCTGCCTATCACGAGGCAGGTCCGGCTTCCATCAAAGGAAGCTGAGAGTCCCGGCGCCGGCACCGCGAACGCCCGCACGCGGCGCTGCGCCAAGGGACGTCTGCAAAGATGCCACCGTGCTGCGACGACTCTCCCACTCCCGGGTGGTCCGGGTATTCACCCGGTACGCCGCGGGCTCGGCGGTGGCCACGGTATCCAGCCAACTGACCCTGCTGCTGCTCTTCGGGGTCCTGGGCGCTTCGGCCGCGGTGTCCGGGGCGGCGGCGTTCCTCGCCGGAGCGGTGCCGAACTTCCTCATCCAGCGGTTCTGGACCTGGCGACGCCCCGGGCGGGTGGGAATGCGCCGTGAGCTGGTGCCCTACATCGCGGTGATCGGGGTCAACGGCCTGGTGGCGGTCGGGATCACCGCAGGCGTGGACCGGCTCGTCGCAGGCGGCATCGAGGACCACGCGCTGCGTACCGTCGTGCTCGCGGTCTCCTTCGGCGCCAGCTACCTGCTGCTCTTCGTGCTCAAGTTCGTCGTGCTGGACCGGCTGGTGTTCAGCTCCGAGGACCCGGCCGCGACCGCCCGCCGGGCGAAGCGCTCCCGCCACCAGGTGCCCACCATCACCCGGGCGTAACGCATTCCGTAGACGAGGTTGTTGCCCTTCTTGGTCTCCCCCGCGGTGCGCGCCAGCATCGTCATGGGCTGCTCGCGCACCCGGTAACCGTGCGAGATCACCCCGAGCAGCAGCTCAGAGGCCTGGTACTGGGCCTGCGCCAAGGTGACGGTGGCGGTCACCTCGGCCTTCATCGCGCGGAAGCCGAACGAGGTGTCGGTGAGCTGCCTGCGGGTCAGCACGCTGGCCAGCCAGCCGAACACGTGCACCCCGAGGTGGCGGACCGGGTCGGTGGTCTGCTGGCGGCCGAGGCGGCGCGAGCCGGTGACGAAGTCGGCCTCGTCGTCGATCAACGGCTCCAGCAGCAGCGGCAGCTCATCCAGGTCGTACTGGCCGTCCGCGTCGGTGGTGACGATGTAGCGGGCTCCGCCCTCGCGGGCCAGGGCATAGCCGAGCCGTAGCGCGGCACCCTGGCCGCGGTTGGTCACCGCCTCGCAGACCCGGGCGCCGTGCCTGCGGGCCATCTCGGCGGTGCCGTCGGTGCACCCGTCCACGACCACCAGGGTGTCCACCGGCAAGCCGCAGCTCATCGAAGGAACAGCGTCCAGGACGGCACCGATGCCGTCCTGCTCGTTGTAGGCCGCGATGACCACGGTCACCGGTGCGAAGCGCACCGGTGCCTCGGCGCGAGTGAACGCCCGGACCGAGGCGGTGTCCACCGGATCGGGATAGGGCGGCAGCAAGGGCCGCAGCTTCAGCCGAGGGCCCGGCCTGCGCAGCGGTCCGGTGAAGGCGGTGACGCCCAGCGTCCCGGCCATCGGCAGCAGCACCAGACCGGGCAGCTGATAGCGCCAGGAGAACTCGAACGCCGCGGCGGTCATCAGCACGGTGATCCCGAGCCCGGACACCAGCAGGCTGGCGGCCCGGATCCCGGACCGTCGGGCGGCGCCGAACCCGAACCCGCCGACCAGGCCCGCGACGAGGGCCAGGCCGAGTAGCGGGCCGGGGGTGTAGCCGACGGTGAGCTGGTAGCCCCGCAGCAGCGCGGCGACTTCGGGCTGCGCCCCCACCGGGACGTCGCCGTACTGCAGCGCCGTCGTTTCGACGTTCTGCGGGATCCAGTTGTACGGGTAGGAGGTCTGGAACTGCCAACGCTGCACCGACACGTCACCGGCGGCGTCGATACGGACCGGCCGGAACCCCTTGAGGAAGTCGCCCAGGACCGCCTCGGCGAGGTCGAACGGCTGGTTGGCGAACACCTGACGGGCGAAGGAGCTCTGAATCGCCCCCATCGACTCGCCGGGCGGCAGCTTGACCGTCCAGACCGGCGACGCGGGATCGTGGGCGTAGAAGTCCACGCCGCGGCGGGCATCGCGCGGCTCCTCAGGGCACAACGTGCGCTCCCAGGTACCGGCCGGAATCCGGTCGCAGTCGGCGATGGTCGCGGCACGGCCGTAGAGCACGGTGTCGGTGCTCCCGCTGAGGCCCCATTCACCGGTCACGGCGCGGTAGTAACCCACGTAGCCGAGCAGCACCACGGCGAACCCCGCGGCCATCGCGACCGCGCGGAGCCCGATCCGCCGCCAACCGGCCCGGCTGGCCCAGAGCGACCCGGCAACGACCAGGTAGGCCAGCGCGGGAACCAGCATGGTCACGCCGACCAGCCGGAGTACGACGGCTAAGCCGATCAGGAAACCAGCGCAGGCCGCCTGCCGAGGTCCCGGCACCCCGCGCCAGGTCAGGATCCAGATGATCGCTACCAACTGCGCCTGGAACCAGACGTCGGACATGATGTTGTGCTCGATCTGCAGCTGGTAGGCGTCGAGCAGTACCGGGGCGGTGGCCCCGGCAGCCAACCAGCGCTTCGCACCGTGGCGGCACAGCAGCACGTAGATCGCGACGGCCATGGCAAGCCCGAGCAGGTGCTGCACCACCGTCACGAAGCGCAGGTCCCCGAAGGTCAGCAGGACGTTGAGGATCAGCTCGTAGCCGATCGGGCGCAGCCCGTCGGGACGCAGGTTACCCAGGTTGCCGAGGTAGACGAAGGAGTCGATGAACAAGAGTGCGGGCTGGTAGGCGACGATCGTGAGCACCCGCAGCACTGCGCCCGCGGCGAGCAGCGCCAGCAGCATCCAGTGCGTGCGGGCCGAGCCCAGCCAGCCACCGGTCCGCAACCCCGCCTCCGGTGGCCGCACCGGCGAAGCACCGGGCTCGGGCGGCGCCAGCGCCGTCGTCACCGCTGCGGTCCACCTGGGTGCGCGAAGTCCTTCCACACCGTGGCAAGCCCGTCGGCCAGCGAGACCGACGGGCGGTAGCCCAACTGCACGCGGGCCCGGCTGACGTCCACGATCACCGCGGGCATCTCGCCGGGCTTGGCGGGGACGTGCTCGACGGGCAACGCGCAGCCGGTCACCGTACGGACCGCCTCGACCAGCTCCAGCACCGTCACCGACCGGCCGGCACCGATGATCGCGGTGCCGGTGTAGCCGCTGTCCCAGGCCGCCAGCACCGCCTGTACCACGTCGTCCAGGTGCACCATGTCGCGCCGCTGCAACCCGTCGCCGTAGATCTGCACACCCTCGCCGGCCAGCGCGGCACGCATCATCCGCGCCACGAAGCTGTCCTTGTGCCGCATCCCGGGGCCGTAGATGTTGGTGAAGCGCAGCGCGCAGGTGGTCATCCCGTAGGCGCCCGCGTAGCCCGACAGCAGCATCTCGCAGGCGGCCTTGGTGGCGCCGTAGGGGGTCAGCGGACGCAACGGCACCGTCTCGTCGACTCGTGCGTACCCGACGTTGCCGACCACCGCGTTCGTGGAGGCCATGACGAACCGGCCGACGCCGGCCTGCCTGCAGCCCTCGAGCAGGCCCTGGGTGACCGCCACGTTCGCCAGGAAGGTGTCGGCCGGGTGCTGCACCGAGCGCAGCACCGAGGTGATGGCGGCCAGGTGCACGACCCCGGTCACGTCCCCGCCGTCCAGTGCCCCGCCGTCCAGTGCCGCAGCGACGACACCCGCGTCGGTCAGGTCACCGACCACGCTGCACACCGCCGGATCGGGATGCGCGACCCGGTCGACCACAGTCACCCGGTTGCCCCGAGCTGTGAACGCCTCGACAACGGCACGGCCGACGAAGCCGGCTCCTCCGGTGATCACGACCCGGCCTGGGGTGGCTGGTGGAGTGGTCATCGCTGGGCAGCCTAACGGGTGAACGAGCAGGCCAGCTCGATGAGGGTACGGGCGGCGAAGCCGGTTCCGCCCGGATTGATCTCATCGTAGCTCCGCTCGGCACGGGCCGGACCTGCGATGTCCAGGTGCGCCCAGGGCAGACCGGCGGTGAACTCCCGCAGGAACAGCGCCGCGGTGATCCCCCCGGGTCCCGGTGGGCACTGCCGCAGGTCGGCGATGTCGGAGCGGACGTCGGCGGCGTGGTCGGCGACCAACGGCATCGGCCACCAGGCCTCGCCGGTCGCCTGGCCCGCGGTCCTGATCCGCTCGGCCAGGCCCGGCTCGCTGGCGAACAGCCCACCGGTGCGCAGGCCCAGGGCCACCTTCATCGCCCCGGTCAACGTGGCCACGTCGACCAGCGTGGTGGGGTGCAGCGTGCGCACCGCGTGGGCCAGCGCGTCGGCGAGCACCAACCGGCCCTCGGCGTCGGTGTTGGTGACCTCGGTGGTGGTGCCGCCCACGTGCCGCACGATGTCCGCGGGCCGGTAGGCCGACCCGGACACGTGGTTCTCCGCGCACGGCACCAGCCCGGTCACCCGCAGCGGCAGTTCCAGCCGGCCGATGGCCAGCAACGCGGCGATCACCGCTGCGCCCCCGGACATGTCGGTACGCATCATGTGCATGCCGTCGGCAGGCTTGATCGAGATACCCCCGGTGTCGAAGGTGATGCCCTTGCCGACCAGCACCAGGTGCTCGGCGCCGTCGGTGTCGGTGTCGGGCCGCCAGGCCAGCTCGAGCAGCCGCGGTGGGCGAGCCGAGCCGGAGCCGACCGCGAGCACGCCGCCGAAGCCGTGTTCGGTCAGCCACCGCTCATCACGCACTGTGACGTGCAGGCCGGGTACCGCAGCGGCCAGCTCGGCGGCGGTGCCCGCGAGCCAGGCCGGGTCCTTCTGCCCACTCGGGGTGTTGGCGAGATCCCTGGCCAGCCCGGTGGCCTGGCCGAGCACCTGCGCCCTGGCGACTGCGTCGGCAAGCGGCTTCAGCACGTCGTCCGGGTCAGCGGCGATCAGCCGCACCGTGGCGATGCGTGGCGGCGGGTCACCGGTGGTGACCCGGTAACGGTGCGAGCCCGCGATACAGCCCAAGGCCAGCGACGCCGCCTGCTCGGCGGTGGTGCCGGGCAGCAGGTGCACCTGCAGGGTGCCCGGTGCCGAGCGACCGGCCGTCCGATCGTCTGCGCGGGCCGCGGCAGCTCGAACCAGCGCGGCACCGGCGGATCGCCAGTGCTGCGTGTCGCCGGGCCCGATACCCAGCAGCCATCCGTGGTCGGGCCGCGTCGTGGCCAGCGGCACCGGTGCCACGGAGCCCGCTGTGGCACTCACCCGGTACCGGTCCAGCCACGGCTCGTCCACTCCGAGCAGGTCTGCGCCAGTGCCCAGGTCCAGCGGGCCCTCCGCTGCGGACTGCCCGACCAGGACGACGTCCGGGGCGCCGACGTCGCGCTGGGCCTGCACCTGAACCTGAACCAGTGGGGTGGGGACTGTGGGTGTCGAGAGCACTGGTGGCGGCCTCTTCTCAGGGGCGGTTCGTGGCGGAGTCCGCGGCACGCCGGCGCCCGAGCCGGTCTCGCGGGACGGCGAGAGCTGGGCGGGGCGTCACTCCACAACAGCTCGTAAAGCGTCCCCCAGTTCACCTGCCTCGGCCGGCGACATCTCGACGACGAGTCGCCCACCGCCCTCAAGGGGGACGCGCATCACAATGCCTCGTCCCTCCTTTGTCACCTCGAGGGGACCGTCGCCGGTCCGGGGCTTCATGGCCGCCATAGCGTGCTCCCTCCATATATCCGTCACCACCGGTGGCCACGCGACACGGGTGACCCCCTGCATTCTCCCTTATCGGCTCCGACGCGTGAAACCAACCGATGATCTCGTGCCGGGCAGTTCATCCGAGCCGATCCGGGCACCCCGCTGCAGCGCAGTCACCCCGGGGTGGTATGGCGGAAGCAGCCGGCCAGATGGTCGTCGACCATCCCGGTGGCCTGCATGAGCGCATAGCATGTCGTGGGGCCGACGAAGGTGAGGCCGCGGCGGCGCAACGCACGGGCCATCGCCTCGGACTCCCCGGTGCGGGTGGGCACCTCGGCCAGGGTGCGCGGTACCGGCCTTCCGGTGGGATCGGGCGCGAACGACCACAGCAGCACGTCGAGGTCCTCGCCGAGTTCGGTGACCACTCTGGCGTTGCGCACCGTCGCCTCGATCTTGGCGCGGTTGCGCACGATGTCCGCGTCGGCGAGCAGCCGCGTCACGTCGTCATCGGTGAACGCGGCGACCACGGCCGGGTCGAAACCCGCGAAAGCCCGCCGGAAGGCGGCCCGCTTGCGCAGGATCGTCAGCCAGGACAGCCCCGACTGGAACGCCTCCAGACTCAGCCGCTCGAACAGGGCGACCGCACCGTGGCGCGGCACTCCCCATTCGGTGTCGTGGTACTCCCGATAGTCGGAGGTGGCCATCGCCCACGGACAGCGTGGGCGACCGTCCGGGCCGGTCGCCGGGCCGGTGGCGACGGCGCTCACGGCACGCTCCAGCCGGGGTCGCGGGCTCATCGGGGAGTGCTGTCGCGGGCTCACCGAGGGTAGGTCCGGCAGAAGCCGGCGAAACGGTTCAGTGAGTGCGCCAGCCCCCACCCGAAAACGGGGCGCACCACCATCCAGCCCAGCCTGCCCAGCACACCCAGCGGCAGCTCCAGCTGCTCGGTCCACTCGAAGGTGGCTGCAGTGCGCCCGCGCGGGCGCACCGTGAAGATGCCGAGGCCGCGCACCACCCGCCCGGTGTGGCGCACCTCGCAGCGCAGCGGGGCGTCCCACACGGTGATCCGCATGCTGTCGGTCACCCCGATCCCGCGTACCCCGGTGACCGCCTCGACCTCCGAGCCGACCGAGCGGCCGTCACCACCACGAACCCGCACGGTGGTGCCGAGAATCCACTCACCCTGGCGCTCCCAGTCGGTGGCGGCCGCGAAGACCGTCTCCGGCGGGGCCGCCACGTCGACCCGCATGGTCAGCTCGGTGCCCATCGTTCCCCCTCCAGCTCCTCCACCCTGGCACGCAGCCTGTCGAGCTCCGCCGCGACCCGCTGCAACGTCCAGTCCACCTCCGACATCCGATATCCCCGCAGCACCTGGGAGAACCGCACGGTACGCAGGTGGTCCCCCGCGATGGGTCCGTTCGGCAACCAGGTCGGGGTGGCGTCGCGCGGTAGTGCAGGGAGCTCCTCGCCCCGGCCGAAGACCAGTGAGGCGAGCAGGAACACGACCGCGGCCACCACCGCCGCCATGACGAGGTAAATCAGCACTGTGCCCACAGTCCCGATCTTGGCACGTCGGTGGCTCCCCGCGAGCCACCGACTCAGGCTGAGCGGGCTGCGAGTACGTCGCGCATCGGCGGACGGTCGGCGACCAGCACGCTGGTCTCGGTGGGCGTGAAGCGGGCACCGAGCTGCACGAACTGCGTCATGCCGTTCGCACCTGACACCTCGGGCACCCCGCAACGAGGCAGCGCGGCGCCGAGGATCTGGCGGGACATCACGCCGAGGTCGAGCAGCGAGCGGTTGCGGTGCTTGCGTACCCCGAGGTTGACCTGCGCCAGCCCGTCCAGCCCGTACCCGGTGTGCACGTCGAGGAGCAGCCCGATCTCCACGCCGTAGCCGGCCGCGAAGGGTACGGACTCCAGGAAGGCGCGGCTCGCCGCGTACTCGCCGCCCAGCGGCTGGACCACGCCGGCCAGCTCCGGACGCAGCGCGTTGAGCAGCGGCCGGGCCAGCAGCTCGGTGACGCGGCCACCACCGTGACCGATCTCGGCACTCTCCATCCGCAGCGGCCGCCGATAGAACCCCTTGACCATCTGGACCTCGGCTCCCACCCGCCGAGGGCTGAGCAGCAGGGGCCCGAGCAGCAGAGGCCCGAGCAACGCGGGGACGAAGCCGGAGTCGAAGTCGACGAGGTCGGAGTCGATGAACACCAGCAGATCACCCGACGTGGCGGCCAACGAGCGCCACAGCACCTCACCCTTGCCCGGCCACGGATCCAGCTCGGGCAGCACATCGCCGCGATGTACCACCCGGGCACCGGCCGCGGCGGCCGACGCGACCGTCCGGTCGGTCGAACCGGAGTCCATCACCACCAGCTCGTCGATCAGCGTGCCGAGCAGTGGGTACAGCGCGCCGACCACCGCACCCACGGTGGCCTCCTCGTTGAGCGCGGGAAGCACCACGCTGACCGTGCGGCCCCGTTTGGCCGCCACCAGCGCCTCGACCGTCCAGGGCACGCTCTGCACGGTGGCCTCGCCGAACCACCGCCGGGTCTGCGGGAGAAGTGCCGCGCCCCTCACGCCAGGCCTCGCACGCCAGGTGCCCTCACGCCAGGCCTCGCACGGCGCGGGACGGCGGCCGGGTGCCTGCGATCGACGCCACCATCTCCAGCACCCGGCGAGTCTGGAGCACCTGATGGGCCCGGAAGACCCGGACCCCGGCCCAGGCGGCGACGGCGGTGGCCGCCAGGGTGCCTTCGACCCGCTCGCCCACGCCCACATCGAGGGTCTCCCCGATGAAGTCCTTGTTGGACAGCGCCATCAGCACCGGCCACCCGGTGGCGACCAGCTCACCGCAACGGCGCAGCAGCTCCAGGCCGTGCCAGGTGTTCTTGCCGAAGTCATGGGTGGGATCGATCAGAATCGCCTCCTTCGGTACGCCGAGTACGACCAGTGTGTCGGCCTGGGTGGCGAGGTCATCGATAACGTCGCGGACCACGTCGGGGTAGCGGACCCGGTGTGGCCTCGTGCGTGGCACCGCGCCTCCGGTGTGTGAGCACACCACCCCGCACCGGTACTCGGCAGCGACCTCGGCCAGCTTGCGGTCGACGCCCGCCCAGGTGTCGTTGAGGATGTCGGCGCCGGCGTCCAGAGCAGGCCCGGCCACCTCGTGCCGCCAGGTATCGACGCTGATGAGCAGCTCAGGGTGGCGCTCGCGGACCGCCGCGATGAAGGGCACCACCCGGCGGGTCTCCTCGGCCACCGCCACCACATCGCCGGGCCCGGCCTTGACCCCGCCGATGTCCACGATGTCGGCGCCTTCGGCGACCGCGCGATCCACCGCGGCCATCGCGGCCTCGTCGGTGAACGTGGCGCCCCGGTCGTAGAAGGAGTCCGGGGTGCGGTTGATGATGGCCATCACCGCTGCCCGGTCGGCGGGCAACGCGCGAACGCCGAACCGCACCACCGGCCCGGCCCCGGGAACGGCGTCGGCAGGTCCGGCAGGTCGGGCGGTCATCCGAGGCAGGCCCGCAGCGCGGTCTCGACGTCTGTCGTGACGACCAGGTCGGCCAGCCCCTCAGCGGAGACGAAACCCCGTGACCGCAGTCCGTCCAGCCAGTCCAGCAGCCCCGTGTAGTGCCCGTCGGGGTCGAGCAGCACCACCGGCTTGGCGTGCAGTCCCAGCGCACGGGAGGTCCACGCCTCGAACAGCTCCTCGCAGGTGCCGATGCCCCCCGGCAGGGCGAGGAACGCGTCGGCGTGGGCGTCCATCAGAGCTTTGCGCTCCCGCATCGTGTCGGTG
Source organism: Pseudonocardiaceae bacterium (assembly GCA_050699955.1). GTDB lineage: Bacteria > Actinomycetota > Actinomycetes > Mycobacteriales > Pseudonocardiaceae. The sequence continues at coordinate 55,694 of JBOHGD010000014.1, read as the reverse complement.
ACCAGCAGCTCGTCGGCGTCGGAGTCGGCAACCTCGCGATCGACCAGTGCGCGCGGGATGACCCCGACCGTGCGCCCACCGTGCGCCCGGGCGGCGCTGACCAGTGAGCCCATCATCGACACGTTGCCGCCCCCGGAGACCAGTTGCCAGCCCCGCGCGGCGATGCCGGCCCCCACCTCGGCAGCCAGCCGCTGGTAGTGCTGGGGTATCCCGCCCGCCGACGCGCAGTAGACGCACACGCTCCGCGCGCTCAATGGGTGTCCTGCCAGGCTTTGTAGGACTCGCCGACCAAGTGCACCGCCTCGTCCACGTCGTCGGTGATGTGCACGAGGCCGAGCTCGGCCTCGGTGAGCTTGCCCTCGGCCAGCACCGTATCGGCGAGCCACGAGTACAACCCACCCCAGTAGGACCGTCCGAGCAGGACGACGGGGAACTTCGTGACCTTCCTGGTCTGCACCAGGGTGAGCGCCTCGAACAGCTCGTCCAGGGTGCCGAAGCCGCCCGGTAGGCACACGAAGGCCTGGGCGTACTTGACGAACATCGTCTTGCGCACGAAGAAGTAGCGGAAGTTGATTCCCAGGTCGACCCACGGGTTGAGCCCTTGCTCGAAGGGCAGCTCGATACCGAGGCCGACCGAGAGCCCGCCCGCCTCGGACGCGCCCCGGTTGACCGCCTCCATGGTGCCGGGGCCGCCACCGGTGATCACCGCGAAGCCGGCCGCGGCCAGTGCCGCGCCCAGGACCCGGCCGGTGGCGTACTCCGGGTGATCGCGGGAGGTGCGGGCGGAGCCGAACACGGTGACGGCCTTGGGCAGCTCGGCGAACATGCCGAACCCCTCGACGAACTCGGACTGGATGCGAAACACCCGCCACACATCGGTGTGCACCCAGTCCGCGGGCCCGCGGGAGTCGAGCAGCCGCTGATCCGTGGTGGTCGCCTCCTCGCGGCGGTCTCGCCGCAGCACCACCGGCCCGCGCATCCTCTCCCCCGGGCGCTCCTCGTCCCCGTTGTTGCTGGTTGGACACCATCCGTCCGCTGCCATGCCGTCAGCGTAGTGAGCCGGCAACAACGGGACTGAGCGGATCAGCCACCGGTCAGATAGCGGCGCAGGACATCGGTGCAGGACGTGATGAGGTCGGGGCGCACGTGCTCGTCGCGGGTGTGCGCGAGGTTCGGGTCGCCGGGTCCGTAGTTCAGCGCGGGGATCCCCAGCGCCGCGAACCGGGAAACGTCGGTCCAGCCGTACTTCGCCACCGGCTCGGACCCGCTGGCCGCCAGGAACTCCCGGGCCGCAGGGGCGTCCAGACCCGGGAGCGCACCGGACGCGCCGTCGGTGAGCTCGAGGTCGAAGCCGTGCAGCAGCTCGCGGACGTGCGCCTGGGCACCGGCCAGCGAGCGGTCCGGGGCGAACCGGAAGTTGACCGCCACCTCGCAGGCGTCGGGCACCACGTTGCCCGCGACACCACCGGAGATGCCCACCGCCTGCAGACCCTCCCGGTAGGTGCATCCGTCGATCTGGACGCTGCGCGCCCGGTAGGCCGCGAGCCGCGTCAGTAGCTCACCGGCCGCGTGGATCGCGTTGTCCCCCAGCCAGGAACGTGCGCTGTGCGCCCGGCGCCCGGCGATCCGCACGGTGCCGCGCAGGGTGCCCTGACAGCCCGCCTCGACCAGCCCGTTGGTGGGCTCACCCAGGATCGCCAGGTCAGCGGCCAGCCAGCCGGGGTACTCCCGTTCGATCCGGCCCAGGCCGTTGCGGACCGCCTCGACCTCCTCGCAGTCGTAGAGCACGAAGGTCAGGTCGTGCACCGGCTCCGCAACCGTGGCCGCGAGGTGCAGGATCACCGCGTCGCCGGCCTTCATGTCCGACGTGCCGCAGCCGTAGAGCAGGCCGTCGCGGCGGTGGCTGGGCAGGTTGCCCGCGATCGGCACCGTGTCGAGGTGACCGGCGAGCAGCACCCGCCTGCGACGGCCGAGGTCGGTGCGGGCCAGCACGGTGTTGCCGCAGCGCTGCACTCGCAGCTGTGGCGCCTGCCCGGCCAGCGCGCGCGCCACCGCATCGGCCAGCTCCGCCTCGTGGCCCGACACACTGGGCACGTCCACCAGCGCCGCGGTCAGCTCCACCGGATCAGCGCTCAGGTCCAGATCCATGACCGGACGGTAGCGCCGCGCCCCGGTGGGTGCGGACCACGGGCCGGTGCCCCCGGCTCGCGGGAAGGCCTTTCGCTAAGTTGGCGCGTTGTGACCGTTCCGCAGAGCTCCCCGATCAAGTCCGCGCACGGCCTTGGGCTGGCCACGGTGACCCACGCCGGAGCCGTGCTGGACACCTGGTTCCCGAACCCCGTGCTGGGAGCACCGCCCGGAGCGGACACCGCGGCAGGCCCGGTGCGGGTGCCCGAGCAGGAGGTGCCCGAGGAGTTCGCCGCGCTGCTCGGCCCCGATCCGGCGCGCGGCGTCGAGGTGGTCGTCGTACGCACCGTGCTGGCGGACCTGGCGGCCCCACCGGCCGACGCGCACGACGTCTACCTGCGCCTGCACCTGCTCTCCCACCGCATGATGGCCCCGCGCAGCATCAACCTCGACGGGGTCTTCGGGCTGTTGTCCACTGTGGTGTGGACTAGTTCCGGGCCGTGTCCGGTGGCGGACTTCGAGGCCACCCGGCTGCGGCTGCGCCGGCTCGGCCCGGTCACCGTGCACGGGGTGGACAAGTTCCCGCGGATGGTCGACTACGTACTGCCCTCGGGAGTGCGGATCGCCGACGGCGACCGGGTGCGCCTCGGTGCCCACCTGGCCAGCGGCACCACGGTCATGCACGAGGGCTTCGTCAACTTCAACGCGGGCACGCTCGGTACCTCGATGGTGGAGGGCCGCATCTCCGCCGGGGTCGTCCTCGGCGCCGACTCCGATCTGGGCGGTGGCGCATCGATCATGGGGACCCTGTCCGGCGGCGGCAGGGAGCAGATCTCGGTGGGGCGCCGCTGCCTGGTCGGCGCCAACGCCGGGATCGGGATCTCGCTGGGCGACGACTGTGTGGTCGAGGCGGGCCTCTACGTCACCGCGGGTACCAAGGTGACGCTGCCCGACGGCGCGGTGGTCAAGGCCCGCGAGCTGTCCGGTACCGACGGGATGCTGCTGCGCCGGGACTCCGTGACGGGCACTGTGCACGCGGTGCAACGCAAGGGCAAGGTGGGCATCGAGCTCAACGCCGCACTGCACGCCAACGACTGAACGACCCGCCTGACCTGCTCACGGCCACGGAGTGCGACTCATTACGATTTCACCCGTGAGTGTCACTACCCGCCCCCCGCGCAGCAGCCGCCGCCGATCCACGCCGGTCGCCGAGCTGATCGACTTGGGTGCACCGGTCCGAGCCAAGCCGTCCGACTCGCCGGTGCATCAGCTGCGCGCCGCGCTGGACAGCCGGGTTCGTGCCCTGCTCGCCCACGACCCCGGCACCCGGGTGGGCCAGGATCCCGAAGAGCTGCACCAGATGCGGGTCGCGGTGCGCCGGATGCGGGCCGCGCTCAAGGCCGCCCGGCCGCTGCTGGACCGGGTCTGGGCCGACGACCTGCGCGCCGAGCTGGGCTGGCTGGGCCGGGCACTGGGGCCGGTGCGGGACGCCGATGTGCTCATCGAACGCCTCCGCGGCCGGGCGGCGGCCTTCGACGACAGCGGGCGTGACGCCGCGGAGTACCTGTTCGAGGCGCTGGTGAGCGAACGCGAGACAGCACGCGGCGACATGCTCACCGCGCTGCACAGCGACCGGTACATCGCGCTGCTGCGCACGCTGGCCGCTGCGGTGTCCGAGCCGCTACCCACCGCCGCAGGCCCAGCTGCCGGTCCCGCGCTGAGGGACCTGGTCCACGTCGAGTTCCGCCGGCTCGCCAAGTCGGTGCGCCGCGCCGGGGACGATCCGCCCGACGAGGTGCTGCACGCGCTGCGGATCCAGGGCAAGCGGCTGCGCTACACCGGTGAGCTGGCGGTCCCCGTGGTCGGCAAGCGGATGCGCAAGCTGGTGGAGTCGACGGTGGCGCTGCAGGACGTGCTCGGCGAGCACCAGGACGCCTGCGTGGCCCAGCGACGGGTGATCGCGCTGCTGGACAGCTTCGGCGACGTCGTCGACCTCGACGTGGTGTTCGTCGCGGGGCGGCTGGTGGAGCGCGAGGACCTCAGCCGCCTGGCGACGCGAGCGGCCTGGTCGAGCGCGTGGCTACCGGTGCAGCGACGGGCCCAGGCGCTGGACTACTGACCACGCCGCGCGCAGTCCTGGGTGAGCAGGGTCAGCAGGGTGGCGTGGTAGACGGCTTGGACAGTGGGGATGGTGTCGAGCTGGATGCGTTCATCAGTGGCGTGCAGGCCGATGTAGCTGACGCCGAAACTGGCCGTGGCGGGGATGCCCAGACCGGCCAGGTAGTTGCCGATGTTGGACGGCCCGGCGATCTTGGGTTCCACGTCGACCCCGAAAGCGTGTGCGGCCCACAGCACCGTGGCGCGCAGCGGTGAGCCGGTGGGCAGAGCGTAGGCGGGCCAGCGGGTGGTGAGCTGTACGAGGGTGGGCCGGGTATCAGGCCAGTGCTGATCGACGCGGCCGACGGCCTGACTCAGCAGCGCTGCGGCTGCGGCGTCGTCGAAGGTGGGGGTAGTGCGGATGTCGATGTTGAGGGTGCACAGGTCGGGGGTCACCGAATACGCCTGCCCGCCCTGGATGGCGGTGACGGTGACCTTGCCGGGTAGCGGGAACGCCTCGCTGGCACCGTCGGGCCGGGTGGTCGTCATGAGTTCGCGGATGAGATGCGCGGCCTTCTCGATCGCATTGGGGCTGGGTTTGCTTCCACCCGAGTGTGACGCCGTGCCGTGAACGTGGAGTTGGACACGGTAGACGCCACGTCCGCCGATGACGAGTTTGTCCATCCCGGGGTATCCGATCATCACCCCGGCGACCTCGGCAGACGCATCACGGCGTTCGAAGTAGCACTTGGCGCCGCCGAAGCCGCCGGTGTGCTCGTCGAGGTCGAACAGCAGCACCAGGCTGCCGTGCAGATACTCGGTGCTGGCGGCGAGCCGGGTAGCGAGGTGGCAGAACATCGCCACCGCAGCTTTGGAGTCGGCGCTGCCGCGTCCCCACAGCCATCCGTCGTCGATGAGACCGGAAGTAGGCGGATGCGTCCAGACCTGCTCGTCACCGAAGGGCGCGGTGTCCAGGCAGGCGTCCAGCACCCACCGTGGGCCGGGGTGTGCCCCTCGAATCTCGGTGGTCAGACCGACGACGGCCCCGGTGTCGTCCCGCAGCACCGTGGGGACCAAGCCGTGCTCATCCATCCAGCCCGAGAGCAGGTTGAGAACGGGGCTGTACGGGTCGATTCCGGCTCGGGAGGGGATGCGGACCAGCGCCTGGATCAACTCGGTGACGGCGTGGTGGTCCTCCTTGGCGGCAGCCAGCACCCGACCGTGGTCAGCGTTGTCGTTCCAGTCGCGGGGAGGCATGGTCACATCTGCCCTCCTTGACCGGGGTCGCTGGCGGGTGCCCGCGATACCGGCAAAGCCCGTATCGCCTGAATGGTTTCTACCCTGCGGGCGGCGGCGTAGCACTGGCGGGCGTGATCGATGAGTCGCTCGGCTGCTTTCGCGCCGAGCAAGACACCGGAGTCGAACGCTTCGGCGGAGGTGAGTGAGGGGATCGGCACGACGGCACTGGTTTCCGAGGCACAGAAGAACCGCTCTGGTGTGCTGGGGTCGTCCATCACCAAGCCGACGTGGAGGGTCTTGCCGAGACTGCGATCGGCAGGGTCGCGCAGGTCCAAGAGTCGCAAGAGGTGGTCGGTAAGTACGGAGTGTCGGGGCGGGCCGAACAGCACCCGGTAATGCACGAGTTCCGGCTGCGCAGTGAGCACGGCTTCAATGGCCTCCAAGTAGCTGATGTCACGGGAACGGGAGCCGGAGATGGCCAAGCACTGGCGGGCGCCGTCGACGACTGCAATCATCGCCTCGCGCAGGTCTCGGTGACCGACCAGCAGGCGGGGGTTCTCGTCTGTGGTAGCGAGTGAGGCGTCCTGGTGGGCGAAAAGCACCTCGGGTGGCTGCCCGTAGTAGTCGACGAGGAGCTTCCGGTGACGGATGCTGGTAACGTGTCGACTCAACTCCCACCCCGACAACATGCTCGGAGTGACGCCCGACGAACCATCGACGGCGTGCTGGTCCAAGTCTGCGCACACCTCTTCTAACGTCGCGGGGACCGCCAGACGCGCTTGCCGCAGCGGGGTGACGATCGCCTCATCGAGGTCGATGACGGCGCTCAGCCGGGAGACCGGCGCAGTGAGGTAGACGTACCAGGTCGTCGGGCGACCGGTGAGGTAGCGGCGCCGAAATTCGTGGCGTTTTGCGGCCCCGCCAGATCAACTCGTAGTACTCGGGTCGCAGCGACATGAGAACAGGCTCCGGTGCCGGCCGCACGGTCAGCTCAGCCGGGCTTGCGCGTAGGCGGCCATCGCGTCCCGCAGGTACTCGGCCAGGCGCGGATGCTGGGCATCCAGGTGCTCCCTGAGCTCGGGAGTGTCCACGAAGGCTTGGCCGAGCTTGGCGTAGGTGTCCCGGTTCGGTGTCCAGAACCGGTTCTGGCCTGCGTAGTCCTCATCGAGGATGTCGAGTACCCGTGAGTCCTCGACCGAAACGCCGGCCCGCAACAGCGCCAGCAGGCGTCGTTCGATATCCGCGGCCTCTCGCTGGGCTTCCCGGTAATCCTGTGGGCTCCAGTCCCGGGTGCGCCGGGTGATCTCGTCGAAGTAGGGCTTGACGCCGTCCCCGTCACGTTCGACCGCCACGGCTTCCAGGTGGGCGAGCGTTTCCGGGGTGAAGCTGAAGCCCTCGAACAGTTCCTCGGCGGGCATGGTGGTGCCTCCTTCCAGTTGGGTGATGGTGTTGGCGACAGTGCGGGCCAGTCGGTCCAGCCGGTGCCGTTCCTCAAGCAGCCACCGATGGTGGCGGCGCAGCGCCTGGAGTTGGTCGTCCTCGCCGTCGAGCACTTTGGCAATCGCGGTGAGGCCCATCCCCAGCTCGCGCAGCAGCAGGATTCGCTGGAGACGCAGAAGCTGCTCGTGCTCGTAGTAGCGGTAGCCGTTGGCCCCGATCCGAGCCGGCTTCAGCAGTCCGATGTCGTCATAGTGGCGCAGCGTCCGCGGCGTGACGTGTGACATCCGGGCCACATCCGTGATCGGCCAGCTCATGGTGTCGGCCTTTCTCCTGTTTCTGCCGGCGGGCCAGGATCCTGGCCCTGCAGGCAGGTTAGAAGTTGCCGCAGCGGCAAGGTCAACACGCAGCCGCGAACGCTCAGCACTCAGGGTTGAGCTGGTCCAGCCGCGCCACCGCGGCCCGGACCCGCTCGTCGGTGGCGGTCAGCGCGACCCGCACGTGCCGAGCGCCGGCGGGGCCGTAGAACTCACCCGGGGCGACGAGCACCCCGACCTCGGCCAGCCGCGCCACGGTGTCCCGGCAGGGCAGCCCCGCGGTGCACCACAGGTACAGGCCCGCCTCGGAGTGCTCCACCCGCAGCCCGGCGCGCCGCAGCGCGGGCGCCAGCAGGTCCCGGCGCCGCGCGTACCGCTCGCGCTGCGCGGCGATGTGGGCGTCATCGCCCAGCGCGGCCACCATCGCCTGCTGCACCGGCCGGGGAACGATCATCCCGGCGTGCTTGCGCACCGCCAGCAGGGCGGCGACCAGCACGGGATCACCGGCGACGAAACCGGCCCGGTAACCGGCCAGATTGGACGACTTGGACAGCGAGTGCACCGCCAGGACACCATCGTGGCGGCCCCCGCAGACCCGCGGATGCAGCACCGAGACCGGACGGGCCTGCCAGCCCAGCGCGAGATAGCACTCGTCGGAGGCGACCACGGCACCGGCCTGCCTGGCCTGGTCCACCGCCGCGGCGAGCCGCTCAGCGGTCGCGACGGCGCCGGTGGGGTTCGACGGGGAGTTGAGCCATCTCAGCCGGGTGCCCGCCGGCGGCGCCTCGTCGTCGGCGAGGCGCACCGCGGTCGCGCCGGCCAGCCGCGCGCCGACCTCGTAGCTGGGATAGGCGAGCCGCGGCAACGCGACGAGGTCACCGGGGCTCAGCCCGAGCAGCGTAGGGAGCCAGGCGACCAGCTCCTTGGACCCGATGGTGGGCAACACCGCGTCGGTAGCGACACCGGTCACGCCGTAGCGTCGCTCCAGCGCAGCGACCGCGGCCTGGCGAAGCTCCGCCGTGCCGTGCGTGGCGGGGTAGCCGGACATCGCTGACACCGACGCCAGCGCGGCCCGCACCACCTCGGGCACCGGGTCCACCGGGGTGCCGACGGACAGATCGACGACACCCCCCGGATGCTGCGCCGCGCGGCGAGCGGCCCCGTCGAGGCTGTCCCAGGGGAAGTCGGGGAGATCCAGGCGCGCCGCGCCCGGAGTCATCCCCGCGTCACTCCTCGTCCCGAGGCGGTAGGTCGGCGATCAACGACGGGTCGTAGTCGGTCTTGCCGACCTTCGAAGCTCCACCCGGCGAACCGATCTCCGCGAAGAAGTCGGCGTTGGCCTTGGTGTAGTCCTTCCACTGGTCGGGGACGTCGTCCTCGTAGTAGATGGCCTCCACCGGGCAGACCGGCTCGCAGGCACCGCAGTCGACGCACTCGTCGGGATGGATGTACAGCATCCTGCCGCCCTCGTAAATGCAGTCCACGGGGCATTCCTCGATGCACGACTTGTCCAAGACATCAACGCAGGGCTCAGCGATCACATAGGTCACGGGGGCTCTCCTGCTCCTCACTCGCGGTACCCGGACGGGCGCGTGTCCGTCTACCAGCAACAGTATCTCCGCCGGCCCGCGCACCGGCCAACGACCCCACCATGGTAGATAACCCGCTCGGGCCCGGTCAGCGGCCCAGGCTCTCCCCCGCCCGCAGATTCCGGGCCAGCGCACGGCCCAGCTCCACGGCACCGGGAAAGATGCCGGCGGCCAGCAGCACCATCGAGCGCCAGTCCGGGGGGAGCAGCACGTCACCTCCCGGCCCGCCGGCCCCGAACACCAGCAGGGCTACCACCCAGATCACCAGTGGGACAGCGGCGGCCGCCGAGGGCAGGCTCAGCGCCGCCGCGCTGCGCACCAGCCACGGCGTGCTCACCGCGGCCAGCAGGATGGTGACCGGGAACGGCACGGCGCCGATGTGCAGCGGCAGGTACAGCAGTTCCAGCGCGGCCAGCATGACCGCATCGAGGGTCAGCACCAGGAGGATGGCGCGATCGGCCAGCCTCATCGGGACCATCTGCCTCATCGGACCATCAGCCTCACGCCGCCGGGGCGGGCAGCCCGCCGAACAGATCGTCGTGCGCACCCCGCGCCGGGCCGTGCACCAGAGTGAGGTGCTCGGTGCCGAGTACCGGCCGGGCCATCCCGTCGGCCAGGGCGAAGGCCTGGTGCGGGCCGGAGCTCCAGACCCGGAGCTGAGTGCGGTGCGCGCTCATCGCGGCGAGCACGGCCCTCCGGTGCGCGGTGACGTCCAGCCGGGTGGTGACCTCGGCGTCGGCCACCCCGGGAAGCCCGTCGGACGCCGGTAGCGAGAAGGGCAGCCCGGACATCGCCCGCAGCGCGGTGATGCCCTCGGCCACCGCCAAGCGGGGCTGCACCGCCCAGAACACCCGGGCCACCTCGGGCACCCGCGCCGCCGCCGCCATCGTCACCTGGTGCGCCCGGATGTGGTCGGGGTGCCCGTAACCGCCGTCCGGGCCGTAGCTCACCACGACCTGCGGGCGGACCTCGGCGAGCACCGCAGCCAGCGCGTCGCGCTGCTCGGCCGGCTCTGCGGCCGCGAAAGCGCGCGGGTGCAGGTCCGGCGGCAGGCCGGCGCGGGCGCCAGGCAAGGCGACCATGCCGGAGTCCCGCCACCGCCCGATCCCACCGAGGAAACGCTGGTCGGTGACGCCGAGCGCGACGCAGGCCGCGCGCAGCTCGGCCACCCGGTAACCGCCGAGCTGATCGGCCCGGTCGGCGGCCAGGCCGCGCAGGTCGGCCGGGATGATCTCGCCCAGCTCACCCAGCGTGCAGGTGACCAACGTCACCTGGACACCCGCAGCGGCGTAGCGGGCGATCAGACCGCCGGTCCACAGCGTCTCGTCGTCCGGATGCGCGTGCACCAGTACGAGCCGGTAGGGAGCGGTGAGCACTCGCGGAGCCTACGCGAGCGCGCCGGACGAGGGGCCCCGCCATAGCGAGGCCCTCACCAGCGTCCCTCAGCTCTGCGGCCCGGTGTTGACGACACCGATGAGGTGCCCCTCCGGGTCGTTGAACAGACCGACCTCGATCCGGTCCATGACTTTCTCCGGCCCCATCATCCGTGACCCGCCGAGGCTCTCCGCCTTCACCAGCGCCGCCTCGACGTCGGGCACTCCGATGTAGAACGTGACGTGCCCGGCGTAGCCCTCCGGGCCCACCCCGATACCGCCACCGATGCCGGCATTGTCCTCGCTCTGCACGACCCCGTAGTTCATCGGGTTGTCGGTAGCGATCTTCCACCCGAACAGGTCCGAGTAGAAGGACCGCAGCGCGGCACCGTCCCTACCGATGACCTCGAAGTGCACGACCGGCTGTCCCATGGTGTCTCCTCTCCGTGCCGGCGAACGAGCCGGCTTCTGATCTCGAACCCCTCCCGGAGAGTAGGACCGCGGTCTGACAGAAAAGTGAGCCCGCTCAGTCCGGGTAGTGACAGGCGGCCGGGTGCCCGTGGCCACGGTCGACCAGCTCGGGGATCTCCTGGACGCAGCGCTGCCGCTGGTCGTCGGTGAGCGTGCCTGCGAAGGTCGCGCAGCGGGTACGGAACCGGCAGCCCGAGGGCGGGTTCGCCGGGCTCGGCACATCACCGGTGAGGATGATGCGCCTGCGGGCTCGCTCCTTGCGCGGGTCGGGCAGCGGGATCGCCGAGATCAGCGCCTGGGTGTAGGGATGGGCGGGCAGGCCGAACAGCTGCTCCGTGGTACCCGTCTCCACGATGCGGCCCAAGTACATCACCGCGATGCGATCAGCCACATTCCGCACCACGGACAGGTCGTGGGACACGAACAGGTAGCACAGCTCCAGCTCCGCCTGCAGGTCCGCCAGCAGGTTGAGCACCCCGGCCTGGATCGAGACGTCCAGCGCGGAGACCGGCTCGTCCAGGATCAGGACCTTCGGTCGCAGCGCGAGGGCGCGCGCGATGCCGATCCGCTGCCGCTGCCCGCCGGAGAACTCGTGCGGGAAGCGGTTGCCGTGCTCGGGCTTGAGCCCGACCAGCCGGAGCAGCTCACGCACCTCCGCTCGCCCGCCGGAGCCATAACGCCCGTGGATGCGCAGCGGCTCGGCCACGATCTCGTTGACCGGCAGCCGCGGGTCCAGCGAGGCGTAGGGGTCCTGGAAGACGATCTGCAGCTCACGCCGAAGGCGTTGCATGGCCTTGTGCGAGAGCTGGGTCAGGTCGGTGCCCCCGTAGCGGACCTGGCCCGCCGTTGCCGACTGCAGGTTGAGCAGCACCCGCGCGGTGGTGGTCTTGCCGCAGCCCGACTCGCCGACCAGCCCGAGCGTCTCGTGCCGGTGCAGGTCGAAGGACACGTCACAGACGGCGTGCACCTCGCCGACCTTGCGCCGGGCCAGTCCCGTGCTGCGCACCGGGAAGTGCTTGACCAGGTTGCGCACCGTGAGTATCGGCTCCTCGGCCCGGGTCACGATCGCTCCTGCTCGGCGAGGTCGATCTCGCGAGAGACGGGCCGGAACAGGTCGCCCGCCGCCAGCCCGTCGAGGTGCGCGCTGAAGTGGCACGCCGACAGGTGCCCCGCGTGGTCGGTCGGCTCCAGCGGCGGTTCCTCGGTGTGGCACGGTTGCCCGACCAGTGGACAGCGGGGGACGAAGGGGCAACCCGGCGGCATGTCGACCGCCGAAGGAGGTGCCCCGGTGATCGGGTTGAGTCGCTCGGCCCGCGCGTCGAGCCGCGGCAGGCTACCCAGCAGGCCCAGCGTGTAGGGCATCCGCGGGGTGTAGAAGATCTCGTCGACGGTGCCTGCTTCGACCACCCTGCCCGCGTACATCACGAGCACCCGGTCCGCCTGGCCCGCGATCACGCCGAGGTCGTGGGTGATCAGCACCATGGCCGCGCCCGTCTGCAGCTTCGCGGTGTGCAACGCCTCCAGGATCTGCGCCTGCACGGTCACGTCCAGCGCGGTGGTGGGCTCGTCAGCGATGATCACCTCGGGGCGGTTCGCGATCGCGATCGCGATCACCACCCGCTGCCGCATGCCTCCGGAGAGCTCGTGCGGGTAGCTGCGCACCCGCTCGGCGGGGTTGGGGATACTGACCAGGTCGAGCAGCTCCACCGCCTGGCTGCGCGCCGCTTCCCGCCGCACGTCCTGGTGCGCCCTGATCGCCTCCGCGATCTGGTGGCCGATGGTGTACACGGGGTTGAGCGAGGTCATCGGGTCCTGGAAGATCATCGAGATCCGGCTGCCGCGGACCTGGCTGAGCTCCTTGTCCGACGCCCCGAGCAACTGCGCGCCACCCAGTCGTACCGACCCCGAGACCCGGGCCGAGCCGGGCAGCAAACCCATCGTGGCCAGCGACGTCACCGACTTGCCCGACCCCGACTCACCGACGATGCCGAGCACCTCACCGCGGCGAAGCTGGTAGCTCACCCCCCGCGCGGCCTGGACCCGGCCCTCGTCGGTGGGGAACTCCACCCACAGGTTCTCGACGTCGAGCACGGCGTCATCGGCCGCGACACCACCGCGGGCGGGATCGGCAGGCGTCATGCCCTGACCTTCGTCTGATGGGGGTCGAACGCGTCTCTGAGTCCGTCCCCGATGAAGTTGATCGTCAGTGCGATCAGGATGATGAACAGGCCGGGGAAGTAGAACAGCCAGGGCCGGGTCTCCACCGCTGTCTGGGCCTGGCTGACCAGCAGCCCGAGCGAGGTGTCCGGGGAGCGGACGCCGAAACCGAGATAGGACAGCGCCGTCTCCAGCAGGATCGCGGTCGCGACCAGAACCGTGGCGTTCACGATGACCGTGCCGAGCGCATTGGGAACGAGATGGCGCAGGATGATCCTGGCGTCGCCGGCGCCCAGCGCCCTGGCGGCCTCGACGAACTCTTTCTCCCGCAGCGAGAGCACGACGCCACGCACCACCCGGGAGACGTATGCCCATTGCAGCCCGCCGATCACCAACGCGATCAACCACCAGGCGCCGCCTGCGTTGTGCGCGAGTACCGCGGCGACCGCGAGCAGCGGCAGGGTGAGAATGAGGTCGGAGATGCGCATCATCACGGTGTCGACCGCGCCGCGGTAGTAACCGGCGGTGGCGCCCCAGAGCGTCCCCACCACGGTCGAGAACAGCGCGACCAGCACCGAGATCCCGAGCGAGATCTGAGTGCCGCGCAGCACCAGGGCGAACATGTCGAGCCCGGCCGCGTCAGTGCCGAAGGGGTGTGCCCACGAAGGCGGTTCCGAGTTGTCGGGGGTGAAATCCGAGACGGAGTACTTCCACAACCAGCCGCCGACGAAGGCCAGCGCCACGATGGCCAGCAGCACGACCAGGCTGATCACGGCCAACCGGTGCTGCAGGAAGCGACGCAGCACGAGCTGCGCCTGGCTGCGCTCGGCAACGGTGAACTCCCGCTCCACCGCCGTCCCGGATATCGTCCCTCCCGGTGCACCCGCGGCCTTCCGGGAGCGGTTCGCGAGTCGGTCAGGCATAGCGGATCCTCGGGTCGAGCACGGCGTAGAGCAGGTCAGCGGCCAGGTTGAACAGGATGACGAAGGTCGCCGAGATCAGCAGCCAGCCGGACACGGCGTAGACGTCGTCGCGCTGGATCGACTCGAGCAGGAAGGTACCCGCCCCACGCCACTGGAACACGTTCTCGGTGACGACGGCCCCGGAGATGATGACGCCGAGATCCAGCGCGGTGACAGTGGTCAGCGGGATCAGTGCGGTGCGCAGCGCGTGCCGGACCATCACCTGACCACGCCGGAGCCCCTTGGCCCTGGCCAGCCGCACGTAGTCGCTGTTCAGCACTTCCAGCATCGAGGCGCGTTGGAAACGGCTCCAGGCCGCGAACGACAGCAACGCCAGTGAGATCGTGGGCAGGACCATGTGGCCGATGATGTCGGTGACGGTGGCCCAGACACCTCCCTCGACGTATACCGAGCTGTCGCCGATGGTGAACAACACCTGCCGGCCCACCGCCTGGTTGAAACTGATGCCCGCTTCCTTGAGCAGAATCGCGAACCAGAACGACGGCATGGCCAGGAAGAGAAACCCGACGAACGTGAATGTGTAGTCGGTTCGGGAGTACTGCTTGACCGCGCTGATCACCCCGACGAGCACGGCCAGCAGCAGCGCCACGACCATTGCCAGCGCTATCAGGCGGAACGTGATGAGGAACCGATGGACCAGCTCGGGGCCGATCACCCGGGTGGACTGCACGGAAGGCCCGAAGTCGCCGTGGAGCACGCCGGTGATCCAGTGCCAATAACGCGCGAGCAATGACTCGTCGAGGTGCAGCCGGTGCGCTTCGAGCGCGATCGTGTGCGGCGGCGGCGGCGGGTTGCGGGCCTTGAGCTGGGACAGCGGGTCACCCGACAGCGACACCATGACGAAAACGACGAATGTCGCAAGGACGAGAATCGGCACCGAGACGAGTATTCGACGTACCGCATAGGCGAGCATGGAGATCTTCCTGGCAGCTCGGTGTTATCCGATCAGTTCTTTCGCAGACCCCAATCCTGGATGTTGTAGGGCGGGCCGTCCAGCGACGAGTTGTTGCGCACGTTCGCGACCTTGTCATAGAGGGCGATGAACGTCGGCTTCTGGTACAGCGGCAGCACGTAGGCGTCCGCGGACATGATCTGGTCCGCCTGGTTGAGCAGTTGGCTGGCCTGGGTCTCGTCGGTGGTGCTGTTCGCGGTGTTTATCAAGCGATCGACATCGGGGTTGCTGTAGTGGCCGTAGTTGCTGCCCTGCCCGGTCACCCAGAGCTGCACCGCACCCGAGTAGGGGAAAGGTGAGGCGACCCACGCGTACACCATGACGTCGTAGTCGCCCTTGGTCAGGGTGCCGCCCAGATCGTCGGTCGACTCCACCTGCAGAGTGATGCCGAGCGGCTTGAGCTGCTCGGCGATCAGCTGACACTCGGTCTGGCGAATCTGGTTGCCCGCGGTATAGCGAATCCGCATCGACGGCACCGGCTTGCCGTCCGGGGTGATGAGCTGGCCACCCTGAATCTTGTAGCCGGCGTCGGTGAGGATCTTCTTGGCCTGGTTCACGTTGCCGGCACCCTGCCCGGTCCCGGTGATCACGTCCTGGTAACCATGCTCCTGCGGGACGAAGTTGTGATTGTTCATCGCTGGGATCTTCCCGGCGAACTGCCCCACGGTCTTGTTGATGATGGCCTGGCGATCGATCGCCGTGAACATGGCCGCCCGCAGCGGCTTGGCGGCCAGGAACGGGTTGGCCAGGTTGAGGTCGGCATGCTCCCAGCTCAGGCCGAGCCCGACGTAGGAGGAGATGTCGGGCATGTTGCGCACCTGGTCCACCAGATCCAGCTCCGGCTGCGGATAGATGACCTGGACCTCGTTGTTCCGCAGCGCGTTGGGCTCCTGCGTGGCGTCGGTGATGATCCGGAAGATCACCCGGCTGAGATTGGGGATCGTCCCGTACCACTCAGGGTTGGGCACCAGGGTGACGGAGTCGTTGTCCTGGAACTGGCTGATCTTGAAGGGCCCGCCGGAGTAGCTCGGCACGTTCTTCCCGAACCAGGTGAACGAGGCGGCCAGGCCTTCGGGGGTGGCGATGTCACCGTGCTTCGCGGCGATATGCGCGGGGTAGATCGGGGAGCCGGTACTCCACAGGTTCTTCCAGTCGGTGAACGGCTTGGACAGCGTCACTGTCACCGTCTTGCCGTCCTCGCTGCCCACGACCGACTGGACCTGGTCGTACCCCGAGGTGGAGGCCGCAGAGCAGGCGGGGCAGTCGCGCCCGTCCTGCACCTTCCAGTTGTAGACGAAGTCGTCAGCGCTGATCGGCGTGCCATCCGACCACGACGCATTGTCCTTGATCTTGTAGACGATCGTCTCGGGGTTGGTGCTGGTCACCTTCGCCGACTCGAGCAGCGACGTGTTCATCGTCTCCGTGAGGTCGGGCTGAGTGACGAACGTGCCGGGCAGCACGCCCTTGAGAACGAAGTTGGTCTCGAGCACGTTGCCCTCGGCGGACTCGAGGTTCCAGTTCGAGATGTTCTTCTCGATGGCGAACGTGAGGTCGCCACCCTGCTGCAGCTGGCCAGGGGCGGCTGAGTTGCAGGTGTTCGGCTTGGCCGCGCAGTCAGCGAAGACCTTCCCGGTCTTGGTCGCGCCACCGCCTGCAGTGCCGCCGCCACAGGCCGACAGCACCAGGGTGGTGCCGGCGACGAGCGAAGCCGCCCGCCACGCCACTGATCTCCTCATCGACAAAACCGACCTCCTCGCCATGACGCCGCAGCCGCCTCTGCGCCGCGCACGCAGTCCGCCCGGCGAGCAATCCAGGTCATCGAGCGCGCTCACCGTCGCCGAGCACGCTAGGCAGCTACGCCACCAGTGCCCCGGCGCGTGTTCGGATCGTGACCAAATGGTGACACGAGGGCCCCGTCCGGAGGATCCCGGGTGAAGGCCAGTAGTAGCGTTCTCCGACGGTGAACGTGGTGAACGCCTCTGGCGCGACGGTGGACCCGCGGTGATCGGCTTCCTGGCCCGTCGCCTCGTGAACTACGTCCTGCTGTGCCTGGTCGCCACGTTTCTGGCGTTCAGTCTGGCCTCGCTGACGTTCTCCCCGCTGAGCCAGCTACAAGGACATACCCCACCGCCACCGGCATCGGTGATCCAGGCGAAGCGGGTCGAGCTGCGGCTGGACCAGCCCATTCCGGCCCGTTTCGCCGACTGGCTGGGCGGGGTGGCGCACGGTGACTTCGGTTCGACGATCACCGGCCAGCCGATCACCGACCAGCTCGTCAGCCGGATCGGGGTGAGCCTTCGGCTGTTCGCCATCGGTACCGTGGTGGGGATCGTGCTGGGGGTGCTGGTCGGGGTGGTCAGTGCGATCCGGCAGTACCGCGCAAGCGACTACGCGGCGACCCTGTTCTCCTTCCTGATCCTGTCCACCCCGGTCTTCCTGATCGGCACGGTGCTGAAGTTCGGCGGGCTGCAGCTCAACGAGTCCACGGGAACGACGGTGCTGTACTACACCGGCGAGTTCACCCCCGGCTTCCAGGGCAGCTGGGGGGCGGCCCTGCTGGACCGGCTGGCGCACCTGGTGCTGCCGACGCTGACCATCGCCCTGACCCAGATCGCCCTCTACAGTCGTTATCAGCGCAGCACCATGCTCGACGTACTGGGCAGCGACTTCCTGCGCACCGCGCAGGCCAAGGGGCTGACCCGGCGCAGGGCACTGTTCAAGCACGGCCTGCGCACCGCGCTGATCCCGATGGCCACCCTGTTCGCCTTCGGTTTCGGCCTGCTGATCACCGGCGGGATCTTCACCGAGCGGATCTTCGGCTGGTACGGCATGGGGGACTGGTTCGTATACGGCATCACGCAGAACGACACCAACATCGTGGCGACCGTGACCCTGTTCATCGCGGTGATGGTGCTGCTGTCGGGCTGGTTGTCCGATGTGCTCTACGCCGCGCTCGACCCGCGGATCCGGATCTGAGGAGGTGGCGATGTTCGGGTCTGTCGCCGATCCGGACTACACCGGCCCGGTCCCCGGTGCCGCGGTGGACGTACCGGCCCGGACGGTTCGCGCCGTGAGCCGGAACCGGTTGGTGCTGCGCCGCTTCCTGCGCAACCGGATGGCGGTGGCCGGGCTGGTCTGCGTGCTGTTGCTGTACTCCCTGGCGTTCCTGGGCCCGTTCATCACCCCGTGGGGCTATGCCGAACAGGACCTCAACGCCTACCTGGAGCCGCCCTCGGTCACGCACTGGTTCGGCACCACTCAGATCGGCGAGGACGTGTTCGCCCAGACCGTGCGCGGTCTGCAGAAGTCACTGACCATCGGGCTGCTGGTCGGCTTCATCTCCACCGGACTCGCCGCGGTCGTCGGCGCCACCGCCGGTTACTTCGGCGGGTGGGCCGATCGCGCCCTGATGTGGGTGGTGGACCTGCTACTGGTGCTCCCCTCGTTCCTGATCATCGCGATCCTGTCACCCGGGTTCCGCGGGAGGACCTGGCTGGTGCTCGTCATCCTGCTGGCCGCCTTCGCGTGGATGATCAGCGCCCGGATCGTGCGCGGCATGACCCTCTCGCTTCGAGAGCGCGAGTACGTCCTGGCCGCTCGTTTCATGGGCGTACCGCCATGGCGGATCATCGCCCGGCACATCCTGCCGAACATGGCCTCACTGCTCATCGTCGACGCGACCATCACGGTCGGTACCGCGATCCTGACCGAGACCGGGCTGAGCTTCTTCGGGTTCGGGGTGCAACCTCCGGATGTCTCGCTCGGCACGCTGATCGCGGCGGGTACCGACTCCGCCCTGACCTTCCCCTGGCTGTTCCTGTTCTCCGGCGGGCTGCTGGTGCTCACCGTGCTGTCGGTGAACGCCGTGGGTGACGGGCTGCGCGACGCGCTCGACCCCGACTCCCAGCGCGCCCGCCGGACCCGGAACCGGTCGCGCCGGGCGAAGGCTGTGGAGACCACGTGACCGAGCAGGACACCGAGGTTCCGGTGCTCCAGGTGAGCGACCTCGCGGTGTCGTTCCCCTCCGAGGAAGGCCGGGTCACCGCCGTACGCGAGCTGAGCTACCAGGTCGGCGCCGGTGAGGTGCTCGGGATCGTCGGGGAGTCCGGCTCGGGCAAGTCGGTGTCGTCGATGGCCGTGATGGGCCTGCTCCCACCCCAGGCCAAGATCACCGGATCGATCCGTTTCCGGGGCCGCGAGCTGCTGGGACGCTCGGACACCGAGCTGTCCCGAATTCGCGGCAGGCGGGTCGCCATGATCTTCCAGGATCCGCTGTCCGCGCTCACCCCCGTCTACTCCGTGGGTGACCAGGTGGCCGAGGCGCTGCTCGTGCACGGTTCGCTGTCGAAGCAGGCGGCGAGAGCCCGGGCCGTGGAGCTGCTCGACCTGGTCGGCATCCCCGACCCGGCGCGGCGGGCCCGCGCGTTCCCGCACGAGTTCTCCGGCGGCATGCGGCAACGCGTGGTGATCGCGATGGCGATCGCCAACGACCCGGACCTGATCATCGCCGACGAGCCGACGACGGCACTCGACGTCACGGTGCAGGCCCAGGTGCTGCAGCTGCTGCAGACCGCCCGGGACGTCACCGGAGCCGGGATCGTGCTGATCACCCACGACCTCGGCGTGGTCGCCGGGTTCGCCGACCGGGTGCTGGTGATGTACGCCGGGCGCACCGTGGAGACCGGCCCGGTGGACGACATCTTCTACCACTCCCGGATGCCCTACACCTTGGGACTGCTCGGCTCGATCCCCCGGGTGGACACCACGCAGCGGCTTCCGCTCGTGCCGATCGAGGGACAGCCTCCCGCCCTGGTCGCGCTTCCTCCCGGCTGCCCGTTCGCCCCGCGATGCCCCCTGGTGATCGACCGCTGCACCACGGAGGAGCCCGCGCTGAGGGCACTGGACGCCGGGCACCGCAGTGCCTGTCACCGCAGCACCGATATCACCAGTGACGCCGATGCGCGCGAGGTGTTCGGAGCCGGCCGTCCAGCCGAGCCGGACCGAGCCGAGCCGGGCCGCACCGAGCCGGGCCGCACCGAGCGACGCGACAGCAGGCCCACCGCGCTGCGCGTCGACGAGCTGGTCCGGCACTACCCGGTGACCAAGGGTGCGGTGCTGCGCCGTCAGGTCGGCACCGTGCGGGCGGTGGACGGTGTCTCGTTCGAGCTGCGCGAGCGGGAGACCCTCGGGCTGGTCGGCGAGTCCGGGTGCGGCAAGACCACCACGCTGATGCAGATCCTCAACCTCACGGCGCCCGCCCAGGGACGGATCGAGGTGCTGGGCACCGACGTGGCAGAGCTGGACCGGCCGCGCCGCAAGGCACTTCGCCGGGACCTGCAGGTGGTGTTCCAGGATCCGATCTCCGCGCTGGACCCCAGGATGCCGGTGCTCGACGTGCTCGCTGAGCCGCTGAGCGCGCATGGCTTCTCCGGTGCCGAGATCCGGCGACGGGTCCCCGAGCTGCTGGGCATGGTGGGGCTGCGCCCCGAACACGCCAGTCGCTACCCCGGCGAGTTCTCCGGCGGTCAGCGCCAGCGCATCGGGATCGCCAGGGCACTCGCGCTGGAGCCGAAGGTGCTGGTGCTGGACGAACCGGTCTCCGCGCTCGATGTCTCGATCCAGGCCGGGGTGATCAACCTGCTCGTGGAGCTCCAGGCCCGGCTGGGGCTGGCGTTCCTCTTCGTCGCGCACGACCTCGCCGTGGTCCGGCACATCGCCGACCGGGTCGCGGTGATGTACCTGGGGAAGATCGTCGAGATCGGTACCGTCGACGCGGTGTACCGCGGCCCCCGCCATCCGTACACCCAGGCACTGCTCTCGGCGATTCCGATCCCCGACCCGGCCAAGGAGCGCTCCCGGCAGCGGATCGTGCTCACCGGGGATCTGCCCAGCCCGGCCGACGTGCCGTCGGGCTGCCGGTTCCGCACCCGCTGCTTCCGCTACGCCGCGCTGGCGCCCGATCTGCGGTCGCGCTGCGAACAAGAAGAACCGTCACGCCGGCCGGTGGACGGCGACGAGGCCGATCACGAGGCCGCCTGTCACTACCCGCAAGCCCAGCCGGTGCACTGACCGCACCGGAGACGGACCCGACCACGGAAGGGGCGCGAATGCGAAAACGACCACTGGCCCGGCTGCTGGGGGTGCCGGTCGCCGCGCTGGCGCTGGTCCTGACGAGCTGTGGCGGCGGGAACGCCCACCAAGGGGCGGGCCCGCAGATCGGCACCATCGACATCGGCGCGGCGCCGGCCAGCATGCTGCGCGACGGCGGCACCTTCCGGTGGACGCTCGACTACATTCCGCCCAACTTCAACTACAACGAGATCGACGGATCGGATCTCAACAACTCTTACGTGCTCGGCGCCGTCATGCCGATACTCTTCCTCGCCCAGCCGGACGGCACGGTGAAGCTGAACGCGAACTACCTCAAGTCCGCCCAGCTGACCAGCACCAGTCCGCAGGTGGTGACCTACACCCTGCAGGACAAGGCCACCTGGAGCAACGGCACCCCGATGACCTGGCAGGACTTCCGTGCCCAGTGGCAGGCGCTCAACGGCACCGACAACGCGTTCCAGATCGTATCCAGTACCGGTTACAGCGACATCAAATCGGTCGAGCGGGGGAGCAGCGACAAACAGGCCGTCGTGACCTTCGCCAAGCCGTTCTCCGACTGGCAGAGCATCTTCAGCCCGTTGTACCCGGCCTCCACCAACACCGATCCACAGGTGTTCAACACCGGCTGGACCCAAGGGCTGCCGGTCACGGCCGGCCCGTTCAAGGTGACCCAGATCGATCGGACCGCCAACACCATCACGGTGGCACGCGATGAGAAATGGTGGGGCCCGAAGCCCCATCTGGACCGGATCATCTTCCGTGCCATCCCGACCGAGGCGCAGTTCGACGCGGTGGCCAACGACGAGACCGACTTCGTGAACATCGGGCCGGATCTCAACGCCTACACCCGGGCGCAGAGCACTCCCGGGGTGACGATACGCAAGGCGCTGGCACCGAGCTACCGGCACATCACCTTCAACGGCCGCCCCGGCACCATCCTGGCCGACCAGCAACTGCGGATCGCGATCCAGAAGGGCATCGACCGCCAGGCCATCACCCAGGCCCAGATCGGCCGGATCGTGCCGGGCGCCACGCCATTGGGCAACCACATCTTCGTGAAAGGCCAGAAGGGCTACCAGGACAACTCGGGGATCGTCAGCTATGACCCCGCAGCGGCGTCCAGAATGCTCGACCAGCTCGGCTGGACCCGCCAGGGTAACGGAACCCGGAGCAAGAACGGCAAGCCGCTGGAAATCCGGGACGTGATCCCGGCCCAGACGCCGACCAGCGAGCAGGAAGCCCGCCAGGTGCAACAGTTCCTCGGCCAGATCGGCGTGAAAGTGGACATCATCCCGGTCCCCTTGAGTGACTTCTTCAGCAAGTACATCACCCCCGGGAACTTCGACATCACCCACTTCTCCTGGATCGGGGTGCCCTTCCCGGTCTCCACGAAGGGCTCGATCTACGGCACCCGGGGCGGTGCCCAGCAGAACTGGGGCGGCATCGGCAACGAGACCATCAACAACCTGTTCGCGCAGGCCAACAGTGAGCTCGATCCGAACCGCAAGATCGCGCTGGCCAACCAGATCGACCAGGAGATCTGGAAGACCGGGCACTCCCTGATCCTCTACCAACGTCCCGATATCGCCGTGGTACGCAACGGTGTGGCGAACTTCGGCGCGTTCGGTGTCGCCGACCGGATCTACACCGACATCGGCTTCCTCAAGTGACCGGCCGTGCCCGCCCCGCCCGCGGCCGTGCGCTGCGGTATGGGGCGGGCACGACCGCCGCGGTGCTGCTGATCTGCACGCTCATCGCGGGTCGGTCGGCCTGGACGCTGAGCACCGTGGGCGCGCGGGTGTCCGGGGCCACCGCGCGGACCCACGGGGAGGTGATCCACTCCGCTGGGCACGGTGTCGAGCTGCGCTGGTCGGCGCCCGGCATACGACGAACCGACCACGTCGAGCTGGCGGTACCGGTACCGCCGGCCGGGACCCGCACCGAGGTCGCCTACGACCCACGCGAGCCCGCCACGGTGTTGCTTCCCGGTAGCACCGAGCTGGCCGCGGTGGACC
The DNA here is from genome assembly GCA_050699955.1 of Pseudonocardiaceae bacterium. Taxonomy (GTDB): domain Bacteria; phylum Actinomycetota; class Actinomycetes; order Mycobacteriales; family Pseudonocardiaceae. Next base: position 32,826 of record JBOHGD010000014.1, on the reverse strand, counting down.
GCGCTGCCTCCGGCGTGGCCTTCAGCGGCCTGGTCGCGGCGATGGTGCTGCTCACCCTCGGCTGGCAGGTGACGAGTCGACGCCTGCTGCGCGGCAGAGCCGCCCATGCGGTGCCCGCGCGGCGGGTGCGAGTGCAGTCCGGGCTGCTCACCCGCTCCTGGCTGGAGCTGGACTCGATCCAGCGCTGGATCCCGGTGCACTTCGACCCGGTTCTGGTCACGTTGCCGGCCCCGGCCTCGGTGCAGGTGCACGGCGACCCGCGGCACCACCGGCTCGTGGCCGCCGAAGTCGACGGCGTCTGGCTCTATCCTTCGGGCGCGGTCAGAGCGAGTGAGCCGGCCGGCCGGCGGATCGACAGCCCGGCCCTGCCGGATGCCGACGCACTGCCCGGCACCGGCTGGTGGCGCCAGCTGCGGGCCGACGCCGCCCTCATCACGCCGGCTCCGGTGGTCGGGCTGCTCTGGGTCTTCCTCGACGGTGGCGGCATCCCGACCTGGGCCTGTGCCACGGCTCTGGCCGCAGCCCTGGCGCTCGGCTGGGCCGCGCTGCGCGGTAGCGATCCGACCTGAGGATCAGCCTCGGCTGACCTTCCATTCGTTCGCATTCCAGGTGACGCCGGCCGTGTCATGCAGGAAGACGTTTCCGAGGTTGTGGCTATAGGCCCACATAATCGGAACCTGGAACAGCGGAAAGCTGACCAGGTCGTCAGATATGATCTTGTCGGCCTTCTGGAGTGCCGCCGCCCGAGTCGATTTATCGTATTCGGTCTGAGCCACGCCGAGCGCATCGTCGACGTCGGGGTTCGTGTAGTGCTGGAAGTTCTCGTCTCCCTTTGTCCCGTAACGCTCGGCCATGGCGGAGATGCGCGGGATGAGCGAATCGTCCGTCAGCGCGACATCATACGTTCCACGGGCCAGTGCGTCATCAAAGCCAGTGGGAGTAGGGCGATCGATGATCTCCATGCCGGCTTGCCTGCATTGGGTCCTGATGAGCTGCACCGCCCGAGAGTTGATCGGCGAGCCGTCGTTACTGATGGTGAAGGAAAGTCGCTGCCCGTTCCGGGAGTAGACGCCGTCCGAACCGAGGATCCACCCCGCCCGCTCCAGGGTCAGCTTCGCTTTCCTGGGATCAGCGGGCATCTTGTCCGTGTAGTGGTCCACATAGTTCGCATCGCCGGGAAGGAATACGAGGCTACTCTGCGGCTGAGCCGCCGGGTTCACCCCGCGGACCAGTTGTTCGACCAGCTCGTTGCGATCAATGCATTGAGCGAAGGCGCTCCGCACAGCGGTGTCCTGGAACAGCGGCCTGGCCAGGTTGATGTCCAGGTTCGCCGTACTGGGCCCGCCTCGGGCCTCGAATGCGACACCGTGGCCGGCGAGCGCTCGTAGCCGATCCGCCAGGATCGGGTCCGCGTCGGGAACCACGACGTTGAACCTCTGGTCCTGCAAGCCCTGCACCTGCGCGGCGCCGTCGGCAACGGGGACGAAGACGATCCGATCGGGCCCGCCGGGTTTGCCCGTCCACTTCTCGTTGCGCACCAGAACGGTCCGCCCATCCGGCTGAGAGGACTCGATCCGATAGGGGCCGGAGGCCGGCATCGTGTCGGCGTCGAAACCGATCCATCCGCTGTTCCAGGCATCGGCTACCTTCTTCAGGTCAGCCTGATCGGATTCCGGCCCGAGCTCGGTGATGTCAGAGATCCCGGTCATCCGCTCCAGGACGTGAGCGGGCAGGATAGTATTCTGAACATAGTTTCGGCGCCAGTCGACGTAGGGTGCCGAGTATGTCTCGACGAAGGTGTGGGCGTCGCGGCACGTGCCGGTCGCCGAGTGGTATCCCCTTGTCGTCGCCGGTGTGAAATACCCCATCTCGTTACCCTGGGCATCCAGGATCGGCTTGCCGTCGGGTCCCCTCAGCACCGCCTTGCCGCTATGCGCGAGCCAGGCGAGGTAGAAGTCACTGCAGTCCCACGGCGCGCCGTCCGACCAGGTCACATTCGGCTTGATCTTGTAAGTGACGACCTGCGGGTCCCGGGAGGTCAGCGCCGCCGACTCCATCACGTCCGTGTTGAGGAGGAAGGCGCCGTTTCCGTCGACGATGAAAGGGGAAGCCAGAACCTGGTTGAGCACCTCGGTGTTGTCGATGTTGTGCAGGTCCGCCGTTGTGTTGTTGTATGTGGAGTACGGCGCGTCCTGTGCGACGTAGATCGCAGGCCCGGAGGGCACGTCCGGGGCGGTATATGTTCCGTTACCGTTGTCGCCGAGGGCACTCGCACTCGCCGGAGCGCCGCCGCTGGCGGCCACGTGGTCTGCCGTCCCCTGTCGCGCACAACCGTTGGCGGCGAGAGCCAGGCAGAGGACGCCCGCCAAGAGCGGGATCCGCCCCGGCTTCTCGATCACAGTGACCTCCTGGTCAGCGGCCCGGCTCCGATGTCGGCACAGCCGCTCCGGCGCGACTCAGCTGCCAGCGTTGGGCACCGTCGAAGGGCCCTTCCAGGGGTGACCCGGGGGTCACGCCGTATAGCTGACTTGTGGTCACCAGCAACCCGGCCTGCTGGTAGAGCGGAATCGTCACGACCCGCGACCACAATGCCGTCTCGATACCAGACGCCACCGTGCCGTCGGGGTCGTCAGCCGTCATCGCCTGCTCGATCTGCGGCTGCAGGGACAGATCGCACAACCCGGCCGGGTTGGGCGGGGCCGCCGCCAGCTTGGCGGGCACCACCAGCGGGCAGCCGTACCAGGATGCCAGCTGGGTCCCGGGGTCGCCGGTGGCGGGCTGCGGTACCACCGCGATATCGGCACCGGTGGTGACCGGATCGAGGGTGCCCTGCAGCGACGCCACCCGTTGCGCGGTGCCGTGGGACCCGAGGACGGTGTCGAACAGCGTGTCCGGATCGATCATCCGCAGCTCGACCTGGATCCCGGCGGCCCGGAGCTGATCGGCCACCCGCGTGGCCAGGACGCCGTAGGGCTCGCGGTCCTGCGGCGCCACCACCACCAGCCGCAGCGGCTTGCCTGCGCGTTCCCACCCTGCTGGACCCAGGGTGTAACCCGCCTCGGTGAGCAACCGGTGCACCGCCCCGGGATCCGGCGCCACCGGGGGTCCCGCCGCCGGGGCGGTGGGCCGATAACCCGGCTGCGAAGGGGCCAGTACCTGCGAGTCGGCCTGCAGCGCCGCCGAAGGCCCACTGGCCACCCCGGAGGCGATCAGCGAGGGACGGTCCAGCGCCGCCGCCACCGCGGTGCGCACCCGCTGGTCACCCAGCACCGCGCTGGCCGGGCGAAGCAGCACCGAGGCCAGGATCGGCTGGGGCACCACGGTCGAGGTGACCGGCAGGTCCGCATCGTGCAGCAGCAACTCGGTGATGGCATCGGGACGGCCGAACAGCGCGGCCTGCGCGCTGCCGGTACGCAGGTCGTCCACCAGAGTGGCGTCGCTGCCCTCGTGCAGCACGATCCGGTCCACCGCGGCCGGAATGTCCCAGTACCGGTCGTTGCGGGCCAGCACCAGCTCGCCGCGGGTGGGGTCGAGCGAGGTCAGGGTGAACGGGCCACCGGAGACCCCGAGGCCGTTGTCGAGGCCCCTGCCCCAGCCGCCGGGCGCATCCTTGAGCAGATGCGCGGGCAACAGCTGGCGGAACAGCGTGCGCCAGGCGGGATAGGGCCTGCGGAAGACCACGTCGACGGTCTTGCCGCCGTCCCGGGAGGCCACATTGTCGATCAGCTGGTAGCCGGCCGAGTCCACCACGCCGGGCTGAGTGCGCATCTGCTCGGCGAGATAACCGAAGTCCTCCGCGGCGATGGGTGCGGTGTCCGACCACTGCGCATCACGCCGGATCTGGTAGGTGACGGTGAACGGCTGGGTGCTGGTGACCTCGGCGGAGGTCAGCAGCGTGTGGTCGATGACCCACTGCCCGTCCGGCGTCTGGTGAAACGCCGAGGGCAGCAGCAGGCCGGCGATCGCGATGGACACCGGCGTCAGATCAGCCAGGGTATGCGGGTTGAAGCCGCCGGCCAGATGGTCCACCCCGACGACGACCTCCCGCATCGGCGAAGGCGCGACCGAGCTGGGTGCCTGGCTGCTGGGGACCAGCGGAAGCGGCGGGGGGGTGCATGCGGCGAGCGCGGCGCCGGCGACCAGCACCGTCACCACCCTGCACACACCGCCGGGCGTCTTCACGAGGCGACATGCTGCCGCAGCCGGGCTGCACCGGGATCTCGGGGTGGGCACCCCAGCCGGTTACCCCCGGTCGACCCGCTCCCGGGAACGCTGCCGGGCCCGCTGGGTGGGGTCCAGCACGACCTTGCGCACCCGCACCACGTTCGGGGCGACCTCGACGCACTCGTCACCGGCGCAGAACTCAAGCGCCTCCTCCAGCCCGAGCAACCGTGGCCGGGCGAGGCGCTCCAGCTCGTCGCTGGTGGAGGAGCGCATGTTGGTGAGCTTCTTCTCCCGGCAGATGTTGAGATCCATGTCCTCGGCGCGGGGGTTCTCCCCCACCACCATCCCGGCGTAGACGTCCGCTCCAGGCTCCACGAAGAAGACGCCGCGGTCAGCCAACTGCGTCAGGGCGTACCCGGTCACCGAACCGGCCCGGTCGGCTACCAGCGATCCGGAGCGGCGGGTGCGCAGCTCACCCACCCACGGTCGGTAACCGTCGAAGACGTGGTGGGCGATGCCGGTGCCACGGGTCGTGGTGAGGAACTCGGTGCGGAACCCGATCAGCCCGCGGGAGGGCACCGTGAACTCCAGCCGTACCCAGGCACTTCCGGACGCGGTGCCGATCTGCTCCATCCGGCCCTTACGGGTCGCCAACAGCTGAGTGACGGCGCCGAGGTGTTCCTCGGGAACGTCCACGGTGAGGTGTTCGAACGGTTCGTGCACCGCGGCGTCCACGGTTCGGGTGACCACCTGCGGCTTGCCCACGGTGAGCTCGAAGCCCTCCCTGCGCATGGTCTCCACCAGCACGGCCAGGGCGAGCTCCCCTCGGCCCTGCACCTCCCAGGTGTCCGGTGCGCCGGTGGCCAGTACCCGGATGCTGACGTTGCCGACGAGCTCGGCGTCCAGCCTGCTGCGCAGCAACCGGGCGGTGAGCTTGGTGCCCCCGCCACGGCCGGCCAGTGGGCTGGTGTTGATTCCCATCGTCATCGCGATGGCCGGCTCGTCGACGGTGATCCGGGGCAGCGCACGCGGATCGTCCAGGTCGGCGAGGGTGTCGCCGATGGTGATCTCCGCGATCCCCGCGATGGCCACCAGGTCACCGGCCTTCGCGCTGCTGGCCGGGACCCGGGCGAGGCCCTCGGTCCGCAGCAGTTCGGTGATCCGCACCGGGCGGGTCGACCCGTCCTCCCGGCACCAGGCCACCGTCTGACCCTTGCGCAGGTGCCCGGCCCGGACCCGGCACAGCGCGATCCGCCCCAGGAAGGCCGATGCGTCGAGGTTGGTGACGTGGGCCTGCAGCGGGGCGTCGGTGTCACCCGCGGGCGGCGGGACGTGGGCGAGAACGGTGTCGAACAGTGGCGTCAGATTCTCGGCGTCGGGCAGCTCACCGTCACGGGGGCGGTTCAGGCTGGCGCGACCGGCCCGGGCGCTGGCGTAGAGCACCGGCATGTCGAGCACCGCATCGGCGGCATCGGTCTCGAGGTCGGCGGCGAGATCGAGCAGCAGGTCGTGGGTCTCGTCGACGACCGCCGCGATGCGGGCGTCCGGCCGGTCCACCTTGTTCACCACCAGCACCACGGGCAGGTGCGCCGCCAGCGCCTTGCGCAGCACGAAGCGCGTCTGCGGCAGCGGGCCTTCGCTGGCGTCGACGAGCAGCAGCACACCGTCCACCATGGACAGCCCGCGCTCAACCTCGCCGCCGAAGTCGGCGTGCCCGGGCGTGTCGACCACGTTGATGGTGACCGGACCGTCGGGTGTGGACCAGCTGACCGCGGTGTTCTTGGCCAGGATCGTGATGCCCTTCTCCCGCTCCAGGTCGCCGGAGTCCAGCACGCGGTCCACTTCGCTACGCTCGGTCACCGCGCCGGACTGGCGCAGCATGGCGTCCACGAGCGTGGTCTTACCATGATCGACATGCGCCACGATGGCGACGTTGCGCAGGTCGGTGCGCACGCGGGGATGGGTGGCCGTAGGCAACGGGGAACTCCCAAGAACGGAACGCGGAATGTCCTACGGTACTTGACCAGACTGCGCGGTACGTGACCGGCGAGGTGAATCAGGACTCTTCTCACTCGAACTGCCGGCCGGGCGTGGCTGACCGGCCGCGCAATGCCCGCGCCAGCTCGGGTAGCACGACCCGGTCGGCGTCCAGCCAGTCCAGCTCGGTCAACCCGGCGACGTCCACCCACCGCAGCGCGGCATGCTCCACCGGGACCGGCCGCGACTGAGGGTCGGTCAGCCACGCCTGGTACACCCGCAGCACGCGCCCACCGGGTAGCGGTACCTCCGGTCCGAGCGGCTCGCCCGCCACCACCTCGACCGCAAGCTCCTCACGGCACTCCCGGACCAGCGCCTCCCGGGCGCTCTCCCCCGGCTCGACCTGACCGCCCGGCAGCTCCCAGCGACCCGCCACCGCGGCCGGGCGGGCTCGCTGCTGGGCGAGCACCCGGCCGTGGTGGCACACCGCCGCCGCGACCACCAGCGGCGGTTTCGGCCAGGTCCCTAGTGGGGAGTACGTGAGGAGCCACCGACCGGCCAGCGCACCTCGAACCGGGCGCCACCGTCGGGGCCTTGGCCGACCTGGGCGGTTCCGCCGTAGCGGCGCACCGTCTCGGCGACCAATGCGAGCCCCAGTCCGGTGCCGCCGGTACCGCGGTCGCGGTCATCCTGCACCCGGTGGAAACGGTCGAACACCTGCAGGCGATGTTCGGCGGGCACCCCGTCGCCGTCGTCATCGACCAGGATGCGCACCTCGGCGGTGCCTGCCAGGACCGCCACCCGCACGGTGTGCCTGGCGTGGCGCACAGCGTTGCCGAGCAGGTTGTCCAGCACTCGGCCCACGTCACTGGGCGCGGCGCGCAGTACCGCGGGGGTGGGGGCGGTCACCCGTACCTCGACGTCTCCCTGGCCGACCCGGCGGGCGGCGGTCCGGACCGCCTCGACGAGATCGACCGGCTCGACCGGCAGCCGCTCCCCGGCATCGGCCCTGGCCAGCACGAGCAGGTCGTCGAGCACCGCGGAAAGCCGCTGCGCCTCGGCGGCGACGTCCTCCAGGGTCTCCCCGGCCAGGTCCGGGTCCGGGTAGGTCACCGCGACCTCGGCCTGGGCCCGGATCGCGGCCACCGGGGAGCGCAACTCGTGCGCGGCATCCCCGGTGAACCGGCGCAGCCGCTCGGCGGCCCCGTCGCGGCGGGCCAGCAGGTCGTTGAGCGCCTCGGCCAGCGCCCGCAGTTCGTCCCGCGCCACGGGCAGCGGCAACCGGTCGCCCTCGGGCAGCGCCGATGCCGCCAGCCGCATCCGGGCCACCGGTCGCAACGCGGACCGGGCGGCCGCCCAGCCGGCCGCCCCCATCGCCAGCGCGGCCAGCACCGCCGCCACCGCCAGCGCTACCGCGGTGCGCCCGACCAGCACCGCGTGCCCCACCGCCTCGGCACCGGCCACCACCAGCCTCGGGGTGCCGTCCGGTGCGCTCACCACCCGCCCTGACCAGCGAATCGGGTCACGGCCCTGCGTGCCCCCGGACCCGGCGCCCCCGGACCCGGCACCCGCGGGTCTGAACGTCCACGCCGGCTGCCCGGCCAGCAGCCGCTGCACATTCCGGCCGGCCAGCGGTGTCGGCCCGCTGCCGTCGACCGGGGTACCCGCCCGGTCGAGCACTCGGACTTTGATGTCGCCGCCCACCGGCTGCGGCGCCGGATGCCCGGAGGCCACCGAGGGCGCGGCCGCGGCCACCGCTGCGGCCAGCTCGCCGTCCAGGGCGTCGGCCAGGGTTCGCTGCACCACCGCGGTCGCGGCCCTGGCCAGCAACAGGAACAGGACCAGACCCACCACGGTGACCACCGCGGCGACCCGCAGCGGCAGTGGACGAGCCGCCCACGCCCTGCGCAACCGTTTCATGGCCCGTCCTGCGCACCGACCACATAGCCGTGCCCGCGCACCGTCTGCAGGACCGCGCTGGCCCCCACCGCCTCAAGCTTGCGACGCAGGTAGCCGACGTACACCTCGACCGCGTTACGGCTGGCCGCCTGCTCGCTGCCCCACACCGCGCTGAGCAGCTCGTCCTTGCTCACCACGCTGCCCGCCCTGCGGGCCAGGGCGAGCAGCACCGCGAACTCCCTCGGCGAGAGCGCCACCAGCCGGCCGGCCCAGCTCACCCGGCGCCGGGCCGGGTCCACCACCAGCTCGCCGAGGGTGAGCACCGTCTCCCTGCGCTGCTCGGCCTGCCTGCGCAGGACAGCCCGCAGCTGAGCCACCAGGACGACGAAGGAGAATGGCTTGACCAGATACCCGTCGGCGCCCAGATCCAGCCCGTCCGCCTGGTCGATCTCGCCGTCCTTGGCCGAGACGAGCAGCACCGGCGTCGCGACCCCGGCGGCCCGCAGCCGCTCCAGCACCCGGTACCCGGACAGGCCGGGCAACACGATGTCCAGCAGCACCGCGTCGAAGCTGCCGGTCAGTGCCGCACGCAGCCCGCTCGGCCCGTCGGCGGCGGTGACGACCTGCATCCCCTCGGCACGCAACCCCCGTTCCAGGGCACGACGCACCCCTGGCTCGTCATCGACCACCAGCACCCGCGGGCTCACAGCGCACAGCATGCCGGTAGTCGCCCGCGGACCCTGAGATCCTCTCAGCCAACGCTCCAGGGGTCCCGGGAGTCGCGCAGCGCGTCCACCGCGGTCCGGACGCCCTGCAGAGCCAGGGTGAACAGCCCAGCGCCGACGCTGATCCTGCTGACCATGGCTTCGGCCAGTTCGTCGATGGCAGGCGACCCGGGGCGGTAGAGGGCGTTGACCGGCCCGACGGCGGCGTACTCACGCAAGGCACCGACATCCGAGAGCCCGATGGGGTAGAGACAGTCCGCTCCCGCCGCCCGATACCGGGCGGCTCGCCGCAGACCGTCCTCGACGGGGAGGCCACGCAGGTGCACGTCGATGCGGGCGTTGAGGACCAGGTCGACGCCTGCCGCGCGGGCTGCGTCCTTGATGGCGGCGATCCGCTCGGCGTGGGCGTCGACGTCGACCAGCCCGCCGTTGTGGTGGTCACTGTCCTCGACGTTGAGTCCGCAGGCACCGGCTTCGATGAGGCCGGTGACGAGCTCGTGTGCACCGAGCCCGTAGCCGTCCTCCATATCCGCGGTCACCGGCACGGTGACGGCGGCAGCCAGGCGCGCCAGCGCATCGAGGGCGACCGTGGCAGGCAGGTGGCCGTGGTCGGCGAAGCCATTGGTCTGGGCGACGGCCGCGCTGGAGGTGGCCACGACCGGGAACCCGGCCGCCGCTACCAGCGCGGCGGTGGGTGGGTCCCAGGCGTTGGCCAGTACCAGTGGGGTACCTGCGACGTGCAGCTGCCGCAGCGCGATGGCGTCCGCCGCGACGTCACGCATGCTGGTGTTGCGCAGCGACGTAGCCGCCCACGGGGGGCCGGGCAACGACGTTGAGGCGGTTCCACACATTGATGGCGCCGATCGCGTAGATCAGCTGGGCGATCTGGGCGTCGCTGAAGTGCCTGCGCGCCTCGTCGATGAGAGCGTCGGGAACCTCGGTGCCCGCGACCAGGGTGACTGCCTCGGCCAGCGCCAGCGCTGCGCGTTCGGGCGCGGTGTAGAACGGTGCGTCGCGCCAGGCCGCCAGGGTGTGCAGGCGCTGCTCGGTCTCCCCGGCGGCGCGGAGGTCCTTGGTGTGCATGTCCAGGCAGAAGGCGCACCCGTTGATCTGGGAGACTCGGGTCCGGACCAGGTCGAGGAGCCCATGATCGAGCTCGCCGGCGTTGACGGCCGATTCGAAGGCGAGCATCGCCTTCCTGCCCTCGGGGAAAGCGCGGTGGATGTCGAGTCGCATGACCCCAGCGTAGGTCTCAGGACCTTCTCAGGTCTCAGGCCTTTCTCAGCCGGGGCAGAGCAGCATCATCGATGGATCTCATGGAGTTGCAGGAGGAAGCGATGAAGCTCTCGACGGCGGCGCTGGCGGCCGCGGCGGCAGGCGCGATCGGCCTCGGGGCGCTGACGCTGCCCGCCAGCGCCGGATCGGCACCGGCACTGCCACCGGTGTCCGCGGACGATCTGGTCGCCTCGGTGCTCACCGCGAAGGCTCCCGCATTCGGGGGGACCGTCGAAGTCGACAACGGGCTGGGCCTGCCGGCGCTGCCGGGGATGTCCGGCACCCCCGCTGCCGCGCTCACCCAGCCGGTCACGACCTTCCGGGCCTGGTCCGACGGGCAAGGGCGCAGCCGGCTGGCGTTGCCCTCCAGTAGCGGCGAGCAGGTACTGGTCGAGGACGGCACGACGCTGTGGCGCTACGACTCCGCCTCGCGTACCGCGACCGCGACCGCGCTGGGCAACCATCCGCCGCGGGCTCCCGAACACGCCCCGGTGGCGGATCCGGCCGATGCGGCCAAGGCGCTGGTCGGCGCGGTGCGGCAGAGCAGCACGGTGGCCGTGGACGGTACCGGCACGGTCGCCGGACGGCCGGTCTACGAACTGGTGCTCACCCCGAAGCCGACCGAACGAACCCTGCTGCGCGAGGTCCGGGTGGCGATCGACTCGGCCGCCCGGGTGCCGCTGCAGCTCACCGTGCTGGCCAACGGCTCCACCGATCCGGCACTGCGGATCGGTTTCACCAAGCTCGACGTCGGGGCGCAGGACCCGGCCCTGTTCCGGTTCACCCCACCCGAGGGCGTGACGGTCAAGCATCCCGATCCGGGGAAGGCCCGGCCCGGCCACGCACCGACGCAGATCCCGCCCGGCCACGCACCGGCGCAGATCCCGCCGGGCCAGCGGGGCACCGCCGGGCCCATGATCCGCACTCTGGGCGAGGGCTGGGACACGGTGGTGCTGGGGCACCTGCCTGCCGCGGGCGCGACCGCACCGAGTGCGCGTCCGATGGCACCCCACGGCCCGTCGAGAGGGCAGACCGACCCGCTGGCACTGGTCAAGCGGATCGGCCACCCGGCCAGCGGGCCGTGGGGCAACGGCTGGGTCGTGCAGACCGCGGTGGCCACCGTGCTGGTGACCTCCGACGGGCGGGTCGCGGCCGGAGCGGTTCCGCTGCAGGTGCTCGAAGCGGCGCTGACCCGGTGACGGCCGCCTCCGCCACCGAGACCAGTGCCGCTGACCAGTCGCGCCGGGAACCGCCGGCGATCCGGATCCGGGGACTACGCAAGGTGTTCGGCCGGACCGTTGCGGTGTCCGCTGTGGATCTCGACGTACCGGCAGGCGCGGTGCTCGGTCTGCTGGGCCCGAACGGCTCCGGCAAGACCACCATGATCCGGATGCTGCTGGCGCTGTCCCGGCCCACCTCGGGGACCGTGGAGCTGCTCGGCGCAGCGGTGCCCACCGCCGCTGCCCAGGTGCTCCCGCACGTCGGCGCGCTGGTGGAGGGACCCGGATTCCACCCGTTCCTCTCCGGCCGGGAGAACCTGCTGCGCTGCGCGGCGGCCGAGCCGCTGCTGCCCACCCGGGCCATCCCGGACGCGGCGCGGACGGCACTGGCGCGGGTCGGTCTGGCGGCCGCCGCGAGCCGGCGGTACCGCACCTACTCGCTGGGCATGAAGCAACGCCTGGGCCTGGCCGCGGCGCTGCTGGTGCCCCGGCGCCTGGTCGTGCTCGACGAGCCGACCAACGGCCTCGACCCGGCCGGAACCCGCGAGGTCCGGCGGATCATCGCCGAACTGCACGCCGGCGGTGCGACGGTGCTGGTGTCCTCGCACCTGCTCGCCGAGGTGGAGGCCACCTGCACCCATGTGGCGGTGCTCGCCCAGGGATCGCTGATCGCGGCCGGCTCGCTGGCCAGCCTGCTCGACGGCGACACACCCGCCCTGGAGGTGTGCACACCGGACTCAGGGCTCGCGATCGAGGCGCTGCGCACGGCCGGGGTCAGCGCAGCGAGCTGCCCGGACGGCGTGCGGGTCGCGCTGGCCGGGACCGATGCTCCCGCGGTGGTCGCCCTGCTGGTAAAGGCCGGGGTCGCGGTGCACGAGGTCCGGAGATGGCGAACCGGGCTGGACGAACTGTTCGCGCAGCTGACCGAAGGAGCCGGGCTGTGAGCACCCTGACCGAGGTGGCCGCCGAACCTCGGGTCCGGGCGGCGCACGCCCCGCTGGTGCGGCTGCTGCGCAGTGAGCTGCGCTGGGTGTTCCGCCGCCCGCGCACGCTGATCGCACTGGGCCTGCTCGCGCTGGTCCCGATACTGCTCGGGATCGGCATCGTGGTGAGCTCATCGGGCGGACCGGGCCTGCTGACCCAGGTGGCGGGCAACGGCCTGGTGCTGCCGGTCGCGGCGCTGACGATCTCGCTGACGCTGCTGCTGCCGCTGGTCGTGACCATGGCGGCGGCCGACGCGCTGGCCGGCGAGTCCGCGCACGGCACGCTGCGCGGACTGCTCCTGGCCCCGGTGAGCCGAGGCCGATTGGGCCTGGTCAAGGCGTTCGGTGTGCTGGCCGTCGCGGTGGCCGCGGTCGGCGTGGTCACGGTGCTGGGCATCGTCACCGGACTGATCCTCATCGGCCCGTCCGGCACCGTGCACGGGCTGCTCACGGTGTCCGGTACCCAGATCGGGCCGGGCTCGGCGCTGCTGCGGGTCCTGCTGGCCGCGGCATGGACCGTCGGGCAGCTCGCCGCGGTCGGTGCGGTGGCGCTGGCGATCTCCTCGGCAACCGACCACCCGCTGGTCGTGCTCGCGGCCACCCTGGGCGGGCTGATCGTGTTCGGGGTGCTCATGGCGATCCCGTCCCTGGACTGGCTGCAGCCGGTGCTGCTCACCACCGGGTGGGCCGCGATCGCCGACGTGCTGCGCGACCCGATGCCCTTCGACGGACTACTCACCAGCAGTTATCGCGCCGGGTGCTACATCCTGCTCGGCGTGGGGCTCGCTCTCGCCAGAATCGCCACCCGCGAAGCCTGACCCCCACACCCCACCCACGCGTGTCCGCCCCCCGTGCACGGTGTGTCCGCCTCCCCTGCACGCAGGCTCGGCGGGGCGCTGCTGCACCACCGACGGCGACACGACAGGATGGGGGCATGGCGGAACTCTGGGACGACGAGCAGGTGAAGGGTGCCCTGAACGGGCTTACCGACTGGCAGCGCGATGGCGATGCGATCGTGCGCATCGCAAAGCTGCCCAGTTTCCCGGCAGCCATCGAGGCGGTCCGCGCGGTCGCCGAGATCGCCGAGGCGCGCAACCACCACCCCGACATCGACATCCGGTGGCGCACCGTGACCTTCCGGTGCAGCACCCACTCCGCGGGTGGGATCACCGGCCAGGACGTCGAACTCGCCGGGGAGATCGACCGGGTGCTCGCCGACACGCCGGGCTGAGGACGAACCAGGGCCGTCCACAAGCTCAGGCATGGCCCGCGAAGCGCAGATAATTGCGCTAGTCGCGCAAACACACTTAAGCTGGCACCCATGCCCCCTGAGCGTGCGGACGTGCGGGAGATGGCCGCTGTCCTGACCCGGATCAGCAGTGGCGTCGAACGTGTCCGGCGTCGCGGAGCGGCGAGCACCCTGGCGCTGCTGCAACTGGTCGCGGCCGCGGTGCAGGTTCGCCCATCGGACCTCGCCGCCACCCTGGATGTGCACCACTCCTCGGTCACCCGCCAGGTCCAGGCGCTGGAGGACACCGGGCATGTTCAGGTCACCGTGGATCCGCAGGATCGCCGGTCCTATCTGGTCAGCCTCACCGATTCCGGCGCTGCGGAGCTGCGGAGGCTGGTTGACGTCGGGGTGGATCGATTCGCCTTCCTCGTCGCCGACTGGAGCGCCGAGGACGTCCGCACATTGGGTCGCCTGCTACTCAAGCTGGAGGATTCCATCGCGCGTACCAAGCCCCACCACCCGCAGGACGACCGCCGCCACCAGCGCCGGACCCGGCCTGCGCGCTGACGGCGGGTCGGGTGTCAGCGGTGCCCGGTGCCGGCGCCGAGTTCGGCGGTTACCCTCTGGTACTTCGGCCGGACCGGGTCGGAAACCGATAGGAAGAGGATAATCGTGACCTTGCGGATCAAGGCCACCGCCGGCTCGCTGGCCCTGCTCCTGAGTCTGGCGGCCTGCGGTGGCGGCAACGATCTGTCGAAGAAATCACCGGACCAGATCCTCAACGACGCCAGGACGACCGCCGACAGCGCCAACAGCGTGCACATCACCGGCTCCGTGATCCAGGACGGCACCAAGAGCGTTGTCGATATCCTGTTGACCAACAGCGGCGACGGCAAGGACGACCTGACGTCCAACGGCCAGACCGTCAGTGTCATCAAGACAGGCAACACGATCTACGCGAAGGGCATTCCCGGGTCGACGAGCGATGGCTACGAGATGCTGGAGTCCAATGATCCACGGGTAGCCGCGCTGAGCCAGTCGCTGGACAAGAAGACATTCCTGCAGCAGATCCTGAGTACGGACAAGGAGTTCGTCCTGGCAGGCAAAGACAAAGTGGACGGCCAGGATGCGCTCAAACTGCAGGAGAAGTCGGGTCAGTCAACCCTGCACGTTGCGGACAATGCCGACAAGCCCTATCCGTTGCGGATAGAAGGTGGCGGTCCCATGGCCGTCTCCATCACGTTCTCCGGATGGGACGACAATGCGAAGGTCGTGGCACCGAAGAACGGAAGCTGAGGCCGCTTCACCCAGCATTCGCCAGTGATCGCCGCTTCGGAACCGGACACCGCAGGTGGCGCGGCTCATTGTTCCGAAACGGCGATCACCTGACGGTGCCCTGCGCTGGTGTCAGCACATCGGGCACCGCACCGACGACGACAGGGGATCACCGCGGCGGTGGCTCCCGCCACGGCCGGGGGCCTCGTCCTCCCGTAGGGCTCGGTGGGAGGCCTCCTTTGCGTCTCGCTGGATCTCGTCCCGATCGGCGAGGACCTCAGCGATCAGCTCGGCGGTGTCAGGGGGCGGCGGTGGGAGCACGGCGGAGGATCTCCACGAGCTCGCACCTGTCATCGTCTCCTCGCTAACTGGTCATCAGTTCAGTGGCCGGGCTTGCTCACCTCGTAAGCGCATCCGTATCCCTTCTGTTCGCACGTGCAGTGCTTGCCCACTATGAACATCGGCGGGGCGGCCGGACACCCAGAGTGCAACTGGATGAGTTTCACGCGATCAGTGCCGGATTCGGTCGAGATCTGCCACGAAAGGGGTCACGGCGCGACAATCGAGTGCGCGCAGCGCTCAGTCGAGACGCTCCGCCATCCGCGCTGTGGCCGGCTCGGCGGTAAGCGCGGGCGTGGATCCCGGCACCCACCGCGTTGGCCGGCGCGGCGAGTGGCCCCACGACACCCGCCGAGGTCGATGAGCACGGCCTGCACCGGGTTCCTCGATCTACCGTACGAGAGGTGACCATCGCCGTCGGCATCTTCGACCTCTTCACCTACACGATCCCCGGATCCCTTTATCTCGCGTTCTTCGGCTATCTGGCGGTCCGCCTGCACTGGATCAACCCCGGTGTGGTGGACACGACGCCGGTGCTGTTGCTGGTGATCGTCATCGTGGTGGCCAGCTACCTGCTCGGCTACCTGGCATATCCGCTCGGCGCAGCGGCGAATCGGCTGGTCCCACGGCGGCGCGAGCGGCGCCCACGCGAGGAGTTCCTCGGCCGGGTTCCGGCGGCCCGGGACCGGGACTACCTCCGGGCGGACCCGTTCCTGCTGGTATCCGCACTGGAACTGCACGATAAGGATGTCGCCTCCGAGGTGACCCGGTTGCGCGCAGTCGGGCTGATGCTGCGCAATTGTGCACCCCCGTTGGTGCTGGGGTTCATCGCCGCGACCGTCGAGTTGATTCTCGGCCAGGACCCGGTGCTTGTGACCGGATGCGCAGCACTGTTCGCGGCCGGGTTCTTCTCGTTGATCGCCCAGGGGCGCCGCCTGGGGCACTGGGCGAGCCTGAAAACGCTCGAGCTCTGCTTCTGGCTTCCCGACATCGACGAGCGATGTCGGGCGGACGGAAAAGCCGAGGAGAGCCGAGCGGAATGATCGGGTGCTGGACCTGGGTGCCGGTCGACAGGTGATGCACGGGAGGGCTTCGGTCTCACCTGCGACGCCGGACCGGCCCCCAGGGCTTGACGACCGCCAGCGTCATCGCGATCATCAGCGCGATCGGCGACACAATCGGCGGATAGATCAAGTCGCCGATCCCGAGGTCTGCCGGTTCGCCCGCGAGCCATCGCCTCGCCTGGTCGGCGGACTCGGTCACCTGCGGGCGCAGGGCGATGAGCACCAGCGCCGTCAGGATCACAGTGAGGGCCAGCTTCGTGGCGACCCACCAGTACCGCACCACGCCCCATTTGCTTCCTAGCCCGAGGATGACCCCGGTGACGAGGCAGACCAGGCCGGTCGCCAACAAGGGCCACACGGCGAACACCTCCAGAGCCCGATAACACAGCGCTTCGAGGGCTGCGTCGTCAGTCAACAGGGCCGTGAAGATGAACACCGCCATGACGACGTCGATCCCGAGCCACGTACCGGCCGAGGCGATGTGGGCGACCAGTACTCCGCGGCGTGTCGTGGTGCCCAGTCGACGCCGCGGCCCCGCCTGGCGGGAGGTGACACGAGACATCGGCATAGCTGCACATAGTGGCGGGCCGGTCGGATGGATGCGTCCAGCCCGGGGAGACACCCAGCCTGCGACCCGCGTGGTAGGCGATCGACCGGGCGTACGCCGGATCGACTACTGCGACGGTCGCGGCGCAGCCCTCGACCGGACCGGCTGGTGCGGACACTGCATCGGCCAAGAACCGAAGGCGCGCCGTTGAACTGCGGAAACGCTCGTTCCTACACGTTGAAGCGGAACTCGACGACGTCGCCGTCGGCCATGACGTACTCCTTGCCCTCCATCCGGACCTTTCCGGCGGCGCGGGCCTGGGTCATCGAGCCGGCCGCGACCAGATCGTCGTAGGACACGATCTCGGCCTTGATGAAGCCGCGCTGGAAGTCGCTGTGGATCACCCCAGCCGCCTCGGGCGCGGTGGCGCCGGCCCGGATAGTCCAGGCGCGCGCCTCCTTCGGCCCGGCGGTGAGATAGGTCTGCAGGCCCAGGGTGTGGAACCCGGCCCGGGCCAGCGGGTGCAGCCCCGGCTCGGGCTGGCCGATCGAGTCGAGCAGTTCAGCGGCCGACTCGGCGTCCAGTTCGAGCAGCTCGGACTCCACCTTGGCGTCCAGGAACACCGCATCGGCGGGAGCGACCAGCTTGCGTAGCTCGGCCTGCCGCGACGAGTCGGTCAGCACGCTCTCGTCGGCGTTGAAGACGTACAGGAACGGCTTCGTGGTGAGCAGGCTGAGCTCGGCGAGCGCACCGAACTCCAGCTCCGCGCGGGCCGAGAACAGGGTGCGCCCGGAGTCGAGCACCTCCCGGGCGGCCTGCGCGGCCTGCCACGCCGGGCGGCGTTCCCGGGGGCTGCTGCGGGCCTCCTTCTCCAGCCGGGGCAACGCCCGGTCCAGGGTCTGCAGGTCGGCCAGCACCAGCTCGGTCTCGATGGTCGCGATGTCGTCGGCCGGATCGACCCGGCCCTCCACGTGGAGCACGTCCGGGTCGTCGAAAACCCGCACGACCTGGCAGATCGCGTTCGCCTCGCGGATGTTGGCGAGGAACTTGTTGCCCAGCCCGGCACCCTCGGAGGCACCGGCCACGATCCCCGCGATGTCGACGAACGACACCGTCGCGGGCACCACCTTGGCGCTGTCGAAGATCCCCGCCAGCACGTCCAGCCGCTGATCGGGCAGCGCCACCACCCCGACGTTGGGCTCGATGGTGGCGAAGGCGTAGTTGGCTGCCAGTACGTCGTTGCGGGTCAGCGCGTTGAACAGGGTCGACTTGCCGACGTTGGGCATCCCGACGATGCCGAGGGTGAGGCTCACGGGACAGCGAGTCTAGGCGACCCGCCAGGTCCCGCTCCCCGGCGCCCGGTCAAGCTCAGTAGCCGCTGCCCGGCTGCTGGGTCGTGGTGCCCGTGCCGGGCGAGGGCGAGGTCTTGTTGCATCCGGCCAGCGCGAGGGAGGAAGCGGCCAGCACCGCCAACACCGCGGCGCGCCACCGCTTCGTGCCGTTCATGCTCATAGCGCCCAACCCTAGGGCCGGCTCGGCGGGCGCGCGTCGGCTGGAACGCTCCATTCACCCGGTCGCCGTCTCGGCCGTCGTGTCCGAATCCCGCCAGACCGAGGCCAGTCCTGCTGGCACGATCGGAACCATGCTGCTCGATCACGACCGCTGCTACCGCGCCGTCGCCTCCCGCGACGCCCGGTTCGACGGCTGTTTCGTGGTCGCCGTGCGGACCACCGGCATCTACTGCAGGCCGTCCTGCCCCGCGGTCACCCCGAAGCCGCAGAACGTCACGTTCCTGCCCACCGCGGCGACCGCCCAGCTGGCCGGCTACCGAGCCTGCCGCCGCTGCCTGCCCGACGCGGTGCCCGGATCACCGGAGTGGAACCTGCGCGGCGATCTGGTGGCCAGAGCGGTGCGGCTGATCGCCGACGGGGTCGTGGAGCGCGACGGTGTGCCGGGGCTGGCCGCCCGGCTCGGCTACTCCACCCGCCACCTGAACCGGGTCCTCACCGCCGAACTGGGCGCCGGCGCACTCGCGCTGGCCAGGGCGCATCGGGCGCAGGCCGCGCGGGTGCTCGTGGAGATCACCGCGTTGCCGCTGGCCGATGTCGCGTTCGCCGCCGGGTTCGCCTCGGTGCGCCAGTTCAACGACACCATGCAGGCGGTGTACGCCACCACCCCCTCCGAGCTGCGCAGCCGGGCCGTCCACCGAGCGCCCGCCCCGGGCGCGCTCACCCTGCGACTGCCCTTCCGGACCCCGATGGACGACGCAGGCCTGCTGAAGTTCCTCGCGGCCCGCGCGGTTCCCGGTGTCGAGTGCGCGACCGAGAAGGGTTACGCCAGGACGCTGCGCCTGCCGCACGGCTGGGGCACCGCGATGCTGCGCGCCACCCCGTCGCACTGGGACGCCACACTGCGCCTCGGCGACCTGCGAGACCTGCCCGTGGCGGTCAGCAGGCTGCGCAGGCTGCTCGACGCCGACGCCGACCCGTGCGCGGTGGACGAGGTACTCGGAGCCGATCCCGCGCTCGCCGCCGCGGTCGCCGCCGAGCCCGGGATCCGGGTGCCGGGCACCGTGGACGGCGCCGAGACGGTGCTGCGCGCGCTGCTCGGCCAGCAGGTGACGGTGGCATCCGCCCGCACCGCCGCGGCCCGACTGGCCACGGCGCTGGGGGAACCGCTCGACGCCCCCGTCCAGGACGGCGTGACCCGGCTGTTCCCCACCCCCGCCGCGGTAGCCGAGCACGCAGGGGAGGTACTCACCGGGCCGCGACAGCGGATCGCGGCCATCCGGGCCACCGCGGCCGCGCTGGCCGCCGGTGACCTGATCGTCGACCCGGGCCGGGATCCCGACGAGCTGTGCGCCCAGCTGCAGGCCGTTCCCGGGATCGGCCCGTGGACGGCTGGCTACGTGACCATGCGCGTACTCGGCGCCACCGATGTGCTGCTGGACACCGACCTGGCACTGCGCCGCGGTGCCGCCGCCCTCGGGCTGCCCACCGACGCCGAAGGGCTGCGGCGATGGGCCCGGCGATGGCAACCCTGGCGCTCCTACGCCGGAATGCACCTGTGGCGGGCCGCCACCACCCCACTACCTCACCGAACGGAGCAGATAGCATGACCTTCGCATCCACTGTAGACACTCCCCTGGGGCCGTTCACCACCCTGGTCGACGACGACGGTGCGGTGCTCGCCTCCGGCTGGACGGCCGACCTGGACGAGCTGCGGGCGCTGGTGGCACCCGCGCTGCGGCCCGCCAAGGTGCGGTTCCGCGCCGAACTGGGCGCGGTGACCGACGCGGTGCTCGCCTACCACCGGGGCGAACTCGACGCGATCAGCGACGTGCCGGTCCGCCAGCGCAGCGGAGCCTTCCTCGAACACGCCTGGCAGGTGCTGCGCGCCGTCCCGGCCGGTGCGCCGGTCAGCTACACCGAACTGGCCGCCAAGGCGGGCCGGCCCCGGGCCGTGCGCGCCGCGGCCGGGGCCTGCGCGCGCAACCCGGCAGCGCTGTTCGTCCCCTGCCACCGGGTGCTGCGCAGCGACGGCTCACTGGGTGGATTCCGCTGGGGCCTGGCGGCCAAGCGCTGGCTGCTGGAGCACGAGACCGTCCCGCACTGAGGTCGCTGGGCCTGATAGGTCCCGCCGGCCCGCTCATTGGGTGATGGGCGGCGCGCCTCGCCGGTTCTGACGGCGGCATGGAGGAAGCTGTGCGCCGTGGATCTTCCGGTGCTCGTGGCCCTGCTGGCCGGTCTCGCGATCGGCGCGCTGGTCAGCTGGCTGCTGGCGGCGGCCGGTCGTCGGGCGGCCGTAGCCGAAGCAGCCCGCGGCGCGGACGCGGCCAAGGCCGCCGCCGAGGCCGACCTCGCCACCGCCCGCCGGGATGTGGAGAGCGCCCGCGCCGATCGGGAGGCCGAAGCGGCGCGGGCCGAGCAGGCTCGCGCGCGCGCCGAAGTGGCCACCGGGCAGCTCGCGGCGGTACAGGTGGAACTGGCAGGCGCCCGCGCCGGGCTGGAGGCGCAGCACGCGGCCACGGCGGACCGGGAACGGCTGCTGGCCCGCCGCGAGGCCGAGCTCAAGGACAGTTTCCAGGCGCTGTCGGCCGAGGCCCTCTCCCGTAACAACGAGGCGTTCGTCCAGCTCGCCGAGGCGCGACTGGCCACGGTCACAGCGGCGATGTCGGTCAAGGCCGACGGCGAGGCGACCCAGCGCAAGCAGGCCATCGAAGCACTGCTCGGCCCGGTCACCCAGACTCTGCACCGGCTCGACGGTCAGCTGCGCACGGTGGAGAAGGATCGTGAGGCCGCCTATGCGGGGCTGCGCGAGCAGGTCGGAGCGATGCACCGCACCTCGGAGCAGCTGCAGAGCGAGACTCGCCAGCTGGTCAACGCCCTGCGCGCGCCCCAGGTGCGCGGACGATGGGGTGAGCTGCAGCTCGAGCGGGTCGTGCAGCTGGCCGGGATGGTCGAGCACTGCGACTTCTCCCGGCAGGTCACCGCAACCGACGCCAGCGGTGATGACGACGCGCTGGTGCGCCCCGACCTGATCGTGCACCTGGCCGGCGACAAACAGATCGTGCTGGACGCCAAGGTGCCCTTCGGGGCCTATCTGGAAGCTGTCGACACCACCGACGAGAGCCGCAGGCGTGACCGGCTGGCCGCACACGCCCGGCACCTGCGCGCGCATGTCGACTCGCTGGCGCACAAGTCCTACTGGCAGCGCTTCGAGCCCACCCCGGAGTTCGTGGTGCTCTTCGTCCCCGGGGACCCGTTCCTGGAGGCGGCGCTGCAGGCCGACCCGGCGCTGCTGGAGCACGCCTTCGAGCGTCACGTCGTGGTGGCGACGCCGACCACACTGATCGCGCTGCTGCGGACGGTGGCCTACACCTGGCGGCAGGAGGCGCTGGCCCACAACGCCGCCCGGGTGCACGAGCTCGGCCGGGAGCTGCACTCCCGGCTGGCCACCATGGGCGGCCATGTGGCCAGACTCGGCAAGCAGCTCGGCGGGGCGGTCGACGCCTACAACAGCACGGTGCGCTCGCTGGAGTCGCGGGTACTCGTGACCGCGCGACGGTTCACCGAGCTCGAGGTGGTCACCGACGAGCTCGACACCCCCGATCAGGTGGAGCGAAGTCCACGGACCGTGCAGGCGGCGGAGCTGGTCGCCTCCGCGGCGGATTCGCTCGTCGCGCTGGACCCGACGAGCCGTGATCCCGACTCCGCCCAGGTCAGCGCGACACCGTCCGGTGAGGACTGGAGTTGGGTGGCTGAGCAGCTGCACCGGGGACCCGGCGACGACCCGAGGCGGTCTAGGGTAAACGGGTGACCATCGCTCCGGCGCGCCCCACCGGCCGGCGAAAGCCCGGTTGGGACGAGCGCTCGTTGCTGCCCGGCCACACCGGCGTGCAGTGGTGGGTCGCGGTATGCGTGGCGCTGGGCCTCACCGCGGTGGGCGTGTTCGCCGACCTCCAGCGACTCAACCGGCTCGGCATCGTCTTCCAGGCATGCTACGTCCTCGGCTGCCTGCTGGCGGTGGCCGCGGTGCAGCGTAGGGCCCTGTTCGGGCCGATGGTGCAGCCTCCGCTGATTCTGACCGTCACGGTGCCCAGCGTGGTTCTGCTGGCGAGCTCGGTGCCGACCGGCGGAGGGACTGCGGCTGCCGCGCTGGCCGTCGGAACTCCTCTGATCAACGGTTTCCCCACGATGGCGATCACCACCGGGCTCGTCCTCGCCGTCGGTGGCTATCGGCTGTTCGTCCAGCGACCATCGACCGCGCAACGCAGCCCGGCGTCCGGTCGCGATACGGAGCCGGCCGACACCCCGGCCGACGACCAGGCCGCGGTCCCGGTCCGCAGACCAGCTGGCGACCGCACCCGCACCACGTCCGGCGATCGGCCCCGCCAGCAGCCCGCCAACCGGCCTCGCCAGCAGCCGCCCGCCAACCGGCCCCGCAGGCAACCCACCGACCCGGCGCGTCAAGAACCCGCCGACCCGGCGCGCAGGCAGTCCGGCAGTCCGGCGCGCACACCGCCCGCCGACCGGCCCCGCAGGCAACCCGCCGGCCCGGTGCGCATACCACCCGCCGAGCGGACTCGCCGACAGTCCGGCAGTACGGCGCGCACACCGCCCGCCGACCCGGTCCGGAAGCGGCCGAGCGAGCCGAGGGTCCGCGCACCGGGCCCCGAACCCGTCCGCCAATCCGACGCCGGACCCGAGACCGAGCCGGTCCCCCCGGTGAACAGACAGACCCCCGGACACGGGACCACGCGGGTCAACCGGCGACCTCCACACCCTTAGCGCGGCCCCACGGCGGTCGAGCGCTTGAGTTCACGCGGCAGCGAGAACACCACCTTCTCCCGCGCCGTGGTCACCTCCTGCACGTCGCCGTATCCGTGCTCGGCCAGGAAATCCAGCACGCCACGGACGAGTACCTCGGGCACCGAGGCACCGCTGGTGACGCCGACCGTATGCACGCCCTGCAACCAGGCCGGGTCGATCTCCCGCGAGTAGTCCACCAGGTGCGCCGACCGGGCACCGGCACCCAGCGCGACCTCGACCAGCCGCACCGAGTTGGACGAGTTGCGCGAGCCCACGACCAGCACCAGATCGCAGTCGGGCGCCATCGTCTTCACCGCGACCTGACGGTTCTGCGTCGCGTAGCAGATGTCGTCGCTCGGCGGATCGGCCAGCTCGGGGAAGCGCTCCCTGAGCCGGGCGACGGTCTGCATGGTCTCGTCCACTGAGAGCGTGGTCTGCGACAGCCACACCACCCGGGACGGGTCGCGCACGGTCACCGAGTCGGCCGCGTCCGGGCCGTCGACGAGCTGGACGTGTTCCGGGGCCTCGCCCGCGGTTCCTTCGACTTCCTCGTGGCCCTCGTGACCGATCAGCAGGATGTCGTAGCCGTCGCGGGCGAACCGCTTGGCTTCCTGATGCACCTTGGTGACCAGTGGGCAGGTGGCGTCGATGGTGCGCAGGCTGCGGGACCTCGCCTGCTGATGCACCGCTGGGGACACGCCGTGGGCGGAGAACACCACAATGGCGCCCTCCGGCACCTCGTCGGCCTCGTCCACGAAGACCACCCCGCGCTCCTGCAGGGTTTCCACCACGTGCCGGTTGTGCACGATCTCCTTGCGCACGTACACCGGGGCGCCATGAGTCTCCAGGGCCTTCTCGACGGTGACCACGGCTCGATCGACCCCTGCGCAGTAACCGCGGGGCTGGGCGATCAGTACACGTTTGGCCATGTCACCACCCTACGGGGGGCGGCATGATGGCGCGGAGTGACACTGTTTCCCACAGCCCGGCTGGGCACGGCACCGGTGCCTGCGGCAGGCTGGTGACCATGCGCCCGATGCCCTTGCCTGTCCGTGTCGCCGCGGGCCTGATGGCCACCGCCTTGGAACAAGCCCGCAAGTTGCCCGAACAGCTCGCTGAGTTGCCGATCACCGCAGCCAGCCGCGCCGTCCAGGCCGGAATGCGGGTCCAGCAGCGGGTCACCGAGCTGGCCATCAAGGGCGACGAGGTGTTCTCGCTGTTCCACCGCGTCGAGGACACCCCGTCCTGGGCCCGGTTCGACGAGGACGACGAGAACGACGCAGCCCAGGACTCCCAGCCACACAGCAACGGCACCGGCACCGCGAACGGGGACACCGGTAAAGGCTCCCTTGCCATGGTGGTCCCCGGACCGGGCGGTCCGGGGACACGGACCACCGTCGCGACCGCACCGACGGCGGGCGCGCCGCTCGCGATGCCCGGCTACGACGAGATGTCGCTGGCCCAGCTACGCGGCAAGCTGCGCGGACTCTCGCTGCCGGAGCTGGAGGCACTGCTCGACCATGAGCACGCCCACCAGGACCGCGCCCCGTTCGTCACCATGCTGTCCAACCGGATCAGCACGGTCCGCACCCGGTGACCGCGTGACCGAGCCCGCCACCACACCGGAAGCGCCCTGGCCGGTCCGCACGGTCGCGCGCAAGATCGCGGGCTGGGTCGACAGGCTGGGCGCGGTGTGGGTGGAGGGTCAGATCACGCAGGTCAGCGCCAGATCGGGCACCGGAACGGCGTTTCTCACGCTGCGTGACCCGGTGGCCGACGTCTCGCTCACCCTGACCTGCCCGATCGGGCTGGTCCGAGACAGACAGCCCCCGCTGGCCGACGGCAACCGGGTGGTGGTGCACGGCAAGCCGTCGGTGCACCTCGGCCGCGGCACGCTGAGCCTGCGGGTTGACGAGATCCGCGCGGTGGGCATCGGGGAACTGCTGGCCCGCATCGAACGGCTGCGGGGGCTGCTCGCCGCGGAAGGCCTGTTCGACCCTCGCCGCAAGCGCCCGCTACCCTTTCTGCCCGGCTGCGTCGGGCTGATCACCGGCCGGGCCAGCGCCGCCGAACGCGACGTGCTCAGCAACGCCAGGGCACGGTGGCCCGCGGTGCGCTTCCGAGTGCAGAACGTGGCGGTGCAGGGCCCGCTCGCAGTGAGCCAGATCGTCGACGCGCTCACCGCATTGGACCGCGACCCCGAGGTGGAGGTCATCGTGCTGGCACGCGGCGGGGGCAGCGTGGAGGATCTGCTGGCGTTCTCCGACGAGGCGCTGTGCCGTGCGGTGTCGAGCTGCCGCACGCCGGTGGTGTCGGCGATCGGCCACGAACCGGACACCCCGCTGCTGGACCACGTCGCCGACCTGCGCTGCTCCACCCCGACCGACGCAGGCAAGCGCGTGGTACCCGACGTCGCCGAGGAGACCACGCGGCTGCGCCAGTTGCGGGACCGCTCCCGGCGGGCCCTCTACGGCTGGGTGGACCGGGAGCGGCGGCTGCTGGGCGCGCTGCGCAGCCGCCCGGTGCTGGCCGATCCGCTCCGTCCGCTGGACGAGCGCTTCCGCGTCGTCACCGACCTGCGGGCCCGCGCCGACCGGGCGCTGCTCGGCGGGCTACGCGCAGCCGAGGATCGGCTGGAGCACACCGCCGCCCGCTTGCGGACCCTCGGTCCGGCGGCCACCCTCCTCCGGGGATACGCGGTGGTCCAGCGGGTGGACAACGGAACACGGGTGCTCCGGTCAGTGACCGACGCCCCGGAGGGCACCGCGTTGCGGATCCGGCTCTGCGACGGCGCGCTGCCCGCCGTGGTGACCAGCGCTGGTAAGGAGACGACGCGGTGAGCGGCACGGACGATCCGGCGACGCTGGGCTACGAGGCCGCCCGCGACGAACTGGCCGAGGTGGTGCGCGGGCTGGAGGCGGGCGGTCTGGCACTGGAGGAATCGCTCAAGCTATGGGAACGCGGCGAGCAGCTCGCCGCCGTGTGCGAGCGGCATCTGGCTGGTGCCCGGGAACGCATCGAGTCCGCCGTCGCCGCCCGCGAACAGCACGACGCCAAACCACCCCAGGTGCTGTGACCTGGGTGCCACTGTGGGTATTGGGTCAGTTGGTACTGGGGTCAGTGGGTCAGGTCGCGAGCGAGCTCGGAGGCGGCATTGAGCAACACCACCGGACCGGTGTCGTCGGACAGGTAGGGCAGGGTGAACAGCACGCCGAGAGGGAACATCGACTCCTGCTCCACGCTGTCCTCGGCCAGCTGCTCGCGAAGACCACTGGCCAACCCCTCGAAGCACGAACGCATTCGCATGGCCGGCCACGCTAACCCTCAGATCACACCCCGAACGCACCGGCTAGGCAGATGCCGAACCACGACCGATCGCGTGACGGCCCACGGTCCCACAGGCTGTCTCTTCGGCTCCTGCTCCGTAGGACAGACGCTGCGGCGGTCGGCAGAACAAGCTCGAAGACACGCGACATACTTCCATGAGCGCCGGAGAAGAACGCGGTACCGTTCACCATGAGTGAATATCGAGTTACCGACCGTCGCCATGCTCGGTGCTGTGGTCGCCGACGTTACCACCGTGCTGAGATGCTCCTCGCGGTCAGCCGACGTCCTAACTTGTCCAAGACCGCTGGAACCATAACCGGAGAACCATGATCCCATCTGAGCGATCACCACAAGCGGCTACTCCCACGATCAAGTTCTTTAAGGAGACAGTCGAAGATGTCCTTGCCGGACGCAAGACCCTTGAGCCCCGCCCGCGGACACTCACATGGATAAAGCGCCTGGAACGCGCGGGGCGTGCCTCCCTGACATACGGACCTCGATTTGGCGCACCGACAGTCTTCGCCGCTGCCCGTATCACGGACATCACGATCCGGCCGTTCGAGACGGCCACGAGCCAGGATTTAGAGCGTATCGGCACAGACTGGCGCGGCAAAAGCGTGGAGAGGTTCGTCCGCGAATACACGCGATGGTTCGAAAAAGAGCTAGCCAAAGGATACCCGGTAGCCTGGATTAGTTTTGAGGTTGTGGGGTGACCGATGCGATGCCCGCCTACGAACCACGCTACTATGAGCGGGCGGGGCAGCGGCATATGGCACGCTATCTCCAGACACGTCTATTCATCAATGTGCCTTGGGGTCTTTCGGGAAACCCAGCTTCGCGCCCTGAGATCGATGCAGTGGCGGAATTGGACCGCCGCGTTATGCCGATCGAGATCAAATCCTATGTGCTTGATGTCGCTGACGTAGAGGCCGTTGTCGCAAAATATAGTCGGCTGGGTTTTCGGCAGCTAATAATTGTTGCGCCAGGCCTCTCGGATCAAGCGGCTCGATCGATGACAAAAGAGACGATCTTGAAGGAATTCGTGGTCTTCCGGCCGGACCCGGAAGAGATTAGTGACTGGTACGATCGAGTGTGGCCCAAACACGTTCCCGACTGGGTGCATATTGCCCTGTCGAGCGGTCGCCATCACATTCGCTTTGTATTAAGTCGCGCCACGGTCCAGGGCCGCTTTGTGGTCGGACAGCAGCGCTGCCGAGTGTACAGGGCCGAGACGGTGAGCCGCTTGCTGCGGAACCTTCCGTCACCGCCGGTTCGCATTCTGTGGACGCCACTGCGCTTCACTATTCCGCGAGATGTGATCGCTCGGCGGAGCCAGCTGACCACGCTCGATGGATTCGTGCCGGTTGACATCGATGGCGATCGACTGCATCGAGCACTCCACGCCTGCGAACTCACACCCGGAACCAATTTCTGTCGGTTCTGTCTCAAGTACGCGGAGCAGGAATTTCACCGGTTGTGTGACCGCCTTGCGATGCAGCCGGTTGATGTGTTGTCGAGTGGTGGTCGCGGTGTGCATATCTACTACCACGACGATGGCCTGATACGAACGACACTGCTTGGTCTCGCGAATCGTCGCGCAATCCGCATAGACGAGAACGTCACGGCATCGACCAAGGCAACTGTCGCACTGCCTGGTTCCCTGCACGCGGGAAGCCTGCGGCCAGTTGCCTCCATGATCGTACAGTCGGGCTCCCACGAGGTAGCGACATGCTCGTGACCCCGTTGTCGGCAGTAGCTCAACATCGTCTAGTCCAGCATGGCGGCCCGACGGAGCCAGACGCCGTACGGCTGTCGCAACTTCGGGCCAACACACTTGGGCTGTTTCCCGAGATTGCGCAGCAAGGCCATGAGGCAGCAGTTTCCCTAGCCCTGGGCATGGCACTGTTGGATCAGCCAGCAACTAAAATCTTGCGTCACGCGGCAGTCCAGACGCGGGTTCTTCGTCCCAGTGTCGACGCCACCATCGATCAGTGTCACGTCGACCTCGATTCACTTTGTCGCCGTGTCACGACGATCCTCTCCTCGAGACCAATTACGCAGACGCGCGTCGCTTTTGTCGGCGACGACGACCTCGCAACAGTAACTCTGCTCAAAACCGCAAAGCCTGAGCATCTCCTTCTGCTAGATATCGATGAGCGCATCATCACCATAGCGGAGAGCGCAGCGATCGAACTCGGCCAGCGCCGGCGACTCAGTGCCGAGCGAGTGGATTTGTCGTCGGCGGATGCTGCGCAAGTGTCGGCCCGGTATGGAGACACCTTCGACATCGTGGTGACCGACCCGCCGTACGCGACCGATGGAATGCTGCGTTTTGTCCAGGTCGCGATGGCTCTCACCGCGTACACCGGCGAAGTGCATGTCGCCGTTCCAGCACTGCTGGCCGAGGCATGGACCGACGAACTGCTTCTCAAAGTGCAGGGTCTTCTCGTCACATCGGGATTCGTGATCGATCGTATCGTTCCCGGAGCCTTTACCTACGAGACGAGCGATGTGGTGTCCTCGCTCATTATCGCGCGACGACTACCCGGAGGTCCACCGACTGCTTCCATCGGCCCAACGAAAATAGATTGCTTCTACACGACCAGGGTCGTTCCCACTCAGGAAGGGCTACTGCCCGCACATCATGACGAGGAGAATTATTAATGACCACTCAGTGCATTGCCTTCGTCACGTCCAACACACGCAAGTTCACGACTGCGGTTGAGCACCTTTCACCGGCCGGCATCGAGTTGGAGCAGGTCACGCTCGATCTCGATGAGATCCAATCCGACTCCGTGACATCAGTGGCCCTACATAAAGCCCAGCAAGCATTTCGCATACTTCATCGTCCAGTCATCATCGAAGACAGCGGCTTCTACATCGACGAACTCGACGGCTTCCCCGGACCTTTCGTCAAATATGTCATCAAGTCGCTGGGCGCCGGGGGTGTGGCGCGCCTCACCGACCTGACCACGACTCGCCACTGCCACTTCGAGGGCGTCCTCGTGTACATCGACGCACACGGCGTACCACGAACATTCACCGACACCGGAGATGGCGGCACGGTCGCCGACCGACCGACGACCGACCCCCAGCCCGGTGCCTGGTCGGCTCTCTGGGACGTGTTCATCCCGACCGGTTGCACCGAACCGCTGTCAGCGTTGCGCGAGGAGGAACGCACTCGCATCTTCGACGGCTGGGCGAAGCAATCCGTCTTCACCCGCTTCGGGCAGTGGCTGGTACGCAAGAATAACCAAGGAATAGTATCTGATAGGGAGGATCGTTTGCTGAGCACACAACTCAATTTCGATTTTCCAGCCGAACGCATTGCCACTCGCCCCCGTCCCAAGGGCAAAGATCTGCTCCTAACGCTCGATCGGTCAACGAGGAAGATCGAGCACAGCCGCTTTACAGACCTGCCCAGCCTGCTACCCGCCCGCAGTCTCGTAGTAGTCAACAACTCCAAGGTTGTCAAGGCCGCCCTGCGCCGGGTTCCCGATGACGGCACCTACCTGCATGTCGTCTCGCCGTTCGAGACCTCACTCAGCAATGTCACCTGCCTGTGTCCATGGAAGCCAGCCATCGAGTCGACGGTGGCTATCAATGGCGGCCGTTTCGTGGTCGGGGCCATACCCGAGTCCGGACGCGACCTTCGAACCGGTCGAATCGTCGCGCACGATCCCAGTATCACAGACCTACAAACCTTCATGGAACGGTTCGGCGAGGTGCCGATCCCGATCTACATCAACGCTCAGCGCGATCCAGACGCGGCCGACGCCACCGACTATCAGACCGTCTACGCCTCAGCTCCAGGGTCGGTCGCCTGCCCCACAGCAGGTCTGCACTTCACCGAGGAACTACTCAACGCCCTCCGAGAAAAGGGACATCAGGTTGCCGAGATCACGCTGCACGTCGGTTACGGTACCTGGAAAAGCCTTGCTACCAAGTATGCTGATCAGCACACCATGGACGCCGAATACTGTGAGCTAACAGCGGATACGCTGAAACTGGTGCGGGCCGCGAAGCAGGACGGACGACCCGTGATCGCTGTCGGAACCTCCAGTGTGCGAACGCTGGAGAGCTACGCGGACGATATTCTGATGGATGAACCGGTCGACACGCTGCGACGTGAGACCGCATTGTACGTTACTCCACCGTTCGACTTCCGAGTAGTCGATCATTTAATCACTAACTTCGCCTATCCGCAAACGCCTATCATGGCGCTCACAACTGCCTTCGCCGGTTCGAAGAAGCTACTCTTCGAAGCGTACCAGGCCGCAATCGACCACCCAGACTATCTTTTCTTCTCTTACGGTGATGGTATGTTCATCCGCTAGTCACGTCGCGTTGCTCGGACAAGAGGATGTGCTGTGCGCTCTGTTCTCATCACGGGTGTCCAAGGTGTTGGAAAAAGCACGATCGGCCGACTGGCCGCTAACACTCTGGGAATACAGACCTGGGACTATGCAGACCTCATGCTGCGCGTCGCTAACGACCTCCGCGACAAGGATGAGATCGGCGATCTACCCTGGGAGAAACGGTGTCAAATCTATGCCCAGGTGGATGGTCTCCTCGTCGAGTACTTCGCGCCAGGCGACGGTCGGAGCGAGTGCATTCTTCTTGAGAATCATCTGAGCATACTGGACGGCCACGGCATACGCACCTTCTCCCACGACGCCATACCTCAGTACAATCCAGTGGCCCTCGTTATTGTTGAGGCTGGGCCGCAGGAAATTATCGAGCGCCGCCGCACCGACACTCATCGGCGTCGAAACCTGGGAACTGTTGAGGAGATCACCGAGCAACAGACGATCAATCAACGCGAGGCGTCAGTGATCAGCCAACGGTTCAGCCTTCCGATCGCACAGATCCAAAACACTAATGCAGACCTAACGGGAACCAAGTTGGCGGCCTGGATTGCGCAGATTCTGTCATGACCGATCAACCGACCACTGCGATCTTATGCATACTGGAGATTGTGTCGCTTGACATGCAGTGCACGCCAGCTCAAATGAGAGCGCAACTCGAGGCGACCGAACTTCCGATTCGAGTTATCGGAGAGCTGAATGGCTATCCCGGCATCTTAATCGAGGCGGAAGACTTCACGGCCGTCAAGCTGCGGGAGCAACTGTTCATAGCGAACGGCGCTCTTGAGGTCGTTGAACTTCGTCGCCACTTCCATCCATCGAGGTTATCGACTGAACGCCTCATGGTGCTTATTGGCGAATGTTGCCGAGACCGACGGCTCGCCATCGGTGCTAGTGCGGCCGAACGCGCTGCCCAGCGCCGACACCTGGAACTGCTCATTCTCGCGAGCGACTTAACCAAACCGTACGCCAGGATGATCCAAGCCGTAATCGCGGGGACCAGTTACCGAGGCCCTTTGATTCTTACTGGCATGACCCGCGAAGATCTCGGCCGAGCAGCGGGTGTCCATCGCGCTGCCTGCATTGGCATTCTCCGAGGAGTTCGCCATGTCGTTCTCTAGTCAGGCAAGTCAATTGATCGGGGCTGCACCGTCTCATCCTTGCCCGGCTCGTCCTCATCGGCGTGCATCGCACCCCTCAACAGCCAAGTTGAAGACTAGCGGAGTGGCAGAGGGTATGCAAACTGATCCAGCGGCAGTAGTCGTAAACCGCATTGCGATCGTTGCCCGTGACTGTCGTGGTAACCTCACATGCGGTGAAGGTATATGTTCAGCAGCCCGCCGCGCCGCAACAGCCAGTGGGTTGACACTAGTCGCGGAGACGACATTTGCCTATGTACCGCACGGTCTGTCGGTAGTACTGCTGCTCGCACAGTCGCACCTTGTGATCTCAACCTGGCCCGAGCACCGAACAGCAATGGTTGATCTCGCTGTCTGCGCCGACCACCACGCGGCACTCGCCGTCTGGAGCGAGTTAAGTCACTACTTCCAGGCTACAACGGTCGAGGTGTTGGCGCAGACGGTCAATCTGACCTCGATTGTAAACGAGGATCGAGACAGGTGACCACGAAGACTGGACAGCGAACGGCCGACCTGTTGGTCCGAGGTGGACGGGTCGTGGACGGCTCGGGTGCTTCGATTTATATGGCGGACGTACGCATTCGGTACGGCGTCGTCGCGGAAGTCGCAGAGAATCTGCGGTCCAACGGGGAGCCAGAACTCGATGCATCAGGCT
Source organism: Pseudonocardiaceae bacterium (assembly GCA_050699955.1). GTDB lineage: Bacteria > Actinomycetota > Actinomycetes > Mycobacteriales > Pseudonocardiaceae. The sequence goes on along the minus strand of JBOHGD010000014.1, from coordinate 328 downwards.
GCTACGTCTCGCCGGGGTTCATCGACGCTCATACGCATTTCGATGCAACAGTGTTCTGGGATCCCTTCTGCGACCCGATGCTCCAACACGGCGTCACGACTGTCCTCACGGGTAACTGTTCGTTGTCACTCGCGCCCATGCACGCGGAGGACAGAAAACGGCAGGCAGAAGTTTTCAGCTACATCGAGGACATGCCTGCCGCGTGACTGGTCAGGTGCTCAGGCCGGAATTGTGGGCAGCCAGGGGTGGCGCTCAGTCAACAGGGTGAGCGCGTCGATGAAACGGATGCCGTGTTTGACTGCGGTGGCCAGGTAGCTGCGGATCGCGG